>NZ_MLBF01000010.1 GCF_001936615.1 Desulfosporosinus metallidurans
ATCTAAGGCAATCTTAAAAAGGATCATTTTTGCGCCTGCCTTCATTGGATCCCCAAGGCGTTTCAAAAAAAGGTGTCACTGTAATAAGACTATCTTAAATAATTCGAACGGACCCGTCCGATTTTCATAATACGCTCTTCCGCCATGCGATCCGCTGCCTGGTATGTCGGGATGTTATCCTGTTTGGCGATTTTAAGAACTTTGGCCACATTGTCATACACCATTTCGACCTTTTTCAGGGCCCGTTCGTAATTATATCCTTCCAATTCATCAGCAACGTTGATGACGCCACCCGAATTAATGACATAGTCCGGTGCGTAAAGAATTCCAAGTTCGTGAAGCTTGTCACCGTGACGTTCTTCTTTTAGGACATTATTAGCAGCACCAGCGATGATTTGAACCTTTAATTGTGGAATCGTTTCATCGTTAATCACGGCCCCTAAAGCACAAGGAGCAAAAATATCTGCCTGGACACCATAGATTTCTTCTAGGCCCACCGCCTTGGCTCCTGTTTCTTCAACAACCCGTTTAACTGCCTCTTGATGGATATCCGTGACTATGAGGCTCGCACCCTCTCCGTGCAAGTGTTTTGCTAAATCATGACCGACATGCCCCAAGCCTTGAATGGCAATTACTTTTCCATTTAAGGAATCATTACCATATACTTCCTTTGCAGTGGCTTTCATCCCCCGCCATACTCCACGCGCCGTCATGGGGGAAGGATCTCCGGAAGCACCGTAGGACGAGGAGACTCCAGTTACAAAATCAGTCTCCAGATGCACCCAATCCATATCTCGAACCGTTGTCCCCACATCTTCAGCCGTGATATAACGACCGTTTAAGGATTGAACATAACGACCAAAGGCACGAAACAATTCTTCGCTTTTTTGTGTACGTGAATCACCAATGATTACTGTTTTCCCACCGCCGAGATTAAGCCCTGCCGCCGCATTTTTATACGTCATCCCACGAGCAAGGCGAAGGGCATCAAGAATTGCCTCTTCTTCATTGGCATAATTCCACATTCGCGTTCCGCCAAGAGCTGGTCCCAACGTAGTGTCATGAATGCAAATAATCGCTTTCAAACCCGACGTCTGATCCTGACAAATAACCAATTGTTCGTAGTCATACTTTTCAAGGTAATCAAAAATCTCCATTTTGCATCCCCCTTATAGCTCTAGGCTTAATAAATCAGAGTCAACCCTGCCTACACGTTAATGCAATATGAGTGCCAGTATTTCAAGAATTGACATTCTAGACCAAGTATATCTGTTTGATTTTAGAATTGTCTGATTTAAAGCAATTTAGCCTAGAACTAAACAGCTAAGTAGAGTAGTTATACTCTCCGCAATACTAAAAAAGGACCACGATTACTGCAAAAGTATTCATGGTCAGCACTGCTCTGCCTGCATAGATCTGCCTGCAATAGTTTGCAATCGTGTATTTGCAATACTATTTTCGGTATTCATCTGGCAAGCAAGCAATCCTTTGAAAGGATTTTTTTAAGTAGAATTCCTTATATAAGGGCATGCCGTTTTAGTTTATAATAGAAGTTCCGTATCGACATTTTTAAATGCTGGGCTGCCTTTGTTTTATTTCCCCCAGTTCGTTGTAAAGTGACTAACAGTAAAGCGCGTTCCCATTGCCGTTGCAACTCTTCAAATCCTTCTTCCTCCTCTGACAAAGAAGATTGTCCTAAGTCAACAAATTGCACCTCAGAATAATTATCACTTGGAAAGGTCAAGACTGGAAGACGATGTTGCTCCACAACGGTTTCACCTGCGCGCATATTAATTATTGCACGGCCCAAAATGTTTTCTAATTCACGAACATTTCCAGGCCAATGATACCCCATCAAAATTTTCAATGTTTCCTCACTTACATGTTCGACACAACGTCCATATTCCTGATTAAAGCGCCGAATTAGATGATGAACAATTAAAGGAACATCGTCCCTTCTCTGTCTTAGGGGCGGAATTATCACTGGAATTACATTCAAACGATAATACAAGTCTTCGCGAAATTTGCCAGCTCGTAACTCTGCTTCCAAATTGGCATTCGTTGCCGCAATGACCCGAACATCTACGTTAAACGACCGATTATCGCCTACTTTCACAATTTCACGTTCTTGCAGGACGCGTAAGAGCTTGGCTTGAAGGTTTAGACTGATTTCTCCAATCTCATCGAGAAAAATGGTTCCCCCGTTGGCTTCTTCAAAGAGACCCGCTTTCCCTCCACGCTTGGCTCCGGTAAAAGCCCCTTCAACATAACCAAACAGCTCGCTTTCCAAAAGGCTATCCGCTAATGCAGCACAATTTACCCGAATAAACTGTCCCTTCTGTCGTTCGCTTGAGCGGTGAATAGCATGAGCAAACAGTTCTTTTCCCGTCCCACTTTCTCCACGCAAGAGAACAGTTGCCGGGGTCACAGCCGCCCGTTGGGCTTGTTCAATCGCAGCTTTAATGGCTTCACTTTCTCCGATAATATCATTGAACGTATATTTTGCCTCTAGATGGCGAATTAAGCGCTTCGCCCTTTCTAATTCCTCAGAAAGCTTATGGATTTCTGAGATATCATGAAGGACCCCAACTGTTCCTCGTAATTGTCCGGAAACGATAACTGGAGCAACATTTACGATCACCTCTTTGCGATTCGGCCCTACTTTCATTGAAACTCCTTTGACGGGTTGACGGGTTCTTAGAACCTTAACGTGCATACTTTCCCCTTCTGCTATGTCTACTGTGGGTGGTTTACCTATGACATCCTCCTCAGTTAAACCTGTCAAATGAGTATATGCAGGGTTAATCAAAATTCCTAGCCCATTTTCATCCACTACGGAAATAGCATCCTGTGTGGAGTTAATTATGGCCGTCAGAAGGGTGCGTACTTCCTGTAGCATGTTGACTTTAACCCTGAGATCTTCATATTCCGTCATATCCCGCAAGAAGGCCACTGCCCCGATTACGCGTCCTTGATCGTCTTTATAGGGCATGCGACTGGCTATGATCGTCTTGTTGCCAATTCGGCTCAGAGTGCTAAATTCAATCGTTTCTGAATCTCGAATGTAAGGCAGCGAATCGTCCGGCATCAGTTGCCATAAATCCTTGCCTAATATATCTTCAACGGACATCTCAAATAAATCGGCTGTCGACGAATTACAGATCACAATTTCATTGAGTAGGTTAATCCCTAAGATCCCATGATTCGTTACCTCAGCCAATCTATCGAGCTGACTACGCACAAACATTTTCTTTATCCCCCTCTGCGGTCAGAACTTTCTGTCGTTTTATGTATTAATTCGTCTTCTGGCGTGCAAATCCTGCTTTACAATATTTTGCACCTATATTAATTTTCAGTTCCAAACAGATCTCTTTAATATTTAAATGCAAACTATCTTAAAGAGTCGAAGCCGTTCCCATATGAAATAACGGAAATAAAGTTTGGCAGATAAAAACACCTTTATTATTACCCAATAATTCAGGTGATAATAAAGGTGTTTTTCGGTTAATATTTGTTACATCATTGACATCCGTAATTTATCGGCAACCATTGCGATAAACTCAGAATTCGTTGGCTTACCACGATCAACGTTAATAGTATAGCCAAAAAAACGATTCATAAAATCGATGTTTCCGCGATCCCAAGCCAATTCAATAGCATGACGAATCGCTCGTTCGACACGGCTTGGTGTGGTTTGATATTTAGCTGCGATCATAGGATAAAGCTCCTTGGTTACTGCTCCAAGGAGGGAAATATTTAAAACTACACTAACAATAGCATCCCGTAAATACTGATACCCTTTAACATGGGCCGGAACTCCCATTTGGTGGATCATTCGTGTGACTTCAACTTCAAGGTTTTTTGTCGTCGGAGGTAAGATTCCATTAGAAATCTGCGAATTTGAGACATGCGAACTCGAATTATTCTTTCCGTCAGTCATCGTGTTTGTCATTGGGGTACCACTAAAAGCATCCGTAAAGTCATCTTGTAATTGGCGAATGCGTTTACCCAAGGTTTCCAATTCAAATGGCTTCAATATGTAATAGTTAGCTCCAAGGCTTACGGCACGTTGTGTCATTGATTCCTGACCAAACGCAGTTAACACAATAATTTTAGGCCTTTGGACTGCATTTTGGAGTTTTTCAAGGACACCCAAACCATCGAGGTGAGGCATAATAATATCTAACAGAACAACATGAGGTTCTTCTCGGAAAATTAATTCCAGAGCCTCATTTCCGTTATAGGCCACCCCAACAAGACTCATATCTTCTTGCCGTTCAATAAATTCTTTGACTATCTCGACAAATTCCCGGTTATCATCTGCCAATAAGACTCGAATAGGTCTTTGCATTTCCCAGGATCCTCCTCATTACAGACATATTTGGTAGTATTATTTCGACAATTGTTTCGTTAACTCCTTCTTTTATAGGAATGAAATGTCAATTTTATAAAAGAAAAGAGCAACCTTTTTCATAAATGCTGCTCTTTCATATTTATTTGATTTTTTTACCCTTATGCCGCTTCGTTTTTCTCGAGCTGTCGAGTTTCGTTTAACATATTTTGGATAAATACCCCATAACCTCGTTGACTATCATTTACAAAAACATGAGTAACGGCCCCGATGAGTTTACCATCTTGTACAATTGGACTTCCACTCATCCCTTGGATGATACCACCCGTAATGTCTAGTAGCCTTGGGTCTGTTACGCGTACAATCATATTTTTGCTATCCGTGCGATTATGCATCACCCGATCAATATTAACATTAAACTCCTCGATCTTTTCCCCCTGAATCACTGTATAAATCTTGGCAGGACCAACCTTAACCTCAGATTCCCACCCTACTGAAATTGCCTCTTTAAAATATGGGTTCACGACTGCACCGCTCATTTTTCCAAAAATCCCAGTCATAGTATTCTTTTCGATAGACCCCATAAACGATGAATTAGAAACAAACGAACCGATTTTTTCGCCCGGGTGCCCGCGTTTCCCTTTCTCAATGGCATAGATGGAGGATGCAATGATTTTACCATTGAAGATCTCAATTTTTTGGTTTGTGTCTGCGTCAGTAATCACGTGTCCAAGGGCACCATATTGTTTTGATTCAGGGTCTAAAAAAGACAGTGTGCCGACACCCGCAGCTTCATCTCTCACAAATAAACCCATACGATACCTTCCTGTTTCTACACAAAAAATAGGTCTTACAATTTTCTCCAAAATCTGGTCCTGGTGTTTAAATAGTACATTTGCGCTTCCCTTTTGTTCTCCTGCTAGATGAACCGCATTTGAGACATCTTGATCAGATCGCACCTCTTGATTGTTAATTTTCAAGAGAATATCCCCAACTTCGATTCCAGCATCCTTGGCAGGGAAGGTTTTTCTTCCACTTTTGTCTACAACCGGGGCTTGTCCGACTACCATTACACCCTTAGTCTGCAAAGTAACACCGATCGATTGTCCGCCTGGTATCAATTTCATAGGCTTCATCACTTCGACTTCACCGGATCTTAAAGGGAAAATCCCAAACAACTTGTAAGCTACTTCTAGTTTTTCTGACCCTATAGAATTGGAGAGTTTTCCAGATGCGACTGAAACGATTTGATTCGATGATGGTATTTTCTCAACCTTGATAATTCTTGACCAAAATCCATTTAATTGAGGTTCCATTTGACTGACTTGATATTGTTCAGGAAATTCCACTAACTGTTGAAAACTAGGATTCATACAAAGGAAGGTGCAGAACAAGAGACTGACAAAAACTAAAACGCTCTTCTTTTTCACTCTCTTATCATCCTCCACTCTATTCTCCCCATTTTTCTTCTTTTCTTCCCTTTTCCTCATGATTAGAGCGTTTCTAATAAGTTAAGTGAATTATGATCTTAAATTAACCAAATCTCTTCTGTTTCATCCTGTATAATACGTTCCATATTTCCTTAAAGATTGGCAAATTAGACAAAAGAAAAAGACTGCATAATTATGTGCAGCCTTCATCAAACGAAATTTAAGAAAATAATTGAAAACCATGGTCCATTAATAACTGTGCATTTTAAATTGTGAATCGTTATTGACGTACTCGAGATCGTTCCCATAGCTCCTGGGCGTGTTTACGCGTAATTTCCACTTCCCCGCCTCCGAGCATCCTGGAAAGCTCTTCAAGGCGATCAGACTCTGACAAAGATTCAACCTGTGTCCGTGTCCTATCGCCATTCACTTCTTTTATAATGCCATAATGAACATCTGCAAATGCTGCGACTTGAGCAGCATGAGTGATACAAAAAACCTGTTTGTTCTGGGCGATCTTGGCCAGCTTTTCACCCACTTTATGAATCGTCCTGCCCCCAACTCCACTATCTACTTCATCAAAGATGAACGTTCCCACAGATTCCACTTTAGCCAGTAAGCTTTTCAAGGCTAACATCAAACGAGACATCTCTCCTCCGGATGCAACTTTCGCTAAAGGTTTTGGGGGTTCTCCCATATTAGCCGAGAAATAAAACTCTACCAACTCAGCACCACCACTCGTTGGCTCTTCGTTAGGCGTAAATCGAACTTCAAACCGACTTCTCTCTAAGCTCAGGTCGGCAAGTTCTAGAGTTAGGCCTTTCTCGATTCGTGCAGCGATTTCGAGACGTTTCTGGCTAAGCAACTTAGCTACCGTGTCGTAAGTTTGTCGGGTTGTCTTCTTTTCTTTATAGATGGATTCAAATTGTTCTTGGACATGGGTAATTTGATCTAACTCTTGAATCATTTTCTCGCGTTTCTCCAAGATATCTTCCAGGCTTGTCCCGTATTTTCGGAGTCTGTTTAACTGAATAAGCCGCTCCTCAATCTGGTCGAGCCTTCCCGGTTCAAACTCAAAATTATCGCGGTATACCCTAACTTGGTCCGCCAAATCCTCAGTCGCATAATAGATGGACTCAATTTGTTCAAAACCATTAAACGCTTCATCCAACCGAGCCAGCTCTTGAAGAGCTTTACGCGTTTGACCCAAAAGGTCAAATGCCGCCAGTTTGCCAGCTGAACCCTCATATAAGGCAACATAGGCATCTGAGATCAAACTAGTGATTCGTTCCGCATTACTTAAGCGTTTCTTCTCCAGAGTAAGCTCTCCCTCTTCTCCCGGAAGCGGGTTAACCTGAGCTATCTCCTCGATTTGATAACGCAAGATTTCTTCACGTTTTTGCCGTTCCTCTTCTGAAATGGACAACTCCCGTTCTTTACGTAGGATCGCTTGATAAGCTTTCGCTGCTTTGTTTACTAAGATAACATCGTCCTGAAGTCCCCCCAAGGCATCTAAGAGATCGCGGTGAGTTTCGGTGCGAAAGAGAGACAGATGTTCTATTTGGCCGTGAATATCCACAAGACCTAAACATAGTGAACGATAGAGGGTAAGCGGAATCGTACGACCTTGAACACGGCAAATGTTTTTACCCGAGGTGTTAATTTCTCGATAGAGAAACAATTGGCCCTCTTCAACTGGATAACCCTCTTCTTCTAACCGTCTTATGTACTCCGGGGCAAGGTCTTCGAAAACCCCTTCAATTCGGGCCTGAGCTTCCCCATGCCGGATCAGGTCTGCACTGGCTCGGCCACCCAAAAGAACCCCCAAGGCGTCAATCAACATAGATTTCCCTGCACCCGTTTCTCCTGTGAACACCGTCAACCCCTGACCGAAACTTAAACGAACTGCTTCCATCAAGCCAAAATTTTCCACGTGCAACTCCGCAAGCATAACGTCCCTCCTATCCAAGCAAGGTGGTAATCCGTTCTAAGACTGTTGGAACAGCCTCTTTCGGCTTAATAACCAAAAGAATCGTGTCATCCCCTGCGACTGTACCAATGACCTCTTCCCAGTTACTATTGTCCATGACAGCCGCTAACGCATGTGCATTTCCCGGGATGGTTCGAATCACAACAAGGCTTTCCGTGTCATTAATAGAAACCACGGTTTCACGTAGCACTCGTTTGAGGCGATCTTGTAAGTTTACCGGATGTACTTCGCTCGGAACGGCATAGCGGTATTCGTCTCCCAAACTTGGAACTTTAATGAGTCCCATTTCTTTAATATCCCGGGAAACCGTTGCTTGAGTGACATTAAATCCTGATAAGTGCAATTTATCGGCAAGTTCTTCTTGAGTGCGAATAATCTCCTTCGTAATAATTTCTTGAACCTTCATCTGGCGACGAGCTTTCATACACAAAGCCTCCAATGTTCTTTTCTCTTCTCACTCATGCCAACGATCCCTTAACTTTTCTCGAACCACTTGGGGAAAACTTCGGCTTCCTACCCGTATGAGCTGAGCCTTAATTGGAGCCGTCGTAATCACGACTGTTTCACCTGAGCAAATCTTAACACTATGCCGCCCATCAAAGGTCACCAGGCATTGCTCCCCGTGGGCCAGAAGGATTTCAATTTCTTCCTGATCTGAAACAAGCATGGGGCGTGCCGACAGGGAATGTGCTGCTAATGGCGTCAGTAAAATTGCCTGAACATTGGGGCTAATGATCGGTCCACCTGCAGATAGCGAATAGGCTGTGGAACCCGTTGGGGTCGCGACAATCAAGCCGTCGGCCGGATAACTTACAGAGGGTTCCCCCGACAGATTTACCTGAAGGGTTATGACTCCATCCTCACTCTCCCGAGAAAACACTATGTCATTCAAGACCAACTGAGAAAGAGCGTTCGAACCCTCCCGCTTGATAAGCGCATTCAACATTAAACGTTCTTGAATTTTAAAGTCTTGATGTAAAACCTTTTCTAAGGCACCAAAAACATCTTCCCGCTCAATTTCACATAAAAACCCCAAGCGCCCAAAATTAACACCTAACACTGGGATCCCCAACGGCGCACCTTCTCGAGCTGCTTGAAGGAGCGTTCCATCCCCACCCAAGGAAATTAAAAACTTCGCTCCGCGCTCTAGGATATCTACCCACTCTGTCAAAACGTCCCATCCGCGAGCTTGGAACCAAGGTATAATTTGGAGAGCCAACGTCTGTGCTTCCGGTTTGCTCTTATTGAGCCATAAACCAACGACTCTTTCCATACGTTACTCCGTCTCTTTCTGAGCGTTCTGAACCAAACGTTCCAGTTCGTCATGCCAGCTGATTCCCGAACCGGTATGTAACCCCAACCAGGCTAGGTATTCAATATTGCCTTCCGGGCCGCGAATCGGAGAATAAGCCACGCCTAGTACCCGAAAGCCCACACTTTCAGCCTGACTGAGGACTTGTTCCAACACCTGTTTATGAACTAAGCCGTCTTTAACGACCCCTTTTTTCCCCACATGCTCCCGTCCGGCCTCAAATTGGGGCTTAATCAAGGATAACACCTGCCCTCCATCTTTAAGGATGGCTAACATAGCTGAGAATATCTTCGTTATAGAGATAAAGGCAACATCTGAAACGACCCAATCCACTTGTTCAGGTAGAGATTCGCTATTCAAATAACGAGCATTCACCCGTTCCATCGAGACAACGCGGGGATCTGTCCGAAGTTTCCAATCCAATTGTCCATATCCGACATCCACTGCATAAACTCGCTTCGCGCCGTTTTGCAAAACACAGTCCGTAAAGCCACCTGTGGAAGCCCCGATATCAACGACTACCTGATCTTTGAATATGAGCCCAAACTCTTCAACTGCCTTAGCTAGCTTTAGTCCACCGCGAGAAACGAACGGCAAGGTTTCCCCTTTCAGTTCGATCAAGGATTCTTCCGCTATTTCCGTGCCCGGCTTGTCTACGCGCTGCCCACCGACAAACACGATTCCCGCCATAACCATTGCTTTGCCCTTCTCACGACTGGTAGCCAACCCATTCTTAACTAATAAGAGATCGATGCGTTCCTTTCCCTTTGCCACAGTATCCCTTCCCGTCCCTTCCTTATGTCCCCGTGAAAACTCCCTCCTAGGATTGTGCGACGCGGCGGATTAATTGTAAGCGTTCTGCTGCTTGCATGATCCCTTTAACTGACAATCCATGGACTTTATGAAGTTGAGGAATTGGTCCTTGATCCACGAACCCATCATATCCTAGGCGTTCGAAGGCAACTCCTTCGATTCCTTCTTCTTCCAGAAGTTCAAGGATGGCACTTCCCATGCCTCCCTTAAGAACTTGGTCTTCGATCGTAATAAAATGTTTTGTTAAACGCGCATAATGGATAAGGAGTTCACGATCAAGCGGATTAACATAACGCAAGTTAATGACCGCAGCGTCTACGCCGCGGTGGCGTAATTCCTGCGCTGCCAGTAGGCAGAGATTGACGATTGGGCCGATTCCAATCAAAGTCACATCCTTGCCTTGACGTAAGACTTCCGCTTTGCCAATGGGGATATTCATTAACGTCTCATCCAGTTTCACACCTTGCCCAACCGATCTCGGATAACGCAAGGCCACAGGTCCGCAATATTGTAATGCCGTATAGAGCATATGGCGTAACTCGTTCTCATCTTTTGGCGCCATAATAACCAGATTTGGCATTATCCGAAAGAAGGAAATATCGAATACCCCGTGATGCGTGGGCCCATCATCCCCTACAACTCCAGCACGGTCAATGGCTAACACAACATTGGCCTGTTGCAAACAGACATCATGCAATACTTGATCAAAGGCCCGCTGATAAAAGGTAGAATAGATTGCCACAACTGGCTTAAGAGCCCCAAAGGCCAACCCAGCTGCAAATGTAACGGCATGTTGTTCTGCTATGCCAACATCAAAAAAGCGTTCAGGAAATTGACTGGCAAACACATTAAGACCTGTCCCGCTGGGCATGGCCGCACTAATGGCCACGATCTTAGGATCTTCCTTAGCAAGCGCGCAAAGGGTTTCCCCGAACACCGTCGTATAGGTCGGTGGAGCAGAAATTTTAGTCCTCTTTCCCGTTTCCGTATCAAAAGGGCCGACTCCATGAAAGATATCAGGATTTTCCTCTGCAGGTCTATAGCCTTTTCCTTTGCGGGTCACCACATGGACAAGCACGGGTCCCTTTTTATGTTTAGCCTGGTCTAGAACCTGTTCAACTAAGGCTTGATCATGTCCGTCAATCGGTCCCAAATACGTGAAACCCAATTCTTCAAAAATAAGTCCCGGCACCAAAAGGTACTTCAGACTATCTTTGGCTTTGGCCACCATCTTAGCGACTTGTGTTCCAATACCCGGTATGCGTTTTAAAAGGTACTCAATATCTTCTTTGCGCTTATCATAACGCGGGTCAGTCCTCAATCGATTGAGATAAGAGGACATGGCTCCTACATTAGGAGAAATGGACATTTCGTTATCATTTAAGACCACAATCATATTGGTTTCACTTTGACCTGCATGATTTAAGGCCTCAAAAGCCATTCCGCCGGTCATCGCACCATCTCCGATTACGGCCAAAACATGGTGGTTCTCTCGAAGAACATCTCGTGCTTTGGCAAACCCCACTGCTGCGGAAATGGATGTGCTGGAATGGCCCGTTTCAAAGCAATCATGGACGCTCTCCGCCCGTTTAGGAAATCCGGACAATCCATTATATTGGCGAATCGTACTAAACCAGTCCAATCGACCCGTCAAAAGCTTATGTACATAGGTCTGATGACCCACATCCCACACAATCTTGTCGTGGGGGCTATCAAATGTCCTATGTATCGCTAAAGTGAGTTCAACAACTCCGAGGTTCGAAGCTAAATGACCACCATTTTTAGAGACCACGTCAATCATTTTTTGCCGAATCTCTTGCGCCAGAGTTTCAAGTTCGGTGAAATCTAAGCGGCGCAAATCCTTCGGCTCATAAATTTTTTCGAGTAGCCCCATCCTTCTTTCCTCCTCGTTTTTTCTGTCCAGTCAGGCTCCAACCTGTGATTTGTTCAACAGCGGCAATCGCGCTCCCAACCCAAGCAATCACTTTATTAGCATCATGAATGGCAAAGGATTTTCCCACAGCTTTGCCTGTAATGGTTATCGACGCTACTAAGGCTAAGATGAGAGTGGTTAACCAAATCTCTCTCGTTCCAAATATCGGATAATAACGGACAATATCTATGACAATCGCAGCAGCCATCACTCCGCTTAACGTCCCAGTAACATCTCCCACGACATCGTTGGCTATATTCGCCACCAAGTCCGCGTGACGCACGAGATAGACGGCCTGGCGCGCGCCCCTGACACGGTTAGCTGCCCTAGCATGATGAGGAGCTTCATTTGCTGCTGTCGCGGCAATTCCGACAACATCAAAGACAATATGAACCCCTATCACGCCTAAAAGAAACAATGCGGCTACCCATAATGACTCCGCCCGGCGCATCAGCAATTCAGAACCAATTCCCACAATGGCCGCAATGACAAAACTCCCCAAAAAAACAACTACAAGATGTTTCCAGCTCTTACGTTTGCGTACTGCCAACGATTAGTTAACCCTCCTCAACCCGATCTCAGACCAACAGTCCCACAATGATTCCTACAATCACGCCCCCGAATACTTCAAACGGAGTATGTCCAATGAGTTCCTTCAGGCGTTCTTGGGCAAGGTCAGACCCTAGGTATAGATTTTCAACCAACTGATTGAGAACTTCGGCTTGTTTCCCCGCCGCTCGTCGTACCCCTGCAGCATCATACATCACAACCATACCGTAAACGGCAGAAACAGCAAAGATGGGGGAATCCCACCCATAGTATTTTCCAATTCCTAAAGCTAGAGCACTTACCGTTGCGGAGTGAGAACTAGGAAAACCACCTGAGCTCAGAAGTAGTTGAAGATTCAGTTTCCTTACTAAAGACAGATTTACAACGACTTTAAGGAGTTGAGCTATTAACCAAGCTGTCACAGCGGAAACAAGGATTGCATTGTAAAAGATTCCTGGGATAATCGGCATGATCACGACCTCTTTCAATGCTGGCGTTGTTCTATATAGTAAGCTAGCTCGTTTAGAAAGGTTGCACCTGTACCAAAAGGCTTTAAGGCAGACTGTGCTTTTTGTATTTGGGTATGCATTTGTCGCTCTGCGCCTTCTAACCCTAACAAAGAGGGATAAGTCGACTTACCCTGGCGAAGGTCGCTCCCAACGGGTTTACCGATTGTTTCACTGTCCCCCACCACATCAAGGATATCGTCTTTTATTTGAAACGCTAATCCCAAGGCCTGGGCATATTCAGTCAACGCTTCAACCTGCGGCTCAGTACCACCCGCTAAAATTCCGCCGAGCCGAGCAGAAACCGTCAGTAAAGCACCAGTTTTAGCCTTATGAATCTTTTCAATCTCGTCTAGGTTCAGCGTTTTCCCTTCTCCAGCGACATCCGCAACCTGCCCACCGACCATACCCGCTTTTCCGGCAGCCACCGCAACCTCACGAATAACACGAAGCTGCCTCTCAGGCCGACCAAGGCCTGGGGTTGCCAGAAGTTCAAAGGCATAAGTTAATAATGCATCCCCGGCTAAAATAGCCTGAGCCTCGCCAAAAACCTTATGGTTTGATAATCTTCCCCGTCTATAGTCGTCATTATCCATGGCGGGTAAATCATCATGGATTAAGGAATACGTATGAATAAGTTCCAACGAAAGCGCAGCAGGTAAAATATCTTGCAGATGACCACCCACAGCTTCTGCAGAGGCCAGAGCGAGAACTGGTCGAATACGCTTACCTCCCCCAATCAAGGAATAATACATGCTCTCATTTAAGCTGTCCTTGTCCCATGGCAATTGTGCAAGGCTCTGCTCAACCATGGTGAGATAGCGCTGAAACGTCTCTTTGAACACGCTTTACGTTCACCCTTCCACTTCAAAACTTGCAGGTTTTACCTGCAACTGTCCGTCCTGATCTTCAAGCAGAATTTCCATCTGCTTTTCCGCTTGATCCAAAACGTTGGAACAGTACTGTACAAGACCAACGCCCTTCTTGAATAGGCCCAAAGCCTTTTCCAAAGGAAGATCTTTCTGTTCAAGCAATTTCACGATTTTCTCTAAATTATGAATCCCAATTTCCAGAGAGAGGGGTTCTTCTTGCTCAGAAGACTCAACAAAAAGGTCATCCGACCAATTTTCATTGCTCATGGATTAAATCTCCTTCTCTAACACTTGGCAGCATAAACTTCCTTCTCCTAAGCGAATCCTAATTTGTTCATCAACCTCCACCTTTTGAGCGGAGCGAAGAAGTTTCCCCTCTGCATCGTAGGTCAACGAGTAGCCTCGACCCAAAATAGCCAAAGGGCTCAGCAAATCTAACTTAGCTGCCAATAGGGTTAGTATACCATTTTTATCGGCTACAAATCTAGTCATGCTCTCCTGAAGGCGCACCTGCAGGGTATCTAAGCGTTGGCGATTTTGATCAATGCGCCAGAAAGGATCTTTAAGAGGCCCCTTATTCGCGATCCCATCAAGGTATTGACGCTTCCTCTCGATCAGCATCCCCATATCACTTTGAAGTCGAGCACGTAGTTGAATGACTTGAAACTTTAGGTCTTGTAATATAGGCACGGCCAGTTCAGCCGCGGCAGATGGAGTCGGCGCACGCAAATCTGCAACATAGTCTGAAATAGTCACATCGGTTTCATGTCCCACCGCTGAAATGACTGGAATAACAGACGCTGAGATAGCACGGGCCACAACTTCAGTATTAAAGGCCCATAACTCTTCTAAAGATCCCCCACCCCGACCGACAATTAAGACGTCGACATTTCCGTAACGATTTAGGCGAGCGATCGCCTGAGCTACTTCCCGCGGTGCCGCTTCTCCTTGAACTGCAGCTGGTGCCAAGATCCACGACATTCCCGGATGACGTCGCCCCATTATATTAATAATATCCCGAATTGCCGCTCCCGTCGGGCTCGTCACAATGCCCACTCGCTTAGGAAAGCGAGGAATTTCTTTTTTGCGTGCTGGATCAAAGAGTCCTTCCTCTTCAAGCTTCTTTTTGAGTTGTTCAAACGCTAAATAGAGTTGGCCAATCCCGCTGGGTTCCATCTCTTCAGCGTAAAATTGAATCGTTCCCTCCCGCTCGTACATGCGGATATTTCCCCGAATCATGACTTTTAGTCCGTCTGACGGGACAAAACGCACGCGTTCGGAACGGCTTTTAAACATAACTCCTTTAAGACTGGAAGACTCATCTTTCAGCGTAAAATACCAGTGCCCAGAAGCACGGTGATTCTTAAAGTTCGAAAGTTCACCACTAATCCAGCAGTTTTGCAAATCCGCTCGATCCTGCAAGACTTGTCCGATTTGCCCTACCAACTCGGACACTGTCCATATTTTAGGCACAAATATCACCTCTAAACCTATCATAACAAAAAAACAAGAGGGAAGGAAATTATTCCTCACCCCCTGCACAAAACCGAAGCACGATGCTCGCGGTTCGCGGTTCGAACCTCGAATGTCGCACATGTAGCCACTGAATAAGTTTTAGCTAAAACCTATAATAAAGTGTGGAAACTAATATAGGTAAGTTTCCTATATCAGATGAATAACCGCCTATACTTCGTGCATCGCGCATCGAGCATCGGACTTCTGACTTACAGCCGACTTTGGACTACGGCGACCGTCTCCGCACAAATTACCGCAGCTTGTTCAAATAGTCTCGCTCGTTCAGCCTTTACCCGCTCTTGATACCCCGGATCTTTAATCTGAGGAAGGTTGATATCCACACTAAGCATTGCAGATTTCAAGGCACTCTCCGCTAAATATGCCGCAACACCGACATCGCTGATCGCCCCTTTATTACCGATCGGAGCAAGTTCCTGGGCTAATTGTAAAACTTTAAAGCAATTCTGGGCGATTCCGAGGGGAGTATCCGTAGCCGAAATTAAGACCTCTTGCATTTTCGTAGCGCGCACAGCTTTTTCCTCATCCGTGCCTTTTGGCAATTTCAGAACAGCCATAAAATTCGAGAACTCAGCGATATCCTGACTCAATCCGGTTTTAAGCGCGTTTAAAACCGTTTCTCCCTGTGACAAGATCTCTTTTACTTGAGGTTCCACCTCTTTATATTTTTCCTTACCGATCGTAAGGTTAGCCACCATGCAAGCCATCGACGCAGCCTGTGCTCCTACAAAAGCAGAAACACTGCCCCCGCCGGGTGTCGGTGAGGAGCTGGCGGACACAGTCAGGAATTCTTCTGTCGTCCATTGCCAAATTTGATTCATATCCATTAACGCGTCCCCCCTTGAAGAACGATTCCCTTCAGAACATTACGCATAATCAAAGCAGTGGTCAGAGAACCTACCCCACCCGGAACTGGCGAAATCAACTCAGCAACTTCTTGAACCGCTTGGAAATCCACATCCCCGCAAATTCCCTCTGGAGTTTCATTGATCCCGGCATCGACGACAATCGCTCCCGCTTTGACCATATCCTTTTTGATCAACTTGGCGCGACCCACTGCTGCGATCAAAATATCGGCCTGACGGGTGAATGCTCCCAAGTCCGGAGTTTTAGAATGACAAATAGTCACCGTCGCATTGTGCTTCAGAATCAGGAAAACTAAGGGTTTGCCAACAGTTTCTCCTCGGCCTACAATGACGACATGTTTTCCTGCAATCTCAACACCGGAGCGCAGAAGCAACTCAATACAGCTTTGTGGGGTGGCTGGGAAAAGCCCATCCTCGCCACTTAAAATATACCCACGATTGATAGGATGAACTCCGTCTACATCCTTATCTGGGCGTACTGCAGCCATAACTTTTTCTTTCTTAATCCCTTTAGGAAGCGGAAGTTCAATCATAATGCCATGAACAGATTGATCATTATTTAGGCTCTCAATCCTTGCCAGAATATCCGCTTCTGGTGTAGCTCCCGGCATCGTGAAAAGTTCAAAGGCCATACCGATACCCTCGCAAACTTTCTGCTTTGACCGTGCATAGACCACTGAAGCAGGATCATCACCAACTAAAATTACCGCGAGTTTAGGTTGCACTCCTTTTTCTTTCCACTGTGCAATTTCCTCACGAATTTCTTCCTTAAGAATTTTGGACACTGCTTTGCCATCCAACAATTGAGACAATAGACACACTCCTTTCAGATTATCGATTAATTTTCACATCAATAAACAAGGGCTCTTGTTACACTGAAGTGGGGTAAACACCCCACTTCAGCCCTTAACTTTACTTTAATCAAACGAGTTTATTTTGCTTTAAGATACTGGTTGATTCCCTCTGCAGCCTTTTTACCAGCTCCCATGGCCAAAATAACCGTAGCAGCACCAGTGACGATATCTCCGCCTGCAAAAACACCAGGCTTAGAAGTCATTAACGTTTCAGCATCTGCGACAATATTACCCCGCTTGTTTAACTCCAAGCCAGGGGTAGACGTCGTTACAAGAGGATTCGGCCCTTGGCCAATCGCTACGACTACCGTGTCCATCGGAATTTCGAATTCGGACCCTTTAATAGCAACCGGAGCACGTCGTCCTGAAGCGTCCGGCTCTCCAAGTTCGTAACGCAAGCAGGTCAAGCTTTTTACCCAGCCACGCTCGTCTCCTTCGATAGAAACGGGATTTGTTAACAGACGGAATTGGATTCCCTCTTCTTCCGCATGCTCAAGCTCTTCTTTACGTGCTGGCATCTCATCACGAGAACGACGATAGATGATGTAAACATTTTCTGCACCCAAGCGGAAGGCAGTACGTGCGGAGTCCATCGCGACATTCCCAGCACCTAACACAGCGACATTTTTTCCTACTTTTACAGGAGTCGCATAATCTGGGAACTTGTAACCCTTCATCAAATTTGTCCGGGTTAAGAACTCATTGGCAGAATAGACTCCATTTAAGTTCTCTCCAGGGATATCCATAAAGTAAGGAAGTCCAGCACCCGTACCAATAAACACCGCATCATATCCATTTTCCATAAGTTCATCCACAGAGGTAATTTTTCCAACGACTTGGTTGGTAAGGATCTCAACCCCCATTTGTTTTAGGTTTTCGATTTCCGTTTGTACAATTTCTTTCGGCAAACGGAACTGAGGAATTCCATACATCAGAACACCCCCTGCAACGTGCAAGGCCTCAAAAATAGTCACAGCATGTCCAGCTTTAGCCAGGTCACCTGCACACGCTAATCCAGAAGGTCCAGCGCCGATAATGGCCACACGTTTACCGCTCGGCTCTACTTTTTCCATCTCTGCCTTTTCAGATTTCATGCCAAAGTCCGCAGCAAAACGCTCTAAGCGACCAATCGCCACAGATTCTCCTTTAATTCCCAAAATACATTTGCTTTCACATTGAGATTCTTGGGGGCAAACGCGCCCACACACCGCGGGTAAGGAATTCTTAACTTTCAAAACCTTAGCCGCTTCCTGGAAATCCCCCTCAGCAATTTGTTTGATGAAATCTGGGATCAGCACTTCCACAGGGCAGCCAGTACGGCACAATGGTTTTTTACATTGTAAACAACGCTTTGCTTCTTCTATGGCCGTTTCTTGTGAGTAGCCCAGAGCGACTTCTTCAAAGTTATGTGCTCTAACCTGAGGATCCTGGCAAGGCATTTCATGACGAGGGATTTTTACTTTTTTTGTACTTTCAACGTTCTCTGCCATTAGTGATGCCCTCCTTCATGGTCACATTCCAGACGAGCCTTGGCTCGGTTTTCTTCATCCTTATAAAAAGCAAGACGCTTCATGGCTAAATCAAAATCAACCAAATGCCCATCAAACTCTGGTCCATCCACACAAGCAAATTTAGTTTCATTGCCCACACTGATCCGGCAAGCACCACACATTCCTGTCCCGTCCACCATAATTGGATTCATGCTGACGATCGTTTTAAGACCCAAAGGACGGGTATAATCCACAACTGCTTTCATCATAACCATAGGACCAATCGCCCAAATCGCCTCTACTTTATGACCCTGAGCTAGGACCTGAGCCAACCCATCTGTCACAAACCCTTTAACGCCTAAGCTTCCATCGTTTGTGGCAATCACAACTTCGTTACTCACGGAACGCATTTCTTCTTCCAAAATCAGAAGGTCCGCACTCCTTGAACCCAAGACGGAAATCACATGGTTCCCCGCTTCTTTTAATGCCCGTGCGATTGGATGAATAGGAGCAATACCTAAGCCCCCACCAATGCACACAACAGTACCATAATTCTCAATTTCAGACGCAACACCCAACGGTCCCACAAAATCTTGGAATTCATCCCCTTCATTCATGCCCGTGATGATGGCTGAAGAATACCCCACATCTTGTACAACAATCGTGATAGTGCCCTTTTCTCGATCAAAGTCCATGACAGTAAGCGGAATTCGCTCACCCAACTCATCCACACGAACAATCACAAATTGGCCTGGCTCCACTTTCGCGGCCACAGCCGGTGCATCAACTTCCAGCAAGGCAATGCCCTGTGCCAGCAGTCTTTTTTTAACGACGCGGTACATTTGACTCCTCCTCAATGTCTAAGAAAATTTTCCTCATGTACTTAATTATTCGAGATCTTTATTCGTTTTTCCTTCAAGAAGTGCCTTATAATCAAAAAAATTAGAAGATTGGATCTTAGAATAATTGAATCGTCAACATCAGGTACTACCCAGAGGTTTAGACGAGTTAGCTTCCGTATCAAGTGAGTCGCCAATGGACTTCTGATCAACGACTCGGTCAAGAATTCCATTGACGAACTTTGCAGATTCCTCTCCTCCAAAACGCTTTGCTAATTCGATGGCTTCATTGAGACTCACACGACCTGGAATATCTGGACGGAACAGAATCTCATACGTAGCCAAACGCATTACATTGCGGTCCACATTCGCCATGCGGCTAATGGTCCAATCCTGAGCTAGTGAAGCAATCAATTGATCAATTTCACCCTGATGGGTTATCGTACCATCGACTAATTCTTGGGCAAAACCCCTACTGGCTTCGGGGACTTGAAATTCTACAGCCCAACGTTGAACTTCCTCCGCAGTAATCAGCGGTTCTTTCGTCAGGTCCCTTTGAAAAAGGACTTGTAATGCTGTTTCACGGGCTAATCTTCGACTCAAGGGAATTCCTCCTAGAACTTATTAAAATTTCTTTCTAACCAAGTTGTAATATCTTGATGATCATCTTGGCGTTTTCCTAAGACAAATCCTAAAACAGCAAATAAGGCTAATACCAACGTGCGCCAAAAGCCCAGAGTGACCATCAGCAAACCCAGCAAAAACCCTATGGCTGTTCCGATGAGTTTACCCGGGTGATTGTCCATAGCCCAAACTAAAAAGTATGAACTTTTCTCTCCAATTTTTAACCAGAATCCACTCATCGGACGCGTGCCGAACGGGTCTTCTCTAGACGACGCACGAGCACTTTCACCTCTGTCACTATAATTCCTGTATAAAGTTCGACATCCTGTTTAACTTTTGCTAGTAATTCTTCAGACGTCTTTGGGATCAGAACTCCTTGCTCAAATTGGCAAGCGACCATAATCTGAAGTCCAGTTTCACGCTCTCGAAGGCTTGATTGAACCTCTAAAACGCCCGGCAACGCAGTTGCGCTACGAGCAATAATCTCCCTCAAGGCATCTTGAGAAATTCGAACCTCTCCTCCTTTGGAAGACGTTCGGAAGGAACGATCCGCATTTTCGCGCGGTCGAACAAACAAAAGCAAACCCAGTAATAACAAAAGGCCCGCCACAACCGTGCTTTCCCAAGGGTTCGCTTTTAACCACTCCAGCCCTTGAACAAGCAAAATATAAGGAAGCACCCATCCTGTGGCCATGGCCAATATCCAAAGGGCTCCAAGAATCAGAAGGAGTCCTAAAACATAGGCAAACATTTGTTGTCCCCTCTTTCAGAAGCCCCCCCTGGTATTTCCAGGGGGGGCCGACACTACTTCAGACGGAAGTCTTCTTCTTTGGTTTCCGGTAACGCTTTAAAATTTACCCCTTGTACATGGACATTGGCCTCCACGACTTTAAGTCCTGTCATACTTTCAATGGCCTCTTTTACCGATTCTTGTACGTTTAAGGCAACGTCAGGAATCGCCACACCATACTCTACAACAATAAAGAGGTCTACGGCAACCTCATGTTCGCCGACTTCAACCTTTACCCCTTTGGATAGGTTTTTATTTCTCCCTAACATGTGGGCAAGGTCTCCTACAAGACCCCCGCTCATACCGACTACACCCTCAACCTCAGAAGCAGCTAATCCTGCAATGACTTCCACAACTTCATCAGCAATCCGTATAGAACCGAGGGAATTATCCGTTCCCAAGCTTTCCACGTCTTCACCTCCCACTAAGTCGAAGTTCGCACATCCTACTTCGCACATTTAGCCCTAGATAATTCAACAAAACTTCAGATGGAGTTTACGATCCACCTGAAGTAAGTTTACTATATCCAATATTATGTTGCTATTATAACAAATCAAGGCAGTTCTGGCAAAGACAATCTAATTATGATGGTTCTATTCCCCTAAAATACGGCGCTGAATAAAATTCGTATATACTTCCCCACGGCGGTAGAAAGCATTATCCAGCACTTTTAACTGAAACGGGATCGTTGTAGCTATCCCGTCAATTACAAACTCTTCAAGGGCTCGTTTCATTCGGGCAATGGCCTCCTGCCTAGTTGCACCCCAGACGATCAATTTCCCAACCATTGAGTCATAATAGCGTGAAACTGTATACCCTTGGTATACCGCGCTATCAACCCGAACTCCTGGCCCGCCTGGAACATGATAGATGTTGATCATTCCCGGTGAAGGCATAAAGTTTTTATCCGGATCTTCCGCGTTGATTCGGCATTCGATTGCCCAGCCTCGGATTTGAATATCTCCTTGAGTAAATCCCAAAGGTTCCCCAGACGCTAAACGGATTTGTTCTTTGACTAAGTCAAGTCCTGTCACCAACTCGGTTACCGGATGCTCAACCTGTATCCTAGTGTTCATTTCTATAAAATAGAAGTTTCCGTGCCGATCTAGTAAAAATTCGATCGTTCCAGCATTTGAATAATTAGCAGATTTAGCCGCTTTGACGGCAATAGCACCCATCTCCGCCCTTAATTTCGGATTTAAGGCACTTGAAGGCGCTTCTTCGAGAAGTTTTTGATGACGACGCTGTAACGAACAATCCCGTTCACCCAGATGGACTACATTGCCATACTTATCTCCCAAGATCTGAAACTCTATGTGTCTAGGTTCTTCAACATATTTCTCGAGGTAAACGTCCGAGTTGCCAAAGGCAGCCTGTGCTTCGTTTTGAGCAGCTTGAATCGCTTTGCTTAATTCTTTAGAATTTTGGGCAACCCGCATTCCTTTGCCCCCGCCACCAGCAGATGCTTTAATCAAAACCGGATACCCTATGTCTTCAGCAATTGTTGCGGCCAATTCTTCATCTTTTATGATTTCCTTCGATCCAGGCACTACAGGAACGCCAGCCTCAATCATGGTTTTACGTGCTTTAGCTTTATCTCCCATTGTTTCGATAGCCTCGGGCGATGGTCCGATAAACGTTATACCGCACGACTCACAGATCTCTGCAAAGCGAGCATTTTCAGATAAAAAACCATATCCGGGATGAATAGCATCAACACCCGTTAATTCAGCGGCACTAATTATGTTCGGGATATTAAGATAACTCTTAGCACTGGCCACTGGTCCAATACATACTGCTTCGTCCGCAGCTTTTACATGCATCGCTTCGCGATCACCCTCAGAAAAAACAGCGACAGTCTCAATATCCAGTTCACGGCATGCCCGAATGACGCGCAACGCGATTTCGCCACGATTTGCGATCAGTATTTTCTTAAACATGCAATTTCTCCTTATTTTTCAATAACGAATAGCGGTTGGCCGTATTCAACAGGTTGCCCGTTTTCCACAAGAATTTGAATTATCTTACCCTCTACTTCTGATTCAATTTCATTCATTAATTTCATGGCCTCAACGATGCAAACGGGCTGACCCACTTTGACCATTTGTCCAACTTCTACATAAGGAGCTGCCTCCGGCGACTGGGCGTTATAAAACGTTCCTACCATCGGAGCAGTAATGATCTCTGTATTCGCCCCTACAATGGGTTCAGCTACTTTACCTACAGTCATTTCCACACTGGGCGCGGCTTGAACAGGAGGTTCTGCAGCAACTCGCGCAGCGGCCGTTACTGGAACGCTCGTAACCGAACTTGGGCCTTTGCGGATAGCTATTTTTACCCCATCGCTTTCAAGATTCAATTCACTAATTTCAGTTTCATCTATGATTTTTATTAATTCCTTGATTTCTTGTAAATTCAATTTAGAATCCTCCTTAGACCACAATGTAGTCTGTGTTGTCTTAACTTCCTTTGTTTCCTTAGTTGGCTTGGCTTCCTTCGTTTCCTCACGTGTTATAGCGCCCCGTTGTCTCTCCTCAAAAAACTTCTTGGCAACTTGAGGAAACATCGCATAACTGATGACATCTTCTGGGGAACGAGCTAATCCTACACATTCTCGTTCAGCCTTAGCTAAACCGGGTTCCAGTTTATCTGCAGGACGAACGGTCAGCGGTTCTTCATCCCCAATAATTTTCTTTTGGATTTCAAGGTCTACAGGAGCTGGAGGACGGCCATATAAACCACGCACATAGGCCTTGACTTCACCAGGTATTAATTTATATCTTGCCCCGCTAAGAACATTTAATACAGCTTGTGTCCCGACGATTTGACTCGTAGGAGTAACCAGCGGTGGATAACCTAATTCCGCCCGGACCTTCGGAATCTCCTCCAGCACCTCATGAATACGTTCCAGTGCCCCTTGTTCTTCTAGTTGAGAGACAAGATTGGAAATCATCCCCCCAGGAACCTGATGTTCAAAGACTCTCATATCTGTAATACGAGTTACCCCGCGGTCAAAGCCGCGGCTTTTACGCAATGCTTCAAAATACTTGGCGATATGGAACAAATGACGAAGATTCAAGCCCGTATCATAATCAGTTTCTTGGAACGCCCGGACGACTGTTTCGACAGGAGGTTGACTTGCACCAAATGCCAAGGGAACACTGGCAGTATCGATGACATCTACACCTGCTTCGGCTGCCTTTAGGTATGCCCCTACGGCCATTCCGCCAATATAATGACTATGCAAATGAATCATGATTCCTAACTCTTTTTTCAACAAAGAAACTAATTCGTAAGCCTTGAACGGGGTAAGCAAGCCGGCCATATCTTTAATACAGATAGAATCAGCACCAAGTTCGGCTAATGACGTAGCTGTTTCTAAATAGTGTTTGGTCGTATGAACCGGGCTCATGGTATAAACAACCGATGCCTGAACATGTGCTCCTGCTTTTTTGGCGGCATCCATTGGAACCACCATGTTTCTGACATCGTTTAGAGCATCAAAAATGCGAATTATATCGATCCCATTTTTTACACTCAGTGATACAAATTCTCGCACTACATCATCTGGGTAGTGTTGATACCCAACTAAAGATTGTGCTCTTAGCAACATTTGCAGTGGGGTTTTTTTTACATGACGTTTGATTTGCCGCAACCGCTCCCAAGGATCCTCACCCAAGAAGCGCAAACAAACATCAAAGGTGGCTCCTCCCCATACTTCCATTGAGAAAAATCCTGCCTCATCCATCTCTGCTAGGATCGGCAGCATATCTTCGGTTCGCATCCTAGTGGCCCAAAGGCTTTGGTGAGCGTCCCTCAAAGTAGTATCCGTAATTTTAACTGGTTTCACTGCCGTTACCCCTCTCTGTATTCTCCCCCATCTTCGGAAATTCCTTTAATGGTGATTTTTTTCATCAATCTTCTACTCTGGGAAGACAACTGGTTACCCGTGTAAAACATATGTTTTATTATATGGGGCTGGGATTCCTTTTTCAACGAAATGACCCTAAGTATACTGTATTTCAGGCAAATTAATAAGCTGTCGCATTGATTCTGTGCAACAGCTTTACTCTCACTCATTTGATGCAATTTGCTTAAATCAGATACTTACTAACGGTCTCCAGAAGTTCATCTGGTCGAAAAGGTTTGGCTATAAAGTCGACAGCCCCCCGTTTTAAAGCTTCTAAAACCATACTCTCTTGGGCAATTGCACTACACATGATCACCTTAGCCATAGGGTCAATCGCCAAAATTTCTTCCAAAGCCGCTAACCCATCAAGTTCTGGCATTGTAATATCCATGAGCGTTATGTCAGGTTTCGATAATTTAAATTGTTCTACAGCCTGACGACCGTTTTGCGCTTCCACAATGTTCGTATGACCTTTACGGGCTAGAATCTGACAAATCATTAGACGCATAAAGCTTGCATCATCGGCGATAAGAAATCTGCTCATTCTCTGTGTCCTCACCCTCTTAAGCAGGACTTTGGTCCTATGTCATTGGTCCTATTTAGATTAATTCGCTCTAGGTACCTCATTTTCCTGCAAATATTATAAAACTTTTTCAGGGGCAAAACTTATTTTTTATACCAGTCAGAAAGCATAGGTTTCGGGTGGCATCAGTGCAACTAAGGCGGTCGCATTCGCTAAGGCTTGGCGCCAGCCAAGTTTTCTTTTGCCGATATTGTAATCTTATCCAGTCGAACTTTTGTTACATGAACCACAATGTCTTGGATAATACTGACTTCATTGGGTGTTAAACTCGGCGCGTAAACAATAACGGTGACGTTTTCCTGAAAGACATCTGCCACAGCATCTTGAAAGCCTTTAATCTTGAGGAGGTTTTCGATTTCACCTTCTTTCTGTTGTTTTATGCTGAGTTCAAGCCATTTTTCTTGCGCTTGTTCTCTACTCTTGACCACTGTTGAGTTTAACAACTCCGAGAGCATGGCTTTTGTCTCCTGACGAAACTGTTCTCTTTTCAGACGATAATTTACGAAATAGTTTTCCCCGGAAACATTCGGCTGGACAGTTTCAACTTCAACTTGAATTGAAGGTCCTTCCACTGTTGCATTCACTGGTAAACTCGGTTGCCCTGTGAAATGAGTATGTGGTTCAGACTTCATCACCCATGACCCAAGAGCCCCAAGGATGAGCACTAAACTCACAAATCCTCCCACCCATATCCATTTGCGCCCGATAAACATAATTAATGGTCGCTCAATTCTTTTGTTGAACATAGATTATGGCCCTCCCATTACCCGTACCGTAATTCTAGCGCTTGGAATATTCAAGAGTGTTTGTACCGCGGTATGGATTTCTTCTCTCACTTTTGGATCCCGAGCCCCTTCAGCAATAATCAAAACACCGGCTACCTCCGGACGATCCTCCATCACCATAACCGGTTGGGAGGAACCACTTGGCATGACCACTTGGTTGTTATCTGTGACCGCCGTCGTTTCGCGCGTTCCCCCGGTCTTGTCTGTTTCCTTGGTAGTACTTTTCGTGACATTTTGATTACGTGCATACTCAGTTTTCAACCCCGTTGAAAAACTCACGGAGACTTGCACCTTACCTGCCCCCTCCATTTGCAGGATATTGGCTTGTAGTTTGCTCTCCAATTCTTTTTCCAATGCACTAATTCTAGAATTTGTGGTTAAGCTCGCCGTCGCTGCAGATTTTGCCTGTATACTCTGGGGCGGAGTTACAGCACCTTTCCCTAAGTAAATAAAGGACATCCCAACCGCTACAAGCCCCACTAAACCCAGTAAAATTTTGTCCGATGAAATCAATTTCATCAACTTCACAAATCAAAACCTCCCTCCAAAATCAGGTTTCCTTCTAATTTTCTTGTACAAAAATTATTTCTTTTGACAAGTTCATAAATGCCGAAATTCTTTCGCGCACTTCTTCAGCCTTAAGGGAAGGCGTCTTCGTAGCGGTAGGCGGCTGTCCTATGGTAATGGGTTGAACAGGCATAATTTCTCCTTTTGCAGAAATTAACGTAACCCTGACTTCAGCAATCTTGGGCTGATCAGTTACCCCCCCTGTCCCTTCTTCAAATTTAATGTCTACCGTAGCAGCGGTAACTCCATTAGTACCGAGAGCAAGCGCTTGGATCTGATGCATTAGAATCTGACGGTATTGCCCTTGAACCGCATCCCGTCCAAGTTTCACCCCTTGCCCCTCAGCCGCAATCGCCGGCAAATCTTGGGGAGTTGTAAGAGCCCAAGCTGGAATTTCCATCGCCAACGGGGTATGTAAGAACGAAGCAATCGGTGTCAGAACTGCGGAAATCACAAACAAACCCATCACCATTTGCACAAACCCGCGCATAGATTTGTTAGGAAGAAGCATTTCCAGAAAAGTGGCCAACAACAGAATTATAGCCAGATTTCGCACAAGTGTATGTAAGGTCTGCACAGCGCTCTCCTCCTTAGTGCAACATGACCGAAAGGTTTCCTGTCCCTATAACCACGGCGACGGTCATAAAAAACATTATCCCGACTGATGCAACTGTAACCAAGATGAAAATTAAACTTTTTGACATATCTTGAAGACTATCAGCAAGGGCTTTTTCACCAAGTGGTTCGATAAGGGCCGCCGAGACACGAAAAACAAGGATCATCGCTAATAGTTTCACAACTGGTCCCACACAAATTACTATAATAGCAAACAAAGCAATTATTCCAACAGCATTTTTCAACAGTAAACCGGACGTGATCACCAGTTCAACCGCATCTTTGAAAAACTTACCCACAACTGGGACTAGATCCGCAGAATATTTGGCTGTACGAAAAACGACACTATCCGCAACCCCCCCCGTCACCCCCTGAACCGTCATGACTCCAATAAAGACGGTCATAATAACCCCTAATGAAAGTTTTCCAGCAAATTCAAGCAGTCCAGCAAGCTTACTGAGCTTAAACTGCTCTGAGATATGGTTAAAAAGCCTCAGTACAGCGGAAAGAAAATAAAGTGGCAGCACGACGGTTTTAATCATCGTGGCTAAAACCGTTAAACTCCCCATGATTAGGGGTTTAAATAGGGCTGCGCTCGTTAGATTTCCCATAGAGATCAGTAACGTCAACATTACCGGAAACAATGTTTGCATCAGTCCAACCATACGGTCTATGGTTCCCGTAGCCATACCCAGTGCTTCCTGAAAAGAAGTAAGGGCTAAACTTAACAACACAAGGTAAGTCATAACTTGGGCAATTTTCCCCACACTTCCGCCAAAAGCGACCTGAAGCTGTCCCAACACAGCGCAAAGTACCGCTAAAATAAGTAACTTACCGATTAATGGAGCACTGCTTAAAATCTCCCGTCCTAGTATTTCCACTAAAGTTTGCCCTAACTTCTCCGGTCGCAGATCTAATTTCCCGCTCTTTAGATCTTCAAACATCCGTGCCAACGAAAAGCCGGGTATGGCCTGCTGAACATCAGCATCTAATTGTTCGAGATACCCTCGCATTTGGCTCAGATCAACTTGTTCTGTAACTCCCGCTGACTCCGTTGACTGAAAGGTTGTCTCTTCGGCTAGTACAGGAGAAGTTGTCCAACCCAACAAGACAACTAGTAGAAGTAAACTGAAGAAGAATCGCCGCAAATACATCACCTCACGGAACGAGTCGTACCAGTGACTCTGTTATGGCTACAATAATCGGAATTGCTAAAAGAATAACCCCAACTTTAGCGGCTACCTCAATTTTGGTGGCTAAGGCACCTTCTCCTGCATCACGGCAGATTTGGGCGCCAAACTCAGCGAGATAGGCTACGCCAACAATCTTTAAAACGATGAGCAAATAATAGGAACTAATATTGGCTTGATCTGCTAGATTTTGTAGCAAATCAACGATAACTTTGATCTTGCTTAAGATAAGAATGAAAATGGATGCACCCGCTAAAATTGTAAGTTGCAACGCAATTTCTGGACGAATTTGTTTGAGAACGACACTGATCATCGTAACAATCAAGGCCAGTCCCACAATTTGCCATATTTCCACGTTTTAACCCCCTAATATAGGTTAAAAACACTTTTAACTAAGGTAAATAATTCTGCAATTGATTGCACTACAATATAGAGGACCACGATAACGCCAATAATCGTAACGCCCTCAGCCATTTCCTTACGGCCAGATTGAGTCAACACAGATGCTAATACTCCTACCAAAATACCGATTCCAGCGACAGTAATGATAAGATTGAAGCTCACTTTTCCGCCTCCTCTCCTTGGTTAAATCAAAATGAGTACACCCGCAATTCCACAGAGGAAACCAAGATAAGACCACATTTTAGCTTGTTTTTCAGACCATATTCCCGCTTGGTCCTTGATCAAGGCGAGTTGGCGCTGTATTAACTCCAATTGCTTATGCTGCTCTTGTCGATCCGATCGACCGAGACCTTTACTAACATCACGAATGACTTGCCAGTCTTCATGTTTCAAACAAAAATGTGAATTCTGTGCTAAGCTCACGTCGTTCCATGCTATACTCGCTGACTCTCCCCGCTGCAGACGATCCTGAAGGTCTGCAAAAAATCCTTGCCAAGGTGCATCGGTTCGTTCTTTCAAAATACCGAAGGCTTCTGGTAAAGGGGTCGCTCCCCAGACGATTTCCGTGTCCAAAAGCGACAAAGCCATTAAAAACTCTCTTAATTCTACAGGTCTGCGCCGAATTCGGTTAGCCAACCATAAGCCCAAACTCCCACAACCAGCAATGATTCCGACACATCCGAAAATGACCATCACAAGATCCTCCCAGTTTCAAGATCATAAACGCAGTCAATCGTCCCCGGCCCATGTTTTCTACTTAACACCACAAGACGCTCAAACACTCCTTGCTCCAGCAAACAATTTAACGTCGGCCTTTTCCGTGCTTCCTCTAAAGAGCTGGCGTGGGCAGTACTAAGAATCCGTACCCCCGTGCGTAAGGCATCCATCAAAGCAGTAACATCATCCCTATGCCCAAGCTCATCCATCGCCATCACCTGGGGCGCCATGGAACGAACCATCATACTCATTCCGCTAGCTTTTGGGCAACCATCCAAAATATCCGTCCGATAACCCAAGTCGTAGGTCGGTATTCCTTGCCACATCCCGGCAAGTTCCCCGCGTTCATCCACTACGCCGACAGTCTGGCCTCTTAGCCCCAATTGGGAAACCCCGTTGCTGATTAAACGAATAAGATCCCTCAAGAGAGTTGTCTTACCTGCTCTAGGGGGCGAAATCAAAAGCGTATGACAAAACATCCCGTCCGCTCCCAGAAGCAAAGGCAATAACTTTAAACCTCGTCCCGAAATATCTCTCGCGATACGTAAGTTCAAAGAAGAAACGTGCTTCATGGTTTGGATTTGACCTCGGTTCAGGACCGCCTCTCCCGTTACCCCTACTCGGTTCCCTCCAGGAAGTGTCAAGAAACCCTTCTTGAGGTCCTCTTCAGCCGCATAAACCGAACTGTGAGTCATCCGCTCTAGTGCACTGGCAAGGTCTTCACTATTTACGAGATAAGCCTTATCTGGACTACATACTCCGCCTTCTCGACTTATGAAAAAATCCTTGTCAGACGTGAGAACCAAAAGGGGCTGACCCACTCGCAATCGAATCTCTTCAACCTCGCGAAAGGCGATAGCCTTGATATTGCTTAAAATCGAACGAATATCTTCCCCAAACCATCTAGCCATATCCGCCCACAAAACCGCACCTTGATTCAGCCCGGAAACGTTCCCCTCCACTTGCGAGGACTTACCCATCGGTACTACCTCCACCTTAGATGCCTGAACGACAGATAGCGTGTAATGTAGCGACACGTCATTGCCCCCCTTAATTGAAGGTATGTCCTCATTTCTGGTTTTAGACATAAATCCTCTGCAAAAAATGAGGAAGTGTTGAAAGCCGGGCACATGACAAAGCATGTACCCGGCTTAACTGATGACTACACATTCAATTTACTTCAATGGCTGAACAAACAACATCTCCACCTCTTTAGAGGTCACCGCCTTACTAAAGAGAAATCCCTGCATTTCATTGCATTCTTTATCCTTGCGAAAGGACCACTGGGTATCCGTTTCCACGCCTTCAGCGATCACTTTCAGCCTGAGGTTTTTAGCAAGTTGAATAATAGCAGTAACAAGTTCCTCCCCATCTTCACCAGTGCTGATATCTCGAATAAAGGACTGATCAATTTTCAAGGTATCAATCGGCATACGACGCAAATAGTTAAGTGAAGAAAACCCTGTTCCGAAATCGTCTATGGAGATCCGCACCCCTAACTCTTTAAAACGCCTTAGCATTTCTGCTGAAGGTTCTCCATCAGTTCTACAAATAAAACGCTCAGCGCACTCAAAAAACAAGAGCGTTTTGACTGGATCATAACGCACCACAAGCACTCTGCTAAAGTCCTAACAAACTAATAATGAAGTACAACAGGCAAGATCATCGGTCGCCGCCGGGTTTTTTCCCAAAAATAATTGCTTAGGCCTTCGCGAATCATGGACTTTAGAACTACCCATTCAAGTTGATCTTTCAGTAGTTGACTTTCCAAGGTATTGCCGACCACTTTCTTGGCTTCATCCACTAAGGTTCCTGCTTCTTTCATAAACGTAAACCCTCTAGAAATAATATCCGGTCCGGATATAATCCGGTAAGGTTTTCCCTTGGAAAGAGCAACTACAACCACGACCACACCATCTTGAGCCAATTGTTGCCGATCCCGCAGGACGATCTGACCTACATCTCCGACACCTAGTCCGTCGATGTAAACACTCCCTGCTTCCACACGCTCTCCAAACTCCATCCGATCGGGAGAAAGTTCAACGCGAGACCCCAGTTGAGTTAAGGCAATGTCCTGATCCGCATAGCCTAGTGAATGTCCAATCCTTCGCAAGGCAGCCTGATGCCGAATTTCACCGTGATGGGGGATGAGAAAACGTGGGCGGGCCAGGCGAATCACGAGCTTAATCTCTTCTTGATTAGCATGTCCGGACACATGAACTTGTCCCATTTCTTTAGTGACAACTTCCGCCCCGATTTCATAAAGGTGGTTAATCGTCTTCCCGACCAGTTTCTCATTTCCAGGTATAGGCGTAGCCGCAATAATGACCATATCTCCAACCTGAACATTAATCTTCCGATGGCTCCCTGTAGCCATCCTCGTCAAGGCCGCCAGCGGTTCCCCCTGGCTCCCCGTGGTAAGAACCAGTAGTCGTTCTGGCGGGGTATTTCCGACCTCAGAGCTCTCAATGAAGATATCCTCTTGAGGCAGCTTTAAATATCCCAACTCGATAGCAGTACGAACCACGCTTTCCATACTTCTTCCCACAACGCAAACTTTGCGACCAATATCTGCGGCTGCATTAATCGCTTGTTGGATTCGATGTACGTTCGAAGCGAAGGAGGCCATAATAATTTTCCCTTCAGCTCGTTCAAACCACTCCCGTAAAGTTTTTCCAACAGCCATTTCAGACATTGTAACGCCTGACCGTTCAGCATTTGTGGAATCGCAGAGCAAGGCCAGAATCCCTTCCTCCCCCCAGGCAGCCAGTTTTCCAAGATCCATATTTTGACCGTCAATGGGCGTATAGTCGACTTTGAAGTCTCCAGTATAGACCACTCGACCAACCGAAGTGAGTAAAGAATATCCAACAGCGTCTGGAATACTGTGTGTTACCCGAAACGCTTCTACCTCAAAAGCCCCAGCCTGGATGTGTTCGCCCGGTTCAATAACATGCACCAACTGTTCAGGATAAGGAGTTCGTTCTTGTAACTTTGCCCGCACTAAACCCAACGTTAACTTAGTACCATAGATCGGAATATTCAATTTAGGTAAAATAAACGGGAGTCCACCTATATGATCTTCATGTCCATGCGTAATGAAGAGTCCCTTAATGCGATCGCGGTTTTTTTCCAAATATGTAACGTCTGGAATCACCAAATCGATGCCCAACAACTCTTCATCTGGGAATTTTACACCCCCGTCAATAATGACAATAGAATCTTCATATTCAAAGACAAGTAAGTTTTTTCCGATCTCTCCGGTTCCGCCTAGAGGAATTACACTTAATTTTGATCTTCTTTGTGACAAAAAAACACCTCCTATGGTAGCTACTAAACTTAGTTTGCCCCTTAGGAGGAAATATCATGTCAGCAGAAAATTAATTAGGCACGTTGAACATAATTTCCCGTCCGGGTATCGATGATCAGCACGTCCCCTTCATTGACAAAGAACGGCACTTGTACCACTGCACCGGTTTCTAAAGTTGCGGGTTTAGTGCCTCCAGTCGCAGTATCCCCTTTTACCCCAGGTTCAGTAGCTGTAACAGTAAGTTGAACGGAATTAGGCACATCGACTCCAATAACCTCAACGTCATAGAAAAGCACCCCTAAAGTCATGTTTTCTTTCAGCCACTTGACACCGTCTCCAATTTGATCCTCAGTTAAAGAAACTTGCTCATAAGTTTCCTTGTCCATAACAACAAAATGGTCTCCGTCTTTATAGAGGTATTCCATATCACGACGCTCAACGTGGGCCTTCGGTACCTTTTCTCCGGCATTAAACCTTCGTTCTACGACTCCACCTGTCTTAACATTTTTTAATTTTGTACGAACAAAGGCTGCTCCTTTACCTGGTTTAACATGTTGGAACTCAACCACTGAGAACACATCACCATCGAGTTGAATAGTCAGTCCTGTCTTAAAATCATTTGAAGAAATCATAAATGTCTCTTTCCCCCTAAATATTAGTCTTGTCCCAATCAGAAAGTATAACTTTCGTGTAGCGTAAGCCAAATTTTCATTATAGTTAGCTTGTCCCTTTCTAAAGTCAAATACTTAGAAGGGCCACAAACTTTACTCAAGAATAATGAACTCTTTCGGTGCCTGTGTCAATACTTCGCAACCATTTTCGGTCACCAAAACAATATCTTCAATCCGGACGCCGCCCCAGTCCGGGATATAAATACCCGGTTCGACGGTAATGACCATACCGGGTTCAAGCACGCGTTCTTCCCGCATATTTAGATTTGGCCCTTCATGGATGGCCAGCCCCACGGAGTGTCCCAATCCATGTCCGAAGTAATCACCATAGCCTGCCTCTTCAATCAGTTTGCGGGCCACCGCATCCACTTCTTTTCCGGTCCGCCCTGGTGCAACCGCCTTAATCCCTGCCCGCTGGGCTGCCAATACAGTCTCATAAACTTCACTGTGCTTGTCCCCCGGTTCGCCTAAAAACACAGTTCGCGTGATATCTGAACAGTAACCCTGATAGATCGCTCCAAAATCCATAGTAAGGAACTCACCCAATTGAATCTGTTTCGTACTGGCCGTTCCGTGAGGCATCGCCGAACGAACGCCAGAAGCTATGATGAATTCAAAAGAACCCCCACTTGCACCAGCCCTACGCATGGAAAATTCTAAAGCCAGCCCAATCTCTTGTTCCGTCTGCCCGATTTCGATGGTCTTTAATACTTCTGCAAAAGCGTCATCCGCAATTCGAACGGCTTGACGAATTAACTCGATCTCCGACTTATCTTTCACCGAACGCAAATGACTAACTAAATCAGGCAGAGACAAAAGTTCCGCTTGCGGAAGTGCATCCTTGAGTTTACCATAGCTTAGGAAAGTAATGAAGTCCCCTTCAAAACCAACCCTCAGGGCCTGTTGCCCAATTTCAGACAAAGTCGCAAAGTGGTCTAATCCCGTCTTAATAATTTCAAAATCTGGAGCCTGAGCTTTTGCTTGTTCTATGTAACGAAAATCGGTCAACAAGCAGGCCCTTTCTGAAGTAATAAATAGGGTCGCTTCCCCACCGGTAAACCCACTCACATACCGTCCATTCTCTGGACGAATAACCACATAAGCATCGATTTTCTCTTCCAGCATCTGTTGGCGCATCCGTTCTAACCGATTCATTGATGACTCCCTCCTTGTCGTTGATATAATCATTTTGCCCTTCGAAGCTGGTAATCGATGGCATAACGCATCGCTAAGACATAGCCCTCGGCTCCTAAACCCGAAATCTGACCAATACTGACTGGCGCAATAAGCGAATTGGCCCGAAATGCTTCTCGTGCATGAATGTTTGAAAGATGAACTTCAAGCGTAGGAACCCTTACTGCACTAATAGCATCCCTGATCGCATAACTTGTATGGGTCCAGGCCCCAGGGTTGAGAATTAAAAAGTCATCCGACGTTAAGGCTTGAATCCAATCCAAAAGGTCTCCCTCGTGATTCGTTTGTCGGCATTCCGCATTTATCCCCGCCTGACTCGCCGTTGCTAACACGTCTTGATTAATCTCTGCCAAGGTGCGTGATCCATAATGTTCTGGTTCTCGAAGTCCTAATAAATTCAAATTAGGGCCATGAAATACCCATATGCTTGCCAATTTATCACTTCCTTGCTCACATACCCGAAATTTTATCACAAGTTCGAATTATTTTCCACAATCACTTCACGCCATACCCTTTACGGAATAAAAACCTCCGTTTTACGGAGGTGATGTTTTTCCACTCACTAAACGGGGGGAAAGCACAACGTCCAAATTGCTTAGCATAATTTGAACTTCAGTCGGGCCTCCTTCCCCCACTGGCTGGACTTTACGGATCTCAGTTCGGGGAAGAATAAAGTGAATTTCGTGAGGAATTTTAGGCTCACCAATGCGCCGAAGACGAAAACGGACTCCTTCGACCTCCATCTCGACTTCGTCAAGATAATCCCCTACAAATTCTTGGCCATGATTACCATGAATATCTGCATATTGTTCTTGCCCTTTGAGACTTGCCTTGAATTCTGGAAGAACAATAATTTGTCCTATTTGAAGTTTCAGTGGATCAACACTTGGATTGAGCTGAAGAAAATCGTCACAGTTCCCTCCCCAACGTTGGGCTAAACTATGAAAATTATCTCCAGGTTGAATAGTGTATTCTTTGACCATATTACATTCCCTCCTCTTCCTTAGCCTATGGATAAGAGGGAATGTTTCGTTCCACTAATTTCAATAATACCCCAAATTATACTAGTTGGGAAATTCATACTCCTGTGCAAAAATAAATCTGCAGAAGCACTTCCCCTCCTTCTACTTCTAAAAGTACTTCCTGAACGTGAATACTGAACAATCTCATCTCCTCAACAGCTTTGAGTGCTCTGACAATGTCTTTCCATTGACCATGCAATCTCAGTCGAACCAACCCATAATCCAAACTTCCCCCGTTACCCACCTCTCTCCGTTCTCCAAACCGTTCAACATTTAAAGCATAGACGGCCACACCTTCTTTTACAAACGCGCCTCGGCACTGATCAATCATGTCGGGGAACTGATCCATCGTAGGAATAGTGGACACCTTAGTGTCTTCTTTATTATTCGCCGACCCTGCTTTTACGTTTTGCCAATAGATTTTCTCCTTCTGCAAAGAGCGCAGCTGAAGATACATTGGACGCCAAAGCACCAGAAATGCTAAAACAATGCAAGCTAATATCACCACGACGATTCTCTTGACACTACGTAGCGAAAGACCCCGAAATGGGAAGACCTGAGATAGGATAGTCCGCTTAACCTTGATCTCACTTGGGGAATAAGCCATGATTTACCCACCCCCGCCTAAAGATTCACTCATGTTCACCGTTGTGTTATTTTCAGTCTTATTCTCAACTTGCACTCCATCTTTACCACGTTTTGCACTCAAAGAGAACTCTACGTTGTCTAGCGTAGTCAGTTTATAACTCGTTAAAGCGGGTTGTTCCCAGCCCATGGTCCGAAGTTTACGAATCAAGGTTTGAACCCCTCTCGAATCATCAGTACTTCCGCTTAACGACATACTATCTTGCTTGTACGTGACTTGTTCAATCTCCAGCTCTGAACCCCACAAAGCTTGAACCTTTGCCAACTCTTCTCCAATTTTCTCTGGCTGAATCGTTACCTTTTTCCAAGCATCTTCAAGTTCTTCACGATGTTTAGCCTGTTTCTCAATCCTAGCACCTTGGCTTGAAAGCAGTCGAACCTCTTGTTGCAAGGGTAACGTATTTTGATAGAGCACGAAGCAAACTATAGTTCCAATCATCAAAAGCGCCCCGCTGAAAAATGCCAGTCCACGGAACGTTCGCATAAGCTTCTTGTCCCTATTCGGTTGACCCCAAAGATTAAGCCCAGGACGATGTGCACAAATCCGTAGTCCATACCCTACTGCCACCTCGCCCCAACCCTTATTCTCTTCCAGGAGCTTCTGCCAAGGATCTGAAGCACACGTGATTTTGGCTTGTTCCACCGTTGAAACGTGATTTGACGCCAATATTCTCTGGGCTAGTTGACCAGCGACCGTGTCTCCACTCCAGACCAAGCGTTTCAAATTGAGATCGTTATGTTGTGTGCTGTAAAACAAGAGGAAGCGCCGAATCTCACTTTCCAAAGTTTCTATCCGCTCTTTGACACTTCCCTCACCTACCTTGGAGGAATGGGAGGGGAGTAACGTACGCACACTTTCAGGTACAGTTCCTCTAAAGAAGGCCATCTGAAAACTATCGGACTCCCCCTGAAGATAAAGCACATCTTCCTTTGCCTCAAAGCCCAATGCTTGCCCTAAAACAGAAAATGCAAAATCTATACCCTCCACCCTGAACCCTGCTTTTTCTAGGATCAAGACATACTGTTCAAGGATACTTTTCCGAGTTGCACCCAGTAAAATTACCAAACTTATAGGTTTTTCTTCGGAAATCACTTGGAAATCATAGAGTAAATCCGACCTAACAATCGGCATCTCTTCAGCGACTAACAAAGAAATGGCCGATTTTCTGTCTCGTTTTTCCAGCCACGGCAACGAATATGCCCGAATAAATCCTTGTTGAAGAGGGATCGCCAAATACACCTTTAAATCTTTATAAAGATGCAGTGGCTGCTGTGACGCATAAGTTAAGAAAACATTAATCAAAGCGTTTTCGTTCCGCACGTTGCCTTGTTCGATGAGTCCAGCCGATAATGGAATTCGGTCAAACTTGACTGCACGAGAACGATGACCTTGTCTTATGAAAGGAGGGACAGAAAACCAAAATGCTCGAATTTCTCCATCGGTCAATTCAAAGACCACTGACCTTTTTCGCATAGGGTCACCCCTTTATCGTGGTTCGAAGATCGAAGTTCGACAATCGATGTCCGAAATCCAAATATATCGATTCGCACATCCTACATTTAATCCTAAAAAAGTTCAACTTAACTTCCGCAAGAGTAGGAAGCCTTCGGAAGTAAGTTTCTATTATCTAGCCCAGGTCCAATACCAGTCGAATATTTGAGTTCCCCAGAATAGGGCCAGTATCGCCCCGAGCGCAAGATAAGGCCCGAAGGGGATCTGTTGACGAAAACCTTTTCTACCCGCTAAGAGAAGAAAAATCCCTATCAGTGCTCCCAAAAAACTACCTATGAAAATGGCTAGAAAGATAGAAGGAAACCCTAAGAAAGCGCCCATTGCAGCAACCAGCTTTACATCTCCAAGTCCCATTCCTTGCGGATAAAATCGAGCAATAATCCAGAATAACCCCCCAGCTCCTAAGGCACTGAGCACACTCTCCCATCCCGTTGGGTTTCCCGGTATAAGAAAGGCTCCCAGTAACCCAAGTCCCAACAACGGAAGGGTAAGAACATCCGGCAAGCGGAATGTGTCAAGATCAATAAACGCTAAGGCAATGAGCACCGCCACAAAAACCAAGTTCAACAACAGCCGAGCTGGGTGGATTTCCATTCCAAAACTTAACGCAACGGTCAGATAGAAGAGAACCCCAGTTAAAAGTTCGACCATGGGATAACGCCAAGAAATTCGTGCTTGACAGTTACGGCACTGTCCCTTCTGAATCAGAAAGCTAACCACAGGAACTAGCTCCCAGGCTCTTAGGTAATGTCCACAAGCAGGACAGTGGGAACCTGGGGTTACGATGGATTCCCCACGTGGGACACGATAAATGACCACGTTCAGAAAACTACCAATCAGGAGTCCTAAGAGTCCGATTGTAATACTCATTAAATACAACGAAAAATTCAACGAAGTGTCCCCTTTCCTGGTCAGATTCTTAGACTTAATGTTGGAGTTCAATCTTCCGTTAGTATACTAACGGAAGGCTAATTAGCAGACGTCCAAAGGACATTATCTAAACCTTCATCATATGCTCGAACTTCGGCTGCCAAGCCATCGCCAAATAAATAAATCATGATCGTATTGGTCTTAGTATCTGGAATAACAATTTTCGTGGGATCTGCGGCATCGGCCGCAATATAAACCACCCCAAATCCCTTGTTTCCCTCAGGGACAATTTGTTGAGTCGTCGATTTGTCCAATTTACTAATATATTTAGGTATGAGATTAGAGCTGGTCACCGTGCCAGCAGACACTGTCAACTCAGTATTTTTAGGGTAATTTCCGTTTTCAACCTGAAAGCGATCCAAGGCCGCTTTGACTTGATGCGCCGTCGCAACATCTGCTTTTCGCCGTGCATTTGCTGTGCTCGATGCTATCTTAGGAATCACCACAGCCGCTAAGACGCTAATAATAATCACTACAGCCAACACTTCAATAAGAGTAAACCCTTTGTCTTGTCTGATAGACTTCATCCCCCGCTCCTCCTTCATATTCATTGCGACCCTCACTTCAAATGATCTCAAGTATAGCTAAACTTGTCCGCGGGCATAAGCACACTTGCTCAACTCCGAAGTTACCGTTTTATATCTGGCCTCCGGCCTCTGACTTCTGTTATTCCAGATGTGAACTGAGATCAAAAATAGGAAGCATTACTCCGCTGGCAACAAGTCCGATCAGCCCAGCTAAAGCGAGGATAAATGCTGGCTCAAGCATCTTGGTAAGCCTGTTGAGCTGATCCTCTAGTTCACGTCGAAACATTTGCGTAACATAATGCAACATGCGATCCAACTGACCAGATTCTTCTGCGACTGAGATCATTTCAGCTCCCTCTCTAGGGAAAATCCTGCTCGTACGCAGTAATGGGGCCATTCGTTTTCCCTGTCGAACATTGAGCACAAGCTGGTTCGTCAACTCCAACATTTCTTGGCTACGTAACATACCAGCCGTCAAGCGCAACGCCTCGAGTAAAGGAATTCCGGCATCTATCAATCGACCCAAAATTTGGCTAAATTGGACTAAATCACGAAGGCGATAGACCCTTCCTAGAAGGGGAATCCGTCCCAATAAGTGGTCTAAGCGTATTTTCCAACGATCCGAATTCGTGTGTCTCAAAACAAGTAAACCACTCGTAACCAAACCAAATGTACCCCACAGAAAAAGAGGGATTTTTCGCCCACCCGCAAAAATGACTCTAGTCAAAAACGGTAATTCTGCACCCATGCTTATAAAAAGTTTTTCATACATGGGGAGTACCCAGACAGAAAGGACATAGAGCACTACAATCACTGCGAAGAACAACAGCAGTGGGTAGGCCAGAGCTGCCTTTATCTTTTTATGATAAGCGTATTCCTGATCTAACTCGTCAGCGACTTCACTGAGGACTTTTGCCAGTGTTCCAGTATATTCCCCAGCTTTGACCATAGAGAGCACAAACGAATTAGGGGATGGATTTAGAAGTGCTAAAGCCTCCGACAAGTCACTGCCTGCTTCTACTCGTTCCTTTACACTCTTCCATTGTTCCTGCTCAAAGGATACTTTTGCCTCATGAAAGGTCATCATCTCTAAAGCTTGAAGTAAGGGGATTCCTGCTTCCAATAAAGTAGCTAACCGGCGGGCGAAATGGCTCCACTGAAACTTCTTCCGGGTCGGTACCAAAATACTTTGCCAATTTCGCATTGAGTGTACCCCCACCGGGAAATATCCTTCCTTCCTTAGTCGTGCTTGAACCTCTGAGATTTCATCACCGATCCATGAACCGTGCTGTATTACTCCCTTCTCGTCAACAGCTTTCCATGCAAAACGTTTCTTCATCTCCTTAAACTATCAGGACTCTGCAGTTTTTCCTGGGCAACCTCGTAAGAAACAAGGCCCTTTTGGACTAAGTCCAGAATGGCCTTATCCATAGTTTGCATCCCCAGCTTGGCATTCGTCTGGATGACGGTCGGCAGCTGATGGGTTTTACCCTCCCGGATGAGGCTACGAACCGCTGGCGTCGCCAACATAACTTCAATGGCCGCCACGCGCCCTTTATGGTCTGCTCTGGGAAACAATTGTTGAGATAATATCCCCTGTAAAACGGCCGCCAGTTGCACGCGGATTTGCTGCTGTTGATGCGGTGGGAAAACATCAATCATTCGATCCACTGACTGGGTTGCATCATTCGTATGCAACGTACTGAAGACTAAGTGCCCGGTTTCAGCAGCTGTAACAGCAGTTGCAATCGTTTCTAAATCTCGCATCTCGCCTACTAAAATTACATCTGGATCTTGGCGCAAGACAGCGCGCAACGCATTCGTAAACGATTGAGTATCATTACCAACTTCCCGTTGATTGACTAAACTCAATTTATGGCGGTGTAAATATTCTATAGGGTCTTCGATCGTTACAATGTGACAAGCCCTTGTGCGATTAATGTAGTCAACTAGCGAAGCAAGCGTCGTCGATTTACCGCTCCCGGTTGGGCCAGTCACTAATACTAACCCTTTATGTAAGCGAGCTAATTCAATGCTCACGGGCGGAAGGCCCAGATCTTCTGGACTAGGGATGACAAAGGGAATCAAACGAATAACCACTCCAATGGATCCTCGCTGTCGAAAAACATTAACGCGATATCGTCCAATCCCTGGCAAACTATAAGAAAGATCCAATTCACCATTTTCAGCAAATCGTTTAGCCTGTTGGTCATTCATAAGGGAATGACCAAACGTTTCGAGATTCGCTTGCGAAATTTTTTCCATCTCAAGTTGCACAAGTGAGCCGTCAATCCGAAGTACCGGTGGGCTCTCTACTGTTAGATGGATGTCAGACGCCTTTTTTTCCCCCGCCAACTGCAAAAGTTCTTCAAGTGAAAGCATGTTTTTTCTCTCCTTACCCTTCAATGCCCGAAGTAGCATGTAGTACTTCTTCCACAGTCGTAGACCCTTGAGCCACCTTCAGTAGCCCATCTTCCAAGACCGTTAACATCCCTGAAACCATGGCCTGTTGCTCAATGTCCCTAGAGTTTTGACGTGAAAGTATTAGTTCCTTAATTTCCTGATTATATTGCAAAAACTCGTGAATCCCAATCCTGCCTCTAAACCCGGTTTCTAGACATTCCGGGCATCCGGTAGGACGATATAAGTGAGTAATAGCTGTCGGCAAGTGAAGTGATCTTTTCTCTGTCTCAGACACTCTGTACGTCGTCTTGCAATGTTCGCACAAACGGCGAACCAAGCGTTGAGACAAAACCCCACTGACCGCAGATGCCAGAAGATACGGTTCTATTCCCATATCAATGAGTCGGGCCAACGCCTCCGCAGCTGTGTTGGTATGTAGGGTCGATAAGACCAAATGCCCTGTAAGAGAAGCCCTGATGGCGATTCTAGCCGTTTCTTCATCCCGTATTTCTCCGATCATAATCACATCCGGGTCTTGCCGCAGGATATGTCGTAATCCGACTACAAAACTGAGTCCCGCAGGAAGATTGACTTGTACTTGGTTTACCCCCGGAAGTTGATATTCGACAGGCTCTTCGATCGAAATGATATTTTGTTCCTCGGCATTCAGCTCCCTAAGAAGAGCATAAAGGGTTGTCGTTTTACCACTTCCCGTCGGGCCCACCACCAATATTAAACCATTCGGGCGTCTTAACAAGGCCTGTAACCCTGACTCAACCTCTGAACGCATCCCTAAAGCATTGAGCGTTCGCTGTGCCATCTCTGGATCAAGAATACGAACAACAATTTTTTCACCAAACACCGTTGGCATTGACGCCACCCGCAAGTCGACACGACGAAATTCAGCGCTAAACGTCATTCGCCCATCTTGTGGAATTCGGCGTTCCGCAACATCCATTTGAGCCATGACTTTTAAACACGAAACTATACTCCGTGCAGCATTTGTAGAAAGAACATGTTTCCGAATAAGTTTACCGTCGATTCGATAGCGCACGACAAAGTCGTTTTTGCGTGGTTCCCAATGGATATCACTTACCCCTTGTATTACTGCCTCATGCAACACAGAACGCACTAATTTAAGAGTGGGAGCATCGTTTTGCAGCAAATCAGTATCTGTGACCTCGACCGACCATACAGCCTGATCTTCATAGATCGTGTCTACTGGGGAGGCAAGTTGAGCAACCGATTGTTCCACAGTTAGATACTGACGAATTGATGCTTGGATTTCCTCTACCTTAGCAAAGACTGGCTCAACCTCCAACCCACTTAACATTCTCACATCTCGGAGGGCTCGTTCATGAGTTGGGTCAAACATAGCGACTCTCAAGATTCCCGACCGCAGTTCGAAGGGGATAAGGGTGTAGCGTCGAGCTACTTCTTCGGGAATTAACCCTGCGACCCCTGGGTCAATAGTGACTTGGGTCAGCGAAATTTCAGGGATACCCAAATATCTACGCAAGGCTTCTGCCAAGCTCGCTTTAGACAATACTCTCATACTCACGAGAACTTCACCAATCGGTTCTCCGTTTTCCTGCGCAACTTCTAAACCTTCCGCCAAATCCTTAGCCTCTATATAGCCTCCGGCGAGTAGAAACTGACCAAATTCATGACTGTTTTTCATGTTACGTATGTAACTCTTGGTAACTCTTCATAATCCACTTTCCTGTCACTAATTGAAGTATCACCTCAATTTTCCGAACTGCTAATCCTGAATGACCTTGAGAAATCACTTTATACCCTCCTCCTTTCGTCGTCACAATAACTACGTCAACGCGCCCGGTACTTAAAGAAAAGTTCCCTCCCCGAAGTTCAGAGTTAACCAGCAGATGGGCTTTCGCCCACTCAACACCCCCTTCTGCCGCGTAAAGGGCCTGTCTACTTTGTGTTTCCCGTCTCACCATTCGATTCTCTACATTAGCCTTTAGATATCCTTCCATGCCTAGTCCTGAAAGAATCGTCAATAGAAGGAGCATAAGAAGGCTAACATACCCGGTCGATCGGTATATGATAGCTTTACTCTCCTTTGCCTGATGGCGCTCCGCCATGACGCTTTTTGTCCTTCCACACTTGCTTCTAAGAAGACGTTCCACAGTCCAGGCTCCACCTCCACACATTCCCATCCTGTAATATAACTAGCCAACGGTTCCTTTGCCCCTAGGTGCACCCAGTACAAATCCTTAATGCCATCATAGTCTAAATCATTAATATAATAAAAATCGAGCGTTGGCACCGGATTTGCGTCAGCCGGCAGCGGTAATATAAACAATTTTTTAGTATCTTGAACCCATTCCACGGTTTGTGCCGAACGAATCTCTGTGGAAATTGTTTGTCCCGCCGTCATGACTGAATAGTGCGCTTCCAAATGATTTTTCAAAGTACGCGATCCCCGCCACTGATCCGATATTAATCGCAGCGCAATTACCATAAAAATACCTGAAATCAGCAAAGCGAACAAGACTTCTAAAAGCGTTAACCCACGCTCAGAATTATAGTCCACTCTATTCGACCGCATAAAGGCTCTCCACTTTGTACGAAGAAAGATTTCCTCGTTCCGCCCAACGTACTTCTACACTGATTCGCAAAAGTTGTGGGATATCATCCCAATCTGAACGAATGAGCCAATGGAACTTCCCCTCGCTTCCTTCGACTATCCCACCAGGTATACAGGCCTGTCGAGCAATATTATCACTCCAAGTATGAACCGCTAACTGGTCCAATTTTGTCTGAGCAAGGTTCGCTCCTTCTATTAGGGCTGACGCTTGACGTGATTCAGAGACGGCACTTTCCGTCAAACCAAAAAGAACAGCAAACCCTAATGAGAAAAGGAAGAGAGCAAGCAACACATCAAACAATACATACCCCTGCGAAGCATTCGTTTGTTCCGTAGAAGTCTCCCCCCTCAACGTTTAGTATCATTTTTCCACCTTTCCCTAATCTTTCAACACTCTTCTACTCTCTACTTTGTACTCTTCTCTCTTGTTCTCTCTACTCTTGTACTCTCTCTTCTTTCTCTTCTTTCCACCCTCCACTTCTATCTTACTTGCCCCAAAGCATTAATTTGATAATCCTCAGCAGAATTGAAGGGATTTACCGGGACTTCCTCCAGATAGGGACCACGCCATCCACTCACTCCTTGCGGGGTATGAACTAAGTCAAGAAGACTGGCAGGATAAGTTCCGACATCAATCCGGTAAAGTTGTACGGCTCCTTCAATCTTCCGCACATTGGCCAGATTGACACGGACTCGAACCTGTTGAGCAGCTGAACCAAAATGAGGTGTAACCAAGGTCAGGAGAACTCCCATCAGAAAAAGGACAAGCAGAAGCTCCCATAACGTATAACCTGAGGGCACGCTCTTTTCTCTTTTCACAGCTTTACTTCTGCTCCTTAATAATGTCATTGTAATGTCCCAAAAATCAAATTCATTACCGCATATTCCCTTTTTATTTCTCTACCCTTTAAGGAAAACCTTCTACCTCGACACATCTTTCTTAGAAAGTCTACCAATTGTCATCCTTCTAACTAAATCGCATATTTTCGTTTAAACGCTATGATTCCACTCCAATAAAACAAGAAATCTGACAAAGATCCTTCGATCCTCGCCAGATTCTAATAGCTTCCAACTCTCTCCTAACTGCATCCTTCAACTTTCAATAACTCACAACTTATAACTTTTAACTTTTAACTCTCAACTTCATCGTCTGACGAAATTACCTGGTCCCACGCAGCCAAGATCTCAGGGTCTGTACACTCCTTAGAAACTACCGCTTGCCCAATCCCTTTGGGCAGAATTAAGATTTTCCGCCCCCCTTGGTTTTTCTTATCCGTTTTCATCCCTTGCAACAAAGCTTGGGAGTCTTGCCCTTTAATCACAGTCGGTAACCCAAAAGTTATAAGGAGATGTTTGACTCTATCGACCTCGTCTAAGGTGATAAACCCTTTGGCATTAGCCAGATACGCAGCTGCTAATAGGCCAATGCTAACTCCCTGACCATGAGTCACTCCACGATAGTTCATCTCCGTCTCTAAGGCATGTCCGAAGCTATGTCCTAGATTCAGCAAGGCACGCACTCCCTGTTCTCGCTCATCTTGAGAAACGATCCTCACCTTGACCGCCGAAGATCGGGCCACCATTTCACGCCAAACCGAGGGATCACGTTGCTTAATGCTTTGTTCCTGTTTCTCGAAAAACTCAAACAGGTCAGAATCGGCAATTATAGCATGCTTAATGCTTTCCGCTAAACCATTTTCAACTTCTCCCCATGGCAAGCTTTCCAGGGTTGTGAAATCTGTCCAAACTGCTTGTGGCGGATAAAAAGAACCTAAAATATTCTTGCCCGCTGGATGATTTACGGCAACTTTCCCACCAATACTGCTGTCTACTTGAGCCAACAACGTGGTAGGGACTTGAATCAAACGAATCCCTCGCATAAAAACGCTAGCAAAAAAGCCGGCCAAATCCCCAATTACTCCCCCTCCAAGGGCAATCACGAGGGTTTTGCGATCCGCACCATAACGCAAGGCCGACGTCGTTAGCTGACTTAGACGTTCAAGCGACTTGCCTTCCTCTCCTGCAGGGATTTTGAATAAATTCACTCTATAGTCTTGAAGCCCTTCCATGAGGCGATCAAAGTAAAGGTCTGCAACTGAGTGATGCGTAATGATCAGAATATGCTCCACATCATCCATCTGAGAATGCAGGTACTCTCCTAACTCTTGAAGAGGTGCTCCTAAAAACACCGGATAAGATCTATCCGCTCTTACTTCAATCTTTTGCCACTCTGCTAAACTCATTATTTTCCATCCTTCCAAGCCGTGCCAGAATCTCACTCACCACTTCGTCAATATTTTTTTGGGATGTATCCACCGTAAAATCAGCCCTGGCGTAGCTTACTTGCCGTTCAGACCATAATTTCTCAATCGCCTCTTTTGGCCCTTTGAGGAGTGGACGGTCATTCTTATGCCCGATTCGGCTGAGAATAACTTCCAGTGAAGCATGAAGGCCGATAATAATCCCATTTTGGGCTAAAATATCCCAGTTATGCGGGTTTAATACAGTCCCTCCGCCCGTAGCGATCACGATTTGCTCCTGCTGACTGAGCCTCGCGACCACAATCCTTTCTTCTGAACGGAAACGGGTCTCCCCATGACGTCGAAAAATATCCGTCACACTCATACTAGTTACTTCACCAATTTCGCAATCTGTATCGACAAAATCCCAAGCGAGCGACTGGGCTAGGCGCTTACCGACCGTGCTTTTGCCTGTTCCCATAAAGCCAATGAGAACGATGTTTCGCATGGAGATCCTTCCTCTCAATGAAATAAGTTCAACTAAACTTACGATGGAGCTAGAACTCCATCGTAAGTAAGTTTCCTATATAAGCTTCCCAAGCGGTTTGTAATTCCAGAAAGCTGTCCGCTGGAAATTTTTCAAGCACCGCTTCAGCAATAACCCAGGCCACCACGTGTTCTAATACAACCAAGGCTGCGGGCACAGCACAGACGTCTGAGCGTTCTACACTGGCCTTTACCACCTCTTTAGTTTTCAAATGCACTGTTTCTAAAGGCTGATACAGTGTAGGAATCGGTTTCATCACCGTCTGAAGGATAATGGGTTCCCCGTTACTCATTCCCCCTTCGATTCCTCCAGCATGGTTGGTTCGTCTCTTAAAACCCTGTCCTTGACAATAATAGATCGGATCATGGACCTTTGATCCCATTCGATCCCCCATATCAAACCCTAAGCCAAAGGAGATCCCTTTCATCGCCTGCACTGAGAGCACCGCTTGGGCCAATTTTCCATCTAACTTTCGATCCCACTGTACATGGGACCCCAGCCCCGCGGGGAGATGATGAACTTGTACCTCTAGAAGCCCGCCCAAGGATTCGCCCTCACTCCGAGCTACCATGAGTCGTTCTCCCATCTGTTGTTCAGCAACAGGATCCCCCACGGACCATTCCGATTGTTTTACACGTTGCCAATATGCATCTTCGTCAACATACTCCGCATGAACCCCACCAACTGCAAGAACATGCCCTTTGATCTCCACTCCTAAAGCAGACAACCCTTGTCTAGCAATACTACCAATGGCCACCCGCATAGCCGTCTCTCGGGCACTTGCTCTCTCAAGAATATTTCGCACTTCCGTATGGTATTTAAGAGCTCCGGTCAAATCCGCATGTCCCGGTCGTGGAGTCATTACTTTACGGCTTTCTAAATCAGCCTCTTTTCCCCAAGCCATGACTTTCTCCCAGTTTTCCCAATCACGGTTCAGGATTTCCAAAGCGATTGGAGCCCCAGTACTTACGCCACCCCGAACTCCAGAAACAAGATGAACTTCGTCTTGTTCAATGGCCATTCGCCCGCCTCGACCAGGACCCTGTTGACGTTGTCTTAAGGCTTCATCGATTCTATCCTTGGAAATTTTCATTCCAGACGGAAGTCCTTCAATGATACCCACTAATTTCTGACCATGTGATTCCCCTGCCGTTAAAAAACGCACTATATTATCCCTTCTCTCTATCCTATAAGGTAAAAATTATTATTTTTCTCTTATGCGCATGCCCACGGGGGCAACGATGATGCTCCTACGCTCACCCTTTGAATTTGTTAAAATGATGGTTGCTCCCACACCTCGCCCGATAGCACTAAATGATAATTCTTTCGGGCCTCCAAAAAGCTGGATACCCTCTTTATAATACACGTCTTTTACTCTTGTGCCTTGACGAAAGATCTGATAATGCTGATCCCCAATTTGATAATAAAACTTGATCGAGTACCAGTTATTCTCCGCCAGTGCAGCCTGCCGCGTATCCCGTATATCCTCTAATAATTGGGTAGTTGCGAAGGTTAGGCGTTCCTTTTCAAGGTTTACAGGAAGCTTAATAAGCAGAACGAAACCTGAGCCTGCTAAAAGCACTAAAACAAGCAGCATTTCCAGCAAAGTAAATCCTCGATCATTGCCCCTCGCCCGCTCATCTCTCTTCATACTTAACTCTACCTTTTAACCTTTATAAAACATCCGCTGTAAGAGCTGTTTTTTCAAAGCTTGTCGCATTTCCTCCACCGGAGCTTGTCCACCAAGCCAGAACTCCCAAGCCAAAGTCCCTTGATAGAGAAGCATATCGAGTCCGTTTAGCACACGGCATCCCTGTTTTTTTGCTTCCTTCAACAAAGACGTTTCTTTAGGGTTAACTATTATATCAACCACGAGTGTTTGACTAAAAATCCCTTTAATAGAAAATGGGAAAGGCTCATCATGTAACCCCACCGAAGTTGTCTGCACTAAAAGGTCGACGTCCGTAAGCCAATCCCCCGGAGCAAACTCCCCTGAAGTTGCCGTTCCTCCCCAGTGCTTAATCAACTCTACCAATTCTATACCCTTTTCCCGCGTCCGATTAAGAATATGTATGTTCATCCCTTGCTCTACCAGAGCCAAGGCAATCCCTTTGGCCGCTCCACCTCCCCCAAGAAGAACCGCGTTTTTTCCCTTGAACCCATTAAGATATCCTTCCACAGATCGAATAAATCCAGCGCCGTCCGTATTGTGTCCAATCCTCTTCCCCTCATGGATTTTCACCGTGTTGACAGCCCCAGCACGCTTAGCCTCAGGGGTTAGTGAATCAAGAAGGGGAATGATGTGTTCCTTATGCGGAAGAGTGACGTTCCAACCTGAATATCCTAGGGCACAAAGACCTTCTACCGCCTCCGCCAATTGGCCAGGCTTAACGTGAAAGCGTTGATACTCCGCGTTAACCCCCAAGGCGGCATACCCAGCATTGTGCATCCCTGGGGAAAGCGAATGCTCAATCGGATCCCCAATCACTGCATAGTGTTTCTCCATTTTATAACATCCCTTTACATGTTTGGTCGATATCCCTATATCTCTTAACGGTTTATGTGAAAAAGAGAATGGCAGGCCATTCCCTTACTGTTTATTGTATTTTGGGGCTGAATGGTTTCACCGAAGTAAAATGTTTCATCATCCAAACCAGCAATTTCTCCACGCGACGCATAAGGCGTGTTCCTATAAACTCATGGTCATTAATGGGAGTGACCAAAATTGTATAGAGACCGAGACGATTCCCGCCCAATATATCCGTAAACAACTGATCTCCAATGACAGCCGTATCCTTTTGCCCCGTTCCCAAAAGATCCATTCCCGCTTTGAAAGCTTTTCTGCGCGGCTTTGTCGCCCGAAATACAAACGGAATTCCAACTCGTTCTGCAACAACAGCTACACGCTGCCGCTTTTTATTGTTTGACACAACACACGCCTGAATTCCAGCGTCCTTAACCCTTATAAACCACTCCGCCACTTTAGGGCCTACATTAACATCATTCCATGGGGTCATAGTATTATCCAAGTCGATAATGAGCCCCCTGATTCCATCCCGAACAAGTTGTTCTACTGAAATAAGATCGAGTGAAGGAGCTTGAAGTGTGGGTCGAAAATACTCAAACATTGAACCCTCCAAAGTGCAGAACTTTTTCATAATTATACCTTAGAGAATGCCGTGAGAGCAAGTAGAGGACTTATTTATTTGAATCAATCTTCCCCATCTCTTCCAATAACTTTTGAATGGCTTTCTTCTCGATACGCGAAACATACGAACGCGAAATCTCCAGCATCTTGGCAATCTCCCGTTGTGTCCTTTTCGGACTGTTCATCAACCCATAACGCAACTGAAGCACCATCTTTTCCCTCTTGTTCAATGTTTTTACAAGTTCTAGCAAAGCCTTTTGCTCAGCCTCATTTTCAACTTTGATGGAAATATCCTCTTCATTCGAGCCAAGAACATCAATCAGAGAAATCTCATTGCCCTCTTTATCCATTCCGATCGGGTCGTAGATAGAAACTTCACCCCGTGACTTTTTCAAGGATCTTAAATGCATCAGAATCTCATTTTCAATACATCTCGCAGCGTAGGTTGCAAGCTTTGTCCCCTTGCCCGGATCAAATGTGTTAATCCCTTTAATTAAACCTATGGTGCCGATGGAAATAAGGTCATCAGCATCTTCCCCTGTTCCGTCAAATTTCTTTACCAGGTGAGCAACCAACCGCAAATTATGCTCCACTAAGGTATTGCGCGCTTGCTCAACCTCGCGGGTTAGAGTAAAAGGTTCTGTTTTACTTTCACTTAGGATTCGCAAACAGCGCGCTTCCTCCCGCTCGTTTAAGGGTTGGGGAAAGGCATTGTTGTTGATATACGAGACCAGTAAGGAGACTCCCTTAAGAACAGAGAGCGCCATACTAATAAAAAATAGTTCCGCGAACATCTTCTCCACCCCTTTTTGCACGTTGTCGTTGTTCTATTACTTATGCTTACGGGGGAGAAATTTTGCTTATCCACTGAATATTAAAAACCGCCATCCCGTTCATTTTAGGGAAGGCGATTTTTTTAGGGTTGAAACATTTTCGCGGGAGTGTCTACTCCGATGGGCGAATTCATATAGGCTGGTTTCTGAGTTGAATCGCTTGCTCCGACACTGGCATAAGCCGTCAATTTAACAAATGCTCGCATATTCCCTTGGGAAACGGTAAGGTTGAGGCTTTGAAGCGTCAAACGTTGGCCCCCTCCGTATTGCATATCATGAATCAAGGCCAGCACGTCTGCCGTCTTTCCGATATAATTTACGTTCATCCCTATTGTTTGATAGGAGCCTTTGGTTTGTATTGGTTCAAACGTGATCGATTGCGGAGATACGGAGTGTTGCTTAGCCAACGTATAGAGATCAACCATGAGTTGAGGTTTATCCAGTCGGTTAGGTACCTGGGCCTTTAATTGTTGGACTTTTGTTTCCAAGGTCTTAATATCCTGTTGAAGCGCGCTTTGATTTTTCTGGTACGCCAGCAGTTCCTGATAGTTTCTCATTTGGGCATTTAACTGACTTGTCGCCCTCTGAATGACCGTCCATTCGGGCAGAAAGAGAAAAGCAACATAGGCGTAACCCAGCCCCAACATCACAAAAAGAACCAGTATGATTATTTCGAGTTTTTCCTTCTTTAACTCCTTCACCCTTTTGCTCCTAACTCTTCTGCCTTTATGGTCTTGCTGCGACTAAATCTTATTTTAACTTTAAGTTAAAATTTAAAGTCTGCTCCTTGTCTTGTAACGAAACAGTCTGAATATCAACCTCTTGAAACATTCCAGAATCACGCAAACTGACCCATAGCCTCGCTACATCGACAGGTGTTGGCACACTGACGCCCATTGTCAGAACATTTTCTTGCAAGGAAAACGTATTCACGATCGTCCCCATTGGAAGGGTCCTTTTCAGTTCATCTAAGATAGGACCGGGATCGCGGGTATTTTTTTGCATAAGATTGAGCAGTTGCTGTTGTCCTTCAGTTTGAGCTTTAAGTACCTTTAGTTGATTAACTTGCTTAGCAATATCTCCCAGCGAAGAACTTTGTTGTTCAACTAGGGCGATATCTCGTTTCACCTTGTACTCCCAAATCCACGGCACACTTCCGAGTACTCCCAAAAGCATCACACTCACTGTCCCCCAAAGCACAGCCTTAGTTTTCCAAGAGTGAGGATTCTGGATTTCTCTGGCTAGTCCCGCTTCCCATTGTTGGGCAAAATTAAACTCTCTTTTTTCCCTCATTTAGCCCTCCCGAAAGGCCAAACCATAAAGGCTGCCATATTTTATTCCGTCATTTTGTAGTCTCCGTATCCTTCGACTATAGCGAGGGCGCCATGCATTCGGGAAGCCTACCTGAGTTTGGACCTCTAAATTTTTCTCAAAGATTTCTGGCAAAAAAGGGAGATTTGCATAATCACCCGTAAGATAAATTCGATCTATGGCTTTCCCAAAATGCCTTGCCGCAAAAAAACTAAAAAATTCAGAGACTGATTGGAGTACATTTCCCAAGCTCGCCTCAATCTCCGTTTTAGTCCAATCATGGAGTTTTGCAGTCTGCAGCTCCAAATCTTGCTGCTCTTCTGGAAGTTCAGCCCTACTTTCTTGTGAAGTTACAGTTCTGGCAACTTGATCTAGGCCATCTAAAGCAACCTCCAAATCTGAATACAAAAAAAACACTCCATGCTCTAAGAGAACGAATTCTACTCGATCAGCACTGAGTTCAACAATGGCCAAATCAAGAGGAACCTCCACCTCAGCTTTACTAGCTTGGTTCTTGCCCCTCGAGCTCAGTTGAGAATATAACCGGGCTAATCCATCGGCAGCTAAATCTACCACATCTGGTTTAAACCCGATCTCCTCCCACTCCGACCATAACTTCTCCCACTGATACTTAGGCAAAGCGGCTAGAAGAACTCGTTGTCGCATTTCTCCATCTTCGATTAAACGCTCCAACACTCTATAATCTACAACATAATCCGAAATATTTAAAGTAAAATACTGATCGACCTGTAACGTCAACAATTCGTCTAAATCTTGCACAGACATAAGAGGAAGCGTGATCATCCGGGTGATCACTCCTGGACAGGAGACTGCCAAGCGAAGCTTCTTGACAGGAACATGGTTTTTCTGCAACCACTCTTTAAGTGAACTCGCATTTCTTCCGCCCGTTGAGGACTCCTCTTCCTGGTGACCTTCAGTCTGCTCGTGTGCCTTTTCCTCAAGATACTCTAGTGAGTCAGCAAAGACCGGTTCCGGTCGAAATTCCGACAAGCGAAGAATATTCAGATTGAACTTACGGCGAGCCACTTGTGCTACAACCCAGTGGTTCCCCCGTACCACTGCCAACCATTGTTTTTTCTTAAACACTTCTTATCCCCCTCGAAGCAAACCATACGATTAACAGTCTATGGCTCGACTATTTCTTGCTCCCAAATAAGGCGATCATTGGTATTCTGATTGGGCGGTACAACGACCGTCAATTCAGAAGTTCCTGATTGCCCCCCAAAAACAGCTTTTATGGTACTTGATCCAGAGGCTACACCCGTCGCAACTCCACCAGTCATGGTAGCCACACTTTGATTGGAGCTGGACCAAGTGGCCGTATGACTTACATCCGTTGTAGAACCATTGGAATAGTACGCCATAGCAATGAAGGTCTGAGTTTGCCCGACTAGAACAGAAGCAATCGTCGGGGTTACCATAATCAACTGAAGAACCGGCGCTGTGACTGTCAAGCTAGTCGTTCCCGATTTGCCTTGATAAGTAGCTTTAATAGTGCTAGTTCCAGCAGCTACACCCGTCGCCACTCCTCCAGTCATGGTAGCCACACTTTGATTGGAGCTGGACCAAGTGGCCGTATGACTTACATCCATCGTAGAACCATTAGAATAGTACGCCATCGCAGTAAAGGTCTGAGTTTGCGCGACTTGAACAGAGGCATTCGTCGGGGTTACCATGATCGACTGAAGCACTGGAGGCGCAACGGTTAAGTTCGTTGTTCCAGATTTACCCCCGATAGTAGCTGTGATAAGGCAGGTTCCTGCGGCAATCCCTGTCGCAGAATTATCCGTCATTGTCGCCTTACTGACATCAGAACTGGACCAGACGGCAGTATTACTCACATCCTTGGTGGATCCGTCAGAGTAATTCGCTGTAGCCGTGAAAGTTTGAGTCAAACCCACTTGGACTGTAGAATTAGCCGGAGCTATAGTAATTGACTGTAAAACTGGGGGCGGATTATTGATATTAAAAGAATTGCTGTTAACTGCAGCGAAGATTTCTTTATTTTTATTTTGATAAATATATCCTTCGACATGTAAATGAACCTTTGCAACCTCAAACGGAGTTAGATTATTGAAGACTGCGTAACCCACACCCCCATCAATCGTGGTAGTTCCCACATCAATAGTTTGTAAATGTGTTTCATCGATCAGCGTTAGTTTAACATTTTCTGCTGATATGCCTTTTACATGATTACCATTGTTAATGATATAAATGTAAATAGTATAAGATTGATCGATTAGTTTATCCTGAATCTGATTTGCGCCTCCCGGATAAGGATAGACATCTGAAATCGCAAAGGTTCGCGCGGTTTGATCCGTTGTGTCATCATCCCCAGGATTATAAGGGTTCCAACAACCTGTAAGCAAAAGCGAAGCCAGTACAAGGAAAATAACCAACCTGATTAGTTTTGAGTATTTCGACATGTGCTGACCTCCCTCATCAACGCAAAGTTAAACTTAACTGATTAATTGCCAATTAGGGGAAGTATCCGGTTGGGAATTTTGGGAATAATAGTTTGCTCTGTAACTATGTCCATTATAGATCACTACATCCCCTGTATTATACACATTAAAGGATCTCCATTCATTCGTAATTTCTTGCCAAGGGCTGCTCAATAGACCCGGTTGTTGATTTTTAGTCCAATACCTCGCTTTAAACTGTTTATTGCCATAGATGACGATACTTCCTGTGTCATATTCATTAAAATCTCTCCATTGATCCGTTATCTCTTGCCAAGGACTACTCAGTAAGCCTGGCTGCTGATTAGACGAGTAATTCCTAGCTTGGAACTTAGCCGAATTATAGCAAACAATGTCATTGGTGTTGTAGACATTGAAATCTCTCCACTTTTTCGTGATCTCTTGCCACGGGTTACCAAGTACTCCTGGAACCTGACTAGAATTCGCATAATACCTTGAATAAAACGCACCCCCGTTATAAATGACATAGCTATTGGCTTGGTAACTCTGAGCCGTCCATAAGGGATAATTAGGAAGAGGGCCGTCACTGCACCCATCGGCTGAACCGTCGTACTTATACTCAGCCTTTTTATTGCGCATGATCCCAGAATATGTACCCGTACTTGTGACAAAAAAGGATGGTCCACTAGGATTGTCCTGCCACTGAACAGTAAAACTTCCCCCTTGTCCAAAAGGGTCATCGACAGTTTCAGGGGTAGGCAGAGGATCTCCCTTTTTCAAATTTCCATCTAATACTTTCGCGATGCCATACTGTATCCCTGCTTCAGCCAAGTAATACGCTCGTAAACCTTTCTCTTCTGAAGATTCGATCTTCGACTGATATATGATGGTTGAGAAGAAAGCTCCCGAAATCAAGAGTAATACCATGACTGCCACCACAACTGTCAGCAGGGCTGACCCTCTTTCACGCAAGGACTCCCCTCCCCTCAATATAAGCGCACCCATGTTAAAAGTTCAAAGGTTTGAGGGGTGTTCGGATCCCCTGCCACCAAGTCAATTTGCACCAAATGCACGTCATCTTCCACGGGCGTAATGGTTAACGTATAGATTTCATCCGATACGAGATACGTCGTATTCTTCGTGTTATCCCGAAACCAAAGACGATGTTGCGGCGCATCATAATAGAGTTCTGTACCGGAAGGTAGACTACTGAGGTTCGTCGGACTGACATCAATCAGACAAGTGAGGGTTCCCAGAGGGAGAGTATAATAGACGCCGCTGTCAGTAGTCGGGGGACTGGCAGGTGAAAAATAGGTATAAGGGTGTCTGTTGATCTCATCTAAGATATGCATCATGGCTGTACGGGCTTTTTGCTGAATTTCATTTTGAGCAGATCCTGTATTAAAATTGCGAATTTCAAAACGCATGAGTTGCGAAATTGAGAGCATCAAGAAGCCAAAGATGGCCACTGCGATCATTAATTCCAACAAAGTGAATCCATCATTCCTCAAGCTCTTATTATCCAGACTAGGGCAAAAATCCTTCTTAGGTCTAAACCCATTCAATCCTCTCATGGCGTTACCCTGTACCCATATAATTCGACAGGAAGCGGGGCATAGGAGGAGACAGACTTCGAGGACACAGTAAGCTGAACCTTCTCAAGATGGGAACTACCAGTCACTGGGGTAACGGTCGTCTGGACGGTATAATTCGAGAACGGTGCATGATCTCCGCTCACAGTTTGACCCTGAACAAAAGCCTCCATCTGCCCCGCCGCATAAAACAGCATTTGCTGGCGTTGTTCACGCTGATCTCGATAGTGGTAAGATACCGCATCGCTTTGCATGAGAAAACCAATCCCAATCATAAGAATGGATAAGGCTATCACCACTTCTAATACGGTCATACCCTTTTCACGTTTGTTCTTCATCCCCTTCCCCCCTCTCTCGCACGACGTTTGTAAAGTACCTTAAGGCTCAGAAGTGGTCAAATATCCAGTACCTGCCCCTATATTAATGCTCTCCGATCGTCCGGACCTTGAACTCGTTAAGAGAATATTAGCTGCAAATCCAGTACGTCCGCCGCTGGCCATGACATACCCTTTATTGCTATACGCTAAGCCCCACCCATATGAATTTGTCCCGTCGGTAAGCGGATTTAGTCCCAGACTTTGGAGTTGATTAAAGGAAACTCCACTCTCAAAAGACTGTGAATCTCCAATCGATTGATAGGTCGAATCTAATATTTGAATCGCATTGCCATTAAAGGCTACATAAATTGTTTTTCGTTGATCCATAGCCAGTTGCTTAGCATAATTCAGACGCCCTACCACACTTTGAGCCGAAGAATCCAAGTGAATCTGCTCAATCAACGCTTGATATTTTGGAACCGTAACGAGTGCCAAAATACTGATCACCGCTAAGACGAGCATGACTTCAATTAACGTAAATCCGAACTGGCTTGGCCGCCGTTTCAATGATTCTGTTCCTGCCCTCATGACGACCTCCCAACTTTATTTGACCCCACTCGCCATGTTGAAGATGGGTAAGGCTATGGCAATAATTAACCCCCCGGCAAAAACTCCAATGATGATCGTAAAGATCGGTTCGACCAAGGCTACTAAACGAGTAATCCCAATCTCCACTCGTTTATCATAGTGATTAGCTACTTCAACCATTAATTCTTCTAACCGCCCTGTCTCTTCCCCAATGGACATCATTTGAATGACCAGCGGGTCAAAGAAAGGTTCCTTGCCAAAGGCTAAGGCCATCGTCTCCCCACGAATAATAAGGTCTTTGGACCGAACGACCGCTAAACGGGGAACTTCGTTGCCTACGATACCTTCAAGAGAGTTCAAAATTTGAACTATGGGAATCGAAGAATGCAAAAATAGAGCCAAAGTCCGAGAAAAACGGGCAGTGATGACATCTCTCATATTTCTCCCCAGAAGAGGAATATGCAGTAAAAAAGCATGCAGATAATAGCGATACTTAGGAATTTTGAATACCCTATACAATATAATAACGAATGCTGCGATACCAAACAAGAGGAATATTCCATTACTCATGAGGAAAGCAGAGGAGTCGACGACCATCTGGGTCGCTGCAGGTAACTTTTGCCCATTCCCTTTCATGAGATCTGTGATCTCCGGCAGAATAAAATTCATGAAGAAAATCACAAGCCCAATAAGTACCACTGTCAGAACTACGGGATAGATCGCGGCACTGGTGATCTTTTTACGGATAAAATTCTCCCGGTCATAATACTCAGCCATACTCGTCAGGACAGAGTCTAAACTTCCGCTTTCTTCCCCCACACTCACCAAATTAATTAAGAGCTCCGGCAAGGCTCCGTGGCATTCTCGCATAGCTGCGGATAACGAACTTCCTCGGCTGACACTGCGGTGAATCGATTCTACGACTTCCTTTAGACGACGATCCTCCATCTGGGTTTGTAGAATATCCAGTCCCCGAACTAAATTAGCTCCTGAGCGAATCATCATCGCCATTTGCGTGCAAAAAGCGGCAATCGATTCATACTTAACCTTGCTCTTGAATCCCGTGGCAAGTAAACTACTGAGACTGGATGCCTTCTCTAAAGAAATAATTTGCCAACGGTTCTCGAGAACTTGTCGCCTCGCGCTCTCCAGATCAACCGCTTCCAAGACTCCTTCTGTCACGCGCATTTCTTGATTGATAATTTTATAGCGAAATTGCATTCCTGCCGTTCACCTCAGCCTATTCATTCACATAAGTAACCCGCAGTAGTTCATCCACGGTCGTCACTCCTTCTAAAACCAGCCTTGTAGCCGCCTGCTTCAGGGTCGTCATCCCCTGAGCCATTGCATAGTTTCTTAATTCGTCCGCCGTTGCTCGCCGATCAATGAGTTGTCTGTGTCCTGCCGTAATCGGCATAATCTCAAAGATAGCAATTCGTCCTTTATATCCGCTTTTGTTGCAATACGTACACCCCAGTCCCTTTTTTAAAGTTAAGTGGGTTGAGACAGAAACCTCAAGTAAGACATGTTCCTTAGGCCCTGTCTCATACTCGGTACTACAATGGGGACATACGCGCCGCACAAGCCGTTGCGAAATAATGCCTAGGATTGACGCTGAGAGCAGAAACGGCTCAATCTCCATATCTATTAAACGTGTAATGGAACTGGCTGCATCATTGGTATGAATGGTGGATAACACCAAATGACCCGTTAAAGCCGAGCGCACAGCAATCTGTGCCGTTTCATTGTCCCGCATCTCACCTACCATAATAATGTCCGGGTCTTGCCTCAAAAGAGAACGTAGTCCTGTGGCAAACGTAAGTCCCGCTTTAGGGTTGACCTGCATTTGGTTGACCCCTTTAAAATTAAACTCCACTGGGTCTTCTAGGGTTACGATGTTTTTTTCCGGCGAGTTTAATTGGTTCAGAGCCGTATAAAGAGTTGTTGTCTTTCCACTTCCCGTCGGTCCCGTGACCAAGACGATCCCGTAAGGTCGTGTGATCAATTCCTCAAACGTTTTTAAATCTTTCCCGACCAACCCCAAAGCTTCCTTCTCTAGGATAACACTGGATTTATCCAAAATACGCAAAACAACTTTTTCCCCGTACATAGTCGGAGTTGTGGACACCCGAAAGTCGATCGCCTTACCCCCAACAAGATAGGAAATGCGACCATCTTGCGGCAAGCGACGTTCCGCAATATTGAGGTCTGCCATAATTTTAACGCGACTAACGACAGGATTAGCCATACTAACCGGAGTACGCATAATCTCGCGCAACACCCCATCGATCCTAAACCGCACCCGCAGTTCTTCATCGATGGGCTCGATGTGAATATCGCTGGCCTTGTTATTGACAGCATTCTCGATAATCGTGTTTAAAAATTTAATGATCGGGGTTGATTCCTCATCCACGACTTCCATCCCAGTAACGCCAAGAGACGCCACCTGGGACGTCGCAGCAACTGGAGTCACGCCCAATTGTTTCGCATAGTCACGGGCCGCCTTTTCCGCTTCACTCCGACCATAGAAACGGTCAATAGCCTGCAGAATATCCCCTTTCTTGGCTAGACAAGGTTTCACCATCATTCCTGAAGCTAAGCGTAAGTCATCGATCGCAAAATAATCGGTTGGATCACTCATAGCCACCAGAAGTTGAGCATTGCTCATTTCCACGGGAAGGACGGTATATTTCCGCACGACGTTTTCTGGCAGTAAGCGCAGAATTTGTTCAGGAACCACAATGCGGTTTAGATCGATTGAGGGCAGACCCAACTGACTTTGCATCGTCCGCAGAATGTCCTCTTCTGTGACAAGTCCTTGCTTGATTAAAACCTCACCTAAACGAAGACCAAGAGACTTTTGCATTGCAAGAGCCTCTTCTAAGTGCGTCGGAGAAATCACACCACCAGCAATGAGAATTTCACCGAGACGTTTGCGTTCTTGACGTAGGGCCATGGCGGGGAGCCTCCTTTCCGATTAACTTAAGGATATAGGAAAAGGGTGTTTTGGTAAACACCCTTTTCCTATATTTTTGGTTTTCATATTTATCATTTACGGTTTGATATTGACTGTGTTATACACTGTACCATTTTGATCCAAGCCATTAATAGTAATGCCATTTGTAGCCAAAGTATTATTAGTACCCGAATCAGCTGGTACAATCACTTCAATCGTTCCTTGACCAGTACCAGCAGAAGTGCTTCTAATTTGCACAGCATCAGTCGTTGCCGGCAATTCACTACCAATTACATTAATAATATTAGTTCCAGCAGATCCATTAAAAAAGGGGTTTTTCATTGGATCTGAACTCGTTGTCAAACCACTGTCAATATCTGAAGCAATGGCAGATTGTAAGGTATTCTTGTCAGCCCAGTGACTTATCTTTGCCTGTACATAACCCTGTACTACTCTCATATTTGTATCAATTCCTTGATTCTTAGCCTGAGTCTTAATCGTCCCTACCTTCGGGACCAACACAATCGCCAAAATCCCAATTACCGCAATAACAATCATAAGTTCGATTAATGTAAAACCTTCATCTTTTCTCCGTTTGATCATTTCATTCATCCTCCCCATTATGTACTTTTTCACTTATGGCCTAGTCACTCGGGACTTTCGTCCTATTGACTATTCTTCTTGCATACTTATACTATCGATAATTTTACTCACCGTCAATAGGTCTTATTGACACAGATAACTTTTTATAACATTTATTTTAAAGTATTCTTTCGTAAAGCAAAACATCTACTTAAAAGACAGATATTTCAAGTTCTTACACTCCTTTCATACTTCCCTAACGGGGTCGTACTACCAGCGCAGGGTCCTGGAACCTTCCCTTTCTCTTATAATTCGACATTTCTGATGCTCACCTCGTTTCACGGGGAGGGAACGTCCTCCAATCGTCGTCCGCTCTCTGCGGGGTCTGTAGTACAAAGATTCAACAAAATTATAAGTAATTGGTAATAATTCCCATAAGCCGGCTACAATAGGCATTCCGGGATTCTTCAAGGTTAACACTATGCAGGTGTCTCACATTCACAGAAAGAGTGTCAATCTTCCTCAACCTCTATATTGGCAAAGACTTCTGCCAGATTTACGATCAGATCGGCAAAAATAGATGGCTTCATTTCTTGACGGAACTCTAAAGAGTAGTCATAGATCGTTGCCTATAGTATAATAAAGTAAGCTTTGCTAGCAATGAATTCGTTGACGATGCGTATAATATTCTAAGAGGAGACCTGTTTCTCAAACTCAGCAATGCTGACCATTCCAATCATTATCACATAGAACTGCAGACCCTAAACGATGACAGCATGGTCATCAGAATGTTAGAATACAGCATCAGCAAAGCCAAAGAAATAGCCAAATACGAAGGAGACCAGGAAGAAACGGTATTCTACATCCCCAAACAATTGGTAATCTTCATAGAACAAAACTCAAGCATCAAAGACGAATTAAGACTAAAACTAATATTTCCTGACGGACAGGAAATAAACTACCGAGTACCCGTCATGAAATACTGGGAATACAGTAAAGAGGAGATCTTAGAACAAAAACTCTACCCACTATTGCCCTTGCAGGTATTTAAGTTACGCTATCAGATGGAAAAAATCAAAAATCGAAAGAACCATACAGAACATGAACTCCAGGAACTAATCCAGAAAGCCCAACAGATAGTGGAAGAAATATCTAACGAAGCAGCCAGATTGTTTAAAGCTGAGGAAATAGACGGAGAAGACCTGCACAAAATACTCTTAGCTAATGAAGAACTCTTTAGATACTTAAACAGCAGATATGTAAACGATGAAAAGCTAAACGAGGAGGTGCTGAGCATGACTAGAACCTTGTATAATCCTATTGTGGCAGAAAAAGCCAAGCTAGAAGGTAGGCTGGAAGGCAAGCTAGAAGGTAAGCTGGAAGGCATGCTAGAAGGTAAGCTGGAAGGCATGCTAGAAGGTAAGCTGGAAGGCATGCTAGAAGGTAAGCTGGAAGCAGCCCGAAACGCAGTGAAAAAAGGATTCTCGTTAGAAGACATTGCTGAAATAACTGATCTGCCCCTAGAAACAGTGCAGAAGCTCAAAGCAGAACTATCAAACTAAGTCTGAGGTCAAAGTAAGGTGAGAGGGAGCTTCCCTCCGATCTATACAAATACTCGGCTGAACGGTTCACTTCCGCTCACCGTTCAGCGCAGGGTCCTGGAACCTTCCCTTTCTCTTATAATTCGACATTTCTGATGCTCACCTCGTTTCACGGGGAGGGAACGTCCTCCAATCGTCGTCCGCTCCCTGCGGGGACCACACCAAGATTCGACAAGATTATAAGTAATTGGTAATAATTCCCATAAGCCGGCTACAATAGGCATTCCGGGATTCTTCAAGGTTAACACTATGCAGGTGTCTCACATTCACAGAAAGAGTGTCAATCTTCCTCAACCTCTATATTGGCAAAGACTTCAGTCTGATTTACGATCAGATCGGTAAAAATCGATGGCTTCATTTCTTCTTCATCGCTGTATATAGTAGGACGGCCATACTGATCGTCTTTTAAGATAAAAGCAGTCATCAGTTTAGCATCAGGTTCTACGAGCCAATATTCTTTAACGCCATGCTTATCATAAAGGAGAAATTTTTCCCTGCGGTCTTTTCTAGCCGTAGCGGGAGAGAGTACTTCGATAATCTAATCCGGTGCACCTTTGCAGCGACGTTTATTAACTTGGATTTGTCACAGACAACAAACACATCCGGTTGGATAACGGTTTGAATCTGCTCATCCGGCTCTTGCCCCTCCGTCAATAATACATCTAGTGGCGTAATGAAGACTCGACAAGCCTTCCCCTGCATGTAATTACCAAGAATTCGATAAAGCGCTCCTGCTACCTCCTGGTGTCGGATAGTGGGCGCTGGTGACATAGCATAGGGAACGCCTTGGAGGATTTCCCATCGTTCATGCTCTGAACAAGCTAGAACATGGGCATAGGTATAGAGCATTTATCGTCCTTTTCGTTCCCCTCGGGTGGCCTCAAATCGAAAGGAGACGCAAACACTAGACAAGAATTCTTGTCTAGTGTTTGTAAAAATGCGGATTCTGTATCCTAGCCAATTACAATATCATAATTGTATCGTCCTTTGTAATCCTGTCATCAGCTTACCAGCTTCGTCACAGCCATAGACGACTACACTATTGTCCGCTTGTACTATTGCTACGACTGCTCCTTTATATTCTGACTGCTCAACCCCTGATGGTATTGTGGTCACAGTCCTGTCTAATACATAGACTGCTGCTGGTTCGCCGGTATGATCCACTGCAGTTGCCACACCCATCTTGTGGGTCATTGGATTTGTCATATCTTCAACTTTAGGGCTCACCGAATTACCAAAAAGAGACGTTAATTTTGTGGCTACATCCTCCGTGCTCTGCAGTCCGTAAATTGTCGCTATGACTGATCTGTAGTTTGATTGAACCCCGGTAAGTTTCGCAGATGTTCTAACCTGCTCCATTTCAGGAAATGCCAGAACCCCCACGATCGCTATGACAATCATGAGCTCGATTAGGGTATAACCTTCTTCTTTTCTTAGTCGGATCATATTAATCTATCCCTCCTACATAAAATGTTGCCATTTTGCAGGAGTTCTAACCTTCCCACGGGGTCTGTCCCCAATGACCCGTGCTGTCAATTTCAATGAAGAATAATTCACCTACTCGGCTGAACGGTTCACTTCCGCTCACCGTTCAGCGCAGGGTCCTGGAACCTTCCCTTTCTCTTATAATTTCGACATTTCTGATGCTCACCTCGTTAAAAATACTCTTAGCTAATGAAGAACTCTTTAGATACTTAAACAGCAGATATGTAAACGATGAAAAGCTAAACGAGGAGGTGCTGAGCATGACTAGAACCTTGTATAATCCTATTGTGGCAGAAAAAGCCAAGCTAGAAGGTAGGCTGGAAGGCAAGCTCGAAGATGCTCGTAACGCGTTAATTGAGGGGATTGACCCAATAATTATTGCCAAAATCACAGGCCTTCCTCTGGAAACAATCCAGAAAATCAAAGTGAACCTGGCTAATTAAGTTAGTCTAGGAGAAGTCTCTTCTGTCGGAAGTGGCGGGATCGTCAATAAGAAGAAGGAACTCGACTCGAGTTCCTTCTTCTTATTGTTTCAAATATAATCAATCTCCAATGGCATCTTTTCTAGTATCTTTTTCAACTCTGACCAGCAATCCTTCGTCGTTTGAATCATCACTTCTCCTAACTCTTTGTTCGTCGTTGTCACGATACCAAGATGGCCCAACCCCTCTACAAGTTTGCATAACATTTGGATTTCCGAACGATCTATGCGGGCTTTGATAATAAGGTCAGTATTCGCATATAAGTTCACATCAAGATCCTTCTGTACTTCTGGAAAATTCATCAGCTATTCTCCCTTAATCTTAACTATTCTTCAAATAAACTCTATCTCAAAAGGCATCTTTTCAATGGCTTTCTTCAACTCTGGCCAACAATGCTTCGTCGTTTGAATCATAACTTCGCCTTGCGCTTTGTTCGTCGTTGTTACGATACCTAGATGACCTAAGCCCTCGACAAGTTTATCTAACATTTGCATCTCCACCCGTTCTAAGCGCGCTTTCACTACAACATCTGCATCTGTAAACGGAGAATCTACTTTGGGTTCTCTCTTGTTCATGGAAGAGGAATCCATCCACTTGTCCCCCTTTATCTAATCTACTTTTTCTCACTTTTCGCCCGACGCAAAATGCTAAACGGGAGAATCCTCTCCGGTACTGTCATCCTGATCTTTTGCTGGGCATGGCGGGCCACTTCGATGGGTGCCCCTTCAGCATCCCACATCTCAGTAACTTCGAACGACCAAGATTCTCCCCTCGGAGTCAGAACTTCCAAAACCTCTCCGCGCTTAAAGTGGTTTCGTTGTTCAATCCACGCCGCGTTTTTATCAGTAGCGTCTGCGGAGTAGTTTTCAGTTTCCTCGTCATCCAAACTGACCCCCACAAAGTCATAATCCCGCACATAATGGGAGGACTCTAAGTTATGCGACTTAGCCCCTGGCTTTCCGAAGAGGAACCCTGCTGAATAATCCCGGTGACTGACTTTATCCAGCTCTTCCAACCACTGAGGAAGCTTCGCTTGAAAGGCTTTCTCCCCCTCCTCCCACAGAGTATCGATCGCTTCCCGATAGACCTTGACCGTACTAGCGACATATTGAACGCTTTTCATTCGTCCTTCGATCTTAAAGCTATCAAAGTTGAAAGGCTTTAACAAGGGCAGATGGGGCAAAAGGCATAAATCGTGGGAGTTAAAAACATACGTCCCTCGTTCATCTTCCTCAATTGGAAATACTTCCCCCGGCCGTTTTTCCTCCACCAGGGCATATCCCCACCGACAAGGCTGAGTACATTCCCCTCGGTTGGCATCCCGTCCTGTCAAATAGTTACTCAATAAACACCGTCCAGAATAGGACATGCACATCGCTCCATGGATAAAGATCTCCAGTCCTCCATCCACCTTGGAACGCATATTCCGCAGTTCCTCAAGCGTCAGCTCCCGAGCGAGGACGACCCGTTCGATCCCTTGCTTAAGCCAAAAGCGTACGGAATACGAATTCGTGTTATTCGCTTGGGTACTTAAATGAAGAGGCAGACGAGGAGCAACTTCCTGAGCCATCGCAATGACGCCCGGGTCAGAGACAATTGCCCCGTCCACCCCCAGCCTTTCTAACTGCTTTAGATAAGCTGGAAGTTCCTCGAAATCCGCTTCGTGGGCGAAAATATTCACTGTAACATATAGTTTCTTGCCCAACCCATGCGTCCAGCTTACCGCTTTCTTCATTTCCTCCAAGCCGAAATTTCCCGCATAAGCCCGCAACCCAAAAGCCTGACCGCCCATATAAACCGCATCCGCTCCATAAGCCAGCGCATACGTTAACTTTTCCCAATCTCCCGCTGGAGCCAATAACTCAGGTTTTTTCATGAAAAATTCCCCTAACTATTAAGTATTATGCTTTTCTTGTATCAATACTATACCCCAAAATCAAGCACTTGTCCTCTTCCCCAAATAAGAGTTGCCTTCTGCTCAGGTTTGACATTCTCCTGTCAACAAAATCGTACTCTCTCCATGCTTTTATGGAATAATGAAAACAGGTATTATTTTAGCAAACTATATACAATTAGTGGTATTATACAGTTACAATAAGTTCAAAGACGATGAGGAGGACACTTTCAGAATGAATGATCAACTACTCTATCAAGGAACTGACGATTACATCGTTTCAGATGATCTCCGCAACAGTGTAAATATCTCCGTAGCCTTAAAGAGGCCGCTCCTAATCAAAGGGGAACCAGGCACAGGCAAAACAGTCTTAGCCGAAAGCATTGCACGTTCTTTGGGTTTGCGCTTAATTATCTGGAATATTAAATCGACCACAAAAGCTCAAGATGGTCTTTATGTTTATGACACTGTCCAGCGTCTCTATGACAGTCAATTCGGTGAGCAGAATGTTTCCAACATTAAACAGTATATTAAATTAGGTAAACTAGGAGAGGCCTTTGAATCAACCGAACGGGTTGTACTATTAATTGATGAAATCGATAAAGCTGACTTAGAGTTTCCCAATGATTTACTCTGGGAATTGGACGTTATGAATTTTTACATACCTGAAACAGGGGAAACCATTACGACGAAACATCGACCGATTGTGATCATCACGAGCAATGCAGAAAAAGAACTCCCCGATGCTTTTCTGCGGCGTTGTGTTTTTCACTACATTGACTTTCCTGACAAAGAAATGATGGAAGAGATTGTGCATGTCCATTTTCCTGAGTTGGAAGAGAAATTACTGGCGGAAGCTTTGAAATCGTTCTATTGGTTGCGCAGCATCTCTGGTTTACAGAAAAAACCGAGTACCAGCGAACTTCTCGATTGGGTACAGGCCTTGACGATCGGTGGTATCCAGCCCGATAAGATTTCTCAGGAAATCCCTTTCTTAGGGGCCTTGTTAAAAAAGAACCAGGATTTTGATTTGACCTTAAGGCAGCTCCATACACGCGGGACTGAAAATCCGTCTCGTGCCAAAACTCGTGGCTGGTAAACGAATATGTATACAAACTTTTTTTATCAATTACGACGTGAGGGTGTTCCTGTTTCGATAACTGAATGGATGACTTTGATGGAAGCACTTAGTGTCGGTTTAGCTGAATCAAGTCTATCAGGGTTTTACTACCTTGCCAGAGCGGTCTTAGTTAAGAGTGAAAGCCACTTTGACCAATACGACCTAGCCTTTCAGTCGTATTTTCAAGGGATTGAAACCCCTGAACAATTATTAGATCAGGTTTCCGAATGGATGGCCAATCCCTTGCCCGCCAAAATGTTTTCCGAAGAAGAACGAAACGAGCTCTTAAAGAAACTAGGTTTACCCGATTGGGAGAGTTTAAAAACCTCTTTGGAAGAACGTTTGCGCAAACAAGATGGACCTCATCACGGTGGAAACACTTGGATCGGTACAGGAGGGACCTCGCCCTTCGGGCACTCTGGGTTTCATCCAGGAGGAGTTAGAATCGGTGGGGATTCACACGGTCAATCCGCAGTCAAAGTAGCAAGCGAGCGAAATTACCGGGATTACCGCAGTGACACGACCTTAGGTGTGCGTCAGTTTGAAGTTGCATTACGTCGTTTGCGCCAGTTTAGCACCCGCCTTGATGGGGTCAAAGATCAACTTGATTTAGAGGATACGATTGATGAAACCTGCAAGAATGCTGGGCAATTAAAGCTCGTTTGGACAAGGCCCCGCAAAAATTCAGTCAAAGTGATTGTAATGATGGATGCGGGTGGTTCGATGGTTTCTTATGCCAAAATCTGTAGCCAACTCTTCTCCGCTGTGCACAAGTCTTCCCATTTCAAGGATTTGAAGTTCTATTACTTCCACAACTGCATCTATGATCTTCTGTATTTAGATGGTTCTTGTAATCCACGCAAAGCGATCAAAACTGAAGATATTTTACGTTCGCTTAATTCAGATTACAAAGTAATCATCATCGGGGATGCGTCCATGGCTCCCAGCGAACTCATGATGAGCGATGGTAACATCTTTTGGGATTTAGGAAACGATGAACCCGGAATTACTTGGTTACAGCGTATCGCTAAGAAGTTCCCCTATAACGTCTGGCTCAACCCTATTCCAGAGGGGTATTGGGAACGAGTTCACGGGTACCAAACCATAAAAATGGTGCGCGACACCTTTCCCATGTATGAATTAACCTTAGAAGGTCTCGATCGGGCCATTAAAAAATTAATGGTGCGGAAGTAGAACGGGCAAAAGCCATCTCGCCCCGTCTCGCTTTTAAAATCTTTTACCTAACACCCCTTGACGAAAGCTTTCTGCTATATTACAATACAGAAAATCATAGCACAAGACAATGACGAGAATTAGTACGTCTTTGAGGAATGTTTTAGCGAGTCAGAGAAGGTGAAAGTCTGATACAGTTCCCGTAGACCGAATGGATCTCAGAGTCGTAATCCGAACACGCTAAGCGTCAGTAGGTGATACCGGGGGTTTCCCGTTACAGAAACACGGATATCGAGAGGCCGACTCTCCGCATCTGCTTAATTATACCAAGCAGAAAGTATAAATTTCGGGTGGCATAAGTGCAACTAAGGCGACCGCCTTCGCTGAGGCTTGGCGCTAGCCAAGTTTTCTATATGCACGAGATTCGTATCCTTCTTCGTATCTAAGTTTGAACTGCGGGCATTTACATTTTCTATGTAGAGCCTGTACGAAAAAGGTGGCATAATGGAAATCAACTTTCCGTCCTTCTAAAGGGCGGAGAGTTTTTTTATTTACAAAAATCATGAGATGGAGGGTTCTATGATGGAAAAAGGTTATTTTGGTGAGTATGGCGGAAGTTTTGTTCCACCCCAATTACAAGACGCCCTGAATCAATTGGACGATGCCTTTGAAACGTATAAGGATGACCCAGCTTTCAATGAAGAGCTCGACTATTATCTGCGTCAGTATGTCGGCCGCCCAAACCCCCTCTACTATGCGGAAAAGCTTTCTAAACAATTAGGGGGCGCGAAAATCTATCTCAAACGTGAAGATTTAAATCATACCGGTGCGCATAAAATCAACAATGTCCTTGGTCAAGCCTTGCTCGCCAAACGCATGGGCGTCAAACGGGTCATCGCAGAGACCGGAGCTGGGCAACACGGCGTAGCTACAGCCACAGCCTGTGCCCTTTTTGACATGGAATGCGTTATCTACATGGGAGAAGAGGACACAAAACGCCAATCCCTTAATGTCTTTCGCATGGAACTCTTAGGAGCTAAGGTGATCTCGGTTACAGCTGGATCTCGCACCCTGAAAGATGCCGTAGATGCAGCCCTTGGGGATTTCGCCACGAACTATGAAACCACGTTTTATATGCTTGGCTCTGCCGTAGGGCCCCATCCCTTCCCAACACTCGTCAAACACTTCCAGTCGATCATTTCACGAGAAGCACGCCAACAGATCCTGGAAGCCGAGGGAAAACTCCCGGATGCTGTCATGGCCTGTGTCGGCGGTGGAAGCAACGCCATCGGCATGTTTGCTAACTTTATCCCCGACCCAAGTGTCAGACTTATTGGAGTTGAACCAGCCGGCTTAGGTCTTGAAACAGGAAAACACGCCGCTCCCCTCTCAGCCGGAGCACCCGGAATCGTGCACGGCTTTAAATGTTACGTCATGGCAGACGAACAGGGCGAACCCCTCGCCACCCATTCCATTTCAGCAGGTCTAGACTACCCTGGCGTTGGACCCGAACACAGCTACCTCAAAGACATCGGCCGTGCCGAGTATGTAAGCGTAACAGACCAGGAATCCCTCGACGCTTTCCACAGACTTTCCAGGACCGAAGGCATAATCCCCGCCCTGGAGAGCGCACACGCTGTCGCTTATTCATTCAAACTCGCCCCCACCTTAACCCCAGAGCAAATCATCATCGTCAATCTTTCCGGCAGAGGAGATAAAGACGTTCAGCAAATTTTAGAAATGTCTAAATAACCCCAATAAGGACCAGAAAAGTGGCTTAGCGCATTCACTATAACGTCCATTCCAGTTCGCAGCAACGGAGTTTCGGGATGAACGTGCAAAATCCATCTCGCTAGAACCCTCACTGATACAATTTTACGTTTTTCAAATGCTCCGCATACGTTTTAGCAAACGCATGATAGCCATCTTTTTTGGCCACATAGTACAGAAAATCCGTTTGAGCCGGATACAATGCCGCTTGCAGGGAGGCATGTCCTGGGTTGGCAATCGGTCCCGGCGGCAATCCTAAGTTAAGATATGTATTATACGGAGAGAGAATCTGAAGATCCTTGTTATAAAGTTTTGGTTTTGGATTGCCCAGCAAAAACTGAATTGTGGCATCAATTTGAAGGGGCTGGTTAATCTTTAATCGATTCATGATCACCGAAGCAATCAAGGGACGATCCGATTCTTTCACCGCCTCTTTTTCAACCAGAGAGCCTAAGGTAACCCACTGAGGAACGGAAAGTTTCATAGTATCAAGCTGTTTCTGCACTTCCGGCGTAACCTCTTTCGAAAACTGTTGGAGGAGCATATCGATCACTGCATGCGGACTTGTTTTATCATCGATTGCGTAAGTATTGGGAAATAAATAACCTTCTAAACGGTGAATTCCTTTTGGTGCACCCTGCAGAAACGGATACGAAAACGAGTCCTCCATGACAACTTTTGTAAACTCCTCTTTACTACCAATCCCCTTCTGCACCAGTAGCCCGATAATTTGTTCTGTGGAATACCCTTCTGGGATGGTCACTCGGATATCAGCTAAGGCTGAACCCTTGAGTAAGATTTTAATAATTTCGTCAGGAGACATGGCCGGAGAGAATACATAATCCCCCACATAAATCTTGAAATTGGTTTGCTGGGTACGGGCTAAATACTTAAACGCGAATGCACTGCGTATAAGATGACGCTGCTGTAATTCTTCTGCCAATTGAGATGCTGTAGTCCCCGAAGCAATCGTGATTTTCTCACTGTTACCTGAGGTGGAGTAAGGCTGTGTGGCCCAATTCCACCAAGCTAAATATCCTAAGCCCCCAATTATGAGAACCAGAAAAAATCCCGTAAATTTTTTCCACCGTCTTTTCTTTCTCGGGGACATAGTTTCATCTCTCTTTCAAACATGCTTTAAGAAAGGCCTCGAGCACCAACGCGTAAAATGCGATTCGTGGGAGCATAGGAATCCCGACTTAGGAACTGCTTTGTCTCTTTTCCAGTACCATCACGCACGACCTTCCAAGTGTTTACTATAAGGCCCTTGGCACCTGTCTGTTCCTGAACAACCAGACCCGAGGCCAGATTTCGATCTGGCCTCTTTTCCGTCTTATAGTTTATTTCTTTCTCAACTTGTCGTTCAATACGTACGGATTTGTCCGTCTTCTTCCCCCAAATTTGGAGAGTTAGAATACCGTTTTTAACGTCTGACCGCAAATAAAGCAAGTTGGCCGTATCATTTTGGAACTTGAAATCAAGATTAGGATAATTAACCGTTGCATCTTGACCCGCAGCAACATAACTTACAGCTACAGCATGCGGCATCCGTTCTACCACTTTTAAATTACCTAAGAGTACGGCATTATAAAGGGTCGAGGACACCTGGCATACGCCCCCTCCTATTCCTTGCACATACTCACCATTGACAATTACGTAGGCATCTTTATATCCTGTTTCTGGTTCTCGAGGACCGACTGTGTTGTTGAAGGAAAAAATCTCTCCTGGACGAATAACTTTGCGATCCAAAGCCTTGGCAGCCACAACCAAATTTGCGGACCTGTTTTTCTCTTGGACAGCAAACTTCGTAGTATACTCTCCTATAACGGTATCAAAGGCTAAAACCTTGACCGCTTCTGTGCTAACTGATGCTGGCACCTCAACCATCGGTATGCCAATCCGGCTCGGAACCTCGCTTAATGGAGCCTTTTGAATAGTAATAATCAATTTATCCGTATCAACCGTCCGACCGCTCTCTGCCGGCGTAATGACAAACTTGTCTTTTTCAATCTTATAGGCGGCATTTTTAGCTGGTCGACTAAATTTTTTAAGTTTCTCCTGAAGGGATTGCTTGTCTTTGACCGTATCGACTTTCAGTACGCTCTGCAGAGCCGTTCCGGGGTTACGCGCGATATCGTCCATCGTCTTCTGCTGATCCAAAGCAATGCCCATGTCTTTCAACGTAATTGGCATCTCTGTTTCATTGTACAACAGGACACGGGTTTCTTCCAGCTTGTCCTTCGCCCATTCCTTGATTTTCTCCTCCGCTTCAGAAGCTGAACTGCCACTTAGATCCAAATCGTCTACTTTAGTCCCCTCTGGCAGTAATTCAATTCCCCCCCTCTCTTGATTCTCTGTCGTTTGATTAGAAAGTATCTTAGCCTCAGGGGGCTGGCTTGAAGGAGGGGTGCATCCTCCAAGCAGTAATATCAAAAAAGGAACCGTTAAGGCCTTAGTAAGGGCCCACATCCACGATTGTCTTGTGTACTTCTTTATCACCGATACCTCCTCTTTTTAAACGTTAGTATTTCCGTAGTGTTCCACGATTATCTCTGAAATAATTTACCCTTTTAGAAAATAACGCAGTGTATTAATGGGACGTAAGAAAGTAGGGCAACACAAAAGGTAACCCGCGACTCTTCTTAGCCATAGGTTACCTTTTTGTGTGATTAGAGCAAATACTAAGCTTAAAATTTCGTGGCAGGATTGAGCATTGAGGTACAATGAGGACATCGTGTCGCTGCAATCGGGATTTCCGTAAAACAATAGTCACATTGTTTCGTCTTAGGAGCGACGACTTCTGCTTCTTTCTTTTTCGTTAAACGACTAAGTTGCTTAATTACAAAGAAAATGGAGAGAGCGACAATCAAAAAATCTATAATGTTATTGATAAAAAGTCCATAATTCAAGGTAGCGACTCCCGCTTTTTTTGCTTCATCCATCGTTTTGAAATGTCCATTACCAAGAACGATGAATAAATTGGAAAAGTCAACTTTTCCTAGCAAGATCCCCACTAACGGCATAATCATATCATTGACGAGAGAGGTTACGATCTTCCCAAAAGCGCCACCAATCACAACACCTATGGCTAAATCAACAATATTGCCTTTCATTGCAAAATCTCTAAATTCTTTCCACACGAAACTCCATCTCCTTACCATAAATCGTTTCATTCAGAAAAAATGTCTAAACCCATATAAGATAGAATACCACTTCTAGTCTAAAATTCCGAGTGCGAATTCAATTTTTGTTGCTTTTTTGTTGAATCATCCCTTAACTGAAGTATTTGCGGCTGAAAACACGGAAAGGAATTCGGCAGATGTGAGAACTAGAAGAACTCGCCGAGATGCTCTCAGCGAGTTCTTCTAGTTACCTATACGCATGTAAAGGTTATTCTCTTATTCTTCTTCGGATTCTACCAAGTTCTCCCAAGCGTCAGCCACTTTTTCCCACTCTTCATCATCTTCGATGTCAAGTAGCATTTCGCCTCCCTCAGCATCTTTGCCGAGTTTAAGGATAATAGCCTCATCGGCATCCTCATCTTCGGATTCATCTTCTGAGATAGGCATCAATACAAAGTATGTCGAGCCTTCAAGTTCCAAGGTATCGAGATGGAGAAACTCGTGGTCTTTTCCCTCATCATCTGTGAGAACGACTGTGTCAAACTCTTCAGCGTCACGCTCATCATGGTCGTGATCATGTGGATGTTCAGTCATGTGATTCACCTCTTATTAAAGAATATGGTCATTGTACTATTGTAGGTAATGATTGTCAAATAATCATAGTTGCCTATTTTTAGACTGCCGACGATCGAGATACCCTTGCAGTATAAAAACAGCCGCCATCTTGTCTATTACAAGCTTTCGTTTAGCGCGCGACACATCCGCTTCAAGCAGCGTCCGCTGTGCAGCCACTGTGCTTAAACGTTCATCCCATAACTCCACCGGAAGCTCAAACTCCAGACGCAAAACCTTGGCAAACTCATCGGTCAATTCACAACGGGGTCCCAGAGTTCCATTCATATTTCTAGGATAGCCTATTACGATCTCGTTAACCTCATATTCGCGAATGAGTTCACGTAACTCATCGAGCTCCGTCTTTGAACGCCTGATCGTCTTAACCCCCTGAGCCGTCCATAATAGAGCATCACTTACTGCCACCCCAATGGTCTTCGACCCAAAATCCAACCCCATAATCCGCATGATATCCCTCCAAATCAACCTTACCCATATCTCCGTTTCCCAGCCTCTCCTATCAAAGCAAGAGCCGAGGTGAATTTGCTGCATCCCAAGCACCCTCACGACTAGACCCCTGAGCAGGGGGAGTTGCGTGCCGGAGCTGAGCGTCAAACGACAGTGTGCGAAGCGAAGCGAAGCCCACCAGCTCCCCCCAACATGCACACCCTCGTCGTGCCTCGGTCTTCCTACCTTACACAATCTTCAGGCAAAAGTGCGGACAAACTCTCCCGCAATACCCACAAAGCACACACGCCTTATTATCTACTACGGCGATCTTTTCAATACTCAAAGCACCCTGAGGGCAGGCTTCCAAGCAAAGCCCACACCCTTGGCACCAATCTGCAATATAAAGTTTTCGCTCTCTGTGCTTAACTTTTTCCCTCAAGTTCCTTGGAACCTCTTGTCCAGACAACAAGAGAAGGTTATAATCTACTTCTTCCCGGCTAGACATTCCCAAGGCCATCCCTTGCACTCCCGGAACCCCTCTGACGAAGTTTATAGCCTTTTCCGGGTCATGACTTAAATGCCCACCCCCGAAAATCTTCATAGCGTAAATCCCGATGCCCAATTCCGCGGCAAATGAAATAGCTTCGAGCATTTCGTCTAACGTTCCATCAATAATTCCTAGACCCTGATAATTCAAAATGGGATGAATCACATCAAGACCAGGTTGGAGCGCTCCAGCCCTAACTCCAGCCACAGCATGCGTGGAAATCCCAATCCGGCGCACGATACCTTTTTCCTTAGCCCTTAAAAGTTCTTCCCAAGCCCTCGAATGCCCTTTCAGGGTTAAAGCGCTTTCCTGTTCATGAAGCAGAAAAAAGTCAAGTGTTTCACGTTTGAGAGCGGTTCGCGCCTTTTCCAAACTGAGCCGCATTTCCTCGGCCGAAACAGAGTAAGATTTACTGATAATTTGAACGTCCGGATAGCCCTCAGTTGCCTTCGCAATTTGTGCATAATTGTCATAGATTTCCGCCGTATCAATCCAATTAATCCCTTGTTCCAGTGCGTACCGCAGAACGGAAGCTCCTTCCGCTTCCGTTACACGTCCCTGTAACGGAGATATGGCCAAGCTTCCAAAGCACACCTCCGAGACTTCAGGCCCCCATAAGCCAAGCTTAACTTGACGCATATTCGATTCTCCTTTCGAATCAGAAGTTCATGGTTAACGCTTCCTAAACGTCGAAACCCTCACCACATCCAGTGAGGGTTTCGGTACGACACAATTATTTGGCTTGCAAATAGGTTCTGACTAGTTCTTCGATTAACTCAAAGCGTTCAAGTTTACGAATCATCGCTCTCGCCTGATTGTGGCTAGTAATATATACAGGGTCGCCGGACATCAAATAGCCAACCATCTGGTTTATAGGGTCATACCCTTTTTCCTGCAAAGCGGCATACACCTTCTGCAAAATATCGTGGGCAGAAACGTCCTCTCCCACAGCCTTAAACATCATGGTTTCTTCCATTCGATCCAATTTCCTGTCCCCCTTTCGCCATCCTCTGTTCGGTCTTCTCAAAGGATATTCTTGGCGTCCCTGCAGTTTTCCTCTATTTTTTAAGAAATCCCCGGAGAATTGTTGGGACGCGATCGATAGCTTCACCTAGTTTTCCGGGATCTTTTCCACCAGCTTGGGCCATGTCCGGACGACCACCACCACTGCCCCCTGTAATCTTGGCCACTTCTTTAATAATCTGCCCGGCATGAAGCCCACTTAAACCTGTTGGACTAACGACCGTTACGAAATTAACCTTTCCTTCGCTCACTGCCCCCAAGACGATAACCCCGGTTTTAAGTTTGGGACGTAAAAGATCCGCCATTTGACGAAGGCCCTCCATATCCGAGACATGCACCTGAGCAGATATGACAGGAATCCCTTCGATCTCCTGAACACGCTTGAGTAACCCTTCCGCTTCATTCTTGCCGAGCTTTGCTTGAAGTTGTCCTATTTCCCGTTCAAGGTCTTTAACTTGAGCCACCAGTCCGTTGACACGCTTACCCACTTCTGTAGGCTGAGCTTTAAGGGTTTGGGCAACTTCCATCACCTGCTCATCAAGAGTGCGAAGATAGGCTAAGGCTTCTAATCCGGCTACCGCTTCAATCCGGCGTAGGCCTGCCCCGATCCCCCCCTCGCTCAGGATTTTAACGAGCCCAATTTCTCCCGTGTTTTTGACATGAGTCCCCCCGCACAATTCTTGACTGAACATCCCCATGCGGACGACACGAACAGTCTCTCCATATTTCTCCCCGAAAAGTGCCGTAGCTCCACTTGATTTTGCCTCGGTTAACGACATTTCCGTCGCATCAACTGGCATATTCTTTAACACTGCTTCGTTAATAAGAGCCTCTACTGCCCTCAGTCCATCTGGGGTCAACGGAGAAAAATGAGTAAAGTCAAACCGCAGGCGCTCCGGCGTCACTAAAGACCCCGCTTGCTGAACGTGTTCCCCTAGAACGGAACGCAGGGCAGCCTGAAGGAGGTGAGTTGCACTGTGATGGCGAGTCGTGGCCTGACGCTCAAGGTTATTAATTTCCGCTTCCACTAGTTCACCAACGTGGAATACCCCTGTCGTGACGCTGAGGCGATGATAAAGGGTCCCAGTGACACCTTTTTTCACTTCAAGCACTCGAGCCTCAGCCCGAGGAGTTTTGAGCACTCCGACATCTGAAACCTGACCACCGCTTTCCGCATAAAACGGAGTCGCAGAAAGGAAGACCATAACTTCTTCCCCTTCTCCGACGTCCTCCCTCTCCTTGCCATCGACAAACAAACCCTCAATCCTGACAGACGATGAAATTGTATCATATCCCACAAAAGGCGTAGCTCCTAAGTGTTTTGCCTTTTCCATTAATTCTGGGCTTTCAACCACTGCACGCATTTTTTGAGATTGTTCTTTAGCCCGCAGGCGATGCTCCTCTGCTGACGTTTGAAAAGCGGGCATATCCACGGATAGACCTTGTTCGGCAAGCATTTCTTCCGTTAACTCCGCTGGGAAGCCATAGGTTTCATAGAGATAGAAGGCATCCGGTCCGGTTAAAACCGTCTTTTCTTTTTTTAGAAGTTCCTTGACCTTTTCCTGCAACATTTGCGTGCCTTGCTCCAGAGTTGCCTGGAAGTTCTTCTCTTCCAAGCTTAAATGGTTCAAGATAAAATTCTCATTTTCCTGAAGTTCCGGATAGGCATGAGCATAGTCCCTTTGGATAATTCTAAAGACAGATTCTAGGAACGGTTTTTCAATCCCTAAGAGTTTGGCATACCGAACAGCGCGGCGTAGAATCCGTCGGAGGACATACCCTCGGCCTTCATTATTGGGCCTAATTCCATCAGCCAACATAAACGATACCGCCCGAACGTGATCCGCTACCACCTTTAGAGCCATGTCACTTTTGGGATCATCTTTATAGTTAAGTCCTGCCAATCCAGCTACATAGTCAATAATGGGACGGAAGAGATCCGTATCAAAATTGGTCTCAACCCCTTGCATGACAGACGCGATTCGTTCTAAGCCCATACCTGTATCAATGTTTTGTTTCGGAAGAGGGGTTAACACACCCGCTTCATCCCGGTTATACTGCATGAAGACCAAATTCCAGATTTCCAAAAAGCGATCACAATCACAACTACCCGCGCCACAATCGGGCTTGCCGCACCCTCTTGCTTCTCCAAGATCAACATAAATCTCTGAACAGGGTCCACAAGGACCCGTAGGACCGGCTGCCCAAAAATTCTCAGGATCCCCTATGATTCGTTCGGCCTTGACGCCGGCCTTCTCCCATATCTTTTTCGCGTCTTCATCTTCTGGGTAGATCGTCACCCAGAGTTTTTCAACCGGAATTTTTAATACTTCTGTTATATACTCCCAGGCCCAGGGGATTGCTTCATTTTTAAAATAATCTCCAAATGAAAAATTTCCTAACATTTCAAAATAAGTATGATGGCGGGCTGTTTTACCAACCACTTCAAGGTCGGGGGTACGAACACATTTCTGGGCTGTCGTGGCGCGCGGAAAGGGGGGTTCGACCCGACGTTGAAAATAGGGTTTGAAGGGAACCATGCCCGCGACCGTCAACAAAAGAGTCGGGTCATCTTTGGGAATAAGCGAGGCACTGGGCAGAATTCTGTGTCCCTTAGCCTTAAAATATTTAAGAAACATGTCCCTTAATTCATTTCCTGTATACATTCACGACACTCCTTTAAAATTCCTAAAAAAAATAATCCCAAACCCTATATCAATCAGGGACGAGATTTTTCACGGTACCACCCTGCTCTTTTTACGGGCTATCGATACTTTTATTTCCATTTGTTTTACAAAATTCCCATCGTTTCTAAAGTATATACAGGGGATGTCTTATTTGTCAACAACATTAGACCTTAGTCGAAACCAACCTAAAATAAATATGATTAAAAACGACTCGGATCACTGCCGCTAAGGGGACTGCCAAGAACATTCCCCAAAATCCAGCAAGTTCTCCACAAGCTAAAAGGGAAAAAACGACCCAGAGTGGATGAAGCCCCACGCTTTCACCCATGAGCTTAGGGGAGATGATGTTTCCCTCGAGTTGTTGCACCAATAAAATGATCAAAGCAACTTTAAAGGCCATAACTGGGGACTTCGTTAAGGCTAACAAAACAGAAGGCACTGCCCCGAGCACAGGCCCGAAGTACGGAATAAGGTCAAAAATCCCACAGATCAAACCAATTAACAAGGCATACTCCATCCCCACAAGTTTAACACCAATCCCTATCAGTATCCCTACAATCACAGCGACAACTAGATTTCCTCGTACAAATTGCCGAATCACATGATTAATGTCTTGCCAAAGCCTTCGCCATTCCATTCTCCAACGTTGAGGAATTATTCGAAAAAAGCCTTCTCCAAGGACTTTCCAATCTGCGAGAAAATAGATGGCAATCACAGGGGATAATATGTAAAGTGTAACCGTAGACAGCGCACTAGGCAAATTTGTCAAAAACGAATTAAGGCGATCAGCAATAATTAGTTCTCCCTGACCCAAATGTTGATCTAATACAAGTGCCACACGACTGGGTAAACCCGTCGCTTTAAACTGTTCACGAAACCCATCGATCCTTTCTGTGATCGACTGAATCGTATTTGGTAAAATCACCGCTAATTTACTAAGCTCATTATAGATAATCGGGAGAATGAGAAGAACGGTGGTCGCCAAAACAACAACAATCAAGATGAACACAATCGCGATTGACTTATTTCTACTAATCCGCAACCATTCCAACCCTTCAACTAAAGGGTTCAACAAATAGGCAAGTACAAAGGCCAAGAGGAACGGACCCAAAATCGCTCTCACTTTGAAAAGGAGTAACAGTCCCAACAGTAGACAAGCTCCGGTGAAAATCCATTTCCATTTCCTAAAGTTCATCTTATCCTCCCTTAAATGCAAGAAATGCAAGAAACGCAAGAAGCGGGGACGGTTCTTCAACTTGCATCTAACACCCTGTTAAGTCCGATGAGTTATAAAGAAAACTTGGCTAGCGCCAAGCCTCGACGAAGGCGGCTGTCTAGTTGCACTTATGCGCCGGCCAAGGACTCGAACAGAACGTTCGAGGCTAGTGCACCGCCAAGGATGGCAAGGTGCCGTGATGGCGAGAAGGGACCCACCAGAAATTTATACTTTCCGATTGGTACAAAAGAAAAGCGGGCCGAAGGGCGCGCTTTTCTTTTAATGATTCAAGATCGTTTCATATCTTACATTGACCCCTAGTCTAGTATCTAGTGCCCTGTTGCATCCAAAAGGTTGACTTTGCCTCTTTAAATAAATTGTGAATTATTCCAAAGCAGCGCCAGAAATTCCAGTATCCACAGTTGGGTCATCCCAAGCCACTAGAGAACCATCTTCTGCCAGATCGTAAATAACCACTTTGTCAGTTTGTGTCGTAAATTCAACACAGCAATCCCAGCAATAAAATTGCTCCACTCCTACTTTACCAATTGCACGTCCTGAACAAACTGGACAGTTCATGATCGTACCCCCCCTTCATTTGCTTGATCCAAGGGGGATACTTGGTTATCAACGATTAATACATCTTTTCCATCGATCATGACATGGGGCCTCATAATAGTTCCCCGGCCGTGAAGAAGGTCAGCAAAGAGTCCGTCAGAAACCTCGAATCCTACCATTTTTTCTATGGAATCATCGAGAAAAACATCTTCGATCGTACCTCTTGCTTCTCCACCTTGGGTATAAACTTCATTCCCCACCTTGTCAGACCATCTTGTCCCCTTAAGTTCTTCTACCATTTTTTCACGAACGACTAAGGCATCCTTACCAACCGTTTCAATAGCTTTTCGAGGAATTCCTTTTGTCGATTGGAAGAAGTGCCCGCCCTCTAAGAGAATTCCAACAACCTCATCTTTGTCATTGTCAAGAATAAGGTCTTGTACCCACCCAACTGAGTCCCCATTTTTCAGGTCCAAAACAGGTAGTCCAATAATCTCTCGCGTGCGTCGCATTAGTTCCTCCACCTCGCTAAAAGAATTCTATAACTACTTTGCCCCGTAGCTCTACAATTTATGCATGCGCCGACTTAACGTCGGCCTCGAGGATCGGAAATTATTCTTCCTCCACCAACTACTAAGTTGCCTTGATAAAAGACGACGGCTTGCCCCGGGGTCACCGCACGTTGCGGTTCATCGAAACGCACCATGACTCCATAGTCTGCCTCGATTCCTCCGGGGTATATCGTTGCGGAAGCACCTGCTGAGTTATACCGAATTTTTGCTTCAACTTTCAGAGGTTCTTTCAAATCCGAAAAGGATATCCAGTTTAGATCGTCGGCCCAGAGCGTATCAGTATAAATATCCAGGTCTTCTCCTAGAACAACCTCATTGCTGACAGGATTTAGACCCACTACAAACATTGGTTTGCCAAATGTAACCCCGAGGCCCTTACGCTGCCCTACAGTGTAGTGAATGATACCTTGATGCCTACCTAAACTCTTCCCTGAAAGGTCCACAAAATTTCCTGGTTTAATTAAGTCAATTGACCTTTCTTGGACAAAAGAAGCATAATCATCGTTAGGAACAAAACAGATCTCCTGACTGTCTGGTTTATTGGCTACCCCTAAGCCCCGTTCTCGGGCCATGTTTCGAACTTGATCTTTTGTATACTCTGCCAAAGGAAAAAGAGTATGGGCCAGCTGTTCCTGTGTCAACATGTAGAGCGCGTAGGTCTGATCTTTGCGCGCATCTGCACTTTTACTTAAGAGAAACCGTTCACTATCCGGATCCCGTAACACTTGTGCATAATGACCGGTTGCAATGTAATCTGCCCCCAGTCCCCGAGCTTTTCGGAGCATCTCGCCAAACTTAACATGCCTGTTACAGGCTAAACATGGATTTGGTGTCTCTCCAGCCAAATAAGACTGTGTGAAATAATCCACCACCGTCTTCTCAAAATACGAACGAAAGTTCAGGATATAATGAGGAATTCCCAACAAAAAGGCAACCCGCCTGGCATCATCAATGGCCGAGTTAGAGCAGCAGCCCCCTTCCACCTCAGGGCCTGTCGATTCCCAAATCTGCAGGGTAACCCCAATGACATCGTAGCCTTCTTCTTTGAGCAAAGCGGCGGCCATGGAACTATCCACACCGCCGCTCATACCTACAACTACTTTTGGTTTCGTTGTTAGACCCATACTTCATCTAGTCCTTTTTCTGCTGTTTATCATGATAATCTTTAATCGCTGCATGAAGTGCATCCGCAGCCAAATTCGAACAGTGCATTTTTGCTGGTGGAAGTCCCCCTAAGGCCTCTGCCACAGCAGCATTAGAGATGACCAAAGCTTCATCAATGGTTTTTCCTTTAACCATTTCCGTGACCATACTGCTCGTGGCGACCGCCGCACCGCAGCCAAAAGTTTTAAACTTCACGTCTTTAATAATGTCTCCGTCAATGTCTAAATAAATACGCATAATATCTCCACATTTTGCGTTACCGACTTCGCCGACTCCATTAGCATTTTCAATTTCACCGACATTTCGTGGATTCGTAAAATGATCCATTACTTTTTCTGTATACATTTTTCTTCACTCCTTATTGTGCTTGTTTCTGTTGCCTAAGAACCTGATCATAAAGCGGCGACATCATGCGCAAACGTTCTACGATTTTCGGCAATTGTTCAAGAACATAATCAATCTCTTCTTCCGTGTTCTGACGACCTAAGGAAAAGCGAAGGGATCCGTGGGCAATCTCGTGGATAAGACCCATAGCAAGTAATACGTGAGACGGGTCGAGAGAGCCCGATGTACAGGCCGAGCCACTTGAAGCGGCAATCCCCAGCATGTCAAGCGAAAGAAGCAACGATTCCCCTTCAACATACTGTATACTTACGTTAACGTTATTCGGTAAGCGATTTTCCCCAAGAGGTCCGTTAACTTTAACGTAATCAATACTCCCTAAGATTCCGTTCATCAGCTTGTCGCGTAATTTCTCCTGGTGCTCAGCGTCTTCAGCCATTCTTTGCCCTGCTAGTTCACAGGCTTTGCCAAATCCGATAATTCCAGGCGTATTCTCTGTTCCCGAACGACGTTTCTTCTCTTGGCCTCCTCCGTGAACCAAAGGCATAACCCGTACCCCTTTGCGAATATACAGTGCTCCTACCCCTTTTGGTCCGTAAATTTTGTGACTCGACACTGTTAACAAGTCTATATTCATTTCTTGAACGTTAATGGGGATCTTCCCGAGGGACTGAACAGCATCGACATGAAACGTAATACCGTGTTCCCTGGCCAATTTACCAATTTCAGCAATCGGCTGAATCGATCCCACCTCATTATTTGCATGCATCACACTAATCAATATGGTATCTGGTCGAATAGCCTTGCGCACATCTTCAACCGAGAGAATTCCTACTTCATCGACGGGGATAATCGTTAAGTCAAACCCATTCTTTTCTAGGTATTCACAGGTTTCTAATACCGCGTGATGCTCGATACAAGATGTAATAATATGCTTTCCCTTTTTGCGAAGCGCTTCTGCTGTGCCAAGAATAGCTAGATTATCCGCCTCAGTTCCACCGCTGGTAAACGTCACTTCTGAAGGTGTGGCTCCAATTAACTCTGCCACTTGGCTGCGAGCCTGCTCCAAGGCTTGTTTAGCCTCTCTACCAAAGCTATGAACACTTGACGGGTTTCCATATTTTTCGGTATAATACGTCATCATCAACGTAGCCACTTCTGGATCAACCGGAGTCGTAGCACTATGATCTAAATAAATACGCTTCATGGGGCTCCCTCCCGACATATAATTTCTTTGGAAATCAAAGGGTTAAATATAGTACATGTATAAACTTCTATCCGCTTCGCGCTTTTTGGCATCTTCAAGCATCGTTTCGAGTGTAATGGAATCGAGAACATCTGCGATGGAGTCTCTGACTTTCTCCCAAATTATCCTAGTAGGACAAAATTCTGCCTTAGAGCAACATTCCGGGTCCTCCTCAGATACACAATCAGTCGGCGCAATCGGCCCTTCCAACACGCGAATAATATCCCCAACTTTTATTTTATCTGGCTCTTTACCCAACAGATAGCCCCCCTGCGCCCCGCGAACACTCTTAACGAGTCCCGCTTTACGCAAGCCAGAAATAAGCTGCTCTAGATAATGCTCAGAAATATCCTGTCTCTCCGCAATGCTTTTCAATGAAATTGGGCCTTCGCCCATATGTTGAGCTAAGTCAAACATAGCCTTGACGCCATACCGACCTTTGGTCGAGAGTTTCAACACTCTCACCTCTTTTCCAAGAGATAAATCCTCTTTGAACTCTTTGAAGATCTTTCATTCATATCTTATAAAAACACTCGGGATTTGTCAAGAGTATACCCAACTAATTTACTAAAGTTTTTTTCTAATCAAGCCCAGAGGAAGGAGCACCAACTATGGATCTTTTTTCCGCAACCTTTGATCAACATCAAGTCGCTCCCCTCGCAGAGCGCATGCGCCCAAGAACGCTCGATGACTATATCGGTCAAAATCATATCCTTGGACCAGGGAAACTCCTACGAAGGGCCATCGAGGCAGACCGAGTTTCTTCATTAATCCTCTACGGCCCACCTGGAACTGGCAAAACAAGCCTTGCGCAAGTTATCGCGGCCAAAACTACCTCACGCTTCGTCCGCATCAATGCCGTCACCTCAGGCGTCAAAGATCTTCGTGAAATCATTACACAGGCTGCTGATGATCTGCATCTTTATGGAAAGCGCACTTTAGTTTTCTGTGATGAAGTCCACCGCTTTAATAAAGGTCAACAAGATGCCCTTCTCCCAGCTGTTGAGGACGGAACCATTACCTTTATTGGAGCCACAACGGAGAATCCCTTCTTTGAACTTAACTCTGCGCTCCTTAGCCGCTCCACGCTTTTTCGACTCGAACTTCTCACCCCACCAGAAATCCGTCTTGGTCTTGAACACGCCTTGAAGGACGTAGAACGTGGCCTAGGTCGTTTTCAAGTCGATATTAACTCCGCTGCCTGGGAGCACTGGATAAATTATGCCAACGGGGATTTACGACGCGCCCTAAATGCCTTAGAGCTAGCCGTTCTGACTACCCAACCGGAAAACGGAGTTCGTCATATTTCCCTCGATATAGCCGAAGAATCCATTCAACAAAGGGCTATTAAATTCGATAAAGCAGGCGACAATCATTATGACATCATTTCCGCATTTATCAAAAGTATGCGTGGCTCAGACCCAGACGCCGCACTCTACTGGCTAGCCGTTTTACTAGAAGCTGGAGAAGACCCACGTTTCATCATGCGCAGGATCATTGTCCACGCATCTGAAGACGTCGGCCTCGCTGATCCAACGGTCATGCTTCAGGCCCATGCCGCCGCCAATGCGCTCGAATGGCTTGGACTCCCTGAGGCACGAATCCCGTTAGCCCAAGCAGTTTTGGCCATCTCTACCGCTCCAAAAAGTAATAGCGCCGTCGCAAGCATCGACCGCGCCTTGGCTTATGTAAGAAAACATCCGACTGGAGAAGTGCCCGCCCATCTAAAAGACAAGCACTACTCTGACGCTGATAAATTAGGGCACGGGCAAAACTATCTCTACCCTCACTCCTACCCCAACCACTGGGTTGCCCAAGCCTATCTCCCCCCAGAAATTCAAGGAGAAACCTTTTATGTCCCTTCAGAAATGGGACAAGAATTCCTTCAGAATCCCAAAGGATCTAATAAAGAACGTTAGATTAATTCATCAAGCGTTTTAAAGCATCTACTAGCTTATCGGCATCTACTTTCCCAACATCCTTATGGGTGACAAAGCGTACGGTCTGAGGCCCAAAATCCGAGGCCAAAATCTCTTCGGTAGCCAAGGCCTTAACGAGTTTTTCGGCCGTCCCCCAAGCCGGGTCGACTTCAGCTAGAACGATGTTTGTCTTTAAGCGGTCCAAAGCAACCGTTAAATGCTGAATACTAGAAAGCGCCCGCCCAATCTCTAACGCTAAGGTATGGTCATCTGACAATCTCTCAGTCATGCTCTTCAAGGAAACAATGCCCGCTGCGGCCAAAATCCCTGCTTGACGCATCCCTCCACCGATCATTTTGCGCCACTTTCTGGCTCGTTTAATGAATTCTGTACTTCCGGCGAGAATCGACCCTACCGGTGCCCCCAATCCTTTGGAGAGACAGAACATCACTGAATCAACTGGAGCCGCAAGCTCGGAAACATGACAATTCTGAGCAATTGCTGCATTAAACAAGCGGGCGCCATCCATATGGACATGAAGCCCCCGTTCTCGGGCGGCTACGGCAACATCATTTATCTGCTCAGGGGTCCAAATTGTTCCCCCTGCCCGATTATGAGAGTTTTCAATACAAAGTAGCGTGGGATTTGGAAAATGAATGTTTTCTCCTCGCAACGCTTTACGCAGAGCATCTGGAGTTATTACTCCGGCATTTCCCGGAATGAGACGAGGAATCACGCCAGCTAAGGCCGCCATGCCCCCGACTTCATAATAATAAATGTGTGCTTCCGATTCCATCAGCACCTCATCCCCACGTTTTGTATGGGTTAAAACAGCCACTAAGTTTCCTTGCGTCCCACTCGTCACGAAAAGAGCTGCCTCTTTGCCTACTTTTTCAGCGGCTAAATGTTCTAGATTCTGGATGGTCGGATCTTCTCCGACTACATCATCTCCTACCTCAGCCCTATACATTGCTTCACGCATCTCTGGAGTCGGCATCGTCACAGTGTCGCTGCGAAAATCAAGCTTTTTCATTTCCACAATCCTTCTCCCCTTTACTTCTTGCTTTAAAAAAACTTCCACTTCGATAAAGAAAACTTAGCTAGCGCCAAGCCCTAGTTGCACTGATATCACCCGCAATTGATACTTTCTAATTGGTACCAAGAAAAGCGATGCCCACGTTTCTTTGGGCATCGCTTTCTTATTTGATCAATTAGAGTTGCGCGTTAAGCATTTTGACAAGATCCGGTTTTCCACGGAAGCCAACGATTTTATCCACCATCTTGCCCCCTTTGAAAATACCGAGTGTCGGAATACTCATGACCCCATATTGGCTAGCTACTGGACCATTCTCATCCACATTGACCTTCCCGATCGCGATTCGACCGACATACTCGTCAGCTAGTTCCTCTACAATAGGGGCAACCATGCGGCATGGACTACACCAAGGAGCCCAAAAATCCACTAAAACTGCTTGCTCAGACTTCAGAACATCGGACTCAAAGTTCTCAGTAGTAAAGGTTTTTACATTTGCACCTGCCATTATAAATTCCTCCTTAATTAATTAAACTTGATTTACTTAATGAATTTGGTAAGCACCCCAATAAGCTCTTCGATCGCAGCTTCGTGATCATTGCTTTCAACCGCGTTTCGCATACATCCTCGAGAATGATGTTCAAAGACAATGGTACCAACTTTGTTAATCGCAGCACGGACGGCAGCCACTTGAATCAACACGTCTACACAATACTTATCACTGTCAACCATGCGTTGAATACCTTTGACTTGACCTTCGATTTTTTTCAGTCTGCGGATAAGGTCCTCTTTGGATTCCGAATAAGGGGTCGAATTCATCATTTCATATATTCCTCCGATACCCTAAGGGGGTAGCTATAATGTTATTATAGCCAATGCCTTCTTCTCTGTCAAATGGTTCTTAAAATAAAATGACTCAAATATTAGGCATCTCAAGATCCGCCTTAATATGCAATTCCTTTAATTGTTTATCCGCCACGGTCGAGGGAGCTTGAGCCATTAAATCTGAGGCACTTTGCGTTTTCGGAAACGCAATCACGTCTCGAATATTATCCTTTCCAGCTAAAAGCATAATCATTCGGTCAAGCCCAAAAGCAACTCCCCCATGAGGCGGGGTCCCGTATTCAAAAGCTTCGAGGAGAAATCCGAACTTTGCTACCGCCTCTTCCTCGGACATCCCTAGCAAGCTGAACAGTCGTTCTTGAACCCCACGACGATGGATCCGAATACTCCCCCCTCCAAGCTCGGTGCCATTAAGTACCATATCATACGCTTTAGCCCGAACTTGAAGTGGTTCCGTCTCTAGAAGGTGCAGATCTTCATCCATCGGTGCCGTGAAAGGATGGTGAATAGCGATGTGGCGTTGTTGTTCCTCATCATATTCCAAGAGTGGGAATTCCGTAACCCATAAGAAATTTAGTGCATCTTCCGGAATCAGTCCTAATCGTTTACCCAATTCCAACCGGAGATGCCCCAGCGCATCACAGACGATCGGGTATGCGTCAGCGACGAAGAACAAGATATCCCCTGTCTCAGCAGCCATGCGCTCAATTAAAACCTTCATTTCCTCTTCTGTAAAGAACTTAGCAATTGGTGATTTGATCCCTTCCTCAGCCAGCACAATCCAGGCTAAGCCCTTGGCTCGATAAGTGCTGACGAACTTTCCTAAGTCATCAATCTCGCGACGCGGCAGGCTAGAACACCCCTTGGCGCAGATGCATTTCACGCTCCCGCCACTCGCTATCGCATTAGCAAACACTTTGAATCCCGCTTTGCCCACAATGTCACCTACATCGACAAGTTCCATCCCGAAGCGTGTATCGGGTTTATCGGATCCGTAACGTTCCATGGCTTCCTTATAGGTTAGACGAGGAAAGGGCACGGCTATAGTTTTCCCAATCGTTTCCCCAAAAATCCTCACCATTAACTGCTCCATCATAGGAAGGATATCTTCTACCTCGACGAAGGACATCTCAACATCAAGCTGGGTAAATTCCGGTTGACGATCTGCTCTCAGATCCTCATCCCGGAAACAACGAGCGATTTGAAAATACTTCTCCATACCCCCCACCATAAGGAGTTGCTTATAGATTTGGGGGGACTGAGGTAAGGCATAAAATTCTCCTGGACGAACCCGACTCGGCACAAGATAGTCCCGAGCCCCTTCCGGGGTGGATTTCGTAAGTATCGGGGTTTCAATTTCCAAGAAGCCCTGACTATCAAAGAAATTGCGCATAATTTGCATGACTTGATGTCGAATTTTAAACACAGCCTGCATTTCAGGGCGGCGCAAATCCAGATAACGATATTTTAACCGCACCGTTTCATCGACATCCACTTGATCAACAAGATAGTAAGGAGGAGTTTTTGCTCCGTTCAATATATCAAACGAATTGGCAACGACCTCAATTTCTCCCGTTGTTAAGTTGGGATTAATCATCCCCTCCGGCCGTGCGATTACAAGACCTTGAATGGAGACTACGAATTCGGAACGAAGACTTTCCGCCTGAGCAAACCCATCCCCCATCTTCTCTGGGTCAAAGACGACTTGAACCATACCGGAGCGATCCCGCAGATCGACAAAAATCAAGCCTCCGTGGTCACGACGGCGCTGAACCCATCCTACCAGACGGACAACTTGTCCAACTTTTCCTAGCCCTAACGCTCCATTTTGAACCCGTTCTGAAAATATTGTCATGCTAAACACCTCTCTGATACTTCTTGTTTAATTCCTCGACCGCCTTAACCAACGGAACCTCGCTTTGTTCCCCTAGCGTTAAATCCCGAATGAGGAGCATGTTTCTCTCTAACTCTTCTTCCCCGAGAATCAGCGCATAGCGGGCACTCTGGCGATTTGCTGCTTTGAGTTGGGCTTTCAAATTTCGGCCCTGCAAATCCATGTTTACTGGCATACCCTGTGCTCTTAAGGCACCTAGGAGTGAAAAACCTTCGTTCTGCGCCTTCTCACCCAGGGCGATTAGCATAGCGAACAGCCCAGTTTTTTCTTCTGGAAGTTTGTGTTGAACTTGAAGTGCTGTTAAGACGCGCTCGATTCCCATGGCGAATCCGATACCTGGGGTTGGCGGTCCACCAATTTCTTCAACCAACCCATCATAGCGCCCCCCTCCACAGATGGCGCTTTGGGCTCCAATTTCCTCCACCATCACTTCAAAAGCTGTCTTTGTGTAATAATCGAGGCCTCGCACCAAGCGCGGATTGACTCGATATACCACTCCTGCTACGTCCAATAAGGCAAGAACCCTTTCAAAATGCGTGCTGCAGTCCTGGCAAAGGGTATCATGAGTTGTCGGGGCTCCCGAAGTAACCGCTTGACAGGACAGATTCTTGCAGTCCAGGATACGCAAGGGGTTACGTTCAAAACGCTCCTGGCAATCCTTACAAAGTTCGTTACGTCGCGAGGCTAGAAATTCCTGAAGTTGTTCACGGTGTTTAGCCCGGCAAACCGGACAGCCCACTGAATTAACATGGACTTCAAGCTGGGTTAGTCCAAGACGTTGATATAAATTCCAAACTAAACTAATCACTTCTGCATCAACCAGCGGTTGATCTGCCCCTAACACTTCAACTCCAAATTGATGAAACTGACGAAAGCGTCCGCTTTGCGGGCGTTCATATCGAAACATAGGGCCCATATAGTAAAGCTTAACGGGTTGAGGTTGGCCGTGAAGCTTGTTCTCTACATAAGCACGGCAAACGGAAGCCGTCCCTTCTGGACGAAGGGTCATTGAACGATCCCCTTTGTCTAAGAAGGTATACATTTCTTTCTGGACGATATCGGTCGTTTGTCCAACCCCTCGTTGAAAAAGTTCTGTTGCTTCAAACATCGGGGTGCGAATCTCTTCGTATCCATATTCGCGGCAAACAGAGCGAATTGTATCTTCGAGATATTGCCATTGTTCGACCGCACCTGGCAACAAATCCTGAGTCCCTTTAGGACGCTGAATTGCCATAATTTGATTCCTCCTTAATCTAGTATCGTTTACTCATCAGAAACTTGCTAGCCTTGCCTTATGACTTCGGAAAAATTTACATCCTGACTGATAAAAAAAGTTCTCGTTCCTTGCTTTGCGCAAGGGACGAGAACTTCTCGTGGTGCCACCCTAATTGACGGAATCTTTCCGCCCACTTTTCAGTCGTTAACGAGACCACCCGTTACAAGCATACTCCTTTTTAGAGCGTCCTACCGAGTGTCTTACAGGCTAGTTCCAGTCTTGCTAGCCCTCCCTGGAGAAAGAGTAACGCGGAATTTTTCTAAAAGCATCGTGAGTAGTTTGCATATGATTTAATGTTTAGCTGTTATATTATCAAAGATAATCAACAGTTGTCAACTATTTTAAGTTTTGACGTTCTTCCATAGTTTCACAGTAGACTTTCATAGTAAAAAAGGATTATCCCGCTTTTCTTCTCCGATGCTGGTCTCTTCACCATGCCCAGGGAAAACCCGAGTCTCTTCCGGAAGGATTAGCAATTTTTTCTTAACTCCATCAAGGAGTTGTTCCATCGATCCCCCTGGAAAGTCAGTTCTGCCAATCGATCCGGCAAAAAGAGTATCTCCGCTAAACAGACCCTCAGAACACAAAAAGCAAACTCCCCCCGGAGAGTGTCCTGGCGTCGAAATCACTTTTAAGACTTCTTTGCCAATAGCGAGTTCTTGTCCGTCTTGAAGCAGAAAGTCCGCCTTTTTAAGAACAAGACCAGGTCCGAAATAACTAGAAAGATTCTGTTTTCCATCCGTGAGCATTCCAGCATCACCCGCATGAATTCCTACTGAAACCTCCCCTAATAGCTCTCTGAGCTCATCCACAGCACCGATGTGGTCCACATGCCCGTGGGTCAACAGAATGTAATCAACCTTGAGACCCTTCTCCAGAACCCAGCGGTATATCCTTTTTCCATCCGCTCCTGGGTCAATGATTACTGCCTTCTTGCTTTCCATACAAGCATACAGGTAACAATTTGCTCCCATGGACCCCATAGCTCGTCCCTCAATCACGAACATTCCCTCCCTTAAAATTTCTTCTCACTATCCAACAGTATCGTCACCGGCCCATGATTAATGAGTGCCACTTCCATCTCTGTTTGAAAGACCCCTGTTTCCACCTTGAGTCCGCGCCTACGGGTCTCCTCTACGATTTGTTCAAACAGGAGCTTAGCCTTTTCCGGCGGTGCGGCCGCGGAAAAACTGGGCCGTTTTCCCTTACGACAATCCCCATAGAGAGTAAACTGAGAAACCATAAGAATTTCTCCGCCCACATCCTGAACGGAACGGTTCATTTTTCCCTCTTCATCTTCAAAGATCCGCAGACCCACGAGTTTATCAACCATCCAAGTTAAATCACCCTGTCCGTCCTCAGGTCCAACAGCCAGCAAGATCAAGAGACCCATCGCTATTTTCCCCACGGTTTTTCCATCCACGGTCACTGATGCGCGTTTAACGCGTTGAATCACACTGCGCATGTTACTTTCCTCCTGAATGAATCCGCTTGACCTCCGAAATATCTTTGATCTTTCGGATTTTATGCATCACCATTTTAAGCTGTTCAAGATTCCGTATCTCAATACGCAGCTGAATGTGAGCAATATTATCTTTCCCAACTCGGGCATTGATACCTAGAATATGAGTGTGCGTATCTAAGACTATATTCATAACCTCCGTCACCAAACGTGGCTTGTCCATGCCATAAATTTGAATATCGACCGGATAGGTAGAATCCATCTGTTCAGCCCAGACGACCTCCACGACCCGCTCACGTTCTTCCAGAGAGTGACTGAGGATATTACTGCAATCTTGACGGTGAATAGAAACCCCTCGGCCCCGGGTAATATAACCGATTATGGCATCTCCCGGTAAGGGATTACAACAGCGTGAGAAACGCACCAGCACGTTATCAACCCCCTTGACCCGTACCCCATGGGAGGCCTTACCGTAACTTTGGGTCGGAGTTTTCCCCTCCGCTTGTTGAAGTGCCGCGAGTTGCAGCTTTTCCCGTTCTTCCTTGGATAATTCCTCACGCAAGCGCATTAAGACCTTATTGGGAGTCAGTACACCGTCCCCAATAGCGGCATATAAATCATCGATTCCCACAAAATTTTGGCTCTTTCCTATCGCTAAGAGACTTTCTGATTTCAGAGCAATTGCTGGGTCAAGCCCAAGTTTGCGAACCTCCCGTTCCAAACTTTCCCGTCCACGAACGATGTTATCCTCTCGCTGCTCTTTCTTGAACCACTGACGAATCCTGTTCTTTGCTTGCGAGGTCTTAACAAAAGCCAACCAATCACGGCTTGGTCCTCCTCCTTGCTTTGAGGTAAGAATTTCAAGGATATCGCCGTTGGCTAGTTTTGTCTCGAGGGGGACAATCCGTCCGTTAATTTTCGCGCCAATGCAGCGATGCCCTACATCCGTGTGAACACGATAAGCAAAATCAATCGGACAGGAGTCTGCCGGAAGTTCGACAACATCCCCTTTAGGGGTAAACACAAAGACCGTATCGGCAAATAAATCAATCTTTAAGGATTCCATGAATTCTCCGGCATCCCGAGAATCGTGTTGCCACTCCAGCAATTGACGCAACCAAGAAAGTTTCTGTTCAAAGTTGATGCCCGCCGCTTTGTTGACACCCTCTTTATTGCCGCCTTCTTTGCTATTGCCTTCTTTGTATTTCCAATGGGCAGCAATGCCGTATTCTGAGGTACGGTGCATTTCACAGGTCCGAATCTGAATCTCAAAAGGTTCTCCGTGGACCCCAATAAGCGTAGTATGGAGTGACTGGTACATGTTGGGTTTAGGCATGGCGATATAGTCTTTAAAACGACCTGGTATCGGCTTCCATAAGGTGTGGATAATTCCCAAGGCCCCATAACAATCATTGACAGATTCTACAATCACTCGAATCGCCATCAGGTCGTAAATCTCACTCAGTTCTTTGTGCTGCGTGGTCATCTTACGATAAATGCTGTAAAAGTGCTTAGGTCGACCGGCTATGTCGGCATAAATTTCCACCTCATTCAATTTGTCACGCATTTGTACGATGACTTCATTGATATAGGCTTCTCGTTCTCGCCGTTTAAGGGCAATTCCTTCCACTAAATCATAGTATTCCTGCGGCTTTAGGTAGCGAAACGAAAGATCTTCTAACTCCCATTTAATGCGAAAAATTCCCAGACGGTTAGCCAGAGGTGCAAATATCTCCAGGGTCTCCTGGGCAATTTCCTTTTGTTTTTGGACTGAATGATATTTTAAGGTGCGCATATTATGTAGGCGATCGGCCAGCTTAATGAGAATAACGCGAATGTCCTTGGCCATGGCCAAGAACATTTTGCGCAAATTCTCCACTTGTTGCTCCACTTTACTCTTGTACTCAATCCGTCCAAGCTTGGTCACTCCATCGACAAGCAAAGCGATTTCCGGACCGAACTCCTTCTCAATATCCGCAAGGGTATACTGCGTGTCTTCCACGACATCATGGAGTAGGGCAGCCGCAATCGTTGCCTCATCCATTTCTAGTTCAGCCAAAATCTGCGCGACTTCTAAGGGATGCAAAATATAGTCTTCCCCAGAGTTGCGAAGTTGATTTCGATGTGCCACTTCAGCAAACCGATAGGCCTTGTCCACAATAGCGAGACGTGCCTGTGGAGACGTCTTTTGCAGTTTTACCATTAACTCCGCGAAGGACATTGGAAGCTCCTCTCATCTGCGATATAACGCTCGATCGATCACTTATGTTGAACTAGCCTGCAGAGTTCTAATACTCAACCAGCGAAAATACCGGGAACTCGGCTAGTTTTTCCCGACCGTTTAGGAACGTCAACTCAATTAGAAAGCCCATCCCCAGCATATCTGCCCCAATCTTTTTCATCAAATTTGCAGTCGCCAGCATCGTTCCACCCGTTGCCAACAAATCATCAACCACAACCACCCGTTCACCAGGGTTTATCGCATCCGCATGGACTTCTAGTGTGTCAAAACCATATTCTAAAGCGTATGTTTCACTGATAGTTTTGGCAGGCAACTTGCCCGGTTTTCGAACCGGAACAAAACCGATTCCTAAGGCATAAGCAACTGGGGCACCCAGTAAAAAACCACGTGCTTCCGGTCCGACAATCACCTCAGGCTGCCAGGGGCTAATTTTTTCTACCATAGCATCAATCGCAGCTCGGTACATTTCGCCGTTCTTGAGCAGGGTCGTGATATCCTTGTACGAAATCCCTTCCTTGGGAAAATCAGCAATTACACGAATGTGCTCCCTGAAATCCATGATGTTTCCACCCTTCTTATATTCCTGCCAATTTACACCACTTTTATTCAACAGCAAAAGCTAAGAGTTCATGCTGGAACTTCAATGCCCGTTCAAACCGCTCTTTCCCACTCCGAAAGCGTAAAGAGGATTCGAGATTTAACTTTCTCTGCGTCGGAACCCATTCCAACACAATCTCATCAGTCCCTCCGAGACAACGAATGAGCCCCAATTCTTCGAAAATCTTAAGGGCAATTCGTTCCTTATGAGAAATTTCGGGGTCACCACCAAAGCGAAACGGATTACCCTCTTTTGATTTTGAAGACAGCACCCGAAAAATCCGGACAAGTTCTTCGCGCACTAAGGATTTACACCGCTGACGAACCCTTTCCTCAAGAGGACTTTGAAATCCTGCCAAGGCAATGCGATAGATGCCCAATTGACGGAGTTTGTCCAACCCTTCTCTAAAATCCTCTTCCGTAAGCGGGAGGCCTAGAATTAAACCCAAGCCTCCCTTCTCTTCCCCAACCGAGTTCCATCGTGTAAGGCTTGGCTCGTACCCTGTCGTGTCCCAAACCCAAATTTGATCTTCAACACCGTGTAGAGGCCATTCCGCTCGCTTTAATTTACGCCAGTCCAGCCACTCAATCTGCGGCTCTTCCAGAGTAACTGCAATTTCCGAATAAGAGTCCTCACCTTCTAAAGAGATCGAGCTCTCCCGCCAATCCGCTTCAGCGTGGACATCTTTGATCATTAATTGAACGTCCTCATGCCCTCGAAATGTATTCCAATCTAAGCTGAACGCAACATCCAATTTTGTTGCGCTGTTCAACTCATTTAAACGTTCTCCGAGACGAAAAGCAATTCCTTCCTGCTCTCCCTGCGCTCCAAAACGAAATTTTATATGACTCCTATCTTTGCCAACCGCACTGACTGAATGGACTGGAATCCCTTGGCAAGCCAAAATCGGCCCAGGGTTGCCAAAACCAAACGGAGCCATTTGTTCAAGTTCGCGTAGCAACCCTCCTGAAACTGCCTCCAAGGGAATTTGCCGGTCTATTTTTAAACATTCCTGAAATAGAGTTTCTTTAAAAACGGACGCTTCCTGATTTAGCCCTTCTCTGAGTTGCTGGATATGTTCTGTGGGAAGGGAAAATCCTGCAGCCTGCCTATGTCCCCCAAACTTTGTTAACAGATGAGCTTGAGTGCTCAATTGCTCCAGGACAGGATAACCTGCAATCCCACGGGCCGAGCCCTTCGCCACCTCCCCTTCTTCAGCAATTAAAAAAACTGGCCGATAATATCGTTCCACTAAACGAGAGGCCACAATCCCAATGACCCCATGGTGCCAATGGTTAGCTGAGAGCACAATAACCCTCGGAATAGGTTCACGCTCAAGTAGAGAAATCGCTTCAGCCAGAATCTCTTTCTCAGTTTCCTGGCGCACCTGGTTTTCCCGTGTTAATAAACGGGCCAGTTCTCTTGCTCGCTCAGGATCCATTGTCAGGAGAAGTTCTAAGCCTGCTCGGGCACTATCCATTCTTCCGGCTGCATTAATTCGCGGGGCGACCATAAAACCAATTTGACCTGCTTTCAAAGGCTTATTCTTCAGCCCGCACTCTTCGAGAAGCGCTTCTAATCCAGTATGCAGGGTCTTTTCCATCTGGAGAAGACCATAATGGACCAAAATGCGATTTTCTCCAACCAGAGGGACTAAATCTGCAATTGTCCCTAAGGCCACCAAATCCAATAATTCAAGTTCTGTGTGTATGCCCACGTCACCGGTTCCCAACGATTGTAATAAGGCTTGAGCTAATTTAAAGGCCACGCCAACTCCCGCCAAATCACAAAACGGATACCCTGAATTCTCAACCTTAGGATTTAGGATCGCGAAAGCCTCTGGTAAAACCTCAGGCGGTTCATGGTGATCTGTAACAATAACATCGATCCCCAGTGTTCGGGCGAGATCCACCTCGGAGACTGCCGTAACCCCGCAGTCAACTGTAATAAGGACACACACTCCTGCCTTAGCGGCGCGTTCAATGGCACCAGCATGTAAACCATACCCTTCGTCTTGGCGGTTAGGAATATAGGCTACCGCTTGGAAGCCCAGGTCCCTAAGGACTTTATATAACAACGTGGTACTTGTCACGCCGTCAACATCGTAATCTCCATAGACGAGTACCTTTTCTTTTCGCTCGAGAGCCAAAGACAATCGCTCGATGGCTTTCGACATGTCGTGTAAACAAAACGGAGAGAACAAATTCAAGAGTGTTGGGCGCAAAAACTCGATAGCCTCTTCAGGCTGGCGAAAACCCCTTTGAGCCAAAATTTCCGCGACGACCGGAGAAATCCCCAGAAAATCGTGGAGTGTTTCTGATGTTGTTCCGAATGATTGCTGCATTGACCATATTCGTTTCAAGTTATACTCCCCCAGACTTTCATTATAAGGCAGAGTGAAAACTGCAGCAACCATAACTTATAACATCGACTTCGGTTGTTAATCATCGGATATGAGAATGCATACTTCAGTTGCCGTCATCAGGCTTCTGGCTTCTGGATCTGTCCTCTGTCTTTGCCTGGCAGTGCTGACAGGAGGAAGCTAGACCTTCCTCGGCTGGACATTCCTTATCTCTGCTGCTGCAAGGTTCTGCGTGAATCAGGATGTGAGTTCCCTGCAACTTCTCGTTAATTTCCTGCTCGATCGTGTCACACAATTCATGAACGTCAACGACGGGAGTAAACTTAGCAACAACCAGATGTAAATCAACATGTCTTTCTGCTCCAGCCTTCCGAGTCCGTAGTTTATGGAATTCTACAAATTCTTCCGCATGGAGTTGGAGGACTTGGGCAATAATTTCACGTTCTTCTTCGGGTAAGCTGACATCAACCAAAGGGGAGAAAGCTTCCTTTGTCAAATCAAAAGAGGCCTTGATGATCATTAACGATACGCCGAGCGCAATGATCGGATCTAAGATAGCCCAACCTGTGATCTTAATTAAGAGAAGACCGCTAAAAACACCCGCTGACGTATACACGTCTGTCCGTAAATGCAACGCATCTGCTTCAAGTGCCACAGAATCCGTTCGTTTCGCGACTCTCATGAGTCTGGTCGATACCATCAAGTTCATGAATGCAGAAACTCCCATGATGACCATGCCTAATCCCAGATCCCCGACATACCCTTCGGCGCCGTCAATGATCCTATGGACCTTTTGAATCGCTTCTACAACAATCATAAGGGCGGCGACAAATATTAAAGCAGCCTCAACTGTGCCGGAAACATTTTCAATTTTTCCATGACCATAAGCGTGGCGTGAATCTGCTGGTTTACCCGACTCTCGCACAGCAAAAAGTGCAATGAAAGACGCCACCAGGTCGATACCGGAATGAATCCCCTCTGACAAAATACTAACTGAACCACTGCCTAAACCGATCACAACTTTGGCTAGTGTCAAAAATGTATTTGAAATGACAGAGATTGCAGCCACCTGCGTCTTCGCATTCACGATTCAAATCTCCTCACCTTCCACAAACCTTTCTCCTAAATGTACACAAAAATAGGACTCCTTCGAAAAAAGGAAGTCCCGCGGATTCCTCCGCTGCCTCAATACAATGAAGCCCAGCTATTCTGCCTGACATGATAGTTTATGTATAAGATACCAAATACTGCACCCTAATGCAAGACTTTTTTATTTTAGTTAGAGTGTTAAGATATTTCCGCAAATGACCCCTACGAGTCCTATGATCAGACGTAAAATTGTAGGGGCAAAGCCCCATAAAACCTGGCTTTTTTCATTCTTAGGTACAATACCGGTTCCGACTACCAAAGCCCATAAGATTATGGCTACAATGGGCGTGATAAAGGCTCCGAAGAGAACTAGACTAATCAATCCACCGACCAAACCATTCACGACCTGACTCTTATTGGCGCTCCTTCCGACGATAAGCTGTAGGACTATTCCAATCGTTCCTCCACTAAGGAGGAAAATCTCCCAATACCAAAATTGTGCTGCATCATGAGAAAGAATATTAATCCCACTTAGAACGACGGTTGCCGCAACGGTTCCCCGAACCCCTCCAAAGAAAATCATTCCTGCGGAAAGAAGAAGCACTCCTTCTAGTAATATCAGTTGAAGAAATCCCAAGCAACCTCCCCCCCCCGTCAACGCTCTGCTGCTAGTATAGCCCAATAATATCCAATCTAATCTTGATAACGATTCCCCCGTTACATAGGGGAAGTTGTTTTGATTAATTTACCATATATGGAACACAGACCCTATGTTATTCATACTCTATATTAAGTAGCAGAAACGTCGGCTACAAACTAAGACGCTAAATATGAACGATAATTAAAGGAGGTTTTTTCTATGTGGTGGGGTCGTTGGGGTTTTGGTTTCCCTTGGTGGGGTTTTGGATTTGGTCCATGGTGGGGCTTTCGTCGCTGGTGGTGGTAGACCCATAACACTTAAAGTCTGAGTTATAGTCTCTTTTAAAATTCTTTCCTTACTCCTAATCTCAAATCTTAAGATATGGCTAGGGTTGCTGCATTCATTTATGCCAGCACCCTTATTTTTAATTTCCACATCAAAACAAATTTACGAGGATCCCTTAAAGGGACCCTCGTAAAGCAAAGTTTTCTAGAAGCGTCTTAGAAGATGACTCCCAAAGCAATCAGAATCAACACGGCAATAACAATAACTCCGACGCCGGCACATCCGCCAACCCCACCATACCCGTACATGAACTCACCCCCAAATGTCACTCTTGAACACTTTCTTAGAATACGATTCCCATTGCAATGAGCAACAGAATAATCACGACAACGATGGCTAATCCCGCACCAATGCCAAGTCCGGGCCCTGCTGGACCTGCTCCAAATGCCATGGTCTTGACCTCCTTCTTCGCAATTTAGAAAATGACTCCTAATGCTATTAAGATCAGAATTGCGATGGCGATAATCCCTACGCCTACACCACAGCCAACTCCAACAGGTGCAACAGGCGCAACAGGTCTACAGCACCCTGCGCCATACCCAGTAGCCCCTACTCCATATCCATATCCATATCCGTACATGGTATATCCTCCTTTATATTTGTCTTTATTAGACTCAAACTCCCATTTAGAAAACGATACCCATAGCGATCAACAGAAGAATGATCACGACAACGATTGCAATTCCCGCACCAACGCCTGCTCCAGCTCCACCAAACATAATATTACCTCCCTTAATTTCGGTTACTATTTCTAAAAGATAACTCCTAAAGCAATTAAGATCAGAATTGCGATGGCGATAATCCCAACGCCTACACCACAGCCAACTCCAACAGGCGCAACAGGCGCAACAGGTCTACAGCACCCTGCGCCATACCCAGTAGCCCCTACTCCATATCCGTACATACTATCTCCTCCTTATATTGTGATAACATTCATTGAACCAATCTCACTTAGAATACGATACCCATAGCAATTAATAATAAGATAATCACAACGACAACTGCAATTCCGGGTAAAAAGTTATGACCACATCCACATCCTGCACCGTCAACACCATCAACAGCTCCTACACCATATGCCATATTAAACAACCTCCAATTTCCATAATTTACTATTTTGCTGGGCTCACTGTTAAGATATGTCAGAGATAGGAGAATGTTAATATATACCAATAATTTTCAATAAAAAAACACCCTCTTTATTGTCCAGAGAGTGTTTAGGGTTGCGCGGGTTAATAATTTGGATTGTGTAGGCGCCTTGAAAATTCGTTCAGCCCCATATTGGCATAGCAATAAACACGATGCACGTGCCAAGAGTCCGTATTGTGATTTGCCCATCCCCGTTCAGTAGTAACTGCCATCAGGTATCCTGTATTTCTGACAGCCAGTACAACAGGAGTATTGTAATCTCCATAGGGATAGGCAAAGAACTCCACTGGCCGCTCCAATTCCCTTTCTAATAATTCCTTAGAACTTCTAAGTTCGCTTAATACGGTTGTGGCATCCTGCTTGGATAAATAGGGATGATTTACAGTATGCCCTTCAATATCCCAGCCATTTGCTGCCAGCTCTTTAAGCTGAGGCCATGACATAAAGTCCTCTCCATTTATGTAACTTGAGACCATGAAGATCGTGGCAGTAAAGCCGTATTTTTTCAAGATAGGAAAAGCGGTCGTATAATTATCCGCGTAGCCGTCGTCGAAAGTGATCACAAAGGGTTTAGGGGGGAGGGTCCCCCCACGATATTGGGCTTGGTAAAGCTGATCTAAGGAAACGCTTTGATACCCTTTGTCCTTTAGATAGGCCATTTGGGCTTCAAACTGATCAGGAGGCATTCTTATTTCATTTCCAACCTCCAGCATCACAGAATGGTAATACAAGATAGGTACCGCTTGGTGCTCTGCTGCACTTACCGGTTTTGACCTGTTATTTGCTGATTCTTCGGGGAGTATTTCATATGATGAATTTATTGTGGAAGGATTGGTTGACAATCCGAGTGATGACATCGTCATAGGCGAAGAATTCTGCGGTATTTTCATAGATGTCTTGTCTCCTGAGTAACTTCTAATTCCACAAGCGAGTATGAGCAAAAGGAAGATAAAAAATAGCGTTCCAAATCGATTGATCTTTTTGGGCATCCTTACCTGATCCCCTCCTTTACGTCCTCTGAAAACACTATTTCATACTCCGGTCAAGTTCATAATCTTATTTTACCATATTAATCATTACCCTCAACCCCCTGCCAGCCCCTTAGAACGATTTACACAAATTAACCAAAAGAGACCCCAAGAATAATTCTCGAGGTCCCCTAAACTCAGTAACGTTCTATTTGGACTTAGGCACGAACAGCTTTCCCGCCTTTACCACCTTTACCACCTGACTTCTTCATACGAGTCTTAATTTCTACGAGGATTTGACTAGCATTAAAAATTGAAGAATAAGCTCCACTGAATACTCCTATTAACATGGCCAAGGAAAACACCCTTGTTGATTCCCCACCCAAGATGAACACCGAAAACAGGGCGATAAGTACCGTTACGACAGTATTAATGGAGCGACGCATGGTTTGCCAAACAGATTTATCCACCATGTCTTCATAGCTTTCTCCACGCTTCATCTTGGATTCGTTTTCTCGAATCCGGTCAAAGATGACAACCGTATCATTGATGGAATAACCGAAAATTGTCAAGACTGCTGCCACAAATGTCGAATCGATTTCCCATCTAAACAACGAGAAAAGCCCGACAACCACCAATACATCGTGCAATAGGGCGATGATCCCTGAAATTGCAAAGACAAACTGGAAGCGAATTGTGATATAGACAATCATCAAACCCATGGCGATGACTAAAGCATAAAAGGCATTTCGGGTTAGCTCTTGCCCCATCGCTGGGCCTACTTTATCTTCTTTAAGCGTCGTTTTATCATACTCTCCAACCTTGGTTTGCAACGAAGTCAGTAATTCATTGCGTTTCGCTTCTTCCAGAGCCTGGGTTCGAATCAACGCAGTTGTATTTCCATTGGACAATTGTACCTGCCCTTCCAAACCCACTGACTTCATAGTATCTGTGATAGCCGTCTGCGTCACTGCCTTCTTGAAGGTCATGTCAAGCATCGTTCCGCCTTTGAAATCAATCCCTAAATTCAGCCCTTGCATGAAGAGGGAAATAACTCCCGGAATAATAATCAGTAGCGAGATTGCAAACCACCAATACCGTTTCTTGACAATATTGAAATATAGGGGGTGCAATTTTTGAACTTCTTCATAAGTTGCTGGATGTTTGGTCTCCATTATGCATCCCTCCTAACGCCAAACCATGATGTATGCAGTTTAGGACTGATTCCCACAATCATGCGTAAGACGAGTCTGGTAAAGGAAATTGCAGTAAACAAGCTCGCAATAATCCCAACGCCTAATGTAAGTGCAAACCCCTTGATGGAACCAGTTCCAAAGAAGTAAAGAGTCATTGCGGCAATAAACGTCGTTACGTGAGCATCGATAACCGTAATAAAAGCTCGGCTAAAGCCAGATTCTACCCCCGCCCGCAGCGATTTCCCAGCACGAATTTCTTCTTTAACCCGCTCGTAAATAATGATATTAAAGTCCACAGCCATACCAATTGAAAGGATAAAACCTGCGATACCTGGGAGTGTAAGCACCACTCGGAACATCCAAAACACCCAAAGGACAATTAGGCTATAAACAATCAGCGAAAAATCTGCCACAACCCCTGGCAAACGATAGAAAATTAGCATAAAGATAAAGATAAAGATTAGACCGTAAAGTCCAGCCTGAATACTTTTGTGTAAGGAGTCAATCCCCAAAGACGCTCCCACCTGACGCTTCTCAGCAATAGTCATGCTCACTGGTAAGGAACCAGAACGCATAAGAACGGCATGATTTGCTGCTTCTTCCAAGGTCGCATAGCCCGTGATCTCAGCTTGTCCATTGAGAATCGGCGTATTAACCGTTGGATTCGTCAAAAGTTTATCATCCAAATAAACCCCGATTCTTTGACCGATATATTTAGTTGTCAAATCAGCAAACTTTTTGGCCCCGTCGGATGAAAAGGTTAAATTTACAACATACCCTCCGTTTTGACCTTGCCCTCCTTTGGCATCGTTTAGTTCATCCCCTTGTAATACAACATTTCCCTTAGGATCCCTAAACGTCAACTTTGCTGTAGTTTTCAAGATATCCACGGCTTTGTCCGGGTCAGTAACACCGGCTAAATCGATAACCATTCGTTTCTTATCGTAGTCCGCCTGGACTATGGGTTCAGATACCCCAAGATCATTGACCCGCTTTGAGATAATCGCTTTTGCTTTGTCCATATCATCCTTAGTAATAGGTGTGCCGTTCTTATTCGGCTCAGCCTGTAATACTAAGTGCACTCCACCGCGTAAGTCAAGTCCCAACGGGATGCCCTTTACGGGATCCACAAGGGGTTTAATCGATAGCGCTATAGCCGCCGCCACAAGGAGCACAAGCGTTACCAGTTTAATGATGTTTCCCCGTCTCATCTGCTTTCCTCCCTTTTAATGTGATGGGACTTGCCCATACAAATTCCATTATAAAACTTTCAGGATTGTAATGTCAATGTACGGAAATCAATGGAATTAGAGCAACTTGACATCGTTAATCTTAAGTTCAAATTTGGTGAGCAAGAATTCAGCTGCTTTACGGCATAAAAGCATTCGGGCCAGAAAAATTTCAAAATACTCCATGACAGGACAAATCTCAGTATCAATCGTGAGTTCTAAGGCAATGCGTTCTTTAGGATAGACACGGAGGAAAGAACGTTCCACCGCATAATTAACCCGGTCATGAATATCAAACTTTGCTAGGTCAGGATTTCGAACGCGTGAACGATGAACGTCCGATTTATCGGCAAGGATTAAAGCGGCAGAAATAGTGTTGACCGGATTCCCATCCATCTCATCATGGTTTCCAATCGCCCCAATAACACTGGCAATTTCTTCTGGCGGCATACCGTGCCGTTCTAATATCCCTGCTGCCAGAATAGCCCCCGTCTGGGCATGAGAAACACGATTAACAGCGTTCCCAATGTCATGTAAGTAAGCTGCTATGGCAGCCAGTTCGCACTCCCTCTCGTGATGTTCCATCTTTTCTAGAATATTTGATGCGATATTGGAAACTAGTCCAACATGCCTGAGTCCATGCTCCGTAAATCCGATGGCTGCCAGATGACGGTTTCCAGCATCAATTAATCCTTGTACATAAGAATCTGCTTTAATATCGTGCAGAGTTACCTTTGTCAAAATACTCCCCTCCTGCAATTCGCAATCGATAGCAATTCATGCAAGTGAACCGGTGTTCACCCCCAGTTAACGTTCTCCTAAAATAAGCTTAAAAGCAAGTGGACTGCCACTTGCTTTTAAGCATGATCTTTCCTATCACTTTATGTACTGCTTAATGTTGTGAGCCATAGATAAAGCATTAGGCTATTCTGAAACTCTTTATGCTTCAGGTTTAACTTCCGTTTCATCCTTAGCAAGCTTTATTCCTTTATCGGTCTTGTCGTTCTTGTCAGTCTTGTCGGTTTTTTTGTCCTTTTCAGCGTTGATATCTCGGTTCTCTACGCTCGTAACTCCGGATTTGGCGACTTCAATTTCCACTTTATCTGCAATAAGCAGGATAACGGAATTGTCCTTCACTTTTGTGATTTTACCATAGATTCCTCCGGCAGTAATTACCCGATCCTTAACCCGCAGACTACTAAGCAACGCCTGACGTTGTTTGGCCTGTTTTTGTTGAGGACGGATCATAAGAAAGTACATAATACCAAAAAAGACCACAAAGTATAGGACTAAGGTTATTGTCGATTGAGACATATTAAAATCCTCCTTTATTTTATCATTTAACTATTCCCCATCTCTGGGCAAAATCCTTCTCTTGATGAGAGAAAACTAGTCCAGTTCGTACCCGTAATCTGTAAAGCATTTTTGACGATACTCTGGCAAGCGATCTTCCTTGATCGCCTCCCGAATTTCTCGCATTAAGTTCTGTAGATAGCGCAAGTTATGAATCGTCATCAATCGCAGACCCAAAATCTCGTCGGATTTGAGCAAATGCCGCACATACGCCCGCGAATAATTGCGACATGTGTAGCAATCGCAGGTTGGATCGATTGGACCAAAATCACGAGCAGATCCTGCGTTGCGGACAATCACCTTGCCGTAGCGGGTCATCGCCGTCCCATTACGTGCTATCCGGGTTGGCAGCACACAATCAAACATATCAATCCCCCGCATAACCCCTTCAATGAGGGCATCTGGCGAACCAACTCCCATAAGATAACGTGGTTTTTCTCTGGGGAGCAAGGGTACCGTATAATCTAAGACCTGGTACATCATTTCCTTCGGTTCTCCGACGCTTAAACCGCCGACAGCATAGCCTGGTAAATCGAGTTCTGTGATCTCAGCTGCACTTTGGCGACGAAGATCTTCATACATACCTCCCTGAACAATTCCAAACAAAGCTTGAGTGTCCGTAGTTGTCAAGGTTTCCTTACACCGTTTAAGCCAACGTGTGGTCCGCTCTAAAGAATCTTTGGCGTACTCATGTGTACAGGGATAGGGTGCACACTCGTCAAAGGCCATTACAATATCGGATCCCAACGCCATCTGAACCTGTGTTGCAATTTCCGGGCTCAAAAATTGGCGCGAGCCGTCAATATGGGATCGAAATTCTACCCCCTCTTCCTTAATCGTGCGCAAGTCTCCTAAACTGAACACTTGAAAACCACCACTGTCTGTCAGAATTGCTCCGTCCCAGTTCATAAAACGATGCAGGCCACCCGCTTCCCGAATGAGCTCCTGCCCTGGACGTAGGAAGAGATGATACGTGTTGCTCAGGATGATCCCAGCTCCGATCTCCTTAATCTCCTCCGGAGTCATGGTTTTCACGGTTGCTTGCGTCCCTACCGGCATGAACACCGGCGTATCCATCACACCATGTGGAGTATGTAATTTCCCTAAGCGTGCTCTCGTTCGGGAATCTTCTTTTAGTATTTCCAAATAAACTGCTGTCAAACCCTTCACTTCCTTTTTTTCGATCACTAAATCGATGAACGATGCACGAAGTCCGAATGTCGCACGCGCCTCGCACATTTTCATAGAATGAGCATGGCATCCCCAAAGCTGTAGAACCGATACCGCTCGGAAACTGCAACCTTATACGCTTTTAAAACCAGTTCACGTCCCGCCAGGGCACTGACCAGCATAACCAGGGTTGACTTAGGGAAATGGAAATTTGTCAAGAGGGCATCCACAACCTGAAATGAATAGCCTGGGTAGATAAAAATGTCCGTCCACCCCTCACCCGGAACAACCCTTCCTTGATTTCCCACGGACTCTAAGGTCCTTGCTGCTGTGGTCCCCACGGCAATGACTCGTCGCCCTTCTTGTTTGGCACGATTAATTCGCTCTGCAGCGTTCGACTCCACCCGGTAGTACTCCGAATGCATAGTATGTTCCCGAATGTCATCAACTTTTACTGGTCTGAAGGTTCCTAAGCCCACATGAAGAAGGATCTCGACGATTTCGACGCCCTTCTTTTGGAGTTCTTCCAAGAGTTCAGGTGTAAAATGCAGCCCTGCCGTGGGCGCAGCCACCGAACCTCGCTCCTTGGCATACACTGTCTGGTAACGTTCTTGGTCTTCCAACTGAGCAGTAATATACGGTGGAAGGGGCATCTGACCGAGCTGGTCTAAAATACTCTCAAAAACTCCCGAGTAGCTAAAATGGATCCTCCGATTTCCGTTCTCTAGTATATCTTGAAGAACGCCTGTCAGGATTCCATGCCCGAAAGAAACCTTCTGTCCCACCTTAAGACGTTTTCCGGGCTTAACCAAAGCTTCCCATACATCAAGTTCAAGCCTTTTTAAAAGCAAGACCTCGATTTTGGCCTCAGTCCCCTCTTTTTCCCCAATCAAACGGGCGGGAATAACACGAGTGTTATTAAGCACAAGCACATCTCCCGTTTTCAGAAGGGACACTAGGTCCCGAAACGTATGATGTTCTATTCCTCCACTGTCTCGCTTGATAACCATAAGACGGGAAGCATCCCGTGGTTCCACAGGATGTTGCGCAATTAACGTTTCCGGTAAATCAAAATCAAACTCCGAAACGTTCAATATATCCTTCTCCTTTTCAAAGTGAACTCGTTCAACTAAACATCAGCCTGTCTATAAGCTATCCCTGCGCAGGCTGAATACGTGTGTTGTTATAATAAAATAATAATATTTCTTTATAATTATACCCCAATTGGGCCATATGATAAGCTCCCCACTGGGACATTCCCACTCCATGCCCCCAACCCCTGCCCTCAAAGAGAAAGACGCCAAACGGTTGGGACGCGGCACTCGTTCCAACCGATGAACTGAGGATTTTCGAAAGCAATGGCCCCTGCTCCTTTTGAGATCCTTTCGTTTCAAGAAACACGGCGAAGCTCGATTTCTCTAACAATTCTTGGCTCGGAGGGATCTGCTGAGCCTCGAAAAAACTTCCCAAAAAGGCGGCCGTCCGAATTGGCTGCCCAAAAGGGTAAAACGCTTTGACAAACGTCCGCCCTGTTACAGTCTTGGACTGCCCGAACCCATCGTCCATCCTTACACTTTTTACCCTACCAGAGGGGAACTTGTCAAGCTCAATGTTTCGGACGGGTCCAAGGCCAAAAGTTGAGCCCAGGAGCGGAGCAGAGACAATAAATCGCCAATGATTGACCGCACCTCCAACTCCCTGGGAATAGGGGTCTGGATGAGAAACATTATGGATATCTGGATTTCCCCAGACATTTTTAGCGTCTTCGGTGTACCCTCCACTATGTGAAGAATAGAGTGCTTCGATCGGTAGCCTACTCTGGGCATCCACAAGAATTTCCCCTCGTGTAGCCTCAACCGCCCCGGAAGCTTCCCCTTCCACATTTTTACCCGCATAGGCTTGATCTATATCCGGAGAATCCGTAATCGTCTTACCGTTTTCAGTGTGTTTAACAAGAAAAGTCCGAGCAGCAACGGCTTGGGCCTTGAGTCCTTCTATCCCACCTTTTGCCCATTCATTACTCATCTCGATCGGCACGACCCCCTTGAGGTAATCTTCACTGTCTACTGTATTGATTAACCTCCAATGACTGTCCTGCCAATTGAGTTTTAGCCCTCCACGATAAACAACATCTTGACCCTCAGGAGTTTTGACACGCAGGCTCCCTGGATTGATTCTCTTCAATTCCAAGACTGATGATTCACCCGAAACTTGAAATTCGCCATGGTTAATCCGCAAAACCGGAGCCCATCCTCCCCAGCCCACTTGAAGGGTAGAGCCCGTAGGAAATTCAAGAGTTGTTTTATCCACAATGAGTTGATAGTCACCTTGTTCAACTTCTATTTCAACCCATCCCGCCTGACCTAATTTCCAGACAAGTTCAACCGGAATCTCTTTCGCCTGACACGGCATTGCCTGGCTCAGCACGAATATGAATAAAGCCACACATAAAAAGGAGAACCGATACACAATCCGCAGCATGCTCCGCCCACTCACTTTCTTACACCAATCAGAAAGAATAACTTTCAGGCGCATAAGTGCAACTAAGGAATCTTCTTGCGCCTGATGGCTGGAAAGATTCCAAGTTTGCTATGTTCAGATTACCCTTTTTTCTCCCCTTATATGCTCTTAGTTGCGTTATAGTTTGTCTTCTGAAAAAAGTTCCTGACTCTGGGGAAGGGGATATCCTAGATGATGATAGGCCCTTGCAGTCGCCATGCGTCCACGGGGGGTACGCTGCAAAAATCCCATTTGGAGTAAAAATGGTTCGACAACATCTTCAAGGGTCACAGACTCTTCCCCAATGGTGGCTGCGAGTGTGTCCAGGCCGACTGGACCTCCAGCAAAAGTTTCAATAATGGTCTTTAGTGCTTTCTGGTCAATCTGATCCAACCCCATAGGATCGACTTCCAAGCGATTAAGCGCTTCTCGGGCTATTGTTTGTGTGACGACCCCGTCTTCCCAAACTAGGGCAAAATCTCTTACTCGTTTTAACAAGCGATTCCCCACTCTTGGAGTCCCTCGAGAACGACGGGCAATTTCTTCTGCTCCGTCATCCGTTATACTCAACCGCAAAATACTTGCTGCACGCAGAATAATTTCTTTTAGATCCTCAACCTCATAGAACTCCAAGCGACTGATAACGCCAAAGCGATCACGTAAGGGAGACGTTAACTGCCCGGCACGGGTAGTGGCTCCCACTAAGGTAAATGGAGGCAGGGACAAGCGGATTGAACGAGCACTTGGCCCTTTTCCGATGACAATATCCAGACACCCATCCTCCATTGCCGAATAGAGAATTTCCTCAGTCGTCGAGTTCAAACGGTGTATTTCGTCAATAAATAAAACATCCCTGGGCTCTAAACCGGTAAGAATAGCAGCCAAATCCCCTGGTCGTTCAATCGCCGGACCTGAAGTGGTACGTATACTAACACCCATTTCTGCCGCAATAATATTAGCGAGCGTCGTCTTCCCCAAACCGGGTGGTCCATATAATAAGACGTGATCCAAAGCCTCTCCACGGGTAGCAGCAGCTTGAATAAAAATGCCCAAATTATCTTTGACTTTCTTTTGTCCAATATACTCGTTCATGCGATGGGGTCGCAGTCCTTCCCCTTCCTGATCTGAGAGTTGTTCTTGGGGAGCAACCAAACGTTCTTCCATTTTTCAGCCCTCCTCTCTTCTAGATCTTCGATATTAACCATTCACTTGCTCCCTGATAGTAAACGTAGAGCCCTTTTTACTTGCACTTCTGTCGTTAAATCCCCACCATCTTTCAGGACTTGACCCAGTGCTTGTCTCGCTTCATCTAGACCAAAACCCAAGGCAAGTAAGGTTTGATGCGCTTCAGAGTGGGCATGCGAAGATGGATCTGAGAAAGATTCCCCTTCCGTTGAAAAAGAACTATGCCCTTTGAACTTTTCTTTCAGTTCCAGAATGAGTCGTTGCGCCGTTTTCTTACCAATACCCGGAACTTTCGTTAATAAATTAAGATTTTCACTAGCAATGGCACTTTCAATCTGGACTGCGCCAAAGGTTGAAAGTAGGGATATAGCTGCTTTAGGCCCAATGCCCGAAACACTCAACATTTCCAGAAAGAGTTGTTTTTCTTCTATGGAAGAAAAACCGTAAAGGGATAAATCATCCTCCCGCATGACGACATGGGTGTAAACAACAAGTTCTAGCCCAGGATATGCCTTAGCTAACAGCCCATGAGGCACGGTTAGAAGATACCCCGTTCCGTGTACATCGAGTACTAAACGCTCTGATTGAATTTCCCAAACCGTACCCCGCAGCATCCCAATCATCGAAATTCCTCCATTCTCCGGCCCAAAGCATGACTATGAGCATGACAGATGGCAATGGCTAAGGCATCTGCTGTATCATCTGGCTTCGGGATTTGATCCAACCCCAATAACCCTTTGACCATTTGTTGGACCTGGTTTTTGTCCGCCCTTCCATATCCTACGACCGCTTGTTTAACCTGCAAGGGGGTATATTCATAGACCGGAATCCTATTTTGGGCGCTGGCTAACATGGCCACCCCACGAGCGTGCCCAACCGCCAGCGCGGTCGTGGTATTACGGTTAAAGAACAGCTCTTCAATCGCCATATGATCGGGATGATATTCCCTAAGAAACGGATCGATTTGTTCATGTAAAATTAACAAACGCTCGGCTAAGGGCATGTGAGCTGGAGTTCTCCAGCAAGCATATGTGAGGGCCTTTAAGTGGTTCCCTTTTTGTTCAATCAAACCATACCCCATAATCGCCGTTCCGGGGTCAATACCTAGAATAATCATACACGTCTTCCTTTCAAGCTAATAGATTTCGACAGAAGACGGACGATTCCCTTCCTTTATCCACTTCTACTCTTGCAACAAAGGTTCGTTGACCGTATCGATAAACGATTGGACTTCATCTAAAGAATTGAACTCAACTTTAGATACCATGTCTAAAATCCCTTTCGGCCAAGACTGGACTTTTAATCCCGTCGCAATGACTTTGCCATTCGATCCAAGGTTTCCTTCGACAACGGATAGCACTCCTTGTTCCATTTTAAAATGATAGCAACTCTTCGCTGAAGATTCATTAGCTAAAGCCGCTTCTGCCTTCGTGACATTCAACGTGCTAGTGACCGTTTCTTTGGCATACCACCAAGACGTCACGGCTGGTACGATACTGCCAATTCCCAAGCCTAGAACAAGAACCATACTCATGACTTTCCATCGAGACATAACAAAAAGCCCTCCTGACACTGTTTTCTTAGCTGTAGTCTTGCCAGGAGGGCATATTTTAATCGTGATACTATAATAGCTTTAGCCTTACCTAAAAATCCTCATCAGATAAGGCGCCCGCCAATTCGAAATTGGAATACACCCCTTGTGAATCATCATGTTCCTCTAGGGTATCCATCAAATGCACAATCTTCCGCGCCTGGTCTGCATCCGTTATCTCTATGGTGTTTTGAGGAATCGGACTGACCACAGCTTCCACAACAGAGATCTTTTGATCTAAAAGAGCCTGACGCACACCCTCCAGAGCCTCAGGAGCGGTGTAGACAACAAACCCGTCTTCATCCGTTTCGAAATCCTCAGCCCCTGAGTCTAAAGCCATCATCATTAAATCATCTTCGCTATGCTTAAGTCCTTCACGCAGGATTCTTAATTGACCCTTTTCTTCAAACATCCAACTAACGCACCCAGTCTCACCCATGTTTCCTCCATTTTTAGAGAAAATATGGCGAACTTCACCCGCCGAACGATTGCGGTTATCGGTCAAAATATCAATCATAACGGCAACTCCGCCAGGACCATACCCCTCATAACGCAGTTCTTCATAAACTGCTCCTTCTGTACCGCCAGCTCCTTTAAGTATAGCCCGTTGAATATTTTCATTGGGTACATTTTCTGCTTTGGCGTTTTCAATCGCAATCTTTAACCGAAAGTCGTTAACATCTCCCCCACAAGCGCGGGAGGCAACAACCAGTTCTCGGCCCAGTTTAGTAAACATTTTTCCTTTTTGGGCATCTGCCTTACCTTTTTTATGCTTAATGTTTGCCCACTTTGAATGTCCCGACATGACAAACTCCTCCTTATGCTAGTCCACTAGTTTGTAGTTTAGCATAAGCTAATTTCTCTTGTAAAGAAATATATAGGAAACTTACTTCTAGTGGCATTGTAAGGGTCCTTTTCGATATTCGAATCACGAACATCGAATTAGCTCCGATTAGCAAAAAGATCCGTGCTCAAATACCGCTCTCCGCTATCCGGGGCTATTACGACCACGTTTTTTCCTTCTCCCAGTTGTTCCGCAACCTGAAGGGCCGCGCTGATCGCAGCACCAGAAGAGATGCCTACCAAAAGCCCTTCTTCGCGGGCCAAACGCCGTGTCAGCTCGTAAGCATTCTCATTGCTCACTTGAATAAGCTCATCAAGGATCGATTTGTTTAAAACTTCAGGAACGAATCCCGCTCCAATTCCTTGAATTTTATGAGATCCTGGTTTTCCTCCGGAGATAACTGGTGAAGAGGCTGGTTCTACACCTATGATTTTCAGTTCTGGTCGACGAGCTTTTATGATTTCGCCTACCCCAGTGATGGTTCCACCAGTACCGATCCCCGCAACAAAAGCGTCGATTTCGTTCAACTGTTCGAGCAGTTCTAGAGCCGTGCTCCGACGATGTGCTTCTGGATTCGCTGGATTTTCAAATTGTTGTGGCATAAAGTAATCCGGGTTTTCGGCAATCAAGCGTTTAGCCTCTTTGATCGCCCCGTTCATCCCTTCTGCTCCAGGGGTGAGCACAAATTCAGCACCATAAGCGGCCATTAACATCCGCCGTTCAATACTCATAGTATCCGGCATGACCACAATTAAGCGATAACCACGGGCAGCCGCGATCATAGCCAGTCCGATGCCCGTGTTCCCGCTTGTCGGCTCGACAATGGTCCCCCCAGAACGAAGCACCCCTCGTTCCTCAGCATCTCGTATCATCCCCAAGGCTATCCGATCCTTTATACTCCCGCCAGGATTAAACGATTCAACTTTGACATAAACGTTAGCCATTCCTGGCTTAACTACGCGCCGTAAACGGACCAATGGAGTCTGACCAATTAAATCAGTAATAGATTCAACGACTTTCATGTTTAATCCCCCTAATTCATATCAATTTACTATGATTTAATAATACCAAAGAACAGGGTCCATTGTCAAGTGAACCCGTTCAGCTAAAGCTGAACATTGAGACTTCAGCGTGGGTGTCTTGGAAGTGGCTATGATTCTTATCCCCTAAGTCTCTTCTCTACTTCCGCAACCAAAGCTTCAATCTGGTGGGGCAAGGGAGCGCGGGGGACTCCCACGAGTAGAATATTCCCTCGTTGAATCGGGAGAAGCAATTTATCCGCTCGACTGGCAGAAATAGCGGCAGCTATTGCCGAAGTGATTTCTCCCAACAGACCATAGACCATCATAACAGCAACCGAGCCGACAATGATATCTACTCGATCGACATTATAACAAATCGCGGACTCCCCAGAGGCTCCCTCAGTGGCTCCGGCGCGCAACATAGCACCAGTAGCAAGAGCATTCGTTCCTAACGCCAGGATGTCCAACTCGGGAAGTCGTTTGCGCAACTGCTCTACGATATGTTTCCCAATGCCACCACCTTGCCCATCAATGACTGCTATCCGCATAATACCCTCCTCTTAATACTCAACATATACGGGGAAGGTGTTCACCTTCAAGCATGCCAACAATCCGTTTTCCCCCCAGAAGGGTTTCTAATAATACGAGCCCCGGCTTCCCATCTTGAACTCGCCCAATACGAGCTGCAAAGCGTCCTAGTGGCTGAGCTTGCAAATTCCGGAGAACTTCCTCTGCAACTTCCGGCGCCACAATGACCAAGGCTTTTCCTTCATTGGCTAAATAAAGGGGGTCAAGACCTAACATCCCACATGCCCCTTCTACACTGGGTAAGAGGGGAAGATTTACCTCTTCCAAAAGCATGCTTACACCCGCTTGTTGCGCTAATTCATTTAACGTCGTAGCCACACCACCACGGGTAGGGTCTCTCATGCATTTAACTCCTGGCTGATAAAAGGCATCAATAAGTCCATTTAAAGGCGCACAGTCACTAACAACTGGGGTTTGAAATTCAAGTCCTTCTCGCTCAGACAAAATCGCAATCCCATGATCTCCAATCGTTCCGGTAATGAGAATCTCATCACCGGGCCGAATGTGCTCTGGTCCAACCAAACGATTGGTAATATTTCCAATCCCCGTGGTATTTATGAAAATCTTATCCGCACTCCCGCGTTCGACAACTTTCGTATCCCCGCAAACGATTCTAACGCCGGCTTGGGCTGCTGTCTCCGCAACACTCTTAATAATCTGTTCCAATTCATCCAAGGGAAAGCCCTCTTCTAAAATAAGGGCCAGCGTTAAAAACTGAGGAATAGCTCCACTGACCGCTAGGTCATTGACCGTACCACATACTGCCAGCTTACCGATATTTCCCCCACGAAAAAACAACGGGGAAACTACAAAAGAGTCGGTCGTTACAGCAATCTGATCTCCTCCCGGCAAAGTTGTCGCATCATTCATTTGATCCAAGTAGGGATTACCTAAGTGTTTTTGAAAAAGGGTTCGAATTAATTCATGGCTTAGCCGCCCACCGCTTCCATGGGCCATCATAATGCGTTCCATTAATTCACACTCCCCTGTGAGTATCGGTAGTAAGCAGCACAAGACCCTTCGGAAGACACCATGCAAGGTCCTACGGGCTTCATTGGCGTGCAATGGCGGGCAAACAAAGGACATTGAGTAGGATAAATAAGGCCTTTTAAAACATCTCCACATCGACAACCCGGTGTTTCCTTGGAATGAAAAATTGGTAGGGAAAATTTCTTGGCCGCATCCCAAGCAGCATATTCTTCCCGAATGCCCAAGCCGCTTTGAGGAATCAACCCTATGCCCCGCCATGACGCATCAACTGGCTCAAAAACCCGTTCGACGATCAATTTAGCATGAGGATTTCCCTCTGCTTTTGCGACCCGGTTATATTGAATTTCAATTTCCGAACGCCCCTCTGCACGCTGTCGCAGGAGCATAACAACGGCTTCCAAAATATCGAGGGCTTCGAACCCTGTCACAACGCCTGGTTTGCCATAGTCTTTGGCCATAAACTCAATCGGCTCTATGCCGATAATGGCACAAACATGCCCGGGATCAAGGAAGGCATCAACGACGAGTTCATCGTCTTCCGCCAATAATTTTAAGACTGGGGGAACGACCTTGTGCATGGATAACACACTATAATTTTTGATTCCTTCTTCTTTCGCCGTGACTAAGCTCACTGCGACCGTCGGAATCGTCGTTTCAAACCCGATTCCCAGAAAGGTAACTTCTTTGTCCGGATTTTTACGGGCTAATTCTAGAGCATCTTGGGTCGAATAGACTATGCGAACATCCGCCCCTTCTGCTCTTAAAGTCTGTAGGTTCTTATCCGTCCCCGGTACCCGAATCATATCTCCGAAGGTTGCCGTAATCACATTGTGTTGGGCCGCCAAATAGAGGTATCGGTCTATATCACTGCTATCGGTCACACATACTGGACAACCTGGTCCGGAAATTAAGCGAACTGTGTCCGGTAACAACTCGCGCAGTGCGTTCTTGGCGATGGCAACGGTATGCGTTCCACACACTTCCATAATGGTAAACGGACTCTGAGCTAAAGCCTGGATTTCTGAGAGATAGTCACCAGCCTTCACCACAAGATCCTTACTTCCCTTCTTCATAGGCATCAGCTACCTCCAACAAAAGTTCTTCAGTTTCGTGAGCGCTCTCATCGTCGATAATTCCAATGGCAAATCCCGCATGAACTAAAACGTATTCGCCGATCTTAACCTCTGGCACCAAATCGATACTGACAATCCGTTCATTTCCCATCATATCTACTTTGGCAATGGATCCATCCATCGTAAGAACTTTAGCGGGAATGGCTAAACACATCTTATAACACCTCATTCGCAATTAATAGTTGTCCGAAGGCAAGTCCGCCGTCCCCAGGAGGGAGCGTTCGGGAACGCAAAACTTTAATTCCCTTATCTTGACAGATCCTAAGGACTGCTTCAGTCAAAAGCTTATTTTGGAAGACCCCGCCACTTAGAACTAAGGGGCCTCTCTCTACCTGAGATTGCATCGCGAGATCGACGATAGCCTGAGCGATTGTTTGATGGAAACGATACGCAATTTCTCCTCGACTCACTCCGAGCAGAAAATCTCGAACTAGTTCTCCAAACAGCGACCCCACTCTTAGGATGCATTGTGAGTTCTCTACTCTCACTTCATACGGATAAGGTCTCTTGACCTTCCCCTGCCACTCTACGTCTTCAAAAGGGTTTTGCAGCCTAAAACTAGAAGCAACGCTTTCCAGCTCAATTGCAGCTTGTCCTTCATAGGTTACCATTCTACAAACACCAAGCAATCCGCTCACTGCATCAAAAAGCCGTCCAGCACTCGACGTCTGGAAGACTTGAATTCCGGTTTCAAGTTGGCGATCTAAGATCTGTCGCTCATCAACTGAAAGAACTGTCCAGAGGGGCTCCGTCTTTTCCCACGCCTCCCTCTCCAAAAGAGTTCTAAGATAGGCATAAGCGATGCGCAAAGGATGTTTGGCACCCGCGTCCCCACCCGGAAGGGGCAAGTACTCCAAATGACCCTTGCGCTCATAATCTGAGGCATTACCATACAAAACCTCAAAGCCCCAAACGCAGCCATCCTCCCCAAATCCGGTTCCATCACAGATCATCCCCAGGGTAGGCTCTGTTCTGTCCCATTCTCCCAAAACACTCACCAAGTGAGCATGATGATGCTGTACGGAATGTTTAGGACAAGGCTGTTCCAGGGCAAATCGCGTCAGTTGATAGTTCGGATGTTTATCATAAGCCAACGCCTGCGGCGTAATATTTACGACCCTTTGGAAAGATTCAAGTTCTTGATGAAAACGTTGGAGATTTTCATACCCTTCCATATCGCCAAGGTACTGGCTGACAAAAGCCCGTTCCCCAGAGGCCAGACAAAAGGCATTTTTAAGTTCTCCGCCCACCCCGAGTAGTGGGGTCTTGACTTGGTAGGACGACATTAGAATCGGTAACGGAACATAGCCGCGGGCTCGTCGCAAAAAAACCGCCTTGTCCCCAATCACTTGAAGGACAGAGTCATCACACGGGTGATAAATATCCCGATTATGTATAAGAAAATAATCGGCTATTCCCTGAAGCGCTTCCATGGCTTCTTCATTTGAATAAATCAGCGGACGGCCGCTGAGGTTGGCACTCGTCATGACCAAAAAATCATACGGTCCTTCAAATAAAAGATGGTGTAAAGGCGTATAGGGAAGCATAATTCCTAGCGTATGAATACCTGGCGCAATGTCCACTGGTAAAGAATTCACCTGCTTAAGCTGCCGTTCCAGAACAACAATAGGGGCAGCCGAACTCCGCAACAATTTCTCTTCCTCAGGGCCAATGAACACCTCGTCACACGCCTTTTCTATAGACCGTGCCATTAAAGCAAAAGGCTTAGCCCCCCGCTCTTTGCGCTCACGCAAACGACGTACAGCTTGAACATTTCGAGCATCACAAACGAGATGAAAACCCCCTAGCCCTTTTACCGCCATAATCCCACCTTGTGCCAGTTGATCGATGCCAATCCCTGAGAGCAAGTGCCCCATTGCGTCAATGAGTTGAACCTTTGGTCCACACTCCTCACAGGCAACCGGTTGGGCATGAAAACGCCGATCCCTTGGATTTTTGTAGTCTACTGCACACGAGTTGCACATTGGGAATTCAGACATAGTCGTTAGGGCTCGATCATAAGGCACATCACGGATAATTGTATAGCGAGGACCACAATTCGTGCAATTTGTGAAAGGAAATTTGTAATACCGGTTTTTAGGGTCAGCCATGTCTTTAAGACAATCTCCGCACGTTGCAACGTCCGGCGAAATTAAGACGTCCGCCCCCTCCTCCGCTTCACTCCCAACAATTTCAAACGTCCCATAGTTAGCAAGCTCTATCTCAACGGATCGTGCTGTCACAATTTGCGCCAAAGGAGGGGCTTCCCTAATTAAACGATGATAGAACAAGTCCAGATTATTTCCTTCTGCATGGATTGTTACACCATGGCTGGAGTTATTTACCCACCCATTAATACCTAGTTCTTCAGCTAGCTTAAAAACAAACGGTCGAAAGCCTACCCCTTGAACAATACCATTGAAGTAAATAGCTATTGCTTGTATTTTCATTATTATACGACCCGCTTTCAAGCTTACCTATATTAATTCTTCAGGTTCCGCCCTTCTATTGTACACGCCTCGCTCTATGTTCTTCAAGGGGATGCTACGACAAAATAGGATCTTCTTGACAAATAAGGAATATTGCCTTTATGCTAGAGAAAAGTGTACAAAAATTAGACACGCCTTTATTGGATTGAGACCCCTAGGAGGAATGTTAAATGTCAGTCGTTAGCACTATAGAAGATAAATGCAAGGCCTGCTATTCCTGTGTGCGGAATTGTCCAGTAAAGGCTATAAAGGTAGAATCGGGTCAATCAAGAGTCGTTGAAGAACGTTGTATCAGTTGTGGCAATTGTGTCAGAGTCTGTCCCCAAAATGCCAAACAAATTGTCAGTTATGTCGCAGAGACAGAAAAATTTTTGGGTCGAGAGAAAGTTGTGGCTTTACTGGCACCTTCTTTTCCTGCTAGCTTTTACTATTTGAAGCCAAATGAGTTTTTCGAATCACTTAATGAGTTAGGCTTTACAGATGTATTAGAGGTGACTCACGGTATTGAATTAACAATACCAGCTTATCAGGAATTTCTGACTACGAATCCTAAAATGGCCATCAGTTCATTTTGTCCGGCAATTGTTGGTATGATTGAGCGGCAATTCCCATCCCTCTTACCTTATCTGGTTCCGGTGGATTCTGCTGTTTTAGCGGCAGCCAAATACGCATCCTGGAAATATCCCCAGTCAAAAATAGTTTTTATCGGGCCCTGTATTGCCAAAAAGCAAGAAATGATCGATTTTGGTACTGGTTTTCTTGATTCTGTACTCACCTTTAAGGAATTAAAAAGAATGTTTGATTCCCGTGGATTACATGACAAGCAGGATCGCACATACAAAACTGTGCCAGAGGGCATTAGTTCATTGCCACCGCTTTTTCCCATTAGTGGCGGTCTAGCCCGCAACCTTGATCCTAAGGGGATTCTTTTTCGAGAAGAAGAGATTGCCGTCGTAGACGGAAAAGATGACTCTTTACTATTTTTGCAGAACCTAACAAGCGGGCTTAATAGCGGAAACGTGAAATTCCGTTTTGTTGATATACTTTTGTGCAAAGGGTGTATCGATGGACCGGAAATGGACAGTCCTCTGGACTTATTCAGCCGGAAACACTGTATTTTAAAGTATGCCCAAAGCAAAGAGAAAGACAGTTTGGGAACATATCCTCTGTTTAACTTAGAACGTCACTTTACAAACCGCTATAATCCTTTGCCTGAACCTACTTCGACTGAGATTAAGGAGATTTTACGCTTTACTAATAAATTCACACCTGAAGATGAGCTTAACTGTGGCTCTTGTGGCTATAATACTTGCCAGGAAAAAGCAGTAGCAGTCTACCAAGGCTTAGCGGAAATAGATATGTGTCTACCCCATTTGTTGGAACAATCCCGCGGTGAATTTGAAATCTATAAAGAGCGCTTGGAATTCAAAAAGGTCTATAAAGAGAATGAGCAATTTCTGATCGGAGAGAGCAAAAGTACTAACGAATTGCGTCGTTTGGCAGTCCAAGCCAGTCGCAATGATGCCAACGTTTTAATTCTTGGTGAAAGTGGCGTAGGCAAGGAAGTTTTTGCCCATTTTACTCATTTTCTTAGTAAGCGGCGGGATAATCCTTTTATCGGAATAAACTGTACAGCTCTGCCAGAAACCCTCCTGGAATCAGAACTGTTTGGATATGAGGAGGGAGCTTTTACAGGGGCCAAAAAAGGTGGCAAACGTGGTAAGTTTGAGATAGCTGAAGGTGGAACCATTCTCTTAGATGAAACAGGAGATATGTCCTTGACTCTTCAGGCTAAACTTTTACGGGTTCTACAAGAAAGAGAGTTTGAGCGGGTAGGGGGTACACGAACCATAAAATTGAATGCCCGAATTATGGCTGCTACTAACCGCGATCTTAAGCAGCTGGTTAAAGAGGGAAAGTTTCGAGCTGACCTCTATTATCGCTTAAATGTAATTAGCATTAATATTGACCCGCTTAGGAAACGCAAGGAGGATATTTCACCGCTAGCTATCAATTTCTTGCATAAAATTACTCAAACTAAAAAACTTTCACCCAAGATCTTCACGGAAGAGGCCATAAATTGCCTAATTCAATATAATTGGCCAGGAAATATCCGAGAACTACAAAATATGGTTGAACGACTGCTGTACACAGTTGAGGATAATGTGATCCAAGTGTATCATTTACCACAATTTTTAAGTAGTGTTGTTGAGAATCACCCAGTTACGGAGATTCGACCCCTTAAAATTGCAATCCAGGATCTGGAAAGGAAAATGATAACCCAAGCTTTGCTCACTACGGGTAATAACCGCGCGGCCGCAGCCAACTCTCTAGGGATACCTAGGGCAACTTTTTACCTGAAACTTAAAGAGTATGGCTTAATAGATTAAGCTTATCTAAAATGAGTGTCTGTATTTTGTACATGTCCAACATGTAGACACTTAAGGTTGGGATGAGCTTAGAAAGGGTGTTAGGACATGATATAGCTAGGAAAAGAAAACTGAACTGTCTAATTATTAGACGCAAATACCACTTTTGAGCCCTTATTTATTGGCACACAATTTGCATAATATAATTGGGTTAATTTAGGAAATATTCAGAAAACAAGCTAGAGAACTAAATTGGGGGTGGAAATCTGAATTTGGTCAGCAAAGACTTATAGTGCCGAGACTTTATTTTACTTATTATTACCAATTGAATAGTCATTTGCCCCCAACCCTTCTAAGCCATTTGTATTGAAATGTTTTAAGTTATAACCATTGTTTTCTTAAATGCTTTTATTTAACCTACTTTCAACAAAAATAGTCTAGAATGTTTTTAAGCCTAATAGTTTTTGGTATTAGACTTGCCATCCACAAACCAAGGAGACAACAACATATTCAGGAGGTGTTCTACGAATTATGGGAAATTTCGATCTACTTAAAGTTAAAGGGGTTTCTCGGCGTGATTTCATGAAGCTTATCGGAGCAACGACCGCGGCACTTGGATTACCCGAACTTTTTGTCCCTCAAGCAGCTACTGCAATGGAACAAGCACTAAAAAAACCCCCTGTAATCTGGTTGGAAGGTATGGACTGTACTGGATGCACCGAATCGACCATTGCCACCTTGAATCCTTCGGCCGCCGAACTCATTCTAGATATGATCTCCATTCGCTATCATGAAACCATTATGGCCGGATCAGGAAATAAATCCGAAGAAGCTTATCAAGAAGCACTCAAAGACAAGTTTATTCTCGTCGTAGAGGGTTCCAGTCCGTCCAAAAAAGAGCAAGACCATTTCTGTATGGTAGGAGGAAAACCTTTCCGCACAACCTTGATAGAGGCTGCCAAAAAAGCTCAGGCGATTATCGCCGTTGGTAGTTGCGCATCTGAGGGGGGTGGAATTCCTGGCGCCTGTGCCACTGGTGCCGTCGGGGTATCGGAAATCCTCAAAGCCGAAGGGATTACCACACCACTTATTAACCTTCCTTGTTGTCCCGTCAAACCTACAACATTAATAGGCACAATCGTTTATTACTTGACGTATCAGAAGGTTCCACCGCTCGATGCCCAAAATCGCCCCTTGGCCTTCTACGGAACCTTATTACATGATAACTGCCCACGACGCGGACACTTTGAAAATGGCGAATTCCTAACCGATTGGAATGACCCAAAACAAAAAGAATATTGTCTCATTCTAAAGGGATGCAAAGGACCGAAAACTTACACTGACTGTGCGCAAGTATGGTGGAACGACAACGCCAACTTCTGTATTAATGCAGGTTCACCCTGTTCAGGATGTTCTGAAAGGAGCTTTTATAAAGAATTTAGCCCATTGTATTCAAAACAAGAGAACTTTAAACTTCCGGGCATTGGCCAAGTTAATGCCGATACCGTCGGAACAGTTATCGGAGGAGCTGCCGCAGTGGGTCTCGGTGTCCACTTAATTGCCACAGCCGCCAGCGGAAGACTGACTCACAAAGACCACAAGGAGGATTTATAAGATGACAAAGATTGTTGTCGATCCCTTAACACGTATCGAAGGACACCTGCGAATAGAAGTAGAAGTCGAGAACGGCAAAATCTCTGAAGCGCATGTCATCGGAACCATGTACCGGGGAATAGAGCCCATGCTCCGTGGCCGTGATCCAAGAGATGCTACGTATGTTACTGAGCGTGTATGCGGAGTTTGTGCAGGATCCCACGGTTGGGCTTCCTCTTTAGCCTTGGACAAAGCCTTTGGGGCTAACGTTCCAGCTGGTGGTAGGATTATCCGCAATCTAATCATTGGAGCAATGTGGCTACATGACCATCCACTGCATTTTTATCACCTGAGTGCCCTAGACTACTTGGATGTCATGGCTGTAGCGAAATATCAAGGAAAAGATCCAGGACTTCTAGCGGTTAAAGATAAAGTCGTAAAGCTCGTTGCAGCTGGAGATACTGCTCCCTTAACTCCTCGCTACAAGCCGGATGAATTCAGTGTCAATGATCCGGAATTAGTGACCATGGCCGTCGCCCACTACCTTAAAGCTTTGGAGATGCAAGCAAAAGCCAAGAAAATGTCCGCACTGTTTGCCGGAAAACAACCCCATCAATCTTCCATTGTCGTGGGTGGAGTAACTATGCTTCCTACTATTGAAGTGGTGGAACAATTCCGTTCGATGCTTGTCGAACAGCTTGAATTTATTGAAAAGACTTATCTGCAAGATGTGTTAACGTTCGGTACTGGGCCACTCTTACCATTAGCTCAGGCAGGTGTCGGTGGAGGCAGCCCCAATTATCTATCGTACGGCGGTTTTGCCCTAGACGATGCCGGGAAAGACTTATTCCTAAAAGCCGGTGTAATTATGGATGGCAATTTGAGCAAAATTTTACCGGTCGATGAAGCCAAAATTACAGAAGATGTTCAATATTCTTGGTATAAAGCCAGTGCTAATGGTAAAACACCTTACACAGAGGACACCATACCCGATTTGGAGAAAAAGGACGCCTATACCTTTGTTAAAGCTCCTCGTTACGATGGCAAACCGATGGAAGTCGGACCTCTTGCACGAATGCTAGTTATGCAACCAAAGGGTCTTATGGAGATAATTTCGACGTATAATATTAAACCCGGTGCTGTCGCACGTCATGCAGCACGTGCTTATGAAACCCTCCTTCTAGCTAAGGAAATGTTTAATTGGGTCAATGCTCTAGAGAAAGAAATGGGATCTAATTTCCGTATCCATGATACTGATCATTGGGAAGCTCCGACAACTGGACAAGGTGCAGGCATGACTGAAGCTCCCCGAGGTTCACTCGGCCACTTTGTCAAAGTTGCCAATCATAAAATCGAGAACTATCAAATGGTTGTTCCGACCACCTGGAATTTCTCACCAAGAGATGACAAGAATGTTCGTGGTCCGCTTGAACAAGCCCTAATTGGCGTTCCAGTTCCCGACCTCGAAAATCCAGTCAATATTGTACGGGTAGTTCGTTCTTATGATCCATGCCTTGCATGTGCAATTCACCTCATCGATCCAGTAACCAACGACGTGCAAAAATTCAGGATTGGCTGGTAGAAAAGGAGGAAAGGACATGGCTAACCCATTAGACCATCCCCTATTTGATCGTGTAAGTCACTATATCAATCTGATAAATTTCCTGGTTCTAATTATTACAGGTTGGTTTATACATTCCCCTTTTCCCGGAATGCCCATGAGTTTAATCCGCAACCTACACTTTATCTTTATGTTCTTTTTAATTATTAATGGGATTGTACGTTTCTACTATTCCTTTTTTGGCAAGTATAAGGATTATGATTCCTTTTTCCTCACTGGCCAAGATATTAAGACCATCTGGCCCCAAACGAAGTATTATCTGTTTATCGGTAAGCATCCGAAAACCGGCAAGTATAATCCACTTCAAAAGTTAGCCTATATTGCAATGCCCATCATGGCTGTCTTTCAGGCTATTACCGGATTAATTCTCTATTGGCCAGTCAAGCTGGGTAGCTATGCAAGTTATTTTGGAGGAATCGCTGCTGTTCGAGGGATCCACTATATCATCATGTGGTTGTTTATCGCCATCATCGCGATTCATGTATACCTCGTCTTTACAGAAGCTTACGAAATGTTCTGGCTAATGTTTTTTGGCAAAACTGAACACAAGAAGGGAATTTAATGATGAATTCACCAAAAATTATGGTGATGGGGGTAGGAAACATCCTCATGTCTGACGAAGGTTTAGGCGTCCGCTTTTTGGACGAACTAGCGAAGAGGCCGCTCCCTGAAAATGTAGAGATCCTCGAAGGAGGCACAGCGGGACTTGAACTGGTTCATCTGATTCAAGAAGTCGACTTTCTAATTGTCGTCGATGCGATCAACGCTAAAGATGAGCCTGGTGCATTGTTTCGCTTTCAACCAGGGGATCTTCAAGTTTTTCCTGAACAGTACGAAGTTTCCTTTCACCAAATCGGAATTATTGAGGTACTTGCCATGGCCAAAGTACTCGGGCAGGCCCCACAAACCTTAATTTTTGGTGTTCAGCCCAAAAGTTTAGAATGGGGAATGGACATTAGCCCGGAAATCCAAGCTCTATTCCCCCGCCTTACAGACTTCGTTCTCAAGGAGATCGATACCATACAGCGCGAAGGGAAATTCGCTTCGGCTTTAACGGCACGATGACTGTAACAATCTAAACTGTCGCAATTTGCAGATTAACGTTTTCCCCTATATCTCTGCTGGGAAACGTTAATCTTTTTTTGACCAAACCCCCATGCCCCTGTGGGCACAAACACAAACTATCCTGTAAATTGCTAGTTTCTTACGAAACTCAGACGTACTAAAAGAGTACATGTAGCCATGTACTCTTTTAGTACGTCTGTTCTATCTCTGGCCCTTAGTATTATTGACTTTGAAGAGCCTATAAAGAATCAACCTTTGTTTCCCTGATAGGCCTTGACTTCTTGAGTTAACCAACTCGTCCACGCTTTAAGGCCATTACCGTTGCGACAAGAAACTTCGAAAATCAAAATGTCCGGATTAATGGTCCGAATATCTTGTCTCATAGTCTCCATATTAACGTCAGTCAACCCTTCAAGGTCCATCTTATTAAGAACAACCGCCTTGGCATTGCGGAAGATCACGGGATATTTAGCGGGCTTATCATCCCCTTCGACAATACTCAAAACAATAACCTTAAACGCTTCTCCTAGATCAAAGTCTGCCGGGCAAACGAGATTCCCGACATTTTCTATAACCATGAGATCCATGACATTCCAATCAAATTCCGGCAAAACCTTACTCACCATTTTACTGTCCAGATGACAGGCACCACCCGTGTTAATCTGGATGACCGGTACCTCGTGAACGGCAATGCGATCTGCATCCTTACTTGTAAAGATATCTCCCTCAATAACCCCCACATTCAGGTCCACGTTTAAATGAGGCAACGATTTTTCAAGAAGTGACGTTTTCCCTGCTCCAGGCGAGCCCATGACATTAATGGCTAAACAATGATTCTTGCGGAAATGGGCACGGTTTACTTCAGCCTGCATATCATTTGAACCGAGTAAATTAGCCATCACTTCAATTTCACGTCGACTAGATTCCATTTATTCAACCTCCAGACTTTCAAGTAAAAGTTCCTCTCCCTGAATCACTTCAATGCTGGTATTTTGGCAGTTCGGACAGAGGAAAAACATCGTTTTTACGGTGAACTCATGCTGACAATTGCGGCAACGACCGCGCAAAGGAACGCGCTCCACGATCAGCTTTGCTCCTTCACATAGGGTATCCTTGGTATAGGCTTCAAAAGCCATAAGTAGGGCATCCGGTTCTGCATTCGTAAGTTCTCCAACTTTTAGTTTAACCTGTAGCACTCGCTTTACTTCATGCTGGGAGAGGGTCTGTTCAATCACCTCAAAGACTCCTCCCATCAAAGACATTTCGTGCACATCGTCCCTCCTCTATGTTTGTAACAACTATCCCGGTCTTTGATTATCATCCATCTATCTTCGAGTACAAGGTCTTTCTGGATATTATCAATATTTCGACAGAAAGGGTTAATATCCTTTAGTTTACAAGAGTTCATTATTTCATCACAAATGATCCTCTCAATTATGTCTAATATAGGTGTATATTATCTTACCTGATGGACAATATAATAAATGTTACAATAAAAAACAACTGAAGAGGAGGATGGTCAAATGAGTCGTAATACACCTGAAGTTCCTGAATCCGAAAAACAGTTGGATAAACTTAAATGGGAAGTAGCAGAAGAACTGCAATTAGACGATGATATTCAAGAAAAGGGTTTTGCCAATATGACAACTCACGAAGTAGGTCAAATTGGGGGGAACATGGTCAAGAAAATGATAACCTATGCCGAGAAGGAAATGGCGGAACAAGGTGCAGATATCATGGACTAGAAAATAGAATTCGACCCAAAATTATTTCTGATATTTCTGAACGGGACGATCGTAACAAAAACGCTCGTCCCGTCTCTCGTTATGTTTCTAGTTTTATTTCTCATGCTCTTTCTATATTATTTTTCAAGTTCTTACTAGTTTCTTGTTTCCTAGTTATTACGGTTGTTTTTCATTTTTGTCCATATGGTTTCCACGCCAATTTTCCATAGCTATTCGAACAGACCGAGCCATCTCAGCTGAGTAGTCAGAACCCGTTTTTCGTGCATACATCCATTGCCCAAAATTCTTAGCTCCCAAGGTATTACTGGGATTGAATCCCTGGGCACGGGATGCGAACATAGCTTCCCAATCTTTCTCATTGAGACGTGTCGGGACCCTCATCGCAGCCTCTATTATCAAATCTTTGTCTTCATCCTTGATTGGCCGTTCAGCATAAAGCCGCAACGAAACTCGTTTTCTTAGTATCTCTTGCAGATCCACTCTCTCTTGATCAGTATTCATTTTTTTACTTCCCCTTTAACTTAATGTTCCACCGCCTATTGTATCATTTCTGGGTGCTCAAAGTTGCATTTTGCCATTTCATACATTCATTTTCCTTTTACAGACTGATGCAAATTAAGAATGGGCATCTATTTTGAAAATAGACACCCATCCCACCCATTCTAAATACTTCCGATACCTAGAAACACTTGAAAATATCCTAAACTTATTCTTCCACATAAGGAATCGTTAGGGGCCCAAGTGGTAACACAGCAATACTCATGTTATCACCATATTTCTCTGTTAATTCCCTCAAAGTCTGTTCAATACTCTTTATAGGGGTAAGTTTTGCTATCCTTACTGACTCCTCAGGCAACGTCGAATACATGTAAACATCTGCCCATTCCTGAATCATAGCCAGTCTTTGCGCTTCCCACTGATCAAACATTTGAAAAGAAGGTTCGTTAATCATTTCTAAGAGTTCACTCGGTGTTTCTCGCATATCTAAGATCTTAACAAAATTACCATGTTCCGGCATACCTTCTATGCATTCTGCAGCACATATGATCGTTCCACCTTGTTTGACAATCTTTTGGGCTGCATTCATACCTTTCACAGCCTGATATAAGTTTTGATCAAGAGGGTAGCCAGAATTCGTCGTAATGACTACGTCAAAGCGCTGATCACACTTAATCATGGCGTGTTCTTTAACATAAGCACATCCCGTAGTATGAGCTGCAGCCAACTCGCCAGCGAAAACATTGGTGATCTCTTTTTTTCCATTCAGGGCAACATTAAGGAGAAAATCAGGTTTACAAAAAGTATTCACTTCTCTCGTCATCTCTTGGAGAGGATTTTTCTCAAGGATACCCCAAGTTGCCAACGGATGCCCAATCATTTTGGCGTTATGAAACGTAAGAATGGTTTCGATTCCCGCTATCCCTGGCATAATTCCCTTTGGTCCTCCCGAAAATCCAGCAAAAAAATGAGGTTCGATGAATCCCGTGACAATTCTAAAGTCAGCCTCTACATATTCTTTATTTAAGTATACCTCGCAGCCGAAGCGACTTGTTCCAAGGTGCGTAAGCTCCGATTTTTCGTGACAATGATGATTGATAATACGAACAGTATCTACGACCTTTTGCCCTAACATCTCAACAAATTCTTCTCTAGTTTGGTCACGATGAGTTGCTGTCCCGTTAATAATCGTAACATTCTCTATGGGGACATGAGGAAGTTCCTCAAGTATCCAAGGAATTAGTTTATGATTAGGAGTTGGTCTGGTTATATCGCTAATCACAATGACAACCTTGTCAGTTGATTTAACCATCTCTCTTAGGGGGTTTGTACCGTTTGGGTGGCGAAGAGCGTTCAACACAACCTCATGGTCGTTTTCTGGCGACTCCACTTGAGTGGGTTCGATAACTCTTGTATGTTCAGGAAGGTCAACGTTTAAGCCATTTTTTCCATAAGCCAAGAAAACTTTCATAGAAAACATCCCCCTAAAATTTGATTTCTTTAAGTGCATTCTAACCAATACTCTCGTTTTTTATGGGTCATGGATGAAAAGAGCTAATAATTTCTATCTATAGACTTGAAGCCAAAGATTGCAATTCACGACACACTTGTTGTACCCCTTCAACTAGTTGGGCAATTTCCTGATTGGAATGCGCTTGCTCTTGGGTGATCCCACTATTACGGAGAGAACTCTCCGTGATTTTTCGGATAATAGATTGAAATTCCAGCAAAATCCCACTAATCTCATTAGCTGAACGATTACTTTCATCCGCTAATTTACGGACTTCACCTGCAACGACGGAAAAACCACGACCATGTTCACCCGCCCGGGCTGCCTCGATTGCAGCATTTAATCCTAAGAGATTAGTTTGCTTAGCCACACGCCTAATAAGCTCTAAAATTTCCGAGGTGAAATGAAGTTGATTTGTCCCTTCTTCAGCCTCTTTAGCAATGGCTTGGCTAATCGAAGCTACTTCCTGAGCCGAAGCGGCAGTTTGTTGCACAGCACTGGCAGCTTGTTCGACCGAAGTACTCAAAACTTGGACTTGTTTACGAATTACATCCTTTAATTCTTCATCCCTTAACATCATAACTACCATGCCAGCAGCTATTGAGGCAACAGGTTGGACAATCGCCAGTGGCCCCGCAATACCAAACGTGCCAATTTTTGTTCCGTCCACTTTAATCGCTAGGCTGAATCCCTCTTTAAGACGACCTCCAGATGCTTCAGCATCAACGTTTGTTACAACAGCAGAATCAGTGTTAGTCGTTAATATTTGCCTGCTCCCTGTATGTACAATCCCTATTCTAGTTTCAGCCGAATCCGCAATAATTGTCCCTGCATCATCGCATACGATAACAGCGAATCCGCTTTTTCCATGGATGAATTCTACTATCTTTTGAGCAATGAAATCAGTAAGCTTCAAGTTCATACACTAGCCCCCCTCTTCGCCTGATAGTCTTATTATACATCATTGTCCGGTGGTCAGACCAGTTATATCTTTGATCTTTATCTAAATTTTACAACATTAATTTTATTTTGTTCACGGAAGCATGGGGACGGTTCTTCTGCTTCCAAGGAGGTGACATCCAGAAGTGAATTAGTTCGATCAATAACGGATAAGGCTGTTAGACAAAAATCGATTACTGGTTGATGAACTTTAAATTGCTTGCTTACCTGGCGATGACCTACGTTTCCAGGGGGCTGCGCCCCAAGTATTATCGGCCCTGGAGGTCTTAACTTCCGTGTTCGGTATACGAAAGTCACGATAGTCTCCAGTGGAGAGTATCGCCGAGCCACCCACCCGAAAGGAACACTTCGTGGCGAAGGAAGACTTTCGCCACACGGCAACCCGTAACGAAGACTCCAGCCGTGTGGATCGAACGGGTGGAACCCCGGAGTTTTGACCCATAATTAAAACACAAAGAGACTACCTCACTATG
>NZ_MLBF01000011.1 GCF_001936615.1 Desulfosporosinus metallidurans
CTTGTTTTGACTCCTTTCAACTTAATACTTATCTCTTGTTATATTTCACTTGCAAATGTTGTGCCAATCCCAAATCCCGCTTTCAACTGTAAAAAATGGATTATTTCTCACCAAATACATCCTAATTCCGGACGTCAATCGCAAGAGACTTTATTAAAGCGATTTTAAGCCGTCTTAGTAAAGCAAAACCCGTCTTATTTTAGGATATTCGAAAAACCCTACTCCAATTTGCCTCCCCGGTACGCGCCCAAATAATTCGCGCAATAGAAATCGCGCCCTGCGATGGTCTCCGCTGCTATAATATTGGCCATCATCTGCCTATCCAAAGGATTAATAATTAAGCCGTCTAAGCCTCTCGCTATCGCCATTACTGCAAACGACTGGTTCAATAGTTTCCTGATGGGTAAACCGTAAGAAATGTTTGACAAACCACACATCGTGTGAACCCCTTGGTAAGTCTTCATAATTTTTTCAACCGCTTCTAAAAATTCAACTCCAAAAGCATCTTTTGTAGAAACCGGCTGTACAAGCGGGTCGACATAAATATTATCCAGGGAAATATTATTTTGTACTAAGCCATTGATTAGTTTATCCGCGATGGAGAGCCTTGCATCCGTTGTTTCAGGCATCCCTGCGTCACTCATGCATAAGGCTACAACTTTGTGTTCTGTACCTGCGATCAAAGGTAAGAGAGCTTCGTAGCGTTCTTTCTCTAAAGAAATGGAATTAATCATAGCGATTCCTTTATGTACGGAAAGCGCCTTTTCTATAGCTTTTGGGTCCGGACTATCAATGCAACAGGGAGCACCATCAGTGGCTTCCTGTACAATTTCTACAAGCCAGCTTAGATAGTCGGCCTCCTTACCTACAAAAATTCCAGCGTTAACATCGATATAATCGGCTCCCGCTTCTAATTGATCTACTGCCACTTTTTGAATTGCAGCTTTGTCTTGTGCCTCGATTGCCGGTCGAATGGGTTTACGACTCGCATTGATTAACTCTCCCACTATTATCACGATCAATCACTCCTTTATAAGACTAAGTATTAGCAAGAATTATGCCAACTTGTAAACCGTTAATTATTTGCTCTAGGTCGCCCGAAATGGGAAGAAGATTTGCTATCTTCAGAACAGCTGTCTCAAATTAGGATGAAATCTAAAGAAAACCACCTCAAATAGCTCAATTCACGTTTGTGTCATTTTAGGATATATCTTATCATCTTTGAAACAAGGGAAAAAAAGAACCCACCCCATTGGGTAAGTTCTTTTTATTGTTAAACCTTTCACCTGAAAAGCTATCAATTTCGTCCGTTTTTAATTAAACTGAGCATCTAAACCCATCTCTTTTATTTTTCTATAGAGTGTTGAACGACTCATTCCCAGTGATCTCGCAGCCTTTTCTTTGGCACGGCTACCTGGACCAAACCTATTTATTGCATCAATTAGAGCATTTCTCTCTAAATCAGCTATTGATTGAATTTGCTCTTGGTGTTGTGTGATTGGTACAGTCAGAACATGTTTAATAATTCGATCCGGTAGGTAGTTTACCTCAATAATATTATCTGTACAGATATTAATAGAGTACTCAATGGCATTTTCTAATTCTCGAACATTACCCGGCCAGGGGTATTCGAACATTTTCTTTAGAGCATCATTTGTATATCCTTGGATATTCTTTTCTAGAATCAAATTGTACCTTTCAATGAAACAGTGAATAAGCAACTCCATGTCTTCCTTCCTTTCCCTCAATGGAGGAATATGGAAAGGAAGAACACTCAATCGATAAAATAAGTCACTACGGAACTGGTTAGTCTGTATCATTTCTTCCAAGTTCTTATTCGTAGAAGCGATAACTCGAACATCCACGACTAATGATTTAGTACTACCTACTCGCTCAATTGTAAAGTCTTGAAGTACGCGCAATAGTTTGACTTGTAAATGTAACGGCATGTCACCGATCTCGTCTAACAATATAGTTCCACCATTGGCCAATTCAAATTTCCCGGGTTTGCCCGTGCGTCGTGCTCCTGTGAAAGCTCCTTCTTCATAGCCAAATAACTCACTCTCAAGTAAGCTCTCAGGGATAGACCCGCAATTAAGTGCAATAAAAGGGCCCTTCTTCCGTAGGCTTTCTTGATGTATCGCACGCGCAAAAAGCTCCTTACCCGTACCACTTTCACCCGTGATAAGAACCGTTGAATCTGTTGTCGCTACTCTACACATTTTCTTCTTAATTTCAGTGATTGCTGTACTTTGTCCAAGAATACCATCAAAAGTATACTTGCGTTCTTCCCGCATAACTCGCCCAGCCAGCTTACGCATCTCCCCGATCGAGCGTATAGAAAGAACGAATCCGCTTACCACTTCTCCATACTTTACTTCCGTAATAGTACTCATTAAATGCACTGTTTGATGTCTGTTCTTAAAAAAAATATCTTGCTCTACATAAGGTTTATTCATTTTAAGCAGCATACTCATCGTAATTCCCGAAAAGACTTCTTCGACCTGTCTTCCACTTATTAGATTAGCTTCTACCAAAAGAAGATTTTCGGCAGAGCGGTTAATATGAGTTATTTTGCCATCGTAATCTACAGCCACAATGCCTTCACGTACAGAATTAATCAAGGTGTTAAATTGTTCCGCCGCCTTCTTCGATTCTTTATATAGGGCCATTTCATGAAGTTTCCCTGATATTAATTCAACTAAGTGCTGTAAAAAAGTTTCGAGTTTGGCGCAGTATTTTACGAGATTTTCAGTTTGTGTTTCATCGAAGGCATATAATGAGATTGAACCAATTACCTTATCTCCGAGTTTAATTGGGTACGACAATCCCGCCAATACCTTACAGGTCTCTTTGAGCTCACAATTCTGACACAGATGGTATTTCATCCGACCGGATACCAAATAACTCTTCTGTGTGTATCGTAACTGATAACTTATTGATCCTGAACCATAAATAATTCCAATTTTATCTTTATACTTTCCGGTCCCCGCTATGACTTCTAGGTACTCATCCATAATGGCAATCTCATAATCCAGTACGGCTGCAAATGCATCTGCTACGCTTTGGATATAATCTTGAACTGACTTAAGATTGGATATTGTGACATTTTTCCCCAAGCTATTACCTCCCCGTATCCCCCTGCGACATATATTTAAAGGCAAAACCTTACGTCAAAATTAGGATGTATGGGACATAAACGCCTTAATAGAATTAATATCCTTCATTTTCAAAATATCTATTATTTAATTTTAAACTTTTTGTAACTAAAATCAATATAATTTAAATTTTCCCAATAATTATGAATTTTGATTTGCCTCCGGCTACGAATACGACTATTCTCGATTCAGACATTTCGCTCTGGAGATTGTGCCCCTACTGGGCGCCCAACCAAAAGAAGAAACTACCCGAAATGTAGTCTCTTCTTTTGGTTATTGACTAAAAATAGAAAACCAAGAGATAGCCCATAGCAATAGCAACGGACAGAAGCATTAACGGGAAAGCCAACTTCATAAACCCTAGAAACGATAACTTATATCCATTTTTCTCAGCTAATCCTGCCACGATGACATTAGCCGAAGCTCCAATGATCGTACCGTTTCCACCTAAACAGGCTCCAAGCGACAAGGCCCACCACAGAGGCTCCAAGGCCTGAGGGGACATCCCACCCAGATTCCCCATCTGATGAATCAAAGGTATCATCGTTGCTACAAACGGAATGTTATCAACAAAAGCAGAGGCAATTGCGGATAACCATAGAATTAACATTCCTGTTAGTTTGAAATTCCCTGCTGTGGCTTCCATAGCCCATTTGGCCATTTGGTCGATCAGACCTGTTTCAACGAGTCCACCAACTACAATAAATAAACCCAGAAAGAAGAAAATTGACGGCCATTCGACAGATAAAAGGATATCTTCCGGCTCTTCTCGAGCTATTAACATGAGTAGAGCAGCACCTGTCAAAGCAATAGTTGCCGATTCCAGATGAAAAGCCTGATGGAGAATAAAACCAAGGATCGTCAAGACTAAGATAAATCCACTTTTCTTTAAGAGTGCAATATCTTTTATCTCATCGAGGGGATTGACTTGGACCACCTGAGCTTTGATCTCATCTGTGACTTTAAATTTATTTCTGTAGAGAAAATAAAAAACTACCATGGTGACGATATGAATAACAATAATTATTGGTGTCAGATTTAAAAGGAAATCTACAAAACCCAAGTGTGTCTGACTGCCGATCATGATATTGGGGGGGTCGCCGATTAAAGTAGCTGTTCCTCCAATATTACTGGCTAGAATTTGGCTCATTAGGAACGGTACTGGATTCAAATCCATACTATCGGCAATCGTAAAGGTAATCGGTACAATCAGTAAAACCGTTGTTACATTATCTAAAAAAGCTGAAAGAATCGCCGTAATGGTTGCCAAGGCTATAAGTATCCGAATTGGTTCACCCTTCGCTATCCGGACTGCCTTGACCGCAAGATACTGAAAAACTCCCGTCCGCCGGGTTATGCCAACAATGATCATCATACCGATAAGAAGTCCAAGTGTGTTCCAATCAATATGTTCAATAGCCTTTTCTTGTGAGAGAACTCCCCCTATAATGAGGATCATGCCTCCCAGCAGGGCCGCTATCGCACGGTGAACCTTCTCTGACATAATGAGCATGTAAGTGATAACGAAAACAACTAGAGCAAATGATGCCAAATCCACCCCTCCAATTTTCAATCTAAATTTGTTGATCGTGTGCTTAATCTAGTCTTTATCTGAAATTGAGAATTATTATGCCTTTAAGGGACCGAGCACCTTGGTGCGCGGTCCCTGTAAAAAAGTCATACTTACTCAAAATGAGTCGGCTCGGTAACTGCGATAGCTAAACCATCCAAAGCCTTTTTAACTAAAGCTCTACGAAGCGTATGTTCATCTTCCTTGTTTAGCTTTGGATTTCCCACCGGGTGAGGTATAGCTACAGTCGGAACAATTCTATTCGCACCCACTGACTCGGAAATTGTCGTAATAGTAGCCATATGAACAATAGGAATACCATATCTTTCGATTTCTTTTACGATCGTTGCGCCGCAACGAGTACAGGTCCCTCATGTCGAGGTTAAGATAACACCATCTACACCCGCAGCTTTTAATTCTGCTCCTATCTGTATACCAAATTCCTTCGATTTACTCACTGCCGTTCCAGTTCCAGTCGTCGTATAAAACCAGTTGAAGACCTTTCCAATATATCCTTCGTTTTCAAATTCCTTCAGAATATCAAGGGGAGCAACCCGATCTGGGATTTCATTGGCATAAATCGGGTCATATCCACCGTGAGTGGTATAGAAGTCAGAAGCATCAAGAGCCGCTCTTCCGCCAACATCGTACTTACCCCATTTTTGGGCACTGGCCGACTGAATTTTGTCCGGATTTCCTGCCGGTACGATACCGCCAGAGGTGCACAAAGCAATTGTGGCCTTACTTAAATCATTAATTGGCTCAGCAGGATTAACGACATCAAACACAGGCATCGGCATTTCTGTTTCGAAAGGCTGCTCTTTTAAGCGGGAAAGAAGCATTTCCACAGCCCTTTGTGAACCTCTTTTTTCCACAATGAGAGTCTTTCTCATACCGCGGGCAATATATCCTTCTTTTTCAGGAGACCCAACTTCGATTCCTTTGGCCAATTTACACGCGAGAGCCGCCATCGAGGGTAATGCTTTACGCATTCCGCCAGCGGAATCACTCGTACCGACTACGTAGGCAACCTCTTTGCAGCTAACCAAACCGGGGTTTTCAATATACATACCAGTGACCACCGGGATATTCAACTGTTGAGCAACAGCCTTGGAAATTTCAGAACAGGCTACTCCATATCGCCCGGCATTAAAGGCGGGTCCGGCGACAAACACATCCGGAGCAGCTTCTTTAACCATATTCAATATAATAGGCAGAACATCATTTGTGTTCTCATTGAAGTAGTTATCACCACAGATAATGGTGCCGACAACCGTTCCCTCTCCCTTAAGAAATCCGTCAAAACCTACAGCAGGACCAATCTTTTCCGGTTTAAAATCAGGCGGCATACCAGCTTTATCTTCCCCACCTACTTGACCAAAAAATTGGTTTACGTAGTAAAGGACTTTAAAATTTTCTGACATTAGATAGTCCCCTTTCATTATTAGTTTAATAGAGCCTACAGGTCACATTGTGGAATCCTATTTCTGACGTGGCACCAATCACAGCATTTAATTCACACATCAAAGTACCGTCTTCTAGGAGTGAACCTTCCCAGCCACCGGCCAATACTGCAATAGCCGCCGCATTTCCGATAACCTTATCAGCAGGAAGCAAAGTCACCACGTGACTAACATTTCCACCGGAAACAACGGCTACAGCCTCGGCAGCCGTGTCGGCTAATGGTTGAGACATGCCATCTCTTCCCGCACATTCGTCGGTGATTAATACTGTCTTAATACCGAATTTTTCACACTTTTTGCAAATCATTAAAAGGTCAGAGTCAGGGTTGCCATAGCCTTCTTCGGATACAACCACGGCATCAGCCCCCAGCATTTTTGCGAGCTTCACAGTATAGTCTGAAGCGCGGAGTTTTCCAGCTAAAGTAGTATGTTCGGGGACCATAATAACCCCTAAAAAATTAATTTCCTTACCATGTTGGGCATACAGGTCATTAATTACGGAATTAGTTTGATGCTGGTACGTAGTAATCTTATCGCATGCAGCAACACAGTTCCCACTGATTACAGCATTATCTAATTCCTCATTGGGATGAAGCAAGGCAGGTAGAATCGCCGATTCATTAACTCCGTAAATATACGTATCGTGAAGTAATCCTTGTGTAATATTCATCTCTGCATAAACAACTTTTGGTAAGTTCGGATATTTTGCTGTTTCTTCAAAAATGTTACCCGTTTCATAGGTGAGCACTTCATCTGGAGTTATATCCTTTCCTACCAGCCCAACATACTCTGCTGCACGCAGGCCAGCTATCCTAACGGTTTCTTCATGAGTATGGGGATCCAACCCATCTACCACTTGTATATCTACTGTTAAGTTATATGTTTTGGAGAACGGCGTCCACTTAGCCCCTTCTCCCCACATATCAACGACACCTTCCTGAAAGCCTACAATATCTCCAACTGTTACAACCGCAGCTCCGTATAAAATATTGGTTTTACCTTCCCCGCACTGAGCTTGCTTTGACGTAACTCCAGGAAATCCATTATTTCCGCCTTGGACTTTTACCCTAGGCTCAATCACGTCTTTCACCGGAATAATTCTCACTTTTTCGCCTGGCTTTGCAACATCAATTAATATATCTTTAATTCTTTCGTCTTCTTTCAGATATGCTATTAAGCCCTCCTTATCAACCGTCAATACTCCGTCTTTTACTGATGACTCATTGCCTAACTGAATGTCCTTAATGTATATCCGTCCAATTTCCAGTTTCAATACGTTCACCCCCTATTGATTTTCAACCTGTCACCAAGTCGCTGATTGTTCATGTAAAGCCGCTTCCAAAAGTATCAGGTCTATCATCTGATAATCATCATCATTGGCTGTGTCTCTTTTACGAAAATCCATGTGCATCTTGTATTTAATAATGCTATCCTCGATAATCTCAGTAGAGAAAACATCCATTTTCTCCGACTTCTTTCCTAAGATTACGGAGCGAAACGGGGAAAACATCATCCTTAAACTGGCGGCTAATGGGTGACTGATTAGTTCGTATCCTTGATGCACTAAATCTCGAACCTTGATCAATGTCTCTTCTGCGGAACCATCCACAAAAAGTACGTTATCTTTTTTTTCTGCTACTGCCGGGTTATTCGTGATGATCATGTTTTTCATTAAGCACCTACCTTGGAAAATATAATCGAACATATAATGGTTTGCGATATATTTCTTCTACTGGTACCAATTGATCTGTTCTTACAAGTACCCCTTCTCTTTCAGTAACTGTAATCCCTTTTCCTTATCTTCGGAAGCGACCATTACGATAGGTCCGGTACAGCCCATGCCACATTCGGCATAAATGTTTGCTTTCCATAACACCTGAACTGCGTCTTCCAACTGCATCACTTCTACCCCAGGTATAGAATCGGCAACAGGTTTTTTGGGAGGAGGGGTTGCTTCTCCCTCTTCATCTTTACTGCTAGGTGTTACAGTAGCACTAAATGATTTAATTAAATCATTCCAACCGGCTTTCTTAACAGCGGAAAATTCGGCTTTAGCCTTTTCTATCAGATTCCCTTTAGCACAATCTGCAGCATATTTGATGGCTCCAGAAATCACGGGTGCTCCTGATGCTCTAGAAACGATACAAATAATTCGGTCATAATTTTCGCCCACCCCTGGACCATAACCATATCCTACCGCTTCATAATTTCCTCCTGTGCTGAATGCGGAAAATACCTTCATGAAGACATTTCCAGTTAGGCTATCATCCACCATAATATCCGGTACGCCCATGAGTAAGTCGTTACCCCTCATTACTACACCGCCGTCGGCTCTGGAAGATTCCGCAAAATCGATGGGGTATCCACTTTCCTTAAGCTTTTTCAGGGCCCTTTCCACCTGCCGCGCACCTTCAATGTTTAATATGCCGACTGTAGGGTTGTCTTTTCCACAAGCTTTGGCTACAGCAGTACCGTAAACAGTATTCTTAAGCATAGCCGTAACCCGTTCCGTAGCCGACATACCCGTAGTCGTCGACAGAAACATCTCTTTCCCCTTGGCCGGAGTCATTACTTTACCCACCGTAGATACTCCAATAGGGAAATTGTAATGCATAGTTACTGCTGCATCCAGAGTATGGTTTAACAACATGTCATCCATTGTTGTATGAGCTTCTTTTTCATCCAATGCAGGCACTGTTTCCAGTTTAGTTTCCACTCCACTGCCAATAACTACGACTTGAATATCCGGATTCTGTTTCTGAGCCAATTCTGCCCCGTAAACAAGTTCTTTAGGTCCGTGTTCACTGCCCAAAATTGTTAGGCCTACCCTAATTCGTTTGCCAAAATTACCTGTTTCTATAGCTTCAGCCATGTCCTCAAAAACTTCCGCGATAGCTGCACTAATAGGATTTTTGTCCATAATTTCACCTCCCATGGGGACAAGTGTGATGCCTAGATTATTCTTTGCCAAAAGTCTTAGCGAAATCTCGCATTGCTTCGGCTAGCATCACTCGTACTTCTTGTTTGTTAAATCCAGCATCAACAATTCCACTGTTCTTTTCAATAATAAAGGAGACACCATCAAAAAGATTGGTCAACCTTCCTAAGAAAAGGCTCCCTTTACCGATAATCATAGTCCGAGTAATCTTTCCTGACAGGATCATATCTAGTGCATGTCCAATGAAAGGAACCCCAGAAGGAATATGTCCCTGCGTAGGAGCAAATCCTGGCATACCAAAACTGTCAACCGCTTTCTGCAGATCAGCTTTGGCTAATTCCCCTCTTTTTACCCCCAAAGCACTAATCATTTTGTAGTTAGCCATGGGCACATCACCCGCTCCGGCAGGTTCGGTAATTTCAGGGGTTTGTAGTTCTGCTGCATAACGATCAACATCAAGTATTTTATACCCAATCCTGTCTAACGGATCGGCTACTATGGCAGTCATTACGGCCTGAGGCGAGGAACCAGATCCAATTCTATGCCGACCAACTCCATCGGTACGGATCACCGGGCTGACTCCATCGTTTTCTCCTATATGAATGGCAAAGGCTCCCAACATGTCTTCAAGGGCAGGCATTCCCTTTTCGACATGATTCTTAGAATTCATGCCTAATTTTGCCGAAGCACCACCAGCCAGCACCACAATATTCTTGTAAATTCCGGACTGAGCAAGAGCAGCTGCCTCCACAATTGCATGGGCGGGAGCGGCACAGAAGCTACGGGTATCGGAACCTGTGGCATTCACACAGCCACACATCTCTCCGATGGATTTGGCGAAATTACCGCCCCCCCGCTGATTCATGTCACCGCAAGCTTCTTCAGAACACTCAATGATATATTCGACATCTTCAGCTTTTAAATCAGTTTTATTTAGAAGAAGTTGTAACGCAAAAACAGAGGATGCTTTACCCACGAGGTTTTCATACATTACATGGTTTGACAACGCCTCATCAAACTCATGAGCTCTCTTCACACATCCTACTAAATTGCCCTTAAAGAACATTGGCTGCGCTACATGATTATCAACTAATTTCTGAATTTCTTCTGCAGTCCCGGAATTTTTGTCAAGTTTATTAATATCTTTAATAGCTCCCAGAACCGAGTGAGCCACTATTTTTTCTTTCACACCTAACTGAAACTTCTCTTCTAGAACTACCAATTCAAAGACATCAACAATTTTCATTAGGCCAATAAACTCATCTTCCGGTATAATCTCGCCGTACTTTCCGTCACGACTTAAGCCGGAAACTGATTGTTCATACCAGGGACGAGGAACGTTTTTTAATTCATCCGGTGTCATATTTCCAATGTACACCTGGTTCGGAGGATATCCGACCGCCTGTTCAAAACTTCTTAAGTGTTTTGAAAGCTTTACAAGATGTTCTGAGTTAACATCTTTGGCTCGTTCCATGGTTTGGGTAGTACCTTGGTGAACAAGCATGTTATTAGCATGGATCAACCCGTAGGCAGCACCTTTTATAACTGGAAAATTCATGAAATCACCTCCATATTTCAGCAACGGGTAACGGATATACGCAAAAAACTGATATCCATTACCCGTTAACGTGAACTATTACCTCTTAAATACTCCTCAAACCGCCATTTTAACTATTTACGATAGGTCTTTACTTCATCAACAATTTGGCCTACATCAAGAACCATTTCCATCATGCTAATCTGCTCATCATAGACCGTTGCATCAACTTCATCCTTCAGTTCAAAAATGTGGTAGGCTTTGAGTCCCAACGAGACTCCAGCTAATGGGCCAGCAAACGTGGGATCACCAGTAGATACGGTTTCCGCAGCCAGACCGGAAGCTTCTGCTTCCCCGCCCCCTAAAACTACGATTAGATTTTCTTTACCGTATTTCTCCGCAAAACCCATAATACGCGCTTGATTTTCTAGGTCCATTGCTCCAGCCGCAGTTCAAACGAAGCATTCCGTGGTAGAGAATATTACCTCCGCACCGCTTGTTTTCATACATTCTTCGATAGCCGGGCCAGGGATTCCGTCACGGTCTCCAAGAATGGCTACTTTTTTTCCCTTCAACATCTGTGCATTTCTCCTTTCAATAATTTAAGACATCTTTGGTTTTATCTATGCCAGTTCAAGAAGTTTAGCTTCGACATCTTCGATGGAAATTTGCGTGGTCAATTCAGCAACTATTTCTCCATTTCGATAAAAGAGTATCGTTGGTAAACCCAAAACCTTTTGAGACATCGCCAATCTCTTGTTACCATTGGTATCCAGACTGCAGAATTTGGCCTTTTCTTTATGCTTTTCAGCTAATTCATGAACTGCGGGCATTAGAGCTTTACAAGGTTCACATTTTTCACTCCAAAAATCTACGAGTACTAAACTATCCGCTTTTAGAACCTCTTCTTCGAAGTTCTCTTTCGAAAGCGCCAACATTTTATCCCCTCCTTAATATAAACGACGCCAATGATCCCTTTATACCTTATCGCCTCAAACTGTACTTTTTTCCAAATCGTGTATTTCAAGGACTATTTAATGTCCTTCCTTTTCGGCAAGGTATTTTTCTGTGGCAACAGCTGCAATGGCTCCATCACTGGTGGCTGTAACTACCTGTCTAAGAAATTTCACCCGAGCATCGCCAACAGCATATACACCGGACACTGACGTTTCCATCAGTTCATTGGTTACTATATAACCTTGTTCGTCTAGGTTTACTTTGCCTTGTAATATATTAGTTTTTGGGACAGTTCCTACAAAGAAAAACACACCGTTGGTTTCCATTTCAGAAAGCTCCCCGGTTTTTATGTTTTTAACGACAACACTATCCACCAGACCGTCCCCTTTAATCTCTTCAAGGACTGAATTCCAAACCCATTTAATTTTAGGATTAGCGAAGGCCCTTTCCGCACTTGTTTTATTGCATCTTAAGTTTCCTTCATCACGTCTCACAATAAGGGTTACCGTCTCAGCAAATTTAGTCAAGTACATGGCCTCTTCGACGGCTGCATCCCCATTGCCCACGACCACTACATCCAATTCTTCAAAGAAATCGGCATCGCAGGTGGCACAGTAAGATACTCCTTTGCCTCTATGGGAAAGCTCCCCTTTGATATTTAAGGATTTTGGTTCAGACCCAGTGGCAAGAACTAGAGTTTTTGATTGATATTCATGACCACTTTTTGTCTTAACCCGTTTAATATCTCCTCCTAATTCCAACTCAACAACTTCTTCGCGTATAATTTCTGTTCCAAAACTAACCGCGTGCTCAGCCATACTTTCCATTAAAGCTGGGCCTGTCTGACCCCGGGAAAAGCCAGGATAATTCTCTAGTTCCTCCGTCGTAGCCGCTTGGCCCCCTAGCTTCCCTTTTTCTAAAATTCCTGTTTTTAAACGCGATCTAGATCCGTAAATCGCTGCGGCCATCCCGCCCGGGCCACCGCCAACAATAAGAATATCGTAGACCTCAGGCATTCCTGCACCTCCTTCAAGATACTTTGATCATTTGAATCTCTTTAAATTGACGATTTGCACCTTGCACTCTGTCTGGAGTTCATTTATTGCAATTGTTATGCCAACTCCAAACGGTGCTGATAACCTAGTATTTAAGGCTTGATGTCCAAAATTCAAACTCTCTCGTCTCATTTCTGGACGTAAATTTTCAATATCATGAAAATATTGTGATTTTATCCCCCGTTGTATTGTTAAAGAATAGTCTCATTTTAGGACTACTTTATGGCACTAAAAAACCTTAAAAAATTATAAGTTAAAAATAAATTGGAAATGAGCTTTAGTTCACTTTCGGTTTAGCAACCACAAAAGTCCATTTTGGATTTTGTTGATAGGCGGTAATATATCCTACTTTGAGATATTGTTTTTAAAGAACCTCTGAATGCTTATGAAAAGCCTATTTCTATGATCCCATTATAGGATATAACAGTCTCTTTTTAGGATTTTAACACATGAACTGCATTACAGTATTGACTTTTGGTCAGATATCTTTGCACCAAGGTCTAAAAAAGAATACCTCTTCATAAAGAGCGGTGCCTAAGAATTTACAAAATTTATTAAAAGTAAAGACCCCGCCTTTGATGTGGGGTCTTCAGATCGGAACATATTATAATGTAGATTAAATATAAGCTAAACTTTAGACTGTTTTGCCTCCTTGTTTTACGGTTGTTTTAAAATTAGCAACCTTATGAGATTCAATACTTATAAATTCAGTTTTAAATGCCTTTATTAGTGCCACGGCCATCGCAAACATAACTATCATATATGGAAATGCTGCAGCAATAGAGGCAGTCTGTAGCGCACTTAATCCCCCAGCTAGCATTAAAGCAATAGCTACAGCTCCCTCAATCACACCCCAAGTAATCTTCAGCCCAGCTCCAGGGTTTAATTCCCCACCTGAAGTGAACATAGCCATAACAAAGGTTGCCGAGTCAGCAGAGGTAATAAAGAAGATTGCTATGATTAATGTCGTCAGGGTAGTTAGAACTCCAGTTAACGGCATGTACTGGAACATGGCAAAAATGGCTGTACTTGAGTCTTTAGCTGTTTGGGCAGCAATAGTACCCTGATTAAATATTTCAATAAACAGTGCACTATTGCCCATGACCGCCAACCATAGGAAACTCATTACTGTGGGAGCAACTATTACACCCACAATAAACTCTCTTACCGTTCGGCCTCTAGAAATTCGTGCGATGAACGCACCTACAAACGGACCCCAGGCAACCCACCATGCCCAGTAGAAAATGGTCCAGCCTCCTACCCAACCAGGATTAGTATTGAAGGTATCCGCCCAGAAACTCATTTGAACAATATTTTGAAGGTAAGACCCGATAGTTTCGGTCATGCCATTAAGAATAAATCGTGTCGGCCCAACAATTAACGTACAAGCCAAAATCAGAAAAATTATCACCATATTTATGTTACTAAGGAACTTAATTCCTTTTTCAATTCCGGTTACTGCAGATATAATAAATAAGATTGTAATCACTACGATAATAATGATCGTTGTCGTCATACCTGTAGGAAGACCATAGGCGAAATGTAATCCGGTAGCGATCTGCATAGCACCTAATCCCAGTGAAGTAGCAACCCCAAATATCGTTGCGAATACAGACAGAATATCGACTGCTTTACCAATCCAACCATTGACACCTTTTTCGCCAAGTATCGGATAAAGTGAGGAACTCATCGTAGCTGGTAAGCCCTTACGGAACTGAAAATAGGCCATAGATAGCCCTACAACGGCAAAGATCCCCCAAGGATGCAAACCCCAATGGAAAAAGGTATAGCGCATAGCAGTTTGGGCTGATTCAATAGTGGAGGGTGCTCCGAAGGGAGGAGTTGTAAAGTGGTCCATTGGTTCAGCAACTCCCCAGAAAACAAGGCCAATCCCCATGCCAGCTGCAAAGAGCATCGCAAACCAGCTCCAAGTGCTGTGTTCCGGCTTCTCTCCGTCTTTACCCAGGGTAATATTTCCATATTTACTGAACGCAATATACAAAGCAAATACTAAGAAAAAGGTCACACCTAATAAGTAACTCCAGCCAAAATTATCCGTAATGAATTTCTGTACCGCGTTGAAAGTATCGCCCGCTGTTTTAGGCTGAAGCAGGGTCCAGAGAACAAAGACAACCATTATGATCACAGAAATTGAAAAGATGGGACGATCAACTTTGCCAAGAAAACTCCTCTTGTCACTCATTCATAGTTCCTCCCTTAGTCTCTTCTTCATGAGTATTGACCATCTGGGTTCACTTAATCATAGACATCCCCCCTTTAAAATCTGCGTAATATTATTTTTCAGAATAATCAATATTTATTTGCAAGAAGCATGCCAATTTAAGTTAATTAAAGGTCTACCCACTAAATCATTGTTACACATTATTAACTGAGACTTAAAAAAGCTTCCGTGAACTAAATCAAACGGAAGCTTGCCATTGAAAAATCACGCAGCACATTTACTAGATTGCTTTAATGTCAATAGTTAATACCCACGCGTCCTTGGCCAGCGGGTTGCATCGACTTTAAGAAACGCTTTGGTATCGACAAATTTATAGGGATGCAAGGAAAACCATAGTGAAGCTAAAAAGTAGAATAACAGACCAGCCAAAAGATTGACCCAATATCCAAAGTACATCCCGGTTAAGGTTGTTAAAGTCAATACGAGTAATATGATGGCAGGAAACGGGTGCCATGGGGCAACATACCCGTGTTGGATTGAACCCATCGGATACATCTTTCGAAATTTAAACATCATGTAGGCCATAAATAAATAGACTAATAATGCTGACATAATCGAAAATGTAATCACCTGATCCAAAAGTCCAGTAAACCCAAACGCCATCGATATAGGCAATATAAACAATATTGCCCGATACGGAGTTCTATACTTGGGATGAACTGCAGAAAAAGCTTCGGGAATCAAAGTATCTCTAGACATCGAAAACCAAGCTCTGCTAGCATCATTGATGCATCCATTCGCACTGGCCATACAAGCTAAGATTGTGCCAATAAACATAACCATAATAACCCCGGACATTTTTGTAGACAAAGCGGCCTCATATAGAGGGTAGACAGATCTGCCAAGAATTCCAGCCCCTACCAAACCCGAACAAACTTTGCTCCTCGATCAGCAAGGCTAAAATGCTGCTGTATATTGCAAAACTGTACCCACAAATTCTTGCTGTTCCTCAGATACTGTCAAAGATGGGCTTTAAAGAACTTTTTCTAGGCTAGAGTCCTTAACCTATATAAACAAAGAAACTGCTTTAATACAGTTTCTTTGTTTAATGTAAATAGATTTCAAATAAATCATCCAGTCCAACTCTAAGTCGGTAAAGAATAATCCCCATCATTCAACCCAGGGGAGGTTCAATATTGAATTAAATTTTTTGCTCATATAGTTTCTCTCTTAAGTTTGATTTGCCTGGTGGTTCCTATACGTAATGGAACATGTTCAATTTTAACATCCGTATGTTCGAGTCCAAACCATCTCACAGGAGAAACAGTGATGTTCTTTATGCCAAGTTTAAATTGCATGGAGAAAGAACTCAGGAAACAGGAAGAGGCCCTTTTTCCCCAGGAACATGCTTTGTTCCTGTATGATTTAACGAATACTTACCTTGAAGGTGGTACAACAAAGAATACGTCGGCTATGCAAGATCATTCCAAGGAAAAACGAAGCGATTGTCCCTTGGTCACGCTCGCTTTGGTCGTGGATAACCGAGGTTTTCCGATCTTTAGCCAGATTTACAAAGGAAACCAGTCGGAACCTGAGACACTAGACGAGATTCTGAAGCGACTTATGCAGAGGACGAGACCCTTTTTAAGGAGACGCTACCCACCCTTGTGATGGACCGTGGAATTGCTACCAAAAGTAATCTTGAACTTCTCAAGGAAAAGGATTATCCCTATATCGTGGTAGAGATGCGAGCGACTGAAAAGGATTATGTTCAAGAGTTTACCCTTGCTAAGGATACGTTTGACAAAATAGAGGCTGGCTCCAAAGAAGACACTTCTGCCGTCTATGTTAAAAAGATCATGACGGAGGATGCTTGTCGGGTGCTTGGAGTGAAGGACGAAAGCAGAAAAAACGGACGATGGATACCTTAAAGGAAAAACGATTTTTGGAAGATCTGGAACGTCTGAAAGCGTCCGATAGTAAGAAGGGTATTCTCTTGGTCACTAAAGTAGCCGAGCGAGTGGGTCGAATTAAAGAACGTTATCCCTCCATGTCCCAGTACTACGATATATCGCTTGAACTTAATGAAAAACAGAAAAAGGTGGTTAGTCTTTCCTGGGTGAAGTTGCCCAGTCGGGAGAAAAGTGCAACATTAACCGGTTGCTATGTGATGGAAACCAGTCATAGAGATATTGGTGCCCAGGAGATTTGGCGGCTCTATACGACCTTAGTAAAAAGTAGAGGAAGCGTTCCGTGACTTAAAAACCGATTTGGGTTCAGACCGGTTCACGTTAGCCGAGCGAACGGAAGCTCATCTTTTTATATCGGTTCTAGCTTACCACCTGCTCATCCTTATTGAACGTGAGCTTCGGAACAGTGGCGATCATCGTCGATGGTCCACGATCAAGGATGTATATCTAACCCACCAACGAACAACCGTCATCATGACGGACAATAATGACCAAATCCATCACATTCGTTCCTCAGGGGTACCGGAATCCGAACATAAGGAAATTTATCGTTTGTTGAATATAAAAGACCCGCTAAAGAGAAACCAGTCACTGAAGGGTAGAAGGTTATAGTGTCAGAATTAAAATTAAGAAGTGAGACATAACAGGGTTTAAGCCATGTTTAGCGGAAAATTGGGTTAGAAATTTATTTTAAATTGCACAAAGCAAAAGTATGCACTTTCAATGATATCGTTTTATCGCCAAACAAAACACAGAAAGAAGCATACTTTTTTATGATGATTCATAGTACACGTTTCGCCAAGTCTACCAAATTCGCGTCTACCATGGTCCCGGCCCCGCGCTGTATCAGGGCTAGAGCTTCCCCTGGAGTCATTGCCAGACGATAGGGGCGATCTTCGGTCAGTGCTGCGAAAATGTCGGCAATCGACATCAGCCGGGCCCCCTCATCAAGATCCTTCTCCGCCAGGGCAAAGGGATATCCTTTGCCATCAAGACGTTCATGATGATGGGCAGCCCATTCCGCCATCCGAGTTGGAAACCCGGCCTCTGTCAATAAGCGATGCGTATAGTACGTATGCGTTCGGATAATTTCAATTTCAGAAGGGTCAAGTGGCCCCGGTTTATCTAAGACCTTTTTGGGTATAGAAAGCTTACCCAAGTCATGGAGTAAACCTGCCACGTAGATTTCATGCAGTCGATCCTCTTTCCAGCCTAGTCCCCTCGCCAAACGTTGCACGGTTTCAGCCACCGATCGGGAGTGGCGTGCTGTGAACTGGCTCTTCTGGTCGATTAGATCGGCAAACGTGGCTGCTAAGTCATCCGTAAATCCAAGTTCTAATTCACACGTAGCAGGAAGGTGCCACTGTCCGCACAAGAGCCCTAAAGCAATCTGGAGTAGATCTGGTTGTTCAATATCCAACCAAAATGCTTCTTTTTGAGCGACCCGTTTGAACGCTTCGGCAACTTCGGGGTAAAATAATGTCCCGTTTTCCACCGCGATCCATTTTAGAATCTCGTCTCGTTCCTGGCGGCTATGTAGTCTCCGCGGCAAACGAAGATCAACCTTATCGGCTAAGGACAAAATGCGGGCCATCAACGGGACATCTTCGGAAGGCGCACGTAAAGCACTGTGCTTGGGATTTGGAGTTTCATGGTGATACTTGATCGCTCGGGCAAGAATTGAACCCGCCGTGAAACGCTCGACTGCTACCGCTCCCTCAATGCAATGTTTTACCATGATACGCGGGTCCCCATGATACGCTCGGAAACAGCCGAGCGCCCCAATATCATGCAACAGCCCAGCCACCGTAACATGAATTAAATCTTCCTTACTAAGCCCTAAGAACCGCCCCAGACTCATAGCGATATAGGCCACACGTTCTCCGTGCCGATGCCCTAGTGAAACCTGTAATCCCTTTTCGATTTCTTCATCAACTAAACCCAAATCAAGTGCACGAGAGAAACTCCACATCCGGCGGATATAGGAGGCATCTTCAAACAATTTCCTCTCCTCCAATTAAACTTACTCCTTGTTCTAGGGAAGCGAAAGGGACGGTTCTCTTGCTTCCCCTTGTGGAAGCAAGAGAACCGTCCCTTCGCTTCCCCAGACGGTGCACATGAAATGTGCCGTCCACCCCAATCGGTCCTTGTCCCCGTTCTCCGTCCCCCGACCCAGGCCCGGGACGCAGTGTGACACGAGCGCGACGTATTTACGTAAGCAGATTAGCAAACTCCGTGAAAGCGACCGACCCCAGATACGGGGCAGTGCACAAGGAGGTGCACTGCCGCCAATTGCGCCAAGGAGGGTGCATTTGGCGGGGACCCCGCTCCCCAAAGCCGGGAGCTTGAACGGCTAGTTTGCTCTGCGTCGTAACACCGAGCGCTGTGTCACACAAGTCCCTCCCGCAATCCCATTTGGGCCAGTGACGTTGCCGAGTTAGCTACATCCTCAGATGCAGCTCCGATTTGGCTAGCAGTCAAAGATAAGGCGTCGATCTGCTGGGCAATTCCCTGAACTTGCTGGATACTCGAATTAATCGCAGCCATGATTTCTCCGAAGCGGGTCACCACTTCCCCCGCCTCTGCTGCAGCACTTTGCATGGCCCCTGTTGTTTGGGCAATGGACTGGTTCACAGCAATTGTGTTTTGCTTCGTAATTGCAATCAACTCGCTTATCTCTTTGACAGACTGTTCGGAATGGGTAGCGAGCTTCTTGACTTCTTCCGCCACAACTCCAAAGCCTCGGCCGCTGTCTCCTGCGCGCGCTGCTTCAATGGCGGCATTTAACGCTAAAAGATTCGTTTGTGACGCAATTTCCTTAATTACGTCTGTAACAGAGGCAATGCGCGCGGAACTAATGTCAAGTTCAGTCATCTTCCCTTGCATTTGTTCAGTCATACTAGCCAAACTTAAAATCGTCTCGGCAATTTTTTGAATCTTCTGGGCACCCTCTTGCGCCAAGGCATCCACTTGTCGGGAGAATTCGGCAGCTTCAGAAGCATTGTTGGAGATTTGGGCTGTCGCATCATTCATCTCTGCTGCAGAAGCCGCTGTCTCTTCCGAAGTGGCCGCCAAGGCCTGACTAGCCTCATTGACACTGCGCTGCAAGCTATCAATCTCAACCAAGGCTTTCTCTAATTCAGCCTTCTTGTCGATTTCTGTCATATAGGACTGAATGTAACTAGCCATAACAACTTGCTGGTCAAAACTCAAGAGTCTCTGAAAGGCTAAACTGGCACGAATGGCTTGATCCGTTTTTTTACGATAGTGTTTAAAAATCCGCGGTATGATTTCGTCGCAGAAGAACTGATTAGCACTCAAATAGTAAAAGGGTGGTAAATTAATCCGATTATGGACCTCCCCAATCGTAACGCGCCACTGCATGAACTCTTCATCAATCTTATCCGGAAAGAGAGAAAGCAAGTACTTCTTCATGGTAATTTTCAACTTTTCTACCGTTGAAAATTGATCAATAATGGCTTTAAGCCCCGGAAGTGTCATCACATGGGCGTAGAAATTTCGAACAATTTCCTCTGCATCCTTCTCAATAACCAAGTGAACCTCTTTAAGAAGGGCTAACTGTTCAGCATCCATTCTCAATAAGCGAACCGATTCATCTAAGCTAAACTGGTGTAGTTGAATCAACGAAATTCATCCTCTCTCAGTTTCCTATTTCCTTATCTTTGTCCGTAACATAGCTTTTACCCTCAAGTAAAATTCCCAAGGCTGTAAGGACCACGTTTACTGTACAAAAAGAATCGTGCTCATCCGTTGCACAATCATCACAAATGCTTTGCACCTCACTAAAGGCTTCTTGAAGCTCCATGTTTTTATACCGTTCAGAGATTAAAGGCACGCTCCTGAACATCTCCAGAATATCCTCTGGGATCTTATCGTTGAATTTTTCACCCGTCTGAGCGGATAAGCTAAGGAATTCCTTCGCCATAAATAATTGGCAAAGTGCCGAACATTTGCACCCCTGTGCGCAAGATTTATCCATCTTGGAAAAGGCCTTATAGGCACTAAGCTTACTGAATCCTTGAGTCGTCGCCATCTCTCCACTCCTCTGTCACTGTCAACTAGTAATTCCTATTTACTTAATGCTTGTCGTGCTCAGAACTTCTTCGATCGCCTGCTTAAAGCGTTCCAAGCCAGTTTTCTCTAGGACATGATAAAGACGGGCCTTGCTTCCGAGTTCTAGTCCGAATTCCTCGGCCCCTGCCGTATAGGTCTCCAAAATCCGTTTCACAACCGGGATAACCTGGTCTCGAGAAATACCTTTGCGCACCAAAGTCCCATGTTTAGGGTTCATTCCCGATTCTGTGCCGCCGATCCAAAGCGAATATTTGCCACGCGGCTCAGCCATCAATCCAAGATCATGACACTGCACACCCGTACAATTACGTGGACAGCCGGAAATCCCAATTTTAAAATCCCATGGTAAAATCGTAGCGTAAAATTCTTCATCCAGCATCTTAGCAAGTTCTAAGGTATCGCCACGAGAGTTCGGTGAAAACCCCTTGCCGGGACAGGCTGCGATATTACGAACGCTCTTATGTAAATTGGCTACGCGGAGACCAACTGCTTGGAGCTGTTCCAAGGCCGCAGCTACTTTCTCTTTGGGGATAAGGAGCAGCGAGGTCATGCGACGAGTGTTCTTGATAACCCCATCCTCTCCTACAATTTCAGCTAGTACACGTACCTGCTTGCCTGTCAAGATCCCGCCGGGTGAATTCACGATAATCGCCACAATTCCATTGGCTTGTTCGGCAATGGCCCAGTGAATACCACTCTCACATTCCAGGCCCTCACCGGTCCATTGAAAGTTACTGTCTTGTTGAAGTTCAGTCATGAAACCTCTCCTCTACTTTAAAGTAATTATTATTTGTTAACTTCTATACTTATTGAGGAAATCCTGCACTAATATAAAATATTATGTCGCAAAAAAACACCAAAAAAGAGCCCTGATCAATATGACCAAGGCTCTCTTTAAACTAATTTGTATGTTTTTACGTTTAAGCCCTACAAGCTGTAACCCGCTTTACCAATTACGCAGTAATACTTCATCCGGCGCGGCGGCGGGGTATGGGATGGGATACTATACGGGAGAAGGGCTCGATCTCAAGTACTGTTGTTAAAGGTTCAATTGATCCATCCGACAAAACTTCATAAATTTTAACCTCTCCGCCTCCCTTCGTCCACTCGTGGCAACATTCGCCACAGTAATAACGCTCGCGGCCAATTCGGCCGACCTCACGCGAACCACATATTGGGCAACTATTCATGCTTCAAGCCAACTCCTATTTAAGGATTTCCAAGATTATCTACATTATAGCGTAAAACCCTTAACAGTTCCTTAAGAAATTGTGAAGCTTTTGTGTCTATTTCCGCCTACACCCTTCTATACTGTGCTTTTCCGGTTTCATAAAGATTGTTTCCTTCATGGTCAATGATCACCATGACTGGAAAATCCTCTACGACTAGGCGTCGTACCGCTTCCGGTCCCAATTCCGGATAGGCAATCACTTCCGCCGAAACAATGCGCTTTGCAATTAGGGCACCTGCTCCACCAATCGCTCCGAAGTACACCGCACCATGTTTCTTCATCGCTTCAATCACTTCCGAAGAGCGAAGCCCTTTGCCGATCATGCCTGTTAACCCTTTAGCAATCAGCTTGGGTGAATAAGCATCCATCCGTCCGCTCGTCGTTGGTCCAGCCGAGCCAATCACTTGCCCTTCCTTGGCAGGCGTTGGTCCTACGAAATAGATCACTTGATCTTGCAGCTCAAAAGGAAGGTCAAGACCCTGCTCCATTCCCTCGACCATTTTTTTATGGGCTGCATCGCGTCCAGTGTATATCACACCGCTAATCAAGACGTTGTCTCCAGCTTTCAGACCCTTAAGTTTTTCTTGAGTCAGGGGAGTTGCAATTCGGATGGCTTCACTCATTAGCTTTCCCTCCCTTGCAAGGTGATTTCCTTGTGCCGAGTGGCATGGCAACCAATATTTACTGCAACAGGCATGCCTGCAATATGGGTCGGATACACTTCTAAATTGACAGCCAATGCGGTTGTCACGCCGCCGAACCCTTGGGGACCAATACCTAAGCGATTAACACGCTCTAATAACTCTTCCTCAATCTTCGCCAGACGCTCTTCTGGATTATGGTTTCCTACTTCACGCAGTAAGCTCTTTTTGGCTAGAAAAGTGGCCTTTTCCATCGTTCCACCCACGCCGACCCCCACAATAATCGGGGGGCAAGGGTTACCACCCGCTCGATCAACCGTATCCACGACAAATTGCATCGCACCCTCTAAGCCCTCAGAAGGCTTGCACATTTTTAAACCCCCCATGTTTTCACTACCAAACCCTTTGGGTGCCACAACCAAGTGGAGAGAATCCCCCGGAACAATATCATAATGAATCACCGCTGGAGTGTTGTCCCCCGTATTCACTCGCTCAAATGGGTCCTTCACCACGGATTTGCGCAAATATCCTTTATCATACCCACGACGCACACCTTCGTTGATGGCCTCAGTAAGACCCCCACCAACGACGTGCAAATCCTGACCTAGTTCCACAAAAATTACCGCCATCCCAGTATCCTGACACATGGGAACCCTCTCATCGTGCGCAATGTTGGCATTTTCGATAAGACGTTCGAGCACCTCTTGTCCTAAAGGAGAACGTTCCTCCTTTAAAGCCTTTTGAAAACTCGCCATGATGTCTGGACCGAGATCATAATTTGAATCAATACAAAGCTTTTCAACTGCAGAAATAATGTCTTCCGCGAGTAATTCCTTCATTCCATCTGACCTCCCAGTTATAGATTCTAGTTTCTAGAATATTCATGATAATCTAAATATTTCCGCCTACGTCTTATATTACTCCAAAGGATCTCCTAAAACAATCCCAAAACAAGATCCTGTTTTCCACTGAGAATTCCTTTTCTCGCTTAACTAAAACGCAACGCCTCTATGACTCATTCGTTTTTGCATAAGCTATAGGTGAATACGAGCTTGAACCGGCACTGTTTACTGCCTGCACTTTGTAATAATAGGTGGTAGCTGCGCTAAGGCCGGTATCTATTAAACTAGTGGTTGTGACCGTGGCAATATGGGTATAAGTTCCGGAAGACGAGGCCGCCCCGTACACATAATAGGAGGTTGCACCACTTACAGAATCCCAAGTAAGGTTAATTTGGCTGGAACTTACGCTTGTTGCGGTGATATTTGTCGGGGTGGACGGCGCATCAGACCCACCGGTAGTTCCGTTAAGACTTTCTAAACTACTTTCAGGTACAACGGCTGTTCCTCCAAAAACAGTTACTTTCTTAATACTCCTAATCTTACCTCTAAAAAAGTCTATGGTTGACTGGTCGACAGGATTGCTAACTAAGATAACAGGTGAATTAGATAACGTAGCTAATGCTGAACCAGCTAAAGCATCAGCGAACTGTTCCCCGGTTGAGACGTAGCAAGTGTCGAAATCAAGTTCATTCGCAAATTCGTTAATAATACTAATGTTTGTTTCATATCTATTTATCCCGCTAAGCCGTTTAGGAGATGGAAGTTGCTTAAGAACATTCTCACTTACAACTCCAGTCCCACCGACAACATAGGTACTTTGTACAGTTTTTGTTAAGTATGCCTTTAAGCCATCGGGCAAGCTGTCTTTAGGGGTCAGGAGGATCGGGATTCCTTTCATTGCAGCAATGGGGGCAATTGACAGAGCATCTGGAAAAGTGTCGCCACTGGCAATGACTGCTTGAGTAAATTGTCCCATCGATTGAGCAATTTTAATCGATGTTTCGTAACGATCATTTCCCGCAATCCTTGATACTCCTATTCCCATGTTCTTTATGCTTTGTTCAACTACAGATGAGATAACACCTACTCCACCTATGATCATAACATTTTTCACCTTTAAACGTGAAAGTTGAGTCTTTGTTTGTTCGTTCAAGGTATCTTTTGACGTTAGTAATAAGGGAGCATTATACTTTTGTGCAAGTGGGGCACTGCATAAAGCATCAGTAAAATTCTCCCCACTTACTATAAGGGCATAGTAAGAAGTTTTCCATCCTGATTTGGCAACTTCTGCAGACGTTTCATACATGTCTGCCCCCGCTAATCGCTCGGACGGGATTTGTGTTGAAGTATTAGAAGTCGTCACCTGGGTGTTTGATGAATAAGGGCCTGAGCCGGCACTGTTTATGGCTTGGACTTTGTAATAATAGGTAGTGTTTAGCGACAGGTTGGAATCTGAATAATTTGTGGTGGTTACTGTAGCAATATTGGCATAAGTTCCAGCAGAAGAAGTTGCCCTGTAAACATAATAGGAAGTCGCATTACTGACCGGTTCCCAAGTTAGGTCAATTTGAGTGGAACTAGCGACCGTAGCCGTCAGATTGGTCGGTGCCGACAAATCACTGCTAACGTCAGCAGTGTTGGCAGAAACCTTCGTGGAATAAGAGCTTGTACCATAATTATTATAGGCCTGGATTTTGTAATAATAGGTGGTATCGACCGCTGCGGAAGTATCGGAAAAATTATTGGTAGTTACCGCAGCAACACTGGTGTAAGTTCCTGTAGAAGAGGTTGCTCTGTATACATAATAGGAGACTGCGTAAGTAACCGGTTCCCAAGTTAAGTCTATTTGGGTGGAACTAGTGACTTTTGCGGTCAGTCCCGTTGGGATGGCTGGAACATCGTCAGGCTCGGAAGTTGTGGCATAGGCTTTAGAGGAAAGAGCGCTAGAATCAGTACCATTGACAGCTTTAACTTTGTAATAATAGGTGGTATCTGCCGAGAGGGAAGCGTCTGAATAATTGGCGGCTACAGAAGTGCCAATATTGGAATATGTTCCGGAAGAAGAAGTGGCCCGGTAAACATAGTAATAAGTAGTGTTACTTACAGGATCCCAGTTCAAGTAGATTTGACTGGAACGAACGACTGTTGCCGTAAGATTCGTCGGCGCAGACAAAGTGCTTACATAATCATCAGGATTAACGTACGCTTTCGAGGAATAATCGCTTGACCCGAAACTGTTCACTGCTTTAATTTTGTAATAATAGGTGGTTGCCAGGGATACGGCGAGATCTGAATAACTTGAGGTTGTTACTGTGGAAATATTCGTATAAGTTCCCGAAGAAGATGTTGCCCTATACACATAATAAGAAGTCGCAAAACTCACAGGGTCCCAAGTAAGGTCTATTTGAGAGGAACTAGCGAGCGTAGCAGTCAGTTTCGCTGGGGCGTCTGGAACATCTTCAGGCTGGGAAGTGGTCGCATAGGCTACCGATGAATAAGAACTTGAATCAGAACCATTGGTTGCTTTGACTTTATAGTAATATGTGTCCTCTATTGAGATGGAGGTGTCATTATATTTGGCGCTAGTTGAAGTACCAATCATGGTATAAGTTCCTGAGGAAGAGGTTGATCTGTACACATAATAGTAAAGGGCACTACTGACTGCTTTCCAGGTCAGGTTAATTTGAGTGGAATTAACGACCGTGGCAGTAAGAGCTGTCGGAGCTGATAAATCGCCGACCGAGTCAGTCGTATTGGCTGAGACTTTCGAGGAATAAGAGCTTGAGCCAAAACTGTTGACAGCCTGAACCTTGTAATAGTAAGTAGTACCAACCGACACTGAGGTGTCTGAAAAATTGCTGGTGGTTACGGTAGTAATATTAGTATACGTTCCGGAAGAAGAGGTCGCTCTGTACACATAATAGTAAACTGCATAGCTAACCGGGTCCCATGTGAGGTCTATTTGGGTGGAACTGGCGGCCGTAGCAGTCAGGTCTGCTGGGGTGTCTGGAACGCCGTCAGGCTGGGAAGTGGTTGCATAGGCTTTAGCGGAAAACGAACTCGAATCAGAACTATTGACGGCTTTAACTTTGTAATAGTAGGTGGTATCGATGGATAGGGAGGCGTCAGAATAATTGGTGGTTGTAACTGTCCCGATATTGGTATAAGTTCCAGAAGAAGAGGATGCTCGATAGACATAGTAGTAACTAGCGTCACTTACAGGATCCCATTTCAGGTAGATAAGACTGGAGCTTGCCACAGTCGCAGTAAGATTCGTCGGTGCAGATGGGACGCTTGAGGCGTATGTATTTCTCGGAAGTGTTATTGTGGTAATCAAGATGCATAAGACTATGGCCATTAAGTTTAGACTGAGTTTCTTCATCTTAGTTATCTCCCCCTATTTTTAACCATATTTTCGTAAGTCCTTCATTTGCAAAGAAAACTAGGTTGACATCTATTTTTTTACTATTCTACGTCTAACTAGTACTTTCCTTTAACACTCTGTTGAAAAAACAGATAATGTCAAAAACAAATGCCAAAATTTTCTCATGCACAGCTAGGCGCAGCTAACGTTCAAAGAGGAGATAACGGAGGGTTTAAAACCGTTCTAGATGGTCTTGTTACAGATGGAACACTTACTCAGGCTCAAGAAGATGCTATTCAAAGCTCCTTAGACTAAGGAAAAGTTTCGCAATGAACTGCGAATGGTTATAAGCAAACAAAACAAGGCTAGAGAAGATAATACTTCTAGCTTTGTTTTGTTTGCTTAGACGTCGTCTCGCAGCGGCGCATATAGCCCTCTAAAAGATGTAGAAAAACAGTAACTCCCAATAAATCCGCACTCCCACCGGGGCTTATTTTGCGTCGACAAAAATCTTCATCCATTTCTTCGATTGCTTTGATCCCTGCGGGCGTTCTCACACCCCCCAAAGAAATAATCTGCTTAGCCCTTTCCTGAACTTCTTTTAACGTTTCAAAAGAGTGCCTGTGCAAAATATTAGTATCCTCACAAAACTGCATAATAGCTAACAGTGTTTGCACCAACCTATAGTTGTGGCCTAACTCATGATTTTCCTTATAAAACGCCAGAGAAAAGTCAAAAACCACGGGTAATCCTCGTTGAACCTCTCCCCGGATGCCCTCAACTCCATGGGTTAAAAAGAGTCTTTCACCGTGCGACAACGCTGATGCCGGGGAATTTTCCAGTTCTCTCACTCTTGAGTTCAATTCTCTTTCCACTAAACCTTCGGTCATTTCTTGAATAATACCCCGCAGTGATGAGAAGAGAGCACCCGAGTGTAAGGCTTTTCCTCCAGCGGCACAGCAGATTCCCAGTAAAAAAAGTGTTCCCTTATGGGTATTGACGCCCGCTGTTTTATGAAACATTTGCCGTTCACCCAGTTGCCCAATCTGCCTAATGTGCCTGAAAATCTCTTTGGGGCTATTGGAAGAAAGCCCCGCCTCCGCGCAATGAATCAAAGGGTTGATAAGAGCGGTGGCACTATCTAGAAAGGTGAAGTAATCCATATCACTATGTGCGCCACTAGATACTTTAGAAACCAGCCCAGGCGATGGGTTACAGGAAGCCTCATAGAGGATTGCTTGTACTGCAAGACTCGCTATGTTGATTGCTTGGTCATCTATGCTACTGTCCCCTCCTACTATAAACATCTGATTTCTCCATTTTTCCCTACTATTAAATGGTTTCCCTATCTCACCTTGTTTTCCTATATTCCCTAAACCTGTCTTCAATATAGTCTATAACCTCACGCTCACTATGTCGTCTTGCTCTTACGCAATGCTGGGCATAGTCCTCACAGAGATAACATTTTCTTCTGGGATACCCAAGTTCTTGCCTACTTATGCTTCGACCCAAGCTATCATACACATCGAGATCTAAACAACGTCCGAGTGCATGCTTTTCTTCCAGATCAATAGCTGCCCTCTTTAACGCTAAAACGTCTTCCTCTACTGCAGCCAAGAAAACCGGGCCCTCTGCCCCTTGTCGCAACGACTTGAAACATACCTTATCCCCTAATATCGTGCAAATCAAAGCGCTCATATCTTGGATAATACTCAAGGTCACCTCATTAGTTTTCTTAAGCCCGGGGAAATTCACTCGCATAACTAACAGAGGAGTATTATAGCGTTTTAAGAGTTGGTTTATGAGGTCCACTCGTTCTTCCCTGGCTTCAAGGAGTTCATCGGCCGTGTATTCCCTCATCCTCTCTCCACAATCTCCCTTCCAAAGCTAGTCGCGAGGAACTCCAAAGTAACTTTGGGCAGAAGATTCCTCAACTGATCAAGTTGAGACCGAGCATCCCCTTCTTTCAGCAGTTCGCGCACTCTTGATGCACTAATAGCGACATCTCCATGGGACTTGCGCGCAATTTCGTGCAGCTCGACTCCATAGCTGGGGAGTACGATCTTAAGGGCCTCATTATAAGCCTTCGTAACCTTACAAAAAGGTTCTTCCCCCACATACCGCTTAGTTATATTAAAACACTGGCCAAAATACTTGCCAAAAATCGAGGAATCTAACTCCACATAAGCCCTGAGCCTTTCCCCTTCTTCTCTTAAAAAATAAGAAGGAAAGGTGGCAGAGGATATGATATACTCTCCACTTGGTAAGACTTTAACATTTTCTAAATGCGCTACTCCCTTGCGAACCAGTTCATATCTCACCTCAAAGGGGAACAGGGATTGATCCTCTTCTACAATAAACACAAGCACTTCGTCATTATTCCTAGCTGCTTCCTCAATCAAATATTGGTGTCCAAGAGTGAACGGGTTACAATTCATAACCAAGGCTGCCTTTTCTGCATCTCCAAGGTTGTATTTCCTTTTCATGTCCTCTAACGCTTTATTTATATCGTAAACACCATTTTCCAAAAGCGAAACGTCGGCATTACTATGGATAAGTTTGAAATTAAGAGCCTCGAAACTATGGGCATTAGCGGGTTTGGTAAAGATAAAGCTATGATATATGCCCTGACTGAAGAGTTTATCGAGCAGGGTGGAAATTAAGACGGAGGTTATCCCTTCTCCCCTGAGCTCCTCAGTTACCGCAAAGCATTTTAAAACATTCTTGGCTTTGGAACAAGTGGCAATAATCGGAGATAGCGCTCCGCTCAATGCTCCATTTGACGCCCCATCCCTTATAACGACCGTGTAATCCACATCATGATCTAAGATTAAGCCGAAACTCTCGAGAAAGGTTTCTACTTCTTCTCTTTCCAGCCGATCGTTGAGATTCACCCATTCGGGGCTATAGTCATGCATATAGTTTTTCATCCCCTTCCGTACTAAATCCCCTGGTCGACTCAAAAGAAAATTTACTGGGCATTTATGCAAGTCAAAGAACCGTCCCCAACTTGCACGTTAAAGAACCTTCCTCACGACATCAATGACGCTGCCATCTCGATATTCCACGATAGCCACGATCTCCTCTGAGGTTTCAATAGCCTTGGGCACTCCTGTGATTTTTTCCGCTACAGATTTTAATTCATCGATGCTCATCAGAGGAAGCTTTGTTTTGCTCAGTTTATCCAATAAATCCGTTCTTCTGGGATTTATAGCGATTCCTCGTTCTGTAACGATGACATCAACGTTTTCTCCTGGAGTTGTAATCGTCGTCACCTTGTCCTTGATGATCGGAAGCCTAGCCTTCATAAGATTTGTTACGACAATCGCGAGTTTAGCACCTGCAGCTGTATCACTATGCCCACCTGAACCACCCATGATCACCCCATTTGAACCCGTCGTGACATTGACATTAAAATCCGTGTCGATTTCCGTAGCCCCCAAGATCATGATATCCAGGTTGTTAACGACTGCTCCCTTAGTATGAGGATTTCCATACATCGAAGCGGACATGAATTGGTGCCTGGCATTATCCCGATACGACTCTATCGCCTTTAGATCAAAGCATTGCACATCAAATAGACTTCTGAAAAGCCCCTCTTCCAACATTTCTACCAGATAGCCCGTGATTCCACCGGCGGCAAAGCTTCCAACTACCCCATCACGTTTCATAATCTTTGCTAGCTCTGCAGCGACTGCCAGGGAGGTTCCCCCTGCACCTGTCTGAAAGGACATTCCGTCCTTTACTAAACCGGAAGATTCCATCACCTCAGCTGCCAGTTTAGCGATTCTCAGAGCCACAGGGTCCTTCGTGATTTTTGTGGTCCCTGAAACGATACCCTTGGGGTCGCCGATGGATTCAACCTCAACAACATAATCCACAAAAATCTGGTTTATTTCTATTGGGCAGGCTGGATAAGGCACTAAATTATCCGTGATAGCGATCGTTTTAGCCGCATACTCGGCATCTGAAACAGCATATCCTAACGTACCACAGGCCGACTTACCGTGCACTCCATTAATATTACCATAGGTATCCGCCGTAGGTGCTGCAAGAAAGGCAACATCAATCGGCAAATCCCCGCTTTCTATGGCCCTTGCTCGTCCCCCATGCGTTTGCATGATGGCTGGTTTTTTTAATTTGCCTTGAGATAGCGCAACCGCTACAGGACCCGATATATAGTTTGCAACTAGTCCAGTTACCACTTCATTTTCCATGTGCTCTACAAGGGGGGCATGAATAGGGAAAATAGAGCTAGCAGCAATCGTCAAATCCTTAATCCCCCGTTTGGCCAAGGCATCCAGCACCATATTTAGGACATGATCTCCATTTCTCAAATGATGATGAAATGAAATTGTCATGCCATCACGAATCTTAAGCTTATCTAAAGCCTCTGCCAAGTTCTTTAGAACCTTTCGCTCATTGGGGGGCACACTTGATAGCGAAACCGCTTTTCTGGACTTTTGTCCAACATCACTGAACGCACCTTGGAACGGTTTGACTACGCCGTATCCCTCGATATAGTCCGGAAGTTCCCGACCTAGAATCGTCTTAATCATTTTTATTGGTTTTATTTTATTTATCATTTTTGTCGTTCTCCTGCTTTTAGTTCCATCTTTCTCCTTATTATCATGATATAAGCCCTAGCCTCTGACCAAGCCCCACCGTGGTTATTGCTCGATTGATGACTGGAGCATCAACCATCTTGCCATCTAAGGAGAAGACTCCCTTTCCTTCTTTTTCTGCTTCCTTCATGGCAGCCAAAATCCTCAGGGCATGTTTCAATTCCGCTTCAGTCGGTGCAAAAACCGAATGAATCACGTCAATTTGTCTAGGATTAATCGCGGCCTTTCCAGTCAGTCCCAAACTTTTAGCCTTAGCAGTATCCCGTTCAAGGCCTTCATAATCATTCGTATCTGTGAAGGGGGTATCCAAAGAGTCTACCTTTAATGCTCTGCATGCTGTTGCCACCCTATTGCGGGCATAAAAGATTTCCTCTCCTTCTTTTGTCCTCTTAATTCCTAAATCTGAGGTTAAATCTTCCCCACCCAATAAAACTCCTACCACTCGTTTTGAAGCCTTAATGATGTTATATACATTTTCAAGTCCGATGGCGGTTTCGACCAAGGGCATGATTTTGATACTCTCCGCCTTGTAACCTTCCTCTTGTTCAATGGCATCCAGCATTTTAGCGACAAGTTTTATTTCCTCTTCGTCAGCCTTCGGAATCAGCAACGTATCCGGTTTAACCCTCGCAATCATATCCACATCCAGAGCCCCGAATTCAGTATCCAAAGGATTGACTCTAACCACTACTTCAACTTGTGAATAGTCTATGGTTTTAATAGCCTCCCTGACTAAAATTCGAGCACTGTCCTTTTCAGTGAGACTAACAGCATCCTCCAAATCCAGAATAATGGAATCCGCCCCAAGTATCGCCGCATCTTGAAGCATGCTCGGATTATTGCCTGGCATAAAAAGCATCGTTCTTCTTAACTTATCCAATAATATTCACCTCAGTTTATACTGCACGCGTAGTTTGCTTAGCTCTGTTATCTTCTTAATCTAAGGCTACACTGCTCTTTTAATGGCTGTCTCGACCCTCGCACCGATTGTATAATCTAAGGCTCCCTTATCTTGAGCCTTAATCGTAATCCCCTCAATCCCCATTTCCTGCACCTTATTTAAAATCACTTGCCTAATCACCTCGCCGAACTGCGGCATAACGATACTTTCCAGTTCAAGCTCGACCCTTCCCGAATCATTAGGCATGACCATGATAAGAATATCATTCGATTCAAGCGTACCTGCTTTGGCAACCTTAGTAATGTTCATTTACTCACCTCATTTTACAATTAAATACAAGCCTTAACACCATAGGGTAGCAATGACAAGGTTTATTTAAGTCCGCTAGCATAATAAGAGGAGCGATTACTGCCCCTCTTATTATGCAAATAAACTATCACGCAAGGTCTTAAATCCGTTGAATTGTCAATTTGTGATGGCTATTTCTAATCCAGTATTTAATATCTCTGCAACAATCCCAGCTGGTTCACTAAGGTCACTTATGGTAAACGCCAATGGTTGTAAATCTAATTCGTAATCCGCCGCTTGTAAAAACAAGAACCTGAATCGCTCAATAGGCTCCATCCCTAGAAAGTCATCTGAAAAAACTGCCAAATCAATATCGCTGTTGCTCGTAAATTGTCCATTTGCATATGAGCCGAAAAGTATAACCTTATTAATTTTGATCTGATTACCAACCCTTTGCAAATAATCGGCTATCATGTTTTGTATTGGCTGAGGGACTGAAGCCATATGAATACCTCCTCCGTCTTATTAAGCACCTCTTTTGCCCTTGTTTCTGTGACATTTGAGGACATCTGTTGCTTATAATCAGGATATCTCTCTGCAATGTAATAAAACAAAAGATCGGAAAAAAAAGGTTTATAGTCCTGCGACTTTATACGATTTCCAACTTCAAATTCAGATTGCTCTACATCCATTAAACCCTTGAAAATGGACCATATATTATGCGTACGTGGCGGTTCCCGATCAAGGTATAAAACATAAAGACCCTTAACAATTTTTTCAGTAGCTTGTTAAGCCATAAACGTTACATATAGATATCTTCCCGTTCTCATCATAACTCTTGCAGTTTCGAGATCGTAAGTTGCTTTGTCTTCCCAATACTTAAACTTTTCCTGAGAATCCATGAAGTCCAAATCACCCTCTCTAAAACACTATAACCATATTATACCATAGCTGTGAGGGCAATTAAACGTACTATAAAATAATCCAGCCCATAGGGTAGCAATGACAAGGCCCAAATCCTTTGCGCGAGTCGTAGCTAAACTCGGTCAAATCTGCTTGTTTAACGCAGGACTGAACGAAGTGTCTCCCGACCCTCTCACACAACATCCGATCGCCCCATTAAACTGAGGCTCTTGCGGAATTACAATCCTTCGACCCGTTCCCTCCTCTAAGAGCTTACCCACAGCACGGTTGTGCGCGACACCCCCAGTAAAGACCAGAACCTCGCCGGCGAACGAACGCAGTAGAGGCAAAATACGCTTAACAATTGTGGCATTTACCCCTGCCGCGAGTTCAGCTATAGGGAAACCTTCCACGATTTTACCAATGAGCTCACTTTCGCCAAACACAGCACACGTGGAGTTCAACTCTACAGGAGCATCCGCATATTGCCCAAGTTCCTCTAGTGACACGTCGAGAATGCTCGCCATATTTTCCAAGTAACGACCCGAAGAGGCCGCACACTTATCATTCGTCAAAAAATCAACCATCTTGCCTTTGCGAACCTGGATGATTTTGCTGTCTTGTCCGCCCAGATCGACCAAGGTGAAATCTGTTAGCCCCGTCTGATAAATCGCACCCAAAACATGAGCTTTAAGTTCAGGTATAGCCTCACCACCAGCTAGCTCCAGAGTATTCCGACCGTAGCCAGTAGAAATTAAGTGATCCACCACAGGCAATCCCAAGGCCTCAAAGTCCACGACTAGTTTTTCTCCCTGCTTTCGCCCATACTCCCGGTAAAAACGGATCGTATCCAAACTTTCTAGCCTCAGGAGTTCTAAACGATCCTCCCCCGCCTTCTGTAACATGAGAGCGATCTTCACACTCCGGCTTCCCAAATCAATTCCACAAATGGTTTGTTGTCCAGACATGTACGCCCTCCTTCCATTTTTCAGAACCTTTTCCCTATAGACCTCAAAGAGGGTCGTGACCCTCTCACTTGAGCATCTCCAAAAAAGACTCCACCCTCATCTTACTCCGTGCATCCAACCCTGTTGGATTTTCCCCTTCCAAGGTTAAGATCGGGTATTCCAATTTCTTACGAATAATTAAATCTTCAATCTGGCGATAGCAAAAGCTTTGTGTATAGTGTATGATCCCATCGAGTTGGCGGCGCTCCGCCTCCCGAGCAATATCCTCAATCCGTTGAAACACTTGATAAGGATAGGTGTATAAACGATATTGCTCGACCACATCATCCGTCTCGAAAGGCATCGAGAACTGCCTTTGTACTTCATTAAAAACAACTCGGGCCCCATGTTCTTCCAAGAAATTATACAGTTCAGGGAAAATAGGTGGTACACCGATAAAGCCAAGGCGAATTTCCCGCCCTTTCCCGCGCGCTTTGGAACGCACCCTCTCAGGAAAAGGCTCCCTATCGCGTACCGTTTGAATAAATTCCTCCATCTCCCGGGCGAAGCCCTCAGGATCGCCGTTAAAATCCGAACAAGAAACAAGGTAAAGATGATTTTCAAACCCGCTCACACGGTTTTCTTCCCAAGTCAGTCGGTCTATTTCCCACGCTAAGGCTCGGACCCGATCAAGTCGTTCCTTTTGTACGTGCACACCTTCCCAGGTTGCGCCCAAACTTTTAATTAGCTTGTCCATTTGGAGACGAAGCATGTCTGGATCCCGATCATACGGAAAAGCGAAGGGAATAATTTTGATCCCTTCCACCTCCCATGTCTCCATTAGAGCATGGGTATTACTGCAATCTCCTTGGGTCACAGCGACAATGCACCGAATGTCCGGATTAAGCAAAGCCGTCGAATACAATCCCTTAATCCAACCGCAAACATTCCTTGGAAAACCCGCCAACTCCGCCTCTTCCACTCGACGCATCGCTTCCGAACTTGTGATAAAAATATTGTTCAAATCAACCGGCGTTTCCCCCGCTGCATAAATTACTTCAACAGGCACCGTTGTCGTTAAGCCGATTTTACCCATTATTGCTATCTGCTCCTTACTTACCTTGTTTATTGGACTCCCCTCTATTTTATAGGTTCAAGCCCAAAATGTTAAGTAGCTGGGGATACAAGTCAACGCCGTGACACTATGCCCATAAAATGGTATAATCGGCATAAGTCAGAGAACGCAATTTTTTTCTTAAGATTATAGTAACTAAAGAATCTCACTTGTTTTGAGGAGGCTTTGTTTTATGCCATTGCAACAAGAAAACAAGAGATATACCTTCGCTGATTATTTAACATGGCCCGAAAATGAACGCTGGGAAATTATTGACGGAGTACCCCATATGCAATCTGCGCCTACTTGGCAACATCAAGCTATATCAAGGGAGCTTTTAACTCAATTTAACAATTATCTCAAAGAAAAACCTTGTCAAGTGTTCGCTTCTCCCTTTGATTTAAGACTTCCCGAAACGAATGAAGAAGATGAGGAAACCACCTTTGTTGTGCAACCTGACATCATAGTTGTTTGTGATAAAGAAGGGCTTAAAGGAACGGGCTATTATGGTACTCCAACCCTTGTGATAGAGATTTCCTCCCCTTCAACGGCAAGAACCGATAAAATCTGGAAATTTAACAAATACGAAAAAGTCGGTGTTAAAGAATACTGGATAGTGGAACCGGACGGAAAGTTTATTAGCGTGTATACCCTACAGTCCAATAATAGATATGGAAGGCCAGAAACTTTTATAGAAACAGACATGATAAAGGTGTCAGTTTTCCCCGACTTAACAGTCGAATTAAAGCCCGTATTTGAGACAATTTGATACATCCTCGGGGTTCCCTCGTGAACGTACCTCTTGGAAAGGTCCTCAGAGAAACAACAGACTCTGAGGACCTTTCTTTGATTTCTATGATACAGCGCAGGATTGAGCTACTGCCTTGCGGCCCTCTTCAACACTGCCAGCGTCCTATTCATCTCATTGTGCACGATCATATACCCTTCATCAACACCCATGCCGGGTTTGGCGAGCATTTGATCCGGTCGAGTAGCTAGAGATACATGCACCGCTGTCCGTCCTCCACCATCCGTCTCGTTACAGGATCCTCCAACATAGGCACCCACACCGAACTTCTTAGAATAGATGACCGCTTCGATCGTGTTTTGAATCCCACCCAAATCCGGTGTCTTAATTTGAACCATGTCTGCAGCCTGAGCATCTACAAACCTGACGATATCTTCATACGTGTTGCACCACTCATCCGCAACGATTTCCACTTTAACGCCCCGAGCTTTCAAGGCGTCACGCAACGACTTCAGTTGCTGAATCTGCCCCTCAACACTTCCCGCATCCATCGGACCCTCGATCCTTAAGTGGAGTGGTGCAGCTGCTTTTTCTAACTTCACAAAGTAATCGACCATCCGCTCCGTATTATCTTCAAAAGCGATCCCAATCGTGCCATAAACATCAATATGCAAGACCGGACGATAGTCGTCCCCTCCAAGCGTCAGAATCCGATTTCTCAACCACTCCACATACTTCAAGAGCAGTTCTCCATCTTTTCCTAGCTTCGTCTCCACATTATTGATCAAGGCGTGGGGCAAAACTCCCGCGCGTTTAATAATCGCCTTATCTGCGTTATCATAGCGATCATCCCCAGTTTGCGTGAAAATGGGGACCGGCTCAAGAATCATCGGAAGTTCATATTCCTCAAGAATAACCTCTGTCATCGTCTTCTTCTTAGCTTTAGCCACTCCATCAAGAATCGCTTGACTCACACCATAACGAATCGCCGTATGATAACGCTCCCCATTCGGTCGTTTTGAAGTTTCCACAAGACCTACCAATTGGCGGAAGGAATCCAGTTCTTGACCCACCAGTTTGGGCGCAATCTCTTCTAATATGATAGGAATAAAATCTTCCGCCAAAAATAGTGGATCCCGACCACCAGCCCCAGAATACTGCACAGCCGCACAATCCCCTGAAGCAACTTGTCCATCCTCCAAAATAAGCATCACAGAAATAGACTCCCCACGCTGGCGAACTGCCTTAAACCCCGGAGTCATCGCTTCCCCGGTATAAGTGAAACCGTCATGCCCAACTCCAGCCTTAATCGCCTGTTGATCATCAAAATAAAAACCAGTAAGCCCCGGCGAAGCAATAACATCAACAATTTTCATAAAATAAATCCTCCCTGATTTTTCAACTTATCTTGAAGCAAAGGGACGGTTCTCTTGCTTCCACTAGGGGAAGCAAGAGAACCGTCCCTTTGCTTCCCCCCTGTGCTTCCTAGCCCCTTGGCCGCCCAACGAGCATCCCTTTTCCAATCGCATAAATATCATCAATCACCATCTGGAAGGAGGGATCTCGGCCCTCATCCCGTCCACGCTGAGCAATGCGCTCTCGATGAAACTCCTTAATCGTCTCGTCAAAGGGAATATTCCCGAAATCCAACAATCGTACCGCTCCCGTGGTATCGCGGGCCGGGAGAATTTTACCGGAATTATAACGGCTTGGCGCGAAGGGGACATCTATGACACCCGCTTGGAAGGCCCGAACAACGCCGACCGCCGTATCTCCTTCCCCTAGGTCGAGAACTCGATCAAGAATGGCCCTCGTTTCCGCCAGGATCATTTCCTCTTCTAAGGCCAGTTCCTTCGTCATGGGCAAGGTTTGGTCTTTCAACATACTTAAGACCTGCTTCGTGGTACGAATACCTGCTGCATTGGCCTCCTTAGTTGGGATTCCTAGAGCTTCATGCGGCGTTTTCACGATAACCTTTGAAGCCTTGCCTAAAGCTGCGGTTACCGCGCCCCAGGAAATAACCCCAAATGCCTTTGCTTCATCTTGCGGGAAACCACCCATCCACTGGTGAAAGACCGTCGTGATCATCACTTTGGGATAGCCTAGTTTTGCCAAGTACTCCTCCGCGAGAACCGGAAGGGTATGCAGGGCGGCGACGTCTTGCAGGAGATTTCCGCATTGTCCGTAACCGAGTGTCAGGCTGCGCACCCCTTGAGCAACCGCGAGAATTCCTTCAATCACCGCTACAGCATGGGAAATAGCGGGGGGAACCAGCGTCCCCGTCAGCGGACCAAACGGTTCACGGTTAATCTTGACCCCTTGCTCCTCGTACAAACCGATGAGGCGGTCCACATACTGCCAGTATTTGATCGTACTTTCAATAGAAACGTCTTTGGAATACGGAATGTTATACGAAATTCCGCCCCCTTCGTAATCCGTAAATCCACCGGCGATCGTAATTTCCGCCAGTAAACGGGCATCCGGAGTCCCATGGCGCACTTGTACAGGCACTTGAACACTTTCCACCACTTGACGGCAAGCCGCAACTCCATGGTTTACAGCTGGAAAGCCGTTCAACATCGAGCGCCCGATCGCGGCGCTTTCTTCGATACCCGCTTGCGCCTCAGTGTAACGATTTTGACGAGTATAGGAATCAATCGTAGATGGTAGAAAGTCTGCCCCACCTTCGTCTTGCAGAAAACGCAACAACTCAATATGCTCATTGAGCAGGGCTACTCCAGCGCGCGGTTGAGCAAACGTAATCCCTTTGGCTTTTCCTTCAGCGAGTTTTTCGGCAAATATCTTGCTCTTCGGTAAGGCTTTATGATACGCAACTGCATCTTCAAAGTTGACCTCTTTGCCCGTCTCCCATTGTCCCAAGACTTCCTGCCGCTGGCGTTGAAACTCTTCGACGTCCATTTGTCGGACTGTTAACTCCATTGCAAAACCCTCCTATAATTTGACCACATATTTTTTCATCATCCGAAGCGCGACCTGAGGCGCCACTTCACGAAGCAGACCCATTGCTGCTAAAATATAGTCTTTATCCAAATAAAAAGCGGGGCTTTGTGGCTTGAGAATCGTGGGTTCCTCCGAATTAAAGACTGCTCCCTGTAAAATTTCCTCGACATCCGGATGATGGAGAAGCACTCCTCCCGTCCCGATAACCACCTTCAGGGGAGTCAAATCCTTCCCATGCTGGACGTAGGTCGCTCCGAACGGAGTATAAACAACCTCAATCGTTCCCACATGGCGATCCACCGCTAAACCTACAGCCATTCGGCCCATAGCCACATCGAACTTGGCTTCCTCTTCCGTTTGAGGGACCCGCCAAGGATCTTCTTTACATAATTCCAATTGATACGCTACTTGTTCGTCAGTCCAACCGAGATAGTCGAACAAACGACGTCCAGATGCTTCCACTAAAGCCTCCGAACTGTAACGCATGCCCAGATCCCCCTCTACTGTTCGTTTGGCAAAGGGTTCTGGCAAGCCTTTAAGCATCACGCTGGGTTTGCTCGGGTCGCCCTTGGCAATCGAATGTACATCCGTCGTGGCCCCTCCGACATCCACAACCATCAGTTCCCCGATTCCCCGTTCAGAACCATGTCCCTGAGCCAGAAGTTCTGCCGCTGCAAGCACCGCTGCCGGCGTTGGCATCATGATCCGCTCCAGAAATTCTTCCGCCTTGTCTAATCCCTTAGCTTTGATAATATGAGATAAAAACACGTCCCTAATTGCCATACGAGCAGATTCCACGGACAAAACGCCCAGCTCGGGCATCACATTGTCCGCCACAACTACGGGATCATGTCGCTTTTTCAAACTATCTGCAACCTGTGTGGACGCCACTTTATTTCCCGCAACCACGACCGGAAGGCTGATAGGAAGCGAACAAAGCATTTCTGCATTCTTTAGGAGAACTTCTTTATTCCCGCCGTCCGTTCCACCCGCTAACAAAAGAATATCCGGCTTAGAGGCTGTGATTTTCTCGATATCCTGGGGAGTCAGCTCATAACTAAAGACTTGGAGCACTCGAGCACCTGCTCCCAAGGCCGCTCGTCTTGCCGCCTCAGCGGTCAATTCTTTAACCAAACCGCTGGCAATCATCTTCAACCCACCGGCCGCGCTGCTGCAGGCGAGCTTGCGGACAAAATTCCAGCCCCCCTCCGGTTCAGGAATCTGAGCCAACGCCGCCTTCAACCCATCCATGATATTAGTTTCGATGGTCGTACCCGCTCGGGCCGTCCCGATGATCTCCTCACGATCGAGATCTACAATCGTCACTTTGGTATACGTACTGCCAAAATCAATGAGAAGGACTGCTTGCAAGGTCCATTCCCCCTTTAATTTCCGTTGGTCATTTTGAGACTCTGTTCGAGTCCTTTTGTTCTGTTCGAATCCTTTACTCAATCCCTAAATCCTTACGCAAATCGGCAATCGCCGTCTCCGGCATGGTCCCAGGCGGATAAACTCGGTCAAACCCCATAGCTAGGAACCGCTCTTCGACGGAATCAAAGTCTTGTTTGCCGACCACCAAGTTACCGCCGACATACATCAGGATGTTGCCAATTCCTGTTTCCTGACATTTCTCCCGCAACCCTCGACAATCCATCTCCCCATGTCCATACAAGGATGAGACCATCAAAACATCCGCATTCGTTTCAATCGCTGAATGAATGAATTCTTCCTGAGTTGCCAGCACACCAATATTAATTACTTTGAACCCAGCTTGAGTGAACGCATAATCCAAAATTCGGTTCCCCACAGCATGGACATCTGCTCCGATAACCCCTAAAACTAAGGTCTTTTGTTCCACGATGAATTCCTCCTGGTTGTTTTTTAATCCCCTAGCGTTACTTGCTCCACAAGGTCGATCGGCTCTTGCAGCAGCGTATTGCCGACTTGTCGAAAAAGACCCGGGTCACCACTCACAAAGTAGCGAGTTCGCCAATGACTTTTCCCCAGCACCAAAGCAGATGGCGCGGCAGCCAGTCCAATAGTTTCTGGTTTTCCAGCATTCCCTACTGATCCCGTTTGTTCCCGCTCATCCATTTGTTCCAGCAAGAGTTCGAGCTCCTGCACAACCGCCAAAGCCGGGTCTATGATTACCACATCTTCTCCTAAGATCTCCCTAATGACTGGCTCAAGAAAGGGGTAATGCGTACACCCCAAAATAAGAGCATCCACTCCAGCATCCTTGAGGGGTGCCAAATAAGTTTTGGCGATCCCTCGAGCTTCAGCGGAGTTGGCCAACCCAGCTTCTATCAAAGGCACAAAGAGTGGACAACCCTGTGCTCTAACGACACTAATGGCTTGTTCTCCTTGTTGCCAAGCCCCCCGAAGCTCCGCATCTTCTGGTATGCTCCCTTTGGCTAACGCACGACTCACCCCAGACGAATAAGCCTTACTGCGCACCGTGGTTTCTGTGGCAATCAGCCCAATCCTGCCCGCTATAGTTTTTTCAACCGCCAAACGAGCCCCTGGTTCGACCATGCCAATCATCGGAATGTCAAAGCGTTCCCGCAACACTGGAAGTGCGGTTGCCGAACTGGTATTACAAGCTACAACAATCACCTCTGCCCCTTGTCCAATCAAAAAGGTGACAATCTCTTCCCCAAAACGAATCAACTCTTCGCGAGTACGATTACCATACGGAACTCGTGCGGTATCCCCAAAATAAACAATTCGAACATCGAGCAGTTGCTCGAGAATTTCTTTCATCACCGTAAGTCCACCCACTCCGGAGTCGAACAGGCCGATTACGCGTTGTTTCTTCAACGTTTCTCCCCCTTTAATTCAAGTAAGGCGCCTCTAAGTAAATTCAAACTCCCAGCATCCGGTTCAAACCGAAATTCAATACATTCCATATTTTCCGGAAGTACCTTTGCAACCTGGAATCGAAGCTTAGGAGCCGTAATCACTGCCCCACATTCCAGCAAAGCTTCACGCAACTCCGTCTCTTTCGGCTGAATCATGGTTCTCAAGGCCGGGTACAAACCGGCTTGATTCAAGGCAAGTTTGACGTTTTCGGCGAATTGATGGCTTTCACACACCAGCGCCAACTCCCGGCCCATAGTCAATTTGGCAATGCGCACAATCGTTTCAAGCTTGGGCTGCAGTGAAATCCCCAAAATCGGAAGGGACAGTTTATCTAACAGAGTTTTAACTTCTGCAAGGTGATTCACTCCTGTGACAGCCATATCCATGCCTGCTAAACGTTCTTGCACTCTAGGTGACTCCTGAAGTTCGGAAAGCAAAAACGGCAACAAACTCACACCTGGACCGAGGTTCCAATTGGCTTCCGCGAGTTGTTCGGGATTCCCAACCACAAAGATTACTTTCCGGCGGGAAAGAAGATCTTTCTTTTCCATCCCGCGCACATGCACAAAGGAGACAAAATCATCAATCGAGAACCCTAGCCCCACCGCCTCTTCCATGGCCACATCCACGATGCGCAAGACCTTCTCCTTGCGTCCTTCTTGCTGCATAATCAAGAACGTATCTGCCACAAAGGTCCCTCGCCCTCGCACCGAACTCAAGATCCCTTCACTCTCTAATTCCTTGTAGGCTTGGCTCACGGTATTGCGACTCACCGCTAACCGTACAGCCAGCTCCCGCTCTGTTAACAGCTTCGTTCCTGCAGCCCACACCCCTTGGGTGATTTTGCGCCGAATCTGCTCTTTAAGCTGAATATAATAGGGCACACCACTTTGGCGATCTAGATCCATCCAAACCCTCTCTTCCCCATCCCAGCAAGTTAATTCGCAATCCCTTTAGGTCCCAGAATTGGATCAATCCTAATTGGCACGGTTAACCAGTCCAATTATTTATGTAATATACTATTCGACCCTTTCTCAGATTTTCCTTCTTCATCTTAGTATTTATAAAAAATAATGTTAATATCTATGCCTGGACAAAAAAATAGAGGGCAAGACGATTAAAATAAAGAACCTGTCACATAACATGACAGGTCCTGGACTTATTCGACGTGTCCATTCGCACAACGGCTTGAAAAATTCTTTAACTTCTTTCGCTCTAACCCTTCATGTAAACATTCTGTGGTCGCTCCACTGCATAGGCATGGACTAAAGCGTAGGCGGCTTCTGCTCTTGTTACGGTTTGGTTTAGCTGCAAGGTATTTTCATCAATTTTCAAGATACCCAGTCCCCAGGCGAGAGCAATATAGCCCAGTGAATCGGGCTCAATCGTATTCGCGTCTTTAAATGGAACCGCATAGATGCCTTTTACCTGCGCTGACGTTTCCATGTTGATGAGGCGAATCATCATTTTAGACAGATCATCTCGCCTCAATTCAGACCCTAGTTTTAAATCCTCATGAAGCCAACCACGCTCTTTAGCGATCTTCAAAACATCGTCATCGGTCAAAACACGGTCCCGGTTATTTCCTTCCGCCATAATCATTGCCCGTAAAAGCGAACCAGCGGTGATTTTTTCATCCGGACGGAAGGTCTCTCCGTATTCCCCAAAGGCCCCCGTCAGGCCCATAATGCCGATTTCTTTTTCTGCATAATTCCCCTTAATATCCGTATAGTTGTGGGGCTTAGACCATTGGGACTGCGACTTGCCATACCAATCCATCGGGTCACCGGTTTTGGCATCAAGCATCGCAGGAATGTACATGCTGTAGTCTGTACTAGGTTGATAGACTAAGCGGACTTCCTGTTGCCCATTCTGTTGGAAATTCAGGGAGTAATTCAACTCCAAGGGACGTGCTTTTAAAAACCGTTCTGTGGCCTGGTCAAGAGGGAGCACACCAGAGGAACCGGGGAATTCCACGTTAGACCAGTTCAAATCATAATTGTTGACCTGTTTGGCAACCGTATCCACGATGATGTTCATCCCGTTGCGTGAAACTGGAATGCCATTGACGACCCTAACATAATTAAATACCTGAATATTGGGAGGCATTTTTCCTCCATAGACGTTTTCCGATTCCATTTTAACAAGCTTAAAACGCTCAGGCTGTAGGCGTTTGAGGAAGTCCTCCGCTAATTTTTGCGCACCTTCACGATCCAGGGGATTAGACTTATCGTCAGGGTTTTTGGCATTAGACATACTAAGACCAACGATATCCCCTGTCCTAGCATTCACGCGAGCATTAAGGTAACGTTGTTCTCCCATATTGGAGGACTCACTATTCCAATTTAAATTCCAGACTTGTTCACTGGGATTTTGCCAATCCGGGTTCAGGCTAGAATTACGGAGGACGAGATCACTCGAAATTTCAACCACTTTCTTAAGCACGTCAACTGCTTCATCCCGGCTAATTTGTTGGTTATTTCCTTTGGCATCCGGGCCAGTCGCTTTTATCACAGGAGAGGTAGCCTCCGTCGTTGTCCCAACCGGAACACCACTCACTGAGTTCATGGACCGATAGATGCCAACCTGTGGGTCAAGAGTCACCGGCTTCCCACTCAACGCATCAATAGCTCCCCCATTGTATTTATTGGCTAACTGATACACGAGAAGTACGCGCTGGGGTTCCGGTTTTTGGGGATTCATCATCTGGGGTAAATAATACTGTAATTGGATCATCAGAGTATCTGTGAATACCTGACGCGCTTTTTCAGGCGAAATAACGTTTGCTGCCTCAGGAAAAACAAGATCTTGCGTCCAATTATAGTTGTAGTTTCTAATTTGTCCGTTGTCTCCACTGACACTCACATTCACTCCATTGCCAGGAAACTGAATACCGTTTACGATGCGGATCCAGTGGAAATTGTACGTAAAGGGTTGAGAGTTGTTTAATGCAAAAACTTGTTGCTCATCTTTGACAAGTTGCATTTCTGACTGATGCTTACTCGCTAATTTTGAAATCAGATCTGTAGCTATTTTCTCTGCCTCACCTGCGGACAGGACAGGTAACCTAAAAACTGGCTTGAGCGGCCCCTCCCATTGACCAACATTTAAGATGTCACCGGTCATTGCGTCGACCTCGGCATGAAAACTCCCGCTCGGTTGATTTACTGCATTCCAATTTAAAGAATAGGTGGCACGATTGTTATAATCGTTATATCCAGTAGACAGTTGTACATAGTTCTCAGGAATTGTAAAGTTGTCTTTGACCTTCTGCACAGCCTGCTCGGCCGTAATAGTAGGCTTTGCGAGGGAGGGCTTAACCGCTGGGTTTGGGTTCTCGTTTCCGAGGGTATTTGCAGGATAAACCGCTAATTGTAAAAGGAGCATAAAAACAACCAAAATGTTCAAACGCCGAATCTTCCTTAGCAATTTCCATCAATCCTTTCTATATTACCTTTTGAAAAAGCCCGCCCCCTTCTTTTAAAAAATTAGAATCTTAAGAGGTTGTCTTTAGCCATAAAATACTTCAATTATTATATTCGCCAACATCCACATTTTACCTTCTTTCAGATTACAACTTTTATACATTTGTCACCACCTTAGTTAATTTATTCTAATTTCGAGTATCGCTGTCTGAGATCAATTAGGCATTGCCTCTCTATATGTATGTATGAATAGATTATTTTAGTTGCACTTTTGCTATCCGAAAGTTATACTTTCTGACTGGCACTAAAGAAAGACCTGTCACAATTTGTAACAGGTCTTCTTTGCGTATTCAACGAACCACGATCATCTTCGTCACTCGCTATTACTAACGAAACACTTAACGACTAGATTAACGACTCAACATTTGCCTAAGCTGTTGCTCCAAATCCTGTGAAACGCCACTGTTGTTGCCCACTACGGTTGCTTTAGAAATATACCCTTTATTAAATAACAAGAAGTAGTTTAAACTCGAAGGAAGGGTATTCTTCGGAAGCATGGCCACAAAGCCACCATTCTTAGCAGCCAGAGCGGCCGTCAATAAGGCATCGGCATAGGGATTCCCTGCACTGACATCATCTTGACGAACAAGCCCAGATGTAAAGTAGAGTGGGGATTGGGGAGCTTGGGTGTTAAAAAGATTTTGGAAGATAATCGATTGGGTGTCGTAGCGATCAAATCCACCCCAGCGTTTGACCAAATATTTAGAACTTAATTGACTTTCCACTTGAGTGCCAATAACCGCAGTCCCACCAAGCAAGACGACGTTATTCGCCTTGAGATCGGTCAGAGCCTGCAGTGTAGAAGCCGGTAATACATCTCGATCTGTAAGTAGAATTGGGCTTCCTTGCTCGGCGGCAAAAGCACTGATCGCGATAGCGTCCGGTATGGCATACCCATTAGCAATATATACGGTATGGGTGGGATCAATCCCCACATTAGAGGAGATCATAGCAGCCGTATCATAGGCTTGGAGTCCGGCGACCCGAGTAACCGTAAACTCACCACTCAGAGTATCTTGGATACTTTGCGAAACAGCAACTGTTCCACCGACGATGTAAACATTCTTTGCGCCCAATGCATGAATCTCTGCGAGCGTTCGATCGTCCAATTTATTAGAATTCGTCATTAGAATTGGCGCACCAAGCTTTTTAGAGAGAGGGGCAGCGGCTAGAGCATCCGAAAATTGATCATCTCTTGCCAAGATCACATAAGGCGCCCCCATTGTCCAACCACTTTTGGCAATCTCAACTGAGAGGGCCACGTTATCCTCCGCTGTCCCTCCGATTCGCGCATTTTGCGTATAGGCGGGACGAACCGGAATTGTACCAATCACATGTCCAGCGTAAACAATGTTGGCGCTACCATACAAGGTTGGTGCCATCATAAACGTAAAGGTCCCATCACTAAGAGTTGTATAAGATAGGGCTGTTGCCCCGATCATCGTTCCGTCTACAGTTCCAGATTTCCGAGCCAAAGGATTCCCAGCAGAATCCGTCACCTTAACCCTTATGGTATTAGTCGTATTGATGACGAGAGAATCTGTAATGATGGTTGTCGCATTCAGGACATTAATAGTTCCTGCGGCTAACGCTGTGCCCGAAGCTCCTTGGCGTATGACCAACTGATATTCTCCTGCTTCATCTAACATCACGTTAGAAATTGTATAATCTCCAGCAGATCCCGAAACTTGAAATAACTTTGCTACCCCCTTTGAGTCTGTAATGGTAGCGCTACCTACAGATCCCGTAAAAGGATCCGATTTGTTATCCCAAAGTTGAACATTTATATTACTTGTTTCTCCAGCAATTAGTGTGGAGTCTGCGCTGGTCGCAAAATTGAGCCATGAGAGCCATGTACTTCCATCACTTGTGGTCGCTGAAGCTACCCCCGGGATCATACCTATCATTAAAAACACCATCAACAGAACACCCAAAACCGATCGCGTCTGTCTCTTTTTCCCCACGTATATTTCTCCTCTCTAAACTTACAGATATGTGAACACAAAGCGATATGCTTTCCCTTTCTCTATGATGCAAGTCAAGAACCGTCCCTCGGTCTTGCATTCAAATTACTCGTACCTTAAAGCATCAATAGGATCCATAGCAGCGGCTTTTCGTGCCGGGAAAACCCCGAAGATGATGCCGATTGCGGCAGAGAAGCCGAAGGCCAAGAACACTGAGGTCATGGAAATACTGGTACTCATCGACAAGGCCTTTCCGGCCAGGCTAGATCCTCCATAGCCTAAGGCGATCCCAATCCCTCCTCCTAAGATACTGAGCACGACGGCCTCGATCAGGAACTGCAATAGAATATCCATACCTTTAGCTCCGATTGCTTTCCGAATTCCGATTTCCCTTGTTCGTTCAGTGACCGAAACGAGCATGATATTCATGATTCCAATTCCCCCGACCAGTAAGGAAATTCCTGCAATTCCACCCAAGAGCATGGTCAACGTTTGCGTTACCGATGTCATGGTTGCCAACATATCCGCCTGATTCTGGACCCTGAAGTCATCCGCTTTGCCAGTCTGGATTTTATGAGCTTTATGCAAAGCTGCTGTAATCTCATCTTGGGCTGTTTGCATCATGTCCGCTGACGTAGCCGAGACCAGAATATTACGCAACGTCTTTTTCCCCATCAAGCGAGCCTGAACCGTTGTGATGGGTGCTGTAATCATATCGTCACTGCTCTGAAAGCCAGTTGACCCTGTGGCCGTTGTCACACCAATGACCTGAAAGGGAACGTTGTTAATTTTAATAATATCTCCAATGATAGAAGCATTGGCGTCCCCTAAAAGATTTTCCACAACGGTCGGGCCAAGGACAGCGACTCTTGCACCGCTGCTAACATCTTCCTTTGTGAGATAACGGCCCCGGGCCATTGTGACATTTTTAATCGTTTCATAGCCCTCTGTCGTTCCTGTTATACTTGTCGAAGTATTTCCAGAACCCAAGACCACTTGGGCATTGGTACCCGAAACAGGGGCAACTGCTTTCACAGCAGCTCCTATCTGAATCTTAGATACATCCGTCATACTAAGGGTGGTTAAGCTACCGACCCCACCCTTGACCCCGCCGGAATTGGATTGACCCGAGCTAATTGTAAGAAGGTTTGAGCCCATGCCCTGGATTTGGGAAGTGATCGAAGCGGTTGCTCCATTTCCGATCCCAACCATGGCTATGACAGCTGCCACTCCGATAATTATCCCGAGCATAGTCAATACTGACCGCAGTTTATTGGCACGCAAGGCCCGGAGAGAGACCCGGATACTTTCAAATATATTCACTTTGCTACCCCCTCCTCCAGGACCTGTGCTTGGGCCTTACGTGGACTTTCAACCATTTCATCCTTTTCAATATGGCCGTCACGGAAACGTACAATCCTCTCGGTAAACTCTGCAATATCCGGTTCGTGAGTGACAATAATAATCGTGTTTCCCGAGGCGTGCAAGTGCTGAAAGATCGCCATGACCTCTTCACTAGACCGACTGTCAAGATTCCCAGTGGGCTCATCCGCCAAGATAATCGAAGGGGCTGTGACAAGCGCGCGTGCAATGGCTACCCGCTGTTGCTGCCCACCCGAAAGTTCTTTAGGACGGTGATGGATCCGCCCGCCAAGGCCAACGGATTCCAATGCGGCGATCGCTCGAGTCCGCCTTTCTTTCCCCCCCACCCCTGCATAAAGCATAGGAAGTTCCACATTTTCTAACGCCGTGGTCCGAGGAAGCAGATTAAAGCCTTGAAAAACAAATCCAATCTTGCGGTTACGAATCACGGATAATTCATCCCCGCTGGCCTTTGCCACATCCGTTCCGTCGAGATAATATTCGCCCTCAGTTGGGGTATCTAAACACCCCAAAATATTCATCATCGATGACTTGCCTGACCCGGAAGGACCCATAATGGCGACAAACTCATTTGCTCCCACATGAAGGTCCACCCCATTTAAAGCCGCAACTTGAATATCACCGTTAGAATATATCTTTTTGATCCCTTTGAGATCTATCAAATGGCATCCCTCCTGACGTATTCGCCGAATTGCTATAATTCTCTATCCTAAACTCAGTTAGGAGGACCACCTGCATTCCCACCACCAGATCCTCTGTTCCCGCCGCCCAAACTAAATCCCGAAGTAGATTTAGTCGTCGTGGTGGAGGAACGAGTTCCGATGACCACTTCTTGCCCTTCTTTTAAACCACTTTTGATTTCTACATTTGTTCCATCATCCAAACCGATTTCCACTGGAACATATTGAACATTGGCCGCAGTCTTTCCACTGCCAGAGTTTGTTTTAGTGCTCGATTGGGCAGCCTGATCCACTTTATTGGTAGTATTGGCACTTGTTGTACTGTTAGCACCTGTTGCCACGGGCACTGTAACTTCTTTTTTAGTTCCTCTGGTTTTGATGGCTTCACTGGGAACCGTTAAGACATTCTTAGCCTCCGCCACAACAATGTTAATATTAGCATTCATGCCTGAACGAAGCTTATCGCTGGCTTTATCTACCGTCACGGTAACTTTAAACGTTGTAACATTCGAAGCAGTCGTCCCTTGAAGTGCCACCAAGGTCACAGTTCCGCTGCTGTGTTCATCTGGATAGGCATCGAGGGTAATATCCACTTTCTGTCCTGCTTTGATCTGTGAAATATCCGCTTGATCAATTGAGGCATCAACTTGAAGATTACTTGCTACTGGAGTGAGAGTAATGATTGAGGCCAGTGTTGTGTATTCGTAAAGTTGTAGTGGTGAGGTGACAACCACTGCATCTGTTGGGGCTATGATCGTAGCATTCGCTAAATCCGTTTGTGCGCTGGCGAGCTGGGCCTGCGCTATGGCAATACTGGCTTGAGCCGATTGAATGTCTCCTGATTTTGGGCCCTGAGCTTGCTGAGCCACTTGATATTGGGCCGCCGTTAAATTGGCCTGAGCAGAACGACTTTGGGCCTGGGCCGAAGCTAAGGCTTGAGCAGCTCCACCATTCTGGGCATTCTCAGCATTGGTTAAGGCTATTAGAGCCTGGTTTAGCGTACTCTGGGCGGGTTGTATGGAGGCCGTATTTCCGCTCTGTTGCGCTTTGGCCAAAGCATCACTAGCCTGATTAACTGTCTGTTTAGCCAGCAAAACTTGGTTAGCTAAATAGCTAGGTTGCGCATTCTGCTCGGCTGTGGTTACATTCTGCTGCGAAGTAGCCACGGCCTGTTGCGCGCTTGCCAAGGATGCCTGCGCCTGAGCACGCGTTTGATCATTGTACCCTTCTTCAAGAGTTTGCAGTTTAGCTTGAGCGGACGTTAAGTTGGCCTGCTGTTGCAATACGGCCGTCTGAAGTTTCGTGTCGTCGATCTTAGCAAGAACTTGCCCAGCTTTCACGGTATCACCAGGCTGGATATTGAGTTCCACCACGCGTCCCAGACTAGGGAAGGTCAGCGGAATCGAATGAGGGAAGCTAACCGTTCCAGTCGCGGTGATCACTTTATTGACATCTCCCATTTTTGCTTTCGCGGTGATATTAGTGGCAACCACAGGCTTTGTCGTAAACTTTTTATACCCCCAATAACCGCCCCCTAAAACCAAAACGCCTATGACCCCGATGGTGACCCATTTTTTGTTCATACTCGTGCTCCTTTTCTCCCCTTTTGATCCTTAAAAATGAAATACTCATCACAATCTTTGAAATAATTCCTCACTAAGACTATCACAGGATTATGATCAAACAGCGAAGGACTCCTTAAGATATTGTTAAGGTATTCCCTTTCGTACTGGCATTTGGTTTTATCGGCAATGAAATCCAGAAACAGCTTCCCACACCAGGTTTACTTTTCACTTGAATCGAACCCCCATGGGCCTGGATAAACTCCTTGGCAATCGCAAGCCCTAAGCCCGTTCCACCGCTTTCCCGTTCTCGCGCTTTATCGACACGATAAAAACGATCAAAAATATGATCAAGTTCTTCCTCGGGAATTCCTTCTCCAGAATCCACCACCGTTACTTGCACCCAACCGTCAGATCGCACTTCGCTTGGACCGTTATCGTCTCTGCGATTGCGATTCGCTTCTTCGGCTTTTTCCCCTTTGCGCCGGAAGACATCCCGCAAACGGCGCCTAGTCTCATCATCGATCAGGGCGTCTTCTAGAGGCCTTTCTGCCTCCGCCAACAACACGCTCAGAGATCCGCCGGCAGGAGTATGCAAGAGAGCATTCCCAATTAAATTTACAAAAACCTGGGTTAACCGATCTGGGTCCCCAATCACCTCAGGTACATCCCCAATCACTTCGATATGAAGCCCCCGTTCTTCGAACTCAATCGCAAATTGCTCTGTGATTTTCTCCACAATCTGTCTGAGATTGACGGGCTTTAAATTCATCGGCAATTTACCGGCTTCCGCAAGACTTAACTGCTGAAGATCTCGCACCAGGCGGATCAGTCGTAACGTCTCATCCTGAATTGGAAGAATGGTCTCCGGAGTGGAAGGGAGCACCCCTTCCTGAATTGATTCCAGTTTTCCGAGGATAACCGCCAATGGAGTGCGCAATTCGTGGGCAATATCGGCGACCATATTGCGTCTCACTTCCTCATTGCGAGTCAATTGTTCGGTCATGCGGTTAAAATCTTGGGCTAAGAGCGCAATATCCCCTTTTCCCTCCACCTCGACCCGTGAAGAAAGATCCCCTTTTCCTACCTTCCGCACGGCCTCCATGAGACGATTTAAAGGTTCCGTGAAATGACTTGTTAACAAGAGTCCCAAGACTAACGCCACCAAGGACGTCAGAATCAACCCAATGAGCATAGCCTGAATAATCGAGGTCCCAATAGTTTTTGCCAATCGACCATCCATAACACTAGGACGTTGCTCTTGCCAATAATGCCCTACTATTTGCCCTTTTACCTTAATCCCCTGCCACTGTTTTGAGATCTTATTGTCTGATGGAAACTGTGTTAACTGCTTGCCAAGATCTTTATTTGAGGGATCTGCCACAACTTTGTCTTCTTGATCAAATACCAAAAAACGTTGGGAGTCATGGGGAGGGCGACCTAATTTCTGGTCCGGTTCAAGGACTTTCGAAATATAGTCTTGAACCCCACCCCAGCCACCGTGGTTTTCATAGTATACACTCACGAGCTGACTCAAGCGCTCGCCAAAGGCCTGCTGCACGTAGGATTCAGCATGGCTCAATAAAGCTTGGGTTGACGTTAAGGCGATGGAGGTAAAGACAATCGCCATGAAAAAAACCATTCCGATAAGTGCCAAAATAAACTTGCGCCGCAACGTCATAGCCCTTCTCCGAACCGATACCCTACGCCAAATACGGTTTCTACATATTTTGGCTCACTCGGGTTGTCCTCAATTTTCTTGCGCAAATTAGACACATGGGTGTCAATAGAACGTTCATAGTAGAGGTATTCTTCTCCCATAGCTTGACGCAAAAGTTGAAGACGGCTATAGACCGTTCCCGGTCGAGTCGCGAGCAAATGGAGAATGTTAAATTCAGTCGGGGTTAAAAAAATTTCCTGCCCTCGTTTTGCCACTTTGTGGCTTGTGCTGTCAATGCTCAGTTCCCCACGAATTAGAATTGAAGAATTAGTCTCCTGAACTGTCCCGGCGGAACGCCGTAGCACGGTTTTGATTCGCGCAGCCAGTTCCCGCAGACTAAACGGCTTGACAATATAATCATCCGCCCCGAACTCCAGACCAAGGACTCGGTCGATTTCCTCTGATTTTGCAGTGAGCATAATAATCGGAATCGTACTCGTCTCACGCAAGTGTTTACACATTTCTAACCCGCTCATTCCCGGCAGCATCCAGTCCAGCAGCACTAGGTCTGGCTTTTCCCGGTCAATCAGCTCCATACCTTCGTTTCCATTGACCGCCGTAAGAACATTAAATCCCTCCCGTGAGAGGTAATCTCTAACGAGAGTTAGAATTTCCGGTTCATCATCGACTAAGATGATTTTCATCGTCTTCTATCCCTTCTTTTGTAATCTCTCATTAACTTTTATAAAAACAACGAAAAGAGTCCCGTTCGAATTATAATTTATAATTTATAATTTATAATTTATAATTCAGTATACCGCTTACGTTTGAGATGCATTTGGGAAAATCCTCAAGATTTTGTGGAGATTACATAATAAAAGAATACCCTCACTTAAGATATCCTAAGTGGGGGCATATTAATTATTTTAATTCCATTCTCTGTGCCAACAGTTCCAAACTACGCAACAATTCCTCGTATTCATCCATCGTATACTCCTTAAGAACCTCGCCAACAAAGCTTTGACGTTCTGCAATCACCGCGTCAAGGGCTTCAGTCCCTCTCGTCAATAAGTGCAGCCTGACCAGCCTCCGATCTTTGTCATCTCGAATTCGTTGGACTAACCCCACACGTTCCATTCGATCTGCCAGATCTGTCGCCGTACTGCACGCGGTAAAAAGATGTTTGCTCAACTCCCCCATCGTCATGGGTCCAAATTCTCGAATGCTTAAGAGTGCACTGAACTGAAGTGCCGAAATTTCCATACCATTAAGAATCGATCGACCACGCTTAAACAAGATAGTATTGGCGCGCCTTAAGGTCTCCTCCAACTGTTTTTTCAATTCTTCGGTTGGTGGCATCCTCTAGCCTCCTTCCTTATTTTCTTTGTAGATCTATTTTAGCATAAAAATGTACACGCTGCATTGCTATTCGCTGACTTGCATTCAACTCCCTGGGTACATTATAGTTCCACGTCCAAGCATTAAAAAAGCCCAACTGCCAGGTATACTGACTGTTGAGCTTTACTCGTGACACGTTTGCCTTGGCCACAAACGAATAGTGTACGAAAGGGCAAAAAACTGACGCACGTTAAGTAGAACTAGGTGGGTAATTGAAGAGGTTAATGGAGCTTGGGGAATTGGGAAGTGCAGTACTGCTATTTCCTGTGCTACTATTTCCCGTACTACTTCCTGTGCCCGAGCTTGGGAAGATTGGGTTCGTGGAAGTGGCCCCTTTAATCAGACTTGCTTTATTAACCAGCTTTGTAGCATCGATCGTCCCATACTTGGTCAGGGGTTTTCCTTCGATCCGAATTTGAACTTGCTTGATGGTCGAAAACTGGGTCAATGTGTTGACAAGTCCATACAGAGCGACTTCGGGAGAAACCTTGGAATTGGGTTGCAGAAATTCTTTACTTAAATCTACGATGGCAACGTTATCTTTAATGGCAATACCCAAGAGCACTGTCGCCGTGGAAACAGGGGCCTGAGCACTCGTCCCTTTAACAACTGCGGGACCTTTTAGCCACTGAGTCACTGTTTCTCTCGCCAAACTCACCGTTTTCGGCAACATGCGTTCTTCTTTTATGAGATACTTTCCTGTTGAATCCGCAAAGTACAGTGAAATCACCATGGGATCCGCAGAGGTTGCCGCTGTTTCTCCTGTTGACGCTGATGTCGCCGCTGGGAGAGCGGTTTTATCTCCACCAATAAAATTGCCTAAAGTCGTGTTTCCATCCTTATTCACCAACGTCTCCAGTGTTCCACAGCCTGCAAGAAAAATTAGGCTGAAGAGAGCAACCCCCATGAGTAAACTGTTCCACATCCGCATTTTCATAATCCTAGCCCCTTCCCCAGATTTATTCCCATCCAGCCCTGCTTATTCTCACTTTAAACCTATGCTTTGTCCCCAAAAATAGTACAGAAGACCTTAAAATTTGCATGAGTTATCCCAAGTCTTTTTTGTATAAAGGGTTCCTTCGAGCATAGATATGGATATCGGTAGTTTATAGAAAGGAGACCCTCATGCACGACATGTTCGAAATCATCTGGATTAGTACAATTGCCGGATTGGCCACAACGCTTGGTAGCCTACTTGTCCTCTTGTTTGGAAAACCACAAGAACGAGTCCTTGCCTCCCTCCTGGCCGGATCCGGAGGGGTAATGCTGGCGGTCGTGAGCGTCGATCTGCTTCCGAGTGCCTGGAAGATTGGGCCGCCACTTCAAGTGGGAGTTGGGTTTGCCCTGGGCCTTCTCTTCATGTTCCTTGCCGACCAACGTCTCAATACTTCCTCGAACACCCTTCCCCTCTCTCGACGTCAACGTCTCAAGAGAACCGGACTTCTCATCGCAGCTGGGATCGCCTTACATGATATCCCGGAAGGCATGGCCATAGCCGTTAGCCAAGAAACTGCCCCCAGCCTCGGTTTCCTTATAGCCATAGCCATAGCGTTACACAATCTCCCTGAAGGAATGGCCACAGCAGCACCCTTAAAAATGGCCAAAATTCGTCGTTGGAAGATCCTTCTACTCAACATCGGAATCGCCCTTTTCACCCCTCTTGGCGCCTTACTGGGGCTCTTCGCCCTCGAAAGTGTGCAAAACTCCCTAGCCTTCTTTCTGTCCTTTGCAGCAGGTGCCATGACGTTTCTCGTCTTTGCCGAGCTCATCCCCCTCTCCCGTGAACGGCACCCGCACTACGCCTTGCTCGGAGGGACTGTCGGCTTTATCCTCTTTACGTTAATCAGTCTTCTGCTCCCTGCTTAAACCGTCCAAGACACAACTTAGCCCCAACAACAACTGGCCCATAGCAAAGGGGATACCGAATTTTCAGTATCCCCTTTGCTATGGGCTAAATCATTTTCGCACGACTCGATCACATTCTAATCTATTAGCCACTATTCACTAGCCATTGTCAACTCTCTACTAATGTTCACTTAAGTACTCGCGCAGCATAATCCCCCATGGTTTCATACCCTTTAGCATTTGGGTACTTTCCATCTCCGGATAACCCACTTAAATATTTCCCATTTGCATCAAACAACACCGAAGAAAAATCCAAGGTCAGGATAGCTTCCTTTTTGGCATAACCTACCTCCCAATCCCTAGTTTCTTTAATGTTTTGTTGTGCCCCAGGGTACCCGATCGGCAGAGCCAGCACTGGAACAATGTGATTCGATTTCGCCTTTTCGACCATCGCTTGGATATTGGTTTGAACTTCTTTGAGAGCTACCCCCTGTATCCCATCTCCAATTCCTGCAAAGATAATGACCCGACCTGGTTTCTCAGCCACCACATCCGCGTCAAAGCGAGACAAAAGGTCTTTGGCCGTCTGCCTAACTTTCCCCTTATTAACCACAGAGACTTGGAGAACTTCCGCCGTCCGCTGAGTCCAAGAATGCGCAGGGTCCAAGGGATATCCTAGGGTAAATGAATCTCCTAAGGCGACAATCTTCGGATTGCTCAATGGTTGGGTTAAATTAGAGGACGCAGACGTTCCTTGAGTATTTCCCCCAGTTCCTGTCTCAGGTACTTTGCCGCCTTGCCCCCATAATCCCAGAAAACCAGCGATCAGTACAATAAAAGCAAGTGCAGAAGCAACTTGAATCAAACGAATTAGCAAACGATACGTACGCATAAGAATCCCCCCTTTCATTTATAAATATTCTACACCATCCACGACTTTCCTTCTTCATCCGATGACCATATCATACACCAGTGCGCCCTTTAGAGCATAATTTGTATAAGGAAAAAAGGAGGTCACCTTATGAGTTACATTGACAAGGCTCGCGAATTGGGGGAAGCCCTGTCCCAAACCCCCGAAATTCAGGCCTTAAAAGCAGCTGAAACAGCCATTATGGCCGATCCCCTAAGCCAAGAGGCCTTTGGCCAATACCAAGAAAAAGAACGCGGACTTGTAACCACTCAAATGCTCAGTAAAGTTATACCCGAAAAAGAATCCTTAGCACTTCTCGATCTTAAAATTCGTCTTATGAATAAATATCCCCTGATCAAAGCGTACTTTGTTGAACAGCAAAAGTACGAAAAACTGATGGCCATGGTCAATCTAACTCTCACCACCTCAATGCATGGCATGCCCTCGGCCAATGACCTTCCCATTCCGGAAGAGTTAAAAGGCATGGCCCAACAAATTCTTGATAAAATAGGTGGCGCGGGCGGCATGGAAAAAATGCAAATCTCGCCGGAAATGTTGAAAGGCCTTAAACTTCCACTCGATATTACTCACAAACAATAAGAAAGAAGGGTAAATAAGTCGTGCGACTCGACGGTTATCACGGCCCCCATTTCATAAACGATATCACACATCCTATGACTTTAATCGCCTTCCTGCTTGTCATCCTGTTAGGGGGATGGGTAACGATTCGCACGTGGTTTTAAGGATAAGAAAGGAGGAGCGCCGTGATCAACCGCAATGAATGTCCCCCCCCGTTGCCGGCAACTCCTTTCTCTTTTTCCATTCTAGTGAGTAGCCCCATTCGGAGGGATTTACGATTTAGCCCAGTTAGTGCGATGATATTTCCATTGGCATCAACGGAACTTCAATATGCCTCCATGATTGTCGTTGGCTTGGATGTACTCATGGCCTTTCTCTTAAAACGCTCCTTAGTGCATCCCCCAAATCTATCCCGGCCGAACCCGGACCTTTATCCTGTGACCCTGACCTTTCCGCAACTCACCCAACTAATACACTCGGCAATCAATGGGCAACAAATGCAACCTCTTCAACCTGTTCAACCTGTTCAACCTGTTCCTGGGCAAGGCTTTGGGCCCGTAGGGTTGGATGAACCGCTTTTTCCCGATAATTTGAGTGTCGCCTTGATTGTCTCAGCTCCTTTTGCCCCGTTTGACGGGAGCCCAGATACATCGTTCAACGTTCCATTATTCGAAATCCCAGGAGCACCCGGCAATCTGATCATCGCTCTCGGCTTAATGATTGCTCAGTTCTTGATCGAACGAACCGGAATAGGAACTCCCAACGGAACTAACAATAGCAACACAAATAATAGTGCATCCTCCTCGAAAATTAACCAAGTACGGTTCCTGAATGGAGGAATCAACTATGCCAACGCTAACCCGTCCCTATAATCCAGCCTTTCCTTCGCTTTCACCGCAGATCCCCCCTTCCCCTCCGAATAGCAGTTCAAAGGGGAAGACTCCAGAAACTTGGGATTATGGGTTCAAGCGCCTTGTACCATTTCTACAGTCCCCGCCCGTTGGAGCGGGTATTTTGGCTATAACCTTTTTTTTCTTTATAGCCTTTTTCTCAAATGTACTTTTAGCCCAAATTTCCTTAACCACACTCGGCATCGCTGTGACCTTAAGCACGTTTGGGATACTGGCGTTGGTTGTACTCATCCTCTTTCTTTTTTAAGATTCGAGAGTATCCTAAATATCCCGTTGAAAAAAACCTTTTCATATACTCTAAATAGACAGAGGACAGTTTCCTGTCCTCTGTCTATTTAGAGTATTTTACTTAAGAATAATTGGGTCCGTTCTTCTTGAGCATGGCTAAAGATCTGTTCTGGTGTTCCTTGCTCAACAACCCGGCCTTCATCTAAAAAGAGAACGCGATCCCCAACTTCGCGCGCAAACCCCATTTCGTGGGTGACTACAACCATGGTCATCCCTTCTCTGGCCAGATCTTTCATGACCGCCAAGACTTCTCCGACCATTTCTGGGTCGAGTGCTGAAGTCGGTTCATCAAAAAGCATGACAATTGGGTTCATTGCCAAGGCCCGCGCAATCGCAACCCGCTGTTGCTGTCCGCCGGAAAGTTGTTCCGGACATGCCTTGTCTTTATCGTGAAGCCCAACTTTATTCAAAAGCTCATAGGCTCTCTTTTCTGCTTCTTCCTTACTTTTCTTAAGGACTTGTACCTGCCCAATGGTTATATTTTCGAGGACAGTCAAATGTTGGAATAGATTAAAACGTTGAAAGACCATCCCGACTTCCTTACGAACTAAACTCAGATTGGTTTTATTGTGGGTGATTTCGGTCTGATTAACAAAGATTTCGCCCTTAGAAACGCTTTCCAGACCATTCATACAGCGTAAAAAAGTGCTTTTCCCTGAACCCGAAGGACCAATAATAACAACCACTTCCTGCGGAGCGATTTCCACAGAGATCTCCTTGAGTACCTCATGGTGGCCAAAATACTTCGTAATGTTTTTAACGCTGATCAACTTGCCACCTACTTTCGATATAACTGGAAAGTGCTGTCAAACTAAGGATAATCACCAGATATACGATAGCAATCGCAGTCCAGATTTGCAAACCCGCGAAGTTAACAGAAATAATCATCTGTCCCCGCCTCGTCAGTTCAGCTACCGAAATTGCGGAAAGCAAGGAGGTATCCTTAATGGTTTGAATAAACTGGTTAACTAATGGAGGAACCATCCGTTTAAAGGCTTGCGGGAGAATAATGAAACGCATCGTTTGAAAGCTGGTCATACCAATGCTCATCGCCGCTTCTGTCTGTCCCCGATCAATCGATAAGATCCCTGCACGAATAATTTCCGTAATGTAAGCCCCTTCGTTGAGGGCTAAAGCAGTAATCCCTGCCATAATCACGTAATTATTTCCAAACCAGACTTGGAGAGGGAACAAGGAAGGTAAGGCAAAATATATATAAAAGATGAGAACAAGAAGAGGTAAGCCCCTAAAAATATGGACGTACCCCTGCCCAATTCTCCGAAGGATGGAGACTGACGATAATTTAAATAGAGCAAAAGCTAAACCTAAGATTGTTGCAAAAAAGACGGCTGCAATCGAATAGAGAATTGTGAGCTTAGCCCCTTCAAGAAGTTGAGGCATGGCATCCATAACAATCGGCCAAAAGTTCATCCTTTCACCTCTCCTCTAAAATTCAACAGAGTCGAAAGAGCGCAGCCTGGGGCTGCGCTCATGCTAATAAATCACCAAACCCTTACACTTACTTTTTATTGACTAACCCATAATTATCTTTAAAATATTTATGATAGATTTTTTCATACTCTCCGCTTTTAATAATTTTATCAAGACCATCATTGATCTTGTTCACGAGTTGAGCATCCTTCTTCGTCACAGCGATACCATAATCTTCACCGGTTAAAAGACTCCCGACGACTTTTACGTTATCATGACCTGTATTGATGTAGTTCTGGTGAACGGGATTATCAAAAATGACAGCATCCGCGCCCGAGTTTTGTAATTCACGATAAGCCTCATCAATGTTATTGAAACGTTTAACGGTCACGCCTTGCTCTTTGCTCATCATGAGATCTCCCGTGGTGCCTAATTTTACAGCCACTGTTTTCCCCTTCAGATCCGGTACTCCTGTAATCGTACTATCCTTTTTAACTAGTAAGGAAAGTCCGGATTTATAATAGGGTTTGGAGAAATTAACCTGCTGAGCGCGTTCTGGTTTAATCGTAATCCCAGCAACCGCTACATCTAGTGATCCTGTTTGAATTGCCGGAATTAACCCTTGAAAGTCCATGGTTTTAATATCTCCATCGATTTTAAGGTTAGCTTCTTTCGCAATCGCCGTAATGATATCAATATCGAAACCTGTGACTTTACCGTTTTGCATCTGCTCAAAGGGTGGAAAAGTGACGTCCGCTCCAAGTTTAATGGATTGGGCACTTGCTGACCCTGTGCTCGATCCACCCGTAGCGGAAGAATTTGAGGGTTGGTTTGCTGCACCACACCCTGTTAATAATAGCCCTAAAACTAAAGTACTCGCGACCAAAGAACTCCATTTACGCAAATTCAGTCCCTCCCCAATACTATTTTTAGTATTCTCTGCTTTTCTTTGAAAATATTCTCTAAATCCACAGCTTTTATATATTCGACAGGGATGAGACGAATTCCTCCGTTCTATGTTAGGTATACAGTATTATGTTAGAGAGACCTTCATGCGATATCCCAGATAGAGCAGCAGGATCCAAGCCGACCCAACTCCAAGGGTGAAACGCATATCCGGAATAAACGCCATCAAAACTAAGAGCACACCCATAAAAACGAGTAGTGAAGAAAGCTTTACCCACGGCAAAATGGTTAGCTGCCTTTTCCACACTCGTTCTGAGAACCTCTTATACTTTATACTCTTGTATTTATAATGATTATTATTCTTCAGATGACAATTTCCATCCTAGAATTAAGGCTGGGAGATCGGAGGGATTGGCGGATTCAGAGATTGAAGCAGTTCGGGATTCACTGGAACGGATTCCGGACTTAGCGGCGGATTTTTCCTACCACTGATCAAACCTGAAAGCTTCCCCCAAACAGTGGTAGCGGTATTCTTTACTGGATTGAGAAAGGCCATCATACCCATAGGCTCTTTAACTTTTAATATGATCGGGCCATTGGGCGCCTGGCTAAGCTGAGCTGGATTCTCCACCGAAACCACGACGCGGCTGTAATAAAGAAGCGGAACCGGGCTTTGGAAATGCGCCCGATAAACTCCATTCCCAACGGACCGCAAAACGCCCACCAAAAATCCAGTCTTCCCCTTATCATCCACTAAATAAGCAGCATACACTCCTGGTTGTCCTTGCCTAAGAAACGCTTGCGGTGCCGGTAGATTGGCAATCAGCAAAAAAACATTATCCGGCGAAATCGTAGCTGCACCATTTCCGTTAATCCCTTCTTGCGCGGGCTGTAAAATCAGCTGACGCGCTTGCCCTTGATTATAGACTTGACCCTGGCCATACCCACCTTGATTATATCCTCGATAATAGTCTTGATTGTTAGCCATGCCTTGATCATACCCCTGTTCTGGCGTGTATCCCATACCTTGATTGAGACCACCCTGAAAATATCCCCCACCTTGTTGTGGGGAACTATGAGGAAGCTGAGGAAGCTGTTGCTTTGCTCCTATAAAGCCCCCCCGCGAATTCTGGATTTGACCATCTTTTTGAAAAAACCCACTCGCTTTAAGTCCTGAGCCCAGCGTATTGCGGATCGAACCTGGGGAGTATCCCGGATCTCCACCAAACTTCACCATGCTCCCCTCCTTTATTTAATTCAATGTAACTTCATAACATGATATGATATGACAAATGGAAGGGTTCTGAATACTCATAGAAGTTTTCTTGAGGAGGAGACCATGCCCGAAAAACTTACGCCCCCACTTTCGAACACCATATCCCGTCGCGACTTTCTCTCTCGCATCGGCAGTTTTCTCACGCACCATTGGCTACTATCTAGCATACCCCTTGGCAGCGCAGGCGTCCTCGGCTGGGCAGAACGCGACACCCTAGCGGTAAAACGCGAACAATGGGATTTGTTTTACCCCAATCTGCCGACCGCTTTAGAAGGTAAAACAATCTGCCAACTCAGCGATTTGCATCTGGAAACCTTGCGGATCACCCCAGAGCACATTGCCCAAGTTGTAATGGCCCAAAAACCAGACCTACTCGTCATCACCGGAGATATCATTTCCACCCGAACGGATTTAGATAAATTAGATAGCTATTTAGCAGGGCTCACAGCCACTTACGGGAAATTTGTAGTTATGGGAAATAACGACTACGCCCACCTTTCCCGCACTCTTTTCAAACACTATCTCCAGCAATTTCAACGCTTAGGGTGGACACCCTTACTAAACCAAGCCTCCAATTTACCGAACCTTAATCTCTGGGTCATCGGAGTCGATGATCCAGCCACCGCACATGACGATGTAGGGCAGGCCTATCAAACCGTTGTTGCTTCGCAGAAACCACCAACTCCCCCCTTCCGCCTCGTCTTAGCCCATTCCACAGATTGCCTCGACGACGTAGCGGAATACGGAGCAGACCTACTTCTCACCGGACATACCCATGGCGGACAAATTAGATTTCCCGGATTCCAACCCCTGATCACCAACACCTATCTAGGAGATCACGGATTTTATGAAGGATATCATGTCATTAACGGAGTTCCACTCTATATCAGCCGCGGCCTAGGGGAGAGCCTTATTCCCTTGCGCTTTAACGTCCCCCCCGAAATCACCTTCTTCACCTTACACCGAGGCACCTCTTCACCAAGACACAAAGTGAGCTAGTGCAAGCACGCAAGTGCAAGTAGGGGACGGTTCTTGAACTTGCATTTGAAAATGCAAACCAAGAACCGTCCCTTACTCTTGCACGCCAGACGGTGCACATGAAATGTGCCGTCCACCCCAAACGACCCTTGTCCCCATTCTCCGACCCAAGCCAAGGAAGCATGAGAACCGTCCCTTCGCTTCCCCGTGCCAGTGCGCTGCCGCCAACTGCGCCAAGGACGGCGCATTTGGCGGGAACCCCGCTCCCCAAAGCCGGGAGCTTACACGGTTAGTTTGCTCTGCGTCGTAACACCGAGCGCTGTGTCCCACAAGTCCCCTCTAAATACTAAACGTATGGTTACCAATTCGCTTAATCACGGGCCGACTCTTAATCCAGCGGTCTGTGGCGATACGTGGATTATAGTAATATATTGCCCCGTTCGTCGGATCCAGGCCGGAAAGTGCAGCTTCTGCTGCCTTGTAAGCCTGATCATCCGGTTCGAGATGGATTTGCTTGTCTTTTACCGCTGTGAAAGCACCCGACTGGTAAATAATAGCCCGCATTGTTTTAGGAAAACGAGGATCTTTCAGACGATTAAGCACAACCGCCCCAACAGCTACTTGCCCTTCAAAGTCTTCTCCCCGAGCTTCACCATAGATAACACGGGTTAAAAGTTCGACTTCCTCCTTGGATACCAAACGCCCTAGACCCCGAGAAAGAATTTCTCCTTCCGTTTCTACCGGGACCGGGACTGGGACTGGGACTGTTGCCGTCGTTTGAGATTTATCCATCAACTCTGTATCTTCATTGACGATTATTTCATACGTAGGAATTTTCGGCTGTGCCAATTGAGCATTGCTCGAACGAGATACACTTAACCTCTGATTATTAATGGTGGCTAACGTCGGCACACTTCGCAAAATACTAACCCACCACGGCACATCGAGCGTATCAAGCGTGTTGTCAACCGCTCCGATCACAGTTTTTATCACTTTCCCTGAATCGTCTCCGTCCGGAACCCATAGGGATTCCCCTTCCCTAATTTGATTAGGGGTTTTCACTTGGTTGAGCTCTACAAGATGCTCTACCGTCGTATGGTATATTTGGGCCAGACTCCAAAGGCTTTCTCCTCGTTTAACCACAATCTTGATGGTCCCTGAATTTGTGTTCGCCTCATTGTCGCTCCCTTGTCCCAGAACAGGATAAATGCTGGCTTGCCACAAAAACAAGCACATCATCCCACTCAGGAATATCGCCAAGGATTTCCGACATCGTCGGTGTGGCAAAAAAATCACCTCTTAAAGTTTAGACTATTTCTAGTCTTTCCCAATTGAGGTGAGTTTTATAACAACTTTACTTTAAACCACTCATATCCACACTCATGAGCACATATATTTCTTGTAAATGAGCAAAAATAATTGTGCGGTAAGTGAGGTGAGCTGATTTCTATGAAAGATTTATTCAGAAACTTTTTATCAACACTCTCTCCCCCCGAAAAACCGCTGCTCAGCGAAGCGGAACGCTTGATCGCAGAAATTGAAGAAGCCAAGGAAAAAATGGAATACGCTTGGAGCCGTCTTGATGACGCAGCCCCAGAGTACGTTGAAATCACCGTTCTTGAGATCCTCGTTTTAGAGACTCAGTATAGCTTACTTAATAGACGTTACCGCTTACTTCAGGGCATCAGGGAAGAATCCCCCCAGCTTCAGAGCCATGCCTTCTATAAGGCTTTCTTCCCCCAAACTGCCGAAATTCCCTCTTCAGAAACCCCTCAATTAATATCTCCCAACTAAACAACCCATTCATAAACCTAGCGAAAGACCAAACACTCGTTAAAGTGTTTGGTCTTTCTTTCATCATTCAAGCCTTTCATCATTTTAAGCCTTTCATTACGACATCTACGATACCCTGATGATCGATTTCCGCCAAGGGGCGCTGATCAACAAATACCCGTTGCTTACAGAACTCATCGAGGGTACCCATAATACAAAAGGTGGCTAGCTCGTCATCAAGGTCAGCTCGTAACTCCCCTTGGGCTTGAGCAGCTTTAACCATCAAGTCGTAATGCCCTCTGATCGCCTCTTGTCCTGCCAGAAAGTGAACACGCAGCTCTTCAGAAAGCAGATTGATCTGCATTGCTATTTGAACGATATCCATATGGTCGATCAGAAACTCCGCGTTATAGTGTGAGCAGTTCAAGAGCTTATCCGTAATGGTCTTCCCTTGGTCCATTGCTTCCTTCAGTCCAAGGCGAAATTCCTCCATACTGAACTTAAGCATTTCTTCAAAGAGCCGCTCCTTGCTTGCAAAGTACTCGTAAATCGTACCCTTGCCAATCCCGGCTTCTTTGGCGATATACTCCATCTTCGCGCCATCGACGCCATGCTTCGAAAAAACCCGAATCGCAGCGTTAATGATGTCAGTCCATTTTTCCTCTCGGGTCCCCGTGGCCCTTCATCTCCTTTAATTTAAACAGAATGTGTCTTCGAGTTGGTCAGCTTTTGCTCCCTTTTAGCCCCTCGCTTTTTCTTCCTCGAATCCCTGATGTCTTCAAAAATCGTATAAATAACTGGTACAAGTAACAAGGTCGACACCGTGGAGAGCGAAAGTCCAAAAATAACCACCATCGCCATCGGAGCCATGGTTTCTGAACCTTCACCAAATCCTAAGGCCATCGGAATAAGCCCTAACACGGTTGCCAGGGAGGTCATAACAATCGGTCGCAAGCGAATAGGCCCAGCGTTTTCGATGGCCTCTTCCCGTTCCTCTCCCCGTTCTCGTCGTTTATTGATGTAATCCACCAGGACAATGGCATTACTCACGACAATCCCGATTAAGAGAATTAACCCAATAATCGAAGGTACACTCAGTGTCTTGTGGGTGATAAAGAGTCCCAGCATGCCCCCTGAGAATCCCATGGGCAACGATAAGATAATGGTAAAGGGGTGTAACAAGGATTCAAACTGAGAAGCCAGGATCATATAGACGAGCAGAATGGCCAGAACCATCGCAAGGCCTAAGTCCTTAAACGAATCCACCTGTTGTTTATTTTGCCCTCCCATCTCATACGTATACCCCGCGGGCATAGAATACCCTTTTAATTTACTCTCAATATCTGTCGTGACACTTTTTAGATCTCGATTCATGATCTGACTGGTAATGTGGACCACGCGAGTCTGCTCCGTGCGGTCAATCATCACTGGACCGCGGTCGAGCGAGACCTTAGCCACTTGACTGAGCGGAACGGTAATCCCTAAGGACGTGGGAATGGGAGTCTGTTCTAAGTTGGCCAGACTCGTCTTAAACGTCTCGTCTCCACTCAACACGACGTCAATTTCTTTGCCTTCATAACGATAGCTCGTCGCAGTGGTTCCCGAAATGGTCGCCTTAACCGCCTGAGAAATCTGACCGGCTGTCAATCCGAATTGCGCAGCATTAGGACGGTTAATCTGAATTAGAACTTCAGGTATCCCTTCACTCATGCTTGTCTTAACTTCACGGGTCCCATCGACCGAGGCCACACTACTCTGGAAATCCAGCCCTATCTTTTTCAGCTGAGTGAGATCGTCTCCCTTAACCGCAATGTCAATCGGAGTTGTGGCACCACCCATGGACATGGTATCTGTCACTGTCACACTGATCTCAGCACCTGCGAGATCTTTAGTGAGGGTACGGATCTCATCGGCTACCTGACCGACGCTTCGTTGCCGGGACTTTAGATCCGTCAATTGAACGTTGATCGTCGCGTTATTCGGGTTGTCCCCCCCAATCGATAAACCCCCACTGGTTCCGATTTGGGTAAAGACGCTTTTAACCTCTTTAATCCCTTCAAGCTTCTTCTCGATTTGCACCACCGTGCTGTCGGTATCTTGAAGTTTCGCTCCGTCCGGAAGGGTTACCTTAACACTTAATTGCCCGACATCGGTAACAGGCATAAATTCTGCCCCTAACTTAAGTGTGGAGGCCCCCGAGAGAACAAAGATCAGAATAGAGATCCCAACGACAATCTTGCGATGGTGGAGTCCGTAATGAAGAAATTTTCGATAACTTGCTTCCACCCGCCCAAAAAGCTGGTCAAACCACCGACTAAAGCGGTCAACCACTCCAATAACCCCTCTACGACCTTCGGGGATCCCCTCCGCTTTCAAGATCTTGGCCGAAAGTGCCGGTACTAAGGTCAGTGAAACAAGGAGGGAAGCCCCTAGAGATATACTCACAGTCAGAGCCAACTCCCTGAAAATCGTAGCCACAACCCCTTGGACAAAGACGATGGGGAGAAAGACGGAAACCGTGGTCAAGGTCGAAGCGAAAATGGCCATCCCGACCTCTGACACCCCTTTAGTCGCTGCCTCCACCTTGGAATAGCCGGCCTTCCGATGGCGATGGATATTTTCCAAGGCCACGATATTATCGTCGACCAGACGCCCCATGGCTAAAGAGAGCCCCCCTAGGGTCATCATGTTAATCGTTATACCCGTAAAATAAAGGACGGCAAAGGTCGCCATCATGGCGATCGGAATGGCCGTGGCCGTGATGAAGGTCGTTCGAATGTTGTGGAAGAAGAGGAAGAGCACCACGATCGCTAAGAGTCCGCCCAAAAGTGCCTCGTTTTCCACGGTTTTAATGGATTGCTTAATGGAGGTGGACTGATCCATGACGGTATCTATTTTTAGATCCGGATAATCCTTCTTGAATTTTTGCACAGCGAGACTGACATCATTGGCGACTTGGACCGTATTCGTTCCAGATTGTTTTTGAATCGAAATACTGATACTTGGTTCCCCGTTAGTTTTGGAAATGGCGGTGATTTCTTTATGGTTTAAGCTGACATCCGCTACATCCTTCAGTCGGATTTGCCCTCCTGAGGCCAAGGGAATCAACAGCTCTTTAATTTCATCGACAGACTGGAATTCTCCGGTCGTCCGAATCGTTAACTTTTGGGTTCCTTTTTGAACCTGCCCCCCAGGAGAATTGAGATTTTCCGCTCCAATAATCTGGGCTAGAGAACTAATGGTTAGCCCATACCCTTTCATTTTTTCTTGATGCGTTTGAATCTCTACCTGATTCACATACCCCCCGGCCACCGTGACCGAAGCCGCCCCTGCAACACGTTCAAGCTGGGGTTTAAGCGTATCCTCAGCAATGGACTGCAGCTTAGCAAGATCCGCATTTTTAGCGGAAAGGGATAATTGAACAACCGGCATCATGCCTAAATCAATTTTCATGACCATCGGCGCCCCTACATCGGAGGGGAAATTACGCTTAACCAGATCAATCTTTTCCCGCATTTGAAGAGTCGCAAAGTTCATGTCTGTCCCATTTTTGAACTGAGCGATAACAATCGAACGCCCCTCCGTCGTTGTGGAGTTGACCTTATCGATATTTTCTATGGTGGAGACAGCCCCTTCTAGGGGATTGGTAATAATCTTCTCGATTTCTTGGGGGCCCACCCCTGTATAATCGGTCACCACAATGGCCACCGGAATATCCATTTTGGGCAAGAGATCGACTGGCAAACGGGAAAGAGAGATGCTCCCTAAAAGAATGATGATTAGCATCACCATAATGATAGTGACTGGGCGCTTGACAGAGACTTCCGCTAACTTCAAGACGCGTCCCCTCCCACAATCTTGACTTTGCTTCCTTCGTCGACTAGGGTCTGCCCTTTAATGATCACCTTATCATTGAGGTTTAACCCTTTGAGAATTTCAATATCCACGCCAGTGTCGAGACCTGTGACAACCTCTTTAGAGACAGCTTTATCTCCTACCACAACATAAACGATGGTCTTACCGTTTTTAAGAACGACCGCCTCACTTTTAGTGGCCATGACATCTGCCTTCTGATCCGTTGTGAGTTCTACCTTGGCAAACATGCCTGGTTTGATCAAGCCTTCGGGATTGTTCAGTGATATTTTAAGAGGATAAAGCTGGGTTTTTGGATCGGAAGAAGGGCTGATAGTATCGATTTTCCCGACAAAACTATTCTCAGATACTGAAGGAACCGTGACCTTCACTGCTTGATCTTTTGTGAGGCGGTTCACCAAATTCTCCGCAACACTGAGCGAACTGTAGACACTCTGGGTATTCGTAAGCCCAATTGCCGCTTGAGCACTCGTAGCCATGTTTCCCACTTGAACATTAACCTGTGAAACGGTTCCCTCAACAGGTGAGGTCACAGTCGCATTGTCCAAAGCCTCACGTGCTTGGGTGAGTTGGACCTGAGCCAGTTGAAGACTGCTGTCCGAAGCTTGCACTTGCAATTGTTCAATCTGACTGGCGTAGGACGCTTCTAATTCCTTGACCCCAAGCTTAGCTTGATCCAACTGCACCTGCGAGACTGCTCCGGCCTCAAAAAGGGCCTTCGTATTCGCCAAGTTCTGTTGTGCATCTGCGATCTTGGCTGATGCGAGAGTCTGCGTACGATCAAGGGATGCTTTAGCTGCACTCCAAAGTTCCTTGCTGTTCTGATATCTGGCATCCGCCAACTGATATGCATCCCTAAAATCCGTGGCATCAAGGGTGAAAAGGACATCCCCCTTTTTAACGGGGTCCCCCACGTTCACTAAGACCGACTCCACTTTACCCGGCACCTTCGGAATCACTGAAACATCCGTATCGGAAGTCACTTTCCCGCTCAAAATTGCTGTATTAGTGAGCGTTTTCTTTCCTGCTGCTTCCACTTGTACCGGTATGTATTTATCAGCCACCACTGCCGCTACGGGCTTACTTGTGAGCCCACGTCCCACAAAAACCAGCACAACGAGTACCCCAAGTATGATCAGAGTCTTTTTTCCTGTTTTCCCAATTTTCCTCTCCATAGCTTTCTCCCCCACCTTATTACTTACTTAATAGAGCCCTCAAACCAAAACCGACCATTCGGTCACCTTCTAGTTATATATGATATTTTACTGGAAATCAATCCCTATAATCGTCCAATAGCACAAAAAGCCGGTAATCCTTAGCAGGAAAACCGGCTTTTTAATTCCATAAAAATGTCTTAGATGCGGATTAATTATCTAAGCTGTTTTGGAAATTTGCGGCTGCTGTCATGTACGCATTAATATCCTGTTGCAAGGTATACTGATCATTTAAAAGTGTGTTTTGAAGCGAAATGATGTCAAGGCTACTCGACTTGCCAACATCTATCGTTTTCTGCATCACATTGACATTGATTTGATCGGCTTCCACGGCCAATTTATCGGCTTCAATTGTGTTTTCTAAAGATTTTAAACCATTATAGGCCGTTTTTAATTGAACTTCTTGATTAATTGGTAACGTTTCAAGTTTACCCTTCTTATCTTCAATCCCCAATTGGACTTGGTCTGCTGCTAGCGTATCATCATAATAAAAATCGATATCATACTCAATCTGCGAAATGTCAATGTCTTCCTTATACCGTTTCAAATCATAATTGTCTTGAGTTGCCTTGGTAATCCTGCCATAGATGTCCTTCTCATCAAATTTAGTATACTCAATTGGGTTTGATGTCAGGATGACATTCCGATTGATATCAAGTCCCACGTCTTCTTTTAGCGTAATCATGGAAGAATTTACAGTATTCGTGATAGCCTTCACGCCTGCTTCAAGCTTAGTTTTCTGTGCATTGTAAGAATAGATCTCGGAAGGTACCTTTAAGCCAAGTTTTATCTGCAGGTTAACCTGATCTATAATGGTCTGAAGATTAGCCAACTGCTTTTTTGTGTTCTCCGCTTGCTGCTGAAGTGTCAAAATGTTTTCATATTCATTCGTAATCTGCACCTTAAGTGCCTTTAACTGAGTATCTCTGTCGTGCTTAGCATTGTCTAAGGTCCATTGAGTTCGTTTATAGTTTAGACTTAAATCTTTCTTACTATCTTCATCAGCAACTGGTATATTTGCATTATGCCTTGCCAAAGCCTGTTCATTTTGTTTTTCATAGATCGAAATTTTGCCGTCTGCTAATTTCAACGTACTGTTGCTTGCTTCCATAGACTTCAAGGCGTCCTCAAGCGAAAGATTTAACGTCGAATTATCGGTTGGTGGTGTAGCCGGTTTGGCAGTACTCGTTGAAGGAGTACCAGACGTTGGTTGAGCGACACTGTCTACTGCCAAGGTACTATGAGTAAAAAATACAATTGAAGTTGAAAGAACTAGAGCAAATAACGTCAAATAACTCTTTTTCAAACAAAACCCCTCCGTTCTTATTAGCTAATTTCGATTTGCTCGATTAAATTTTTCAGTCGGATTCACATTATTTTTAGAACTGGAGCTGCTATTTAAAGAGCTGCTCAAAGAGCTTAAAATGTTTGAAGGTTGAAAACCACTGCCACATGCCGTATCCATCATAGTTTGGGCCAGCCAGGCATCTAATTCTGCATTTTTATAATTCACATCGGCTGTCGCTTTGGCCACTTTTGCATCCCCAAGTTCTTTTAAAGTGATCTGGGAATTATCATATTGAACTTGTGCTGTTTGATAATTAAAGTTTGCCTGATCATCCAGATATTTCATAGCTTCCATGGTCTTCATCGCATATTCCAAGGCCTTGTAATTATTTGTGATATCCAGCTGAACATTTATTTTTGCCAGATCTAAATCGTTCTGAGCACTATCGATAGCATACTGCTGCTTCTGGACATAAAATTGAAAATCCGTCGGCAATTCAGCCTTGCCATAGTCATATTCCTTCTTTTTGGTATCGAGCGTGCTCTGAGCATTAACTATTTCCGCTCGGTTGCCTAAGGCAATGTTGACATAGTCATTTAAGGATTTAATCTGGGCTGCAGGAATTATGTTATTATCTTGCAGAGTATATTGCTTTGCTAAATCTTCACCCATCATATTACTGATTAACAGGGAAGCCGAGTTAACACTTTTTTGAGAACTATCGTGTCTATATTGAGATTTAAGGTAAGCAATTTCACTCAATCTAAGTTGAGATTGGGATATCATGCCTAACGACAACTGCTGCTGAGCTTTTTTGTAATCGGCATCTAAGCTATCCATAAGACCCTTTTGAATAGTCAAAGCATAATTCGCTTTCAAAAGACCGATATAGGCTTTATATGACGATAATCGAACTGCATTGGTTGTAACGAGTTGCAAATTCGTAAATGTTGTTAAGCTATTTTGGACTTCCATGGGTTTAAGAATAATGAATTCAACGGCTTGATAAGAATTCATATAGCGCAAACCATTTCGTACACCATTAACTGCTGCTGTTATATCAGCATAATTTTTCTGCATTAGCGTTACCTGTCTATTGACAGACTGAACGTCTTGAGAATTTTTCAAAGACTGTATGGCAACTTTTTCTATGTCAAGAGCATCATCCGCAGCCATAACAGTGTTCGTTGAAACAAGCAGCATCAAAGCGACCATTAAAATGGAAATTATTTTTTTCACATAAATCCTCCTTTACTCATAACTCATTACTTCGATAGTGATATTATTCAGAACCGACCGTTCGGTCACCCTATTATTTATACGTCAAATTTCATGAGAAATCAATCCCTTAAGCACGCCCACGAAACAATAATTTTGCGAATCATTTTACTTTCGAACCTCTCTCCATAATTCCCGAACTTGTTTCACTGCCTCCATGAAAACGGCAACCAAGCGAATAGGATTCTTTCTCATCTCCTCCAGACTGACGGCCACTTGGCTCACCGTGCCTCCCACCTGATCACTTGTCTGTCTCACAAGGTTGGTCACAGCCTGCACATCCTCAAGCATATACGGCAAATGAGTGTTTAAATCCTGAATTGTTTGCTTCGCCTCATCCGTGAGTTTCCGGATTGAACGAATCCAAAACGTTAACTCAAGGCCGAGCACTCCCAGAATAATGGTAGCTACAAGAGCACACACCTCATAGACCATAGATTCCCCTCCACTTATCATCCTCAAATTTGATCACTGCCGTTTATTCTATTGTTTTTCACCCAAGTCCCATATGGCCCAACCATAGTCAAGAGGTTTTCCAAAGGACTGAATCTTCGCCTTCTCCGGCGTTCCCGACCCTTGCAGCGTATGCACAACCTCTACAGTTCCTTCATGCAACGTCTGACCCGCTACATCCCGGATTGTGGGATGGATGACCAACCAATACGTCGCATCAGGGGATAACGCTTTCTCTGGAATCACTTGCACATCGGAGGGTCCAAGCGTATTAAACGTCGTAAGGGTCCTCTCTCCGGTCAGACTGTCAATGAGCTCGATACTCGAATCGTTCACACTTTGCCAGTTAATCGCCCCGTCAAAATGCACAGTAAACTTTTTGTCCAGTGGAATTCCTGATAATTCACTGACTTTACGATAATCGGGATAATAGAGGGAATAACTCGCAGATTTCTCCTGAGTAGCCACCGAGTTCGAAAGTTCTCCCCAAGCTTCCCAATAGTCTGGTGTCCTAGCCTTGGTGAGGGCGACCGTTTTATCAGACAGCAGCAGTTCCGCCGCCTTGAGTGAATCCGCTTGCTGTATTGCCACATCAGGAGTAACCCCTACTTTGTCAATTTGATGCCCAAACGGGGAATAGAAGTGATCCACTGTCATCTTAAAAACTCCACCGTTCGAAAGAGTGAACATACTCTGTACGCTCCCCTTACCATACGTCGTTGTCCCGACGATGGTCGCTTTATGGTAATCTTTGACCGCCGCAGTTAGAATTTCGGAGGCACTGGCGCTGTTTTCGTTCGTCAGAAAAAGTATGGGTTGGTTCAAAGTAAACGCTTGCTCCGGGGCTTGGTATAAGCGAATAACCCCCGTGCGGTCTTTAACTTGAATTGCAACATGGGGTCCAATGAAATAGCCCGCAAGGTCAATTGCCGAACTTAAGTACCCTCCCCCATTGTCTCTTAAATCAACAATCCAACTGTCGACACTTTGATTGCTTAATTGCATAACTGCCCTTTCAAATTCCTTCGGTGTGTTGCTGCCAAACGATTTCAGGCCAAGATAACCGATATGTCCATCAAGTAAAGAACCCGTCACTGTGGGTTCAGTGATCGCCCTGCGCGTTACATTCAAATCCTTTGTCACAGTCCCTTGCCTCACACTGATTTGTACTGTGCTTCCCTCGATCCCTCGCAGTAATCTCACTGCCTGGTCGGAGGATAACCCGGCCAAGGATTGCCCAGCCGCACTGACAATCAAGTCCCCAGCTTTCAAGCCGACCTCTTCCGCAGGGGAACCAGAAATGACAGAGACCACTCTTACCCCTTCAGCTTCCATGTTAATATGTACCCCGATCCCATAAAAGCTCATATTAATACTTCCCACAAAGCCCTGGTAATCCACTGGGGAGAAATACATCGTGTGCGGATCTCCCAAACGTTTCAGCGTCTCATCCACGGTCGGAGCATTTAAGACATCAGCTGAAACAGGATCCACATACTGATTTTGAAGCAATGCACGAATTTCTGGCAAAACATCAACATTCGAAGCCAGAACCGACGTTGAATTACTCAGAAGTAGGGTTAAGACGAGCATTAAGTATAAGACTAAGTGTCCAACTGCTTTCTTCCGTAAAAATCTTGCTAGCATAGTTTCTATAATCTCCCTCCAGAGTTCTAAAGCCACTCTGGATTATAGATTCGACGCGTTATTGGATTTACCTTCGGCCTTGCTTAAAAAGTTCTTTCCAAGCATATGAAAATACCTTCTAAAGTTATCGCGACTTTAAGAAGGTATTTTTATAGGTCTGACTCATTATATTATCCATATGCTTCACTTATATCGCCTTCCGTGTTGTAATGACATCTCCTACGGCATTAATCGTACCTTCCATATGGCTTACCTTAAACTTGAGATTATCGATTTCCGCTCCATGTACCTGATTACTATGCTCTATAGCCTTAACAACCCAATATATTTCGTCTTGTCTAGATTCCAGTCTATCCATTCTTGATTCTAGTCTATCCATTCTTGATTCTAGTCTATCCATTCTTGATTCCATTCTTGACTCTAAGCTATCAATTCTTGACTCTAACCCATCCAGTTTGTTGAGTATAAGCCCGAGCATTTCTTTAATCTCATTCTCCATCGTTCCACCACCTCTCTTTCTAAATTATACCATTACTGTGATACCCCATCAAGATAATCTGTTCAACAGAAAAGGAAAAGGTCACCAACAACCTTTTCCTAAATCCTACTTTTTATCCAATAATTAACCCGCCACTAGCCGTTTCTCTTGTTATCTCTACCCCTTTGAGCTCCGGCAGCGCCTCCGCGAACATCGTTGCCTTTTCTCCGGGCCCAAGTATCTGTCTTTGGTGCATAGGCGTTTCTGTTGTAATTCCCCTGAGGAGGTCTGGGATTTCCCATGCTTCTCCCTCGCATAGGCGCCGCTTCTGTCAATCGAACCTCGACGGCTTCAGGCTCCTTCGTAATAATCTTCAGGGCAGCCGACAAAAGAGTTATCGAGTCATTTTCAGCCAGTAACTCTTCAGCGACTCCTTTATATTTCTCAATATCTTCTTCAGAAATGACTCTCAAAATCTCATTCATCGTTAAGCGTTGTTGACCTTCCACAGCCTCTATGATAGTTGGAATAGGCTTGCGAACGATTCTCCGCTTAATAACGGATTCAATGAGTCTTAGCATACCGATCTCCCGTGGTGTGACTAATGTAATCGCCAAGCCTGTTTTGCCTGCTCGACCGGTACGCCCCACCCGATGGACGTAACTCTCTGGATCTTGAGGAATATCAAAGTTAAAGACGTGGGTCACTCCGCTAATATCCAGACCCCGTGCAGCCACATCAGTAGCCACCAAAACTTCGATGGTGCCGTCTTTAAACTGTCGCAAGACACTGTCTCTCTTATTTTGAGTCAAGTCACCGTGAATTCCTTCGGCCGAATAGCCACGTTTACTCAAAGCCTCAGATAGTTCATCCACCCGCCGTTTGGTTCGCGCAAAAACAATCGACAAATCCGGTGATTGAATGTCAAGAAGGCGTGATAAGACATCAAATTTCAGTCGTTCCGTCACTTCCACATAATGTTGCTCAGTATCGGAAACCGTGACTCCTGTCGACTTAATACTAATCAGCTCCGGCTCCTTCATAAACCGCTGAGCAATATTTTGAATTTGCCTAGGCATGGTGGCGGAAAAGAGCAAGGTCTGACGTTCTTCTGGAATTTCCTTGAGAATCGTTTCGATATCTTCCAAAAAGCCCATGTTCAGCATCTCATCGGCTTCATCCAAAACAACAATTTTAATGTCATTGAGGCGAATCGTTCTCCTCCTCATGTGATCCATTAAACGTCCTGGAGTTGCTACAATAATATGGGGCCTTTTTCTCAGGGCCCTGATCTGCCAATCGATCCCTTGTCCACCGTAAATAGGCAAGGCGTGAATCCTTTTAAACTGCCCAATCTTGTTTAACTCTTCAGCAACCTGGACCGCTAATTCTCGCGTGGGCGCAAGGACTATGCCCTGAATCTGCTCGGCTTGTGGCATAATTCGTTCCACCAAGGGAATTCCGTAAGCAGCCGTCTTGCCCGTTCCGGTCTGGGCCTGTCCAATCAGATCTTTTCCCTCCATCGTGGTAGGAATCGTCTTCTCTTGAATAGGGGTCATTTCCTCAAACCCCATGTTGATAATTGCTCGAATAACGGGTTCACTTAATCCTAAGTCTGTAAATGTTGCCAATACGTTCATTCTCCTTTTTGTTTGTTATACTTATTAAGTTCTCCAATTGCGTCTCTATCTATAACTGCGCATAAAAAGTTCTTATACCTATAACCGCCGAAACAGAACATCCGCGCTCGCGCGTGAGTTTCGCTAACGGGGCGAAAGACGCTTGTGGTACTCAAAAAAATATTATACCATAAATATACCGGGATTAAAAGTTAGTATTTCACATTCCAAAGCTCCATCCTCGCTCCCCCGAAATAAATTCAGCCGACCCCCAGAGGGAGTCGGCTGATGAGAAGGGCAATGAGCAGGTTACTAAAAATCAAACACTGTACTTAACTCAATTACGAGGTCTGGGAAGATCGATACCTCTACATTATCCGTCTCAGTATATAGTTCAGGTCTTCCATATCTGTTATTGTCCTGTAGAGTGAATACACTTACAAGTTTTGTATCTGGCTCTACAATCCAATATTCTTTCACACCAGCCTTTTCAAATTTATTAAACTTGAAAAGCTTATCATTTCTTGCAGTTGATGGTGAGGATATCTCGACTATGAGTGATGGTACCCCAAAATAACCTGTTTTTCTAAGCTTGCTTTCTTCACAAACTACAACAATATCGGGTTGTGAGACGATATTTGAAATTTCTTCATCGCTTTCATCAAGTTCAGGAATACAAAGGTCAAATGGAGCAGCAAATACTCTACATGGTTTACCTTTAAAATAATCGTTGAACTGAGATGCTAATTGAATACTAACTGCCTGATGTTGCCATGTTGGAGCCGATTGCATATAGCGTATTCCATTAATAATTTCCCATCGTTCATCACTTGGGAATTTTAGATAGTCTGCATATGTGTATTTCTTTTCTTCTTGTGATAACGGCATATGACCTCCTCCTTACCGTTCGTATTATACCAAATATTTACATGAAATGCACTTCGTTTATTCCGGCTTGAAAGTGATAGAGTCTATCGTCTTCCCATCACTTATAGCTTGGGTCGTAATCTGTTTTTTTGGATAAGTAAAGGTTGAAGTACCAACTACATCCTTCTGTTTCATCAGTTGTTGTGATAGGTTCATATTAGTCTCAACTAGAGATGTTCCTGTGGGGACTGGAGTTAAATACGCAGTCCAGCAAGTGCAAATGCCATTACTAAGATGACAACCCCCATGAATGTTTTCCTTAGCAATTTCATCACATCCTTATTCTTGAATTTCATATCTCCTTTATTATACCATTTATTGTAGTTGGGTAACAGAGAAGAGCCTTAATACCCCTTGAATCTTATGGGTTTGCAAAGAAAAATGGGACCCCACAAAAAGATGTCAAAAAAACGTATCTAAGAAATAAGATGCATTGCGCATACCTACCTTCGGACGCGAAGGTTCTTTTTTGAGGTATATTACGCCAATTCTCGATACAAAAAGCAGTCGATTAACTCTATCGACTGCTTTTTGTTCTTTATGGTTTTTCTTCTTGTTGATAAGTGTCCTTTAAGCTCGTTTTTCCTTGCCCAGCTCCCCCAAAGCTAATTGAGGGCTCAGGTTCTTCTGCTCCAACATATAATTGATACTAATTCCCAGCCCTAGAAGTACCCAAAACACTGGGGCCACAGAAACTACACTATCGTTAAAAAAGGCGGCACCAAGGTAACCACATACTGCCACAAAGATTCCCACTCCGGCTCTCGAGACAAAATCATCATAATCATTCTTAATGTAGAGCTTTGCACTTCTGATAAAATAGGCGATAAACAATGATAAAAGAGCCAAGAGGGAGATGATCCCAGTGTTTAAGCCAACCTGCAAATATAAGTCATGAGGCTTATCTATGATCTGCCACATATCGCCATTATAAGCATAGAATTTGCCAATAAAATCATTCTGAGGGAAATAGATAGCAAAGGTATCTGGTCCGTACCCTACAAATAAAGTATGCTTCAGTAAAGGAATGGATCTGGACCAGATATATCCCCGAGAAGACCCTAGCAATTCTTTACCTTCAAATCCCCACTTTTCTACCGGTTGGATATTGACAACTTGGCCTTTGCCATTTAGCAGAGCGACCTTATTGTTAGCTAGACTAAAGTTCAATTTTAGAATACCCTTCTCTAATTGGAGAGCATTCATAGTATTGAACTTGCCCTGCGTGAGCTTATAGTCTTTGTACCGATTATCCTGTAAATCGATCTTGCCTGTACTTTGCTCAAATTTTATGCCGATCGGATGGTCGTCTTTATCCATAAACGTGAGTTGACCGCTATTTACCGAAAACTTAAGGGTCTCGGTTGGTGTCACTAACGTCGCCTGGTTTCCTTTGATATCTAACCCTTGCAAGAGTGATTTCGCTTTGGAATCGTCTTTCCCAGTAGTTCCCGTAATCTTTGCCGCATCAGAAACTAAGGAACCAATCCTCGAACCTAAATATCCCTTTGAAATATAATTTAGTCCAAATACTACAAGACCCAAAATCACAAACCCACCAACAAAGTACTTCCAATTCCTAAGTATGTATTTGTTAATCATAATTAATAAAATGATGAGTGCCAAAACACCACCCAACATACCCGCTCGGGAATTAGAGCCAATCCAGTTTACCGCCATTAAAAGGGAGAGACCAGCGAAGAGTGCTTTGAGCCAACCTCTCTTGGTGAGCACGAACAGGGTAAATGTCAAGGGGAAAAGCATCGCCATATAACTACCCACATAGTCGATATGATAGAGGGTAGAATAAATCCAGTGTTTGGCAAATTGAAACTGTAATTTATCCGCCATTTGTTGGTAAGCCGCAGGCAGAATGAGACTTTTACCAAATGCAGATTTGAAAATATCATAACCTATGTATTGAAACACACCAATTATGGCAATAATGACTGCCCCTGCGAATAAAGCGCCTAAAAGAACTTTGATATGCTGTTCCTTGTTCACAAGATTAATGGTAACAAATAAAACGGCCATATAGGCTAGAAGTACGTACATCCCTTCATATCGATCGGTGAAACCCGTTAACGAGATATCCGTATACTGAGAAAACTCCGTAGAAAGAATCACAAAGAAAGCATAAACTGCGATTGGAATATAATAATAGCTACCCCTTATCCTATCAAATCCGTAAAACATAACGACTAATGCCAAAACAACAACGGCTAAGATACTACTAACTAAGATCCCCACCATCTTATAATAAGAGAAAAAGTCCAGATTTTCCTTCTGACCCGTCCAAAAATCAAAGGAAGCGCCGGTTAACGGTACAACTTTTAGATATACTATTAAAGGCACAACCGCCAGCAAGAACATCAATGGCAATAATAAATACCAATTATAATTAATAACACGATCCTTCTTTATCAAAAATCCCTCACCTTCCTCAAACCATGTAGTATATGCAGGATCTAATAAAACAATATGTGTTATTATAGCATTTTTAGGAAAAAGTTTGTACAGCTTTTTAAAGCCAAGTCATATTGTCCATGTAATCTCCCCTTAGAATCGGTGTGAGTTTGCTTCTTAGCGGTTCTGTGATGTCCTTCAGCCTTAGATCATCGATCTTCAAGATATCCACGGTATCCAATTTGAGCTTGTCCGCTAGTTCCTTGGCCGTCAAGTGTTGGTTTTTCCGAAGTTCTTTAACGGTTTTCTTATCCTTAAACTCCAACCCAAAAAACAAGGTAACCCCTCCTATCCTCAATAAGATCAGTTTGGAGTGTGAAAATTACTTTATCAAATTCCTTGCCTTTAATTCTGTCAAAATCCGTTCAACCCCGTCTTCCACGCTTTCTTCCTCAGTCGAGACGATGATATCCGGATTTTGGGGTATTTCATAGGGATCAGAAACTCCGGTAAAGTTAGGGATTTCTCCAGAACGAGCTTTGGCGTACAATCCTTTGGGATCACGCCGTTCGCATTCCTCAAGGGAACAACGGACATAGATTTCCAAAAAATCATCCGTTCCTATAACTTCTCGCGCCAACTGCCGATCGATCTGATACGGGGAAATAAAAGCGACGATAACGATCATCCCCGTCTCCAGAAAGAGTCTAGCGACTTCTGCAACGCGCCGGATATTTTCCGTCCGATCGGCTTTACTAAAGCCCAAATCCCGATTTAATCCCTGACGGATATTATCTCCATCCAGTAAATACGTTCGAATCCCTAGATCATACAAGCGCTTGTCCAATGCATTGGACAAGGTCGATTTTCCTGACCCCGATAACCCGCTGAACCACAGTACTCTACCCCTGTGCCCAAGTTTATTATCCATTCACATATCTCTCCTTGGCTATTTCAGAACCATGTTTTAAATTTGTCTATTTTCTTTACTCTCACTCAGTCCAAGTACAATGTTCCTCAACCTCTTCCCAAGTCATATAAATCCGAACAATATCTTCTTCAACAAGGTCACTACCCATCTGGACCTCGATAAACTCCAAATCCGTAACAGCACGCAAGCCGTGTTTAGCTCCAATCGGAATATTTAACACATCCCCTGGCTTAACACGGCAAACTACCCCGTTAAATGCATAAAGTCCCTCACCGCTTATAATGGTCCAGACCTCACTCCGTTGATTGTGATATTGATAACTAAAATTCATGCCCGCCATTAAGCTAAGCCTCTTAGTCAAAACCTCATTGCCACCCTCAAACACCGTACGGTCTAAAACCCGATACCATCCCCATCGTCTCTCCTCGTACATCGGACGCAGGTTAAACTTACCCACTAAGTCCTTAATCGACGGACTAGAGTCTTTATCCGTGACTAAGATTCCATCAGGACTTACAGCCACAACCGCATCAGAGATACCAAGAACCACGACCGGAATGTCCAACTCGTTAATAACATGGGTATTGAGAGAATCTTCACTTAAGATTGCATTGCCTACCAGACCATTAGGCATTTCCTCCGTTAAGGTATTCCAGGTGCCTAAGTCCTTCCAATCCCCCTCGTATCTGAGAACAACAATATGCTCGGCTTTTTCCACCACTTCATAATCAAAACTAATTTTAGGTAATTTGGTATATTGCTGCAGCAACTCTTCGTAGTCCGTCGGAAGACCTTTTTGGGTAAGTTGGGAAATAATATAATCAAGTTTAAAAGCAAATACGCCACAATTCCAGAGAGCCTGTTGCTGCATAAGTTCCTTAGCATCAGTTCCCTTGGGCTTTTCCCTAAAATAACTAACCCTAGAATAAAGTTGGGTTTCCTGGCTAGGTTCAGGCACAATATAACCATACTTTTCCGAAGGAAACGTTGGAGATACTCCGATGAGTGCCAAATTAGCGTTGGACTCCTCTAGTACCTTCTCCAATTCTTTAATCTTATTGAAAAAACCAACTTCGACATGGGGATCGACGGGTAAGACAACCACAGTCTCATCTAATCCCGTCTTTTCCACGGAATAAAGATAAGAAGCGGCCAAAGCAATCGCTGGAAAAGTATCCCTTCGCTCAGGTTCAACAATCATCGTTACATTTTGCCCTAATTGACGTTGAATCATATCGACTTGCGCTTTACTAGTGGCTACCAAAGAAGAATGAGCTAGATCCACCGATTCCAATTGCTCCCAAACCCGTTGTACCATGGAAACTGGTTCTCCTTGCTCATTTTGTAATACTTTAAGAAATTGTTTTGATCTTGCATCATTCGATAACGGCCACAGTCGTTTGCCAGAACCACCCGAAAGTAAGATTAGTTTCATCATATACACCCCTTAAAATCTATAGTGCTCCCAATTCCTCTAAGGCACTAATCAAAGACTTCTTAAAATTTTCCTTGCTAAATTCCCCTGCCTTACTCCTTAACAACGAGGGCTCAAAATACCCTTGACCGCTCCCGCTCAATTCCTCAAAGCGTAAAATTCCGGCCATCATTCCCTCGACGGTCTGCTCATTAAATAATACACCTGTTACACCGTCTTCCACAATATCAACCGCGCCGCCTTGACCATAAGCAATCACCGGACAACCGGACGCTAGGGCTTCAACCATAGTTAAGCCAAAATCCTCTTCTCCGGGAAAGAGAAAGGCCCGAGCCCGGGCTAAATAATCCACAACGACCTGTTCACTCTGGCGGCCCATAAACCTAATCGTTTTCCCTTTACCGCGATCCATGGCTTTCAAGCGTTTTTGCTCCTCACCATCACCAACCACAATTAAGCGACGTCCCAAACGATTACAGGCCTCGATTGCTAAGTCAACCCTTTTATACCCCACTAATCTAGAGACAACCAGATAAAACTCTTCCCTTGCACAATTAGACGTAAACCGGTCGATATCCACGGGTGGATAGACCACACGTGATTCACGCCTATAATGCTTTCGTATCCGCTCTTGAACTGCATGTGAAATAGCGATAAAGTGATCGACCCTATCCGCACTTAGTCGATCCCACAAACGAATCCTATGCATTAGCCAAACGACTAGCCAACGCTTTAGACCTATTAAGGATTTCATATACAAATGGTATGAATCCCAAGCGTAACGCATTGGTGTATAACAATAACAGACATGAATCGTCTTAGTCCCAGTTATTACTCCTTTCGCACAGGAGGAGGAACTACTGAGGACCAAATCATAATCACTAAGATCAAATTGTTCAAAGGCATAAGGCATTAAGGGCAACAAGTTTTGATGTTTACGCATGAACTTGGGTAAACGTTGTAGGAAGGACGGGCGAACATCAGCCTCAGCCAGACTTGGCACAAGGTTAGCTGACTCAAATAAGGAGGTATAGACAGGGGCATCCGGAAAAAGTTCCAAAAGGACACTCACTACTTGTTCCGAACCGCCCATATTGGTCAACCATTCGTGGACTATGGCAACTTTTGGTTGGTATCCTTCACTTTTCATGTTCACAACTTCTTTTGCATTCTTAGTCATCTTGTCCCCCAGTTACCGGTTCTTTTAAACCAGACTTCACCCATGGTTTTTATCCTAAACTCTGAACAAGCACACCGAAATCTTTAATGGTCGAAGCGCCGCCAGCTTGATTCAGTTCAAATAATATCTTGCGCACTGGGGCATCGAAAAAAACTGACTTAATATACATATAACGCGCTCCTATAATATAGTGCCTGATGATGACTATAGATGGATACACTCTATTTTCAGATCACGAACATAAAATATCAACGAAGAAGTCTTTGGTCCAAATCAGGAGAGTTGTAACGTCCTGCGTATTACCTTCATGCACATTCCAGTAGAAAGGAGAACGTTGCGGTGTAACCATTAAGGCGATAACGATTTGCTGAAGGTCGGGGTGATCTGCTAGCTTATTTATATAATGCAACATACGACGATGCTTCTGAAACAACTCTCTCAAAATGCTGAGTACCCGCAATGCGCCCCCCATAGTGGTGAGCCAATCGTGGATGAAGCATTCATGGTTATGATAAACCTGACTTCGACATTGTTATCCATTATTCAACTAATTGTACCTTTACTTGTTCCTCTACATAAGAGCTCTTACTCAAATCGTCGAACCAAAATACGCCTTCCTGAACCAGAGTAATTCTTAGGATGTACTCTCCCTGAACCTCAGGACTCAGGATAGTTATAGCATATGTTCCAGCACAACGAGCGGCTACCGGTTGTATCAACCGCGAACGTTCCCCGTCAAATACAGCAACTTCGCCATTTTGAGCGTTGATCCAATGATATGAGAGATGCACCGGATAGGGAGGGTAGCTAGCTAAGACATATTCTGATTGATTTATCACTGACACTTGACAGTCAAATTGCTGGTTACAGCGAACTTCTGGCAGAAAATCTGACACCGATAACATAATACCAGATGCAACTTCGGCCGGTAAAGGTTCAGATAAAGCTTCGCTTTCAACTGTCTGCTTCGGATACAACCGTATTATTCCTTGCGCAAAAGCCCCATTAAACCCACTCACTCTAAACTCACAAGCCCGTTCCTTCCAGTGATAGCATTTCTCCCAATGAGCTTCTCCTGTATGCAAAGCAACTACTAATCGATAAACCCCTTCACAGAGATCCATCCTCAGATCGAATCTGACGCAGATCGTTTGTCCCTCAGAAACTAATATAGTTTCCCTTAAGTGATAGCTATTTGTGCCGTATACCATCTGCCCAAATTCATCTTCAATACATAATCCTACCGTTAGGTTCTCCTCCACGATTTTAGACTTGACAAACACTCTGATAACCGCTTTCTCCCCAGATTTCATGATTGAGGAACCCGAATCCAATCCACTAATGTCGACCGATAGAATTTCAATCTCTCTAGACCCAAATTCCCGGTTTTTTACATCGGTTGAAGAAGATGTATCTTGGAGCTCTGATTCCCGCTGTATGTTTACCTCAAAAGCTTGTTCGTTGTCTCTATCATTTATATCTATTGATTGTATAGAACTCGAACGGAACTCTTCAGCATTACGGCGCACACACTCCCGCAGTAGTTCCCGCTTCTTCGCTTCGTAAAGTTCTAGTCCGTAGGAATAAAGTTCCATATCTAAGCTGGAAAACTCCATGATTTTTTTGATCAAATTTTCATCGATTTTTTTTAATTCTGGTCGCCCTATTGAAATATTTTCTCTAGGAATTTCAGCAGTCGGTAACCACTGACAATCTAAACATAGCAGATCTATTGAATCAGCAAAGTATTCTGTAATCCCCACAAAATCCATCTTTAAAAGGTTCTCCTTAGCCAAGGCTATCCGTTCATTAGGCAGAAGTTTTGTCCAAAACGATCCAGTCATAAACCTAGTCTGAATGTTACGTATATCTTCAAAGTCTTCCGTTTCGCAAATGGCTGCTAAGAATGAATCAAAATCTTTTGTCTTAGCCAGCCTCACTGTTGGATCACCCATATCCATCCTAGATTGATTAAAGTAATACATGGACACAAATCTATCCACCGGGTGTCTTAAAAAAACAATGCGATATCGTTCCTGTTCAAAATCTGTTTGCATTTGTTCAAACGTAAGGTGCCCACCTACCAAAGAAAAATCTTTAATTGCTTCAGCCCGCCTCTTGCCGATATTTACATCTAGATATGGCACCTCGAACACATTACTCTCGCCTAAAGCAGTTCTAAACAAAGTAAATAACGACGTTCCCGCCGTCTTCGGTATGTGTAGGAAGAAGTATTTATTAATAATCATTTCTTTCCACCATTCTCGATCTAAAGTTATCACTCCAACTAATTTATCAGGTGGGGTTGCACGTGGCAACTAGGATAAGTTCCCCGTTGTTTTGTTAGGTTGTTTGTCCACTGCTATGTTCATCCTCGTTACTACCACTAATAAACAACCTGAGCTCGGTGGTTAATTGTTTTTATCCTGGTTTCCCGTACTCTTTTTCCCCTCGCACAAAGCTTCATTGGCTCAGCTATCATCTTTGAGTCGAGGCGTTTTCGAAAATGGACCATGCTGGATGAATCAAACGGAAGGGTGATTTGAAATCCCTCCAGTACGAAGAAGTATTGCAAATAGGGATTTTCCATGATTTGTTGTACGGTTTCTTCGCCAGAAAAGCCCTACTTTTCCTTAATGATGAAGGCACCCAATGCGATTCGAACCAGTTTGGCTACGGGTTCGTACCAACAGCATGCTGTCGATGGGCATCTTGGGAACAAGGGAGATCGGTTCAGCAGCTATGAGTTTATTCAAACGGTTCGAGAATCAAGCAAAAAATTGAGGCAATTTAATCTGTAATCGGTTGAACGGTTCCCTTTGATCACCGTTCAGCGCGGGTTCCAGGATTTTCTTCGTGTCAGCCACAATTCCTCCGTCGACGGAATTGGGTCGGTTGCGCCTTGCTAAGCTCAAGGAGCACATGCGGTTTGAAATAGCCGCCTTAGAGCATTGCTGCTCGTCATGACCAAACAGTTTCAACGATTAGTGAACTCAACGAACGAAGTCTCGGACAAGTCAGCTTTTATTCTGGATGATACGATTCACGCTAAGACAGGTCGAAGAATTGAACAGATGACCAAGGTATTCCTTTAGGCCTCACCCCCACAAGTGGAAAAGCCACTAAAGAAGGCTCGACACTGCAAAGAACGGTTTTTAAAAGCCGCGGATCCCCAAATCTGCTGGGGCGAAGCCACGTTAGCAAAATCACGAGTGGTCTTAATATGTTAAAAAGGGCTTTAAAACAGGGATTTCGGGCTAAATATGTCCTTGTTGACAGATGGTAACATGTGTAGCTCTCCCTACCTCGGAGTACTATCAGTCAGTAAGACTTCCGACAGACCATCGGATTATCCTTGCTTTGTCAGCTTGTCAAACCCTATCCTTTTACGGAAGCCTACCTAATAAAGCCTAACCAGCAGTCAAGTACCGAGTCTTGCGTGGTGCATGGAATAACCATGATTTTGGAGCACGTTTTCAATTTCTTTGATAGGTTTCCGCATGATAACATCTCATTTTTGGTTGATTTGGATTGACATCTTATTATACCAAAAACGTAGGGTTCATGCGGATTTTTGCAGTTTTTTTCTCTTTTTTAGGCTGAAAATCTGGCTGTTTTATGGGTGCAAAACTTCAATAATTAATTAGCATTTAGACAATATATGACTACGAAATGCAGGATATATAGAATTAATAATTCCCCTTATTCCTTCAGTAAAGTTTACAGAAGGTGAAAAACCTACATCAACTTTCAAAGCATCAATATCAGCACGCAAATACATCACTTGATTTTCGCTATACGGAATTGCTCCTAATTCGACTTTGGAATTTCCATCTATTAAATCCCTAATTTCGTAAATATATTCACATAAGGGCCTTGCTTCCCCGCTTCCTAGACAATATACCTTTCCATCATGTCCTTTTTCACCCAAAAGATACATAGCGTTAGCAGCATCTCCGCTATATAAATAGTCCCACATTTGCTCGCCTTTTGTAAACCTAGGAACTTCTCCATTAATGAGCTTAATAATTGTTGACATTACCATTGTTTTTTCTCCATCATACGGACCATATACGCTTAGTATTCTGGTCCAAATATGTTTCATACCTAATTGGTAACACAACTATTAACAACAACATTTTATGTGAAGTTATGAAGACGTTCAAGCTTAAAACACTTTGCCGCCAAGTTAGCTTTCAAAAAGAGGCGGGCTACAGTACTTCAGAAATCCTCACGCTTATGTTGATGTTACCCCTAATGTTACTGAAAAGTGTCCATGCTTTATACAAAAGCGAATGTCAAAAGGTTAACACTATGAAAAAATGCCGTTAGAATCGACTCATTTGTCCTGCACATAGTTTTGCAATTCCATAGCCATTTTCAGGAAACACGGGAGTTAAAGGAGTAAGAGTCCCTTCTACACGTCCATATTCAGCTTGAGATCCGGCTCCTATAAATGTATGGCAACCAAGCTTCTTTGCTAATTGAACAGCATCTAGCGTGTACTGGACATTTTTGTTCTGCAAGTACATATCATTTCTTGGATCGCCAAACGTGCCCTCCCAAGCGAAGTGATAGAATACATCATACTGGCTATTATTGGAATAGGTCGCTAGGTCCGATAAACTACATTCTACAACTCTAATATATTCAGACATGGGGATTCTCGCTATTCGATTAGATCCCTTTCTACATATAGCGAGAACCTCTATCTTTTCTTCTATGCATTTATTAATCAGGGCTATTCCTATAGCCCCGGTCGGACCATTAATGACTACACGCTTCATATTTGTTTATCTCCTAGTTTATAATCCTACGTTCAAGCACTGATAAAGCGCATCTAGTGCTTTCACAATTTCTTCTTTCTTTAACCTAAGTTTGGCGACATATTTTTCCAAGCCCTTATATATCAAGGCTTCCAGGGCACTATCTCCAATATTGTAGTCCTAAATTAACGGATAAAATGAACCAATAATTCTATGAATTTAGCGTGCTATATGGTATACTTATTGTAGTCCTAACTAATTTGAATTGGAGGGCTACAATGTTTCTGAAAAAAGTTACCATTAAGCAAGAAGGTAAAACCTATAATTACTATAAAATCGTTGCTTCTTACAGGGATAAAGACGGGAAACCCAAGCACCGCCTCATTCAGAACCTTGGTGTCTTGTCTGAAACTGATGCCGAGCGAATGAAATTAATCCTTAAAGCTCAACAGGATTCCGAACTGGTTTTAGCTAAAAGTTCCGATATTGTAGTCACAAAGCATTGGCTATTTCTTCCCATCATTTTGTTGCATTCCCTTTGGGAAACCTTTCAGTTACATCACTTTTTCCGAGATAGCTTATTGGTAGAGGCTATGGTACTCAATCGCTGTATTGAGCCACTCAGTAAAATCCACGTTGTTGAATGGATGCAGAGTACCGTGCTACCAGCAGTGTTTGGGTCTCCTAACTTACCTGATGATTACGCCGTATACCGAGAATTAGATTCCATTAACAAACAGGAAAACGCTTTACAAACCCATCTCTATACTCAGCTTCAGCGGCTTGATCCTACTGTTGGGGAAGGATTTTTCTATGACATTACTTCTACGTATATGGAAGGTAGCCAATGTGTGATTGCTAAACTGGGGTATTCCCGTGACCATCGACCCGACTTGGAGCAAATCGTCATTGCTCTTATGGTTACCCCACAGGGTTCACCGTTTTACTGGAAAGTACTTGAAGGAAATACTCAGGACATCACCACCTTACCCAGTGTCGTTAACGATCTTAAACAGCGATTCGGTTTAAAAACGTGTCATCTTGTGTTTGATCGTGGGATGGTATCTAGTGATCATCTAGATTTACTTGAAACAAAGGGACTTACCTATCTGTCTGCTATGGATAAAGATGAAATGGCCTGCCATTCGTTATTTCAGGCGTTTGTACCAGAACCTGCCTCAAAAGTGGATTATGAACAGATCCTAGCTCTTCATGAATTCTTACCAACCGACGATAATCAGTTCTTTTATACCCGAGAAGGACGAATTGGAAAACGACGATTTATCTTCTCATTTGACGTTACCCGTTTTTTTGAAGATATTGCTACCCGAGAAAGACGAATTACTAAAACCATGACTTGGATTGCCGAACAAAACGCAAAATTGGCTGTAGCTAAGAAATCTCGACAAAAGGAAGCTGTCGAGCGTGAAGTTCAAAAAATAATCTCCCAGCGAAAACTCAAGTCATTAATGAAGGTAACTGTTACGCCTATCGAGGTAAAAGTACCTAAAAAAGACGGCTCGATACGGATAGCTCATTCTTTCCAATTATCTGCGATGATTGATAAGACTGGGGAAACGAAAATGAGACGATTGGATGGTATGACTTGCTTCATTACTAATGATGTGACGATTCCTCAAACTGAAATTATTCAGAGATACCGAGAAAAGAATAAAATAGAAGAGGCATTTCGGGAAATGAAGTCTCAGTTAGCTCTGAGGCCGATTCATTTAACGCGTCCCGAGCGAGTCAAGGCTCATGTCACTGTTTGCATTTTGGCCTACCTATTGGTAAATACGATGGAGGTTATGCTTAAGAGGACTGGTAATTCAATATCCCCAATAGACGTTTTGAAACAAGTGAAAAGTTGCCAGTTAAATCAGGTAGGCATCAAAGGCTCATCTGGTTATTCACTCACAGTAACAGAAATGACGGAGGAACAAATAGAATGGACAAAACTCTTCAACTGTGAAAACTTATTGAAACCTAAGGTATTAAAACAGATAACAAAATCCTTGGAAAATACGTTGTAGTGACAAAAATACTATTGATATATGCCTCAAAGCCTTGCTACGTCTAGTACTGGAAAATTTTTACGCCAAACTTGGGCTTTAAATCTTTAAAAATTCCCAGTTTCATATCATCATATAGTAAAACAGCCGTTAAGTCTGAGCTTGTCTGCTTTTTATCTTTCCTTATAGCATCTATAATAGTATCAATATCTAAATTAATGCCAGTAAAATCTACATGGATAATACGCTTCAGCGCTTGTTCTGAACGCAATACCAACTCCTCATCTAAAATACCTCTCTGTAATGAAACTCTATTTGCTACAATCATTCCCATAGCTACAGCCGTACCATGCGGAATCGCATAATTACTTGCAGTTTCAAAAGCGTGTCCAAAAGTGTGCGCATAATTAAGGTGGATACGAACGTTTTTGTCAAATTCATCTTCTTCTATGAACGGCTTTTTAAATGCTAAAGAAGTCTCTAAATATGTATTTAACGTGTTTTCATCACGATTTAGTAACAAATCTAAATCGTGTTCAATGCGAGATAACCCTCTTTCACCATACATAATATTAAATTTCACAACTTCACCCAAACCACTTTGGAAGTCGCGCTCAGTAAGTGATTTGAAAAAGTCTGAGCAGATACGAATATCTTCTGGGGGGAAGAAAGTTCCTAACAAGTTTTTATAATGTTTATAATTAAGAGAAGTCTTTCCTCCAATACAACTATCGCAAGCTGCCAGTAGAGTAGTTGGAATATATGTCCAATGGATTCCTCTATACAAAATATTAGCAGCAAATCCCGTAATATCCTGAATAATTCCACCTCCAAACGATACTAACCGAGCATTCCGTTTGGCCGGAATTATGGTCATTGCTTCACAAATCTGTAGCACTGTTTCAATCGTCTTATTTGCTTCTAATGCTTCTACTATTGTCAATTTTTCATGCGCAATATTACTAAAAAGCCTTTTCTCATATAAATCATATAAATTCTTATCAATTACAAAATAAGCGTTTTCAAGTCCAATCAGTTCCGTTACAAATTCGAAGCTACTTTCAATTGTTACAGAATAATCATTTAAATTTGACTTAATAATCATTTTCCCGAGAATCCTCCGTCAACTGTTATTTTCTGTCCAGTTAAGTAAGTATTCTTTTCATCTCCTAAAAAGAATACTACCTCAGCAATTTCTTCCGGCTCTGCCATTCTACACATTGGTATTTCTTTAGAGATTTCCGAAATAGCTTCTGGTGAATTGTTTTTTCTAGTCAATTCAGTTAATGTAAATCCCGGACAAACCGTATTAACCAAAATATTGTAAGGTGCAAGCTCTACTGCTAGGGTATTTGTGACTCCGTGAATTCCGTTCTTTGTTGCACTATATATGCAGCGCCCATCTTTCGAAACTACCGCCCATATTGATCCGATATTTATAATTCTTCCATAACGAAACTCTTTCATTTTTCCTACGAATCCTCTAAGGAGCATAATAGGAGCTATAAGATTAATTTGCATCGTTCTTTGTATTTCATCATCAGTAATATCTTCAAGTAAATTAATATCGTTTATTCCAGCATTATTTACAATTACTTCAAAATATTCATCCTTGTTTTTTTCAATGTATCGTTTAACTGAAGTTGCATCAGACAGATCCATCTCCGATCTGCTTGGTGCAACCACAACATAACCACTTGCTTCAAACCGATTTGCAATCGCTTTTCCTATACCTCTAGACCCTCCTGTAATCAAAACTTTCATATAACTATTCCTCTCCCATATACTTATTTGATTCATACTCTTCCCGATCTAAGAAAGGAAACATATCATCTATTGGTGGCGACATAATTTTACCGTCTGGCAATACCTTTGAAGATAGCTTCGGTTCAAAGTTCTGCGCAGAATCCAATATTACCTCACATATTACAGGACCCTCGATCAATAATACCTGTCCGATTTTGTCTTCAATACCATCAAGTGTATCAATCCTAACGTAAGGAAGATTATATGCATAAGATAGTTTCTCCATATCAGGGAAGCTCAACCCATTGCCCTCACATACGCCAACGAGTGGCGGTTGAAACAGATTTGTCTGTGTTTGACGTATAGAATGATACCCATTATTATTTAGGATAAATAACTTCATGTTCAGTTTATTGTATACCACAGTCTGCAACTCTTGCATATTCATTTGGAAACTACCATCACCGTCCAAACAAATAATGCGCTCCCCTTCCGTTGCAACACAGCATCCTAATGCAGCAGGAAATCCGTATCCCATGGCCGCACAACCTGAATTCGTAAACAATCTCTGATTCTTCTTGATATCAGCTGCTTGGAACGATATAACACACGCCGAACCATTCCCAGTTATTACCTTATCGTCATCAGCAAGTGTACTGAATAACTTTTCTATGAAGACATAAGGGTTAACAGGGGATTTCATTGTATAATATTTCTCTAAAACCGCCGGGTACCTCAGGTTCGTATTACGACACCATGTCAGCCACTGATTATGATTCCCGACATCTATGCCCTCTAAAGCATTATTAAGAGAAATTATTACATCTCGTACATCTGCATGAATAGGCATGTCAGGACTCAACGTAGGTTTTTTAAGTTCATTTTCATCAATGTCAACGATAATTTTATATGCAGACTTTGCAAAATCCTTATAGTTATAACTAATTTGCCGTATGTTAAGGCGACAGCCAAGCACCAAAATCAAATCACTATTTTCGACTACAAAATTACCTCCGCGCGTACCGATGGTGCCTGGGCGACCGCAAAATAATTTATGGCTATTCCACAATATATCGTGTGAATTCCAAGCAGTCACAACAGGAATCTGTAATTTTTCGATCAATTTTATAAATTCCTCATGTGCATTACCCAAACGAATTCCACTACCAGCAAAAACAATTGGCTTTTTAGCATTTTTAATCTTTTCAAGAATAACCGAAGTCAGTGAATTATCATAAACTGGATTCTCAGATTTCTCCAGTTCACTTTCATCAAATCCCGCCAAATCATCAGCTTCTACAATTGCCGCCTGGATATCTAAAGGTACATCCAACCAAACAGGACCGCCGCGGCCATTTTGAGACAAATACCACGCTTTTTCCAGATGATATCTAATTTCTTTCTCATCAGTAATCATATATGCATATTTTGTCATTGTTTTTACACAATCAATTATGTTGAATTCCTGGTCACCTAATTGTCTAAGCGGAACGTCTGTTGACCAGATAGTTGTTTCTCGTTTTACTTGCCCAGATACAATAAACATAGGAATAGAATCTAACCATCCGCCCAAAACTCCAGTAATCGCATTAGTTCCACCAGGGCCACTGGTCACACATACGCCAGCAATTTTTCCTGTCAACCTGGTATATCCTTCTGCAGCAATAGCACTTGCCTGCTCATGATGGTTATAAACACACTGCAGTGTTTCATGGTGTCCAAAAGCATCGTTTAGATGCATTGCTCCTCCACCTGTAACCGTAAATATATGCTTTACACCTTTATTAGCCAAAAAATCTGCTATGTATTTTGACGCTTTAACTTTCACAGTACATCCCTTCCTTCTAAATTATTTAATTTGATACCTAATCCTGTCACTCCAATTTGAAAAAGCTGGTATGTGGTGATAATTCCATGGTCATAAAACATGAAAGACCATCATGAATGTCTCCGTATGGTGCTGCTTTCAACAAGTCATGATCGTCTTTTTATCGTAAAACTAATTGTTCTTGAGTAAATGCAGGTAATCCTATAATCCTACCGACATCACAGTAATTTTATATATCTGCGTACAGCCTTTCTACAATACCAAGTTAACGCACCGTTCAAATCGAAGATTACCAGCTTGTATTTTTTAACGTTAGCTATTAATTTTTCCAACATAATATGACTTTGTTATAAATCTTATTGGTACAGTGTTTTCTAATCTTGCTAAACTTGCAATTGCATCATTATTAATCTCAATTGCTTTTGCCTTCGTAAAAGAATACTCCATATTAGGGTTAACATAATCGGATGTTCTTGCCTTAGAGTAGCCATCAAAGCCCGCCAATGCTATATCTGTTACTTCACAATAATCTAATAGTTTAATCAACATGATCATAGGATTGTCCACAAACTCGGCTTTTTCATCTAAGAGAGCGCTATACTTAAGTGTAAAATCAAAATCTCCCTTACTTTTTGTTACATTCGAAGTTGCAATTAATTTTATTTGTGGATCCAATTTATTAATTCGAGAAGATAACTGAACATATCTTCGTGCATTACTAATAAAGATGAAATTCACGGCATAGTCTGGTAAAAAATTAACCGCAATAATGATTGGCCTTATAGTATCTATATAATTCTGAGTTTTTTCCCTCTCTGTCAATACTGTATTCCCTGATCCAAGCAGAAGTATGTTGTTGCCTCGAAAAGCTTCTTTTAGTTGTCTTAAATCGTCCTCATCATTACAATCTTCTTTTTGATATTCGAGATATAAACTCTCAATATATGTTTTATCATACATTAGCTTCTTTTCTTCTGTAATGCCATTTAATATTTCGTTAATAGACTTTACCGATAATGTCTGTTTATCAGTTAAATACGTTACATAATTCGGATGGCAATCATTGGACGCTGCAATAAAAAACTTTAACGAATAACCCCACGGAACTTTCCTATATATTTCTAAAATATTAACGTCAATCGCTTCCAGTAACTGATTAAGATTATAATTCTTATTAAGATGCTCATTCATTTGCATGGCTAACAATTCAACGGGTGCATTTCCAGAACCTTTCCCCATTCCATACAGAGTTCCATCTACTAAAAGCATCCTATTTGCGGGTGGGTTATCAAGCAATTCTACACAATTAGCATATGCAAGTTGAAAGTTGTTATGAGAATGATAGCCTAAACCTATAGAATATTTTAAATACTCATTAGCCAAATTATAATAATGCACTAAGTTATGTTTATGGAATAAGCCATATGTATCTACTAACGAAAATGCGTATGGTTCTAATTCATTTACCAATTCGAGCAATGCCATCATTTCTTCGTCAGAATAACTTGTGGTAGATACGGCTTGTACAAACACTTTGTAACCTAACTTTTTTATTTGACTGCAAAAGGCAATTGCTTGATCCATAATGTGTTTTTTGAAAATAACACGGATACCGTCCAAAAAACAATTATCACTTGGAAGAATATGTTCAATACCACAAGTTCCATAATCAATCATTCCAACAATCAAGGAATTCCCTTTTTCCAATCCTCCATAAATCTCATTGACTGCATTACAATCTGGCATAATTGTTCTATTTAAATCGATCATCCTACGTTCATCTAAAAAACCAACTTCTACGATATCAATATTTGCGCTGACTAGGCGCTCAAAAATGTTGATAATGTTATCATTCCCAAACTCCCAGTCATTAACATAACCACCATCTCTCAACGTACAATCCACCAGTTTAACATTTCTCATCTTAATAGACACACCTTTCTATTGTCAATTTTTGTTTTATAATTTTTAACGTAAACTCTTTATCACAACTTCAACAACTTCAACAACTTCAACAACTTCTTTCAAGCCACTTCCACCACACCACCCTTCATTTAAAGTTTAGATTCAGGCTATAAGGTTTAAACACGAAGTAACTTTCATATATGAAAGAGCCTCAATAACCTATAACATAAGTATTTCTAGTCAATAATTATTGTTTTTCAATTGCTTCATCCTTATTATCGTCAAAATTAATACGTTTTTCCTCAATAACCAAAGGACGGTTCATGATTCTGGTATTGATATTCATTATATATTCACCTAATAGTCCAATGAAAAACAACTGGATAGAACCCATGAAAAAAACGCCAATGATTATCGGTGCAGTTCCAGCAATAAACCTGTCCCAAAAAATAAGCTTCATAACGAGATAAACGAGCGCAACCAGCATACTAATTCCGGAAGCCACAAACCCCAAAATAGTCGCTAATCTTAGACCGATTTTGGTGTAAGAGGTAAAGCTGAGCATAGCTCCATCATATAAGGTGTACCAGTTGTTGTGAGTTTTGCCTGCTCGGCGTTTTGCCTGCTCATATGGAATGTCTTTACGTTCTGAACCAAGTTCCGCAACAATACCTCGCAAAAACGGCGTAGAGTCATCCAAATCTCTTAACACCTGAATAAAACTTTTATCATATAAACCAAACCCTGTGAAATGCTCTATTTGTTCCACGTCGGACATCTTTTTTATCATCTTGTAGTAACAGGAGCGTAAAAAGTACATAAGCTTATTTTCTTTGCTGGTTCTTTTTATAGCGCATACGATTTTAAACCCTTGCTCCCATTGAGCAACGAATTTTGGAATCATCTCAACAGGATCCTGAAAATCCGCAGACATTGAAATGGTACAATCACCCGCTGTTTGGCACAGCCCATAATACGGCGAATTAAACTGCCCAAAGTTTTTAGTGTTAAAAATTGCTTTGACCTTTTTATTTTGAACACATAAACCAATTAACTTTTCTCTTGTTGTATCTTGCGAGCAATTATCAATAAAGATAATTTCATAGTCATATTGGGGAAGATTACTTTGGAATTGATTTACGATTGCTTCTGTTAAAGGAATTACATTTTCCTGCTCATTCCAACACGGAACAACCACACTTACTTTTTTCATAACTTTTCCTTCATTTCATTATTTCTTGTATGCATTAAAATGGGGCAATATAATCACTCAACTTCCAAAGATACCTCTTCTTCACTTAAACGCCCAAAACTTATTGATCAAAAAATTCAGTGGTATTGTAAGAATCAGGTTTAAAATCGGCGCAAGATACTTGGTTATGTGTAGGAACTCAACCATCACGAACAATAATATTGTACCCAACACAAAAGTACTACCATAAGCCATAAATGTTTTTAAAATAGTCTTTAAATGCCCCTTCTCACTTTTCTGAAAAACATATTTATTGTTCCAATAATAGGAATTCAGCACGCTTACTACGAACCCGACCGTATTACCTACAATATATAATGCGGGGTTTATAAATACAAAGGCATAATAGATTGCGAGTGAAATAGCAGTATTTAAAATGCCCACCAGTCCAAACTTGGTAAACTGTTTTATAAAACGATAAAAATCCTGTTTGCTGTGAATATCCAGCTTAGATAATAAGTTCATCTATTTTACAGCACCCTTTATGGTCTTAGCCATATAGTCAATCATCTCATCGGTCATTCCGGGATACACGCCAACCCAGAAGGTATCGTTCATAATGCGGTCTGTATTGGCTAACTCGCCTACGACTCGATATCCTTTACCTGTGGCGCGCATTTCATTAAAACATGGGTGCTTGATTAGATTGCCGGCAAAAAGCATTCTTGTCTGGACGCCATGATCTTCCACGTACTGAACCACTGCGTTACGGTTAACGCCAGCTTTACACGTAATCAGTAAACCGAACCAGCTTGGAATGGAATTTTCGCAAGGCTCAGGGAGTATCAGTTTATCACTAACTTCCACTAAAGCAGCTTTTAGTCGGTCAAAATTATGGCGTCTGCGTTCTACAAATGACGGGAATTTTTTCAACTGGGCAACGCCCACGGCCGCCTGCATATCGGTCGCCTTTAGATTATAGCCAAAGTGGGAATAAACATATTTGTGGTCATAGCCTAGCGGAAGCTCTCCATACTGCTTGTCAAAACGATGTCCACACAGGTTATCTTGACCGGAGGGGCAAACACAGTCTCGTCCCCAATCACGGAAGGATTTAATAATTTTGCCAAGCAGTGGATCATTGGAATAGACCGCGCCGCCTTCTCCCATGGTCATATGGTGAGGCGGATAAAAGCTGGAGGTTCCAATGTCACCGATGGAGCCTGTAAGTTTGTCCTGCCCATTGATTCTGTATATAGAACCCAAAGCGTCGCAATTGTCCTCAACCAGCCATAACTTATGCTTGTCACAGAAGGCCTTAACTGCTGATAAGTCAAAGGGGTTGCCGAGGGTGTGAGCAATCATAACCGCTTTAGTTTTGTCTGACAGAGCTTTTTCCAACATGGAAACATCAATATTATATTGCGGAACGGTCACATCGACAAAAACAGGAATCGCTCCAAATTGGATAATCGGTGCCACCGTCGTCGGGAAACCGGCTGCCACTGTGATAACCTCATCACCGCGCTTGACCGCACGGTCGCCTAGTAGTGGAGAGGTCAGCGCCATAAAAGCAATTAGATTGGCAGAGGAACCCGAGTTTACCAGTGCACAAGTCTTTACACCTAAATACGTGGCGAAATTCCGCTCGAATTCATCGGTGTAGCGACCGGCAGTCAGCCAGAATTCAAGTGAGCTGTCGACGAGATTGACCATCTCTTCGTGGTCATAAACTCGGGATGCGTATGGGATACGCTTACCCTCATAAAAGTCCTTGTTCTGATTGTGGTAGGTATCACAATAATTAGAAACCATATTTAGAATCTGATCCTTCGCCTGTTGCTCTGTCATATTCTCAAACATTATTTATCTCCTATCTGGCTAAAAATTCCTCAATCTGTTCGTCCATGATTGCGGGAATATCGCCTTTTGCTAGGTATACTTTGGTCCAGTCCACAGTTTTATTAATGGCATCGGCAACGCCCCAGCGTGGTTGCCAACCGAAGGTGGTTTTCAGCTTGGAGCAGTCCAACTTGAGGAAGTTCGCCTCATGGGGACCGCCGACGAATTTATTTTCCCATGCTTGTCCTTCTCCCCATTTTTTACAGAATAGGTCCACAAGGGCTCCTGTAGTAATGCAGTCACAGTCATCTGGACCAACATTGTAATAATCCGCGTATCTTCCATCCTCAAATTGTCTGGCCACGATCATCAGATACGCATAAAGGGGTTCTAGCACATGCTGGTAGGGACGGGTAGAATGGGGATTGCGAACAATAATAGGCTCTTTTTTTTCTGCTGCTCGAATACAGTCTGGGATAATACGGTCATTCGCAAAATCACCGCCACCAACAACATTTCCAGCTCGGGCGGTTGAAATGGCCACTTGACCGTCAGCAAAAAAGGAGTTCTTATAGCTATGGGTTACAAGCTCTGAGCAGGATTTCGAATTGGAATATGGATCAAAACCGTCCAAAGGCTCATTTTCCCGATAACCCCATGCCCATTCATTATTGTGGTACACTTTGTCCGTGGTGACGTTTAGAAAGGATTTGACGCAGTTAGATGTCCTAATGCATTCCAAAATATTGACCGTACCCATGACGTTGATTTCATAAGTGTTACGAGGATCCCTATAACTGTCGCGTACAATGGGCTGCGCCGCGAGATGCAGCACAATTTCCGGTTGTGCTTGTTCAAAAGCGGATTTGAGGGTGGCTAAATCACGTACATCCCCAATGTTAGAAGTCATTTTATTCTGAACACCGCAAAGTGAGAAGAGATTTGTAATGGTGGGTAGCTCTAGTGCATACCCTGTGACAATCGCACCAGCTTTTACTAACATGCGGCACAACCATGAACCCTTAAACCCTGTGTGTCCTGTTACAAATACCTTTTTGCCCTTATAAAAGCTTAAATTCATTTTTATCACCTTACCATATTTTCCAAGGGGCTTGTCCGCTAGCCCATAATTCTTCCAGCTGGTGCTTGTCACGCTGAGTATCCATACACTGCCAGAAGCCATCGTGCTTATAAGCTTTTAATTCTCCATACTTTGCAACAGTTTCAAGCGGCTCTTTTTCGAATACTGTCCAGTCGCCTTCAATATAATCAAAAATTTTAGGTTCTAAAACCATAAAACCGCCATTAATTACACTGCCATCGTCCTTCTGTTTTTCCCGAAAGGCGTGAATAGTGTTATCCTTGTCGATATCCAGCACGCCAAAACGCTGACCAACATTAATCGCTGTCATTGTTGCAATTTTTCCATGTGATTTATGGAACTCAACCAATTTATTGATATTAATGTCACAAATACCGTCGCCATAGGTAAGCATAAACGGTTCCTCGCCAATGTACTTTTGAATTCTTTTCACGCGACCGCCAGTCATCGTGTTAAGACCTGTGTCAACCAGGGTTACCTTCCAGGGTTCAGCAAAGTTATTATGTACCTCCATTTTGTTTTCATCCGAAAAATCTAATGTAATATCACTTCTATGTAGGTAATAATCCGCAAAATACTCCTTAATCATATAGGCTTTGTAGCCGCAGCAGATAACAAATTCATTGAAGTCGTAAAATGAGTAAGTCTTCATGATATGCCATAAAATTGGCATTTCCCCAATTTCAATCATGGGCTTTGGTTTCAAATGACTTTCTTCGGAAATTCGTGTGCCGAAACCGCCGGCAAGAATTACGACTTTCATCTTTTTATCCTCATTTCTTTATTTTCCATAGAATCAACTCAACATTTCCTATAAACCCTCTCTATTCTGTTCTACCAATTCACTATTAATTTGAATTTCTTCCCTTGTAAGTACACCATTTGTAATTTTAACCTCTTTGATTAGTCCATTAAAAGCCCGATCTCCTCCTATAAAATTCCCGACAAATAATGGTTGATGGCTATTATTAATTTGTCCCTCAAGGACTTGTTTGCCTGCTAACGTACCATTCACATACACAACAATTTCTTGCGTATGTTGATTAACAATTACAGCAACATAGCTCCATTGGTTCGGAGTTAACTTAAAATCCGTTTCCTTCATCCATTTATTTCCGTCACCAAAACCGAACTGATAATTATTTGCCGATTGACTGTTCTGCTGAATCACAAAACCACTATAATATTTCTCTCCGGGATGATTTCCAATGATCCCTGCATATGGAACCTGTGTGGCGTATGGCTTGACCAATACTTCAACAGAAAAGCTACTCGCTAATTCAACAGGTGAAAACTCGGCACCATCTTTTACAAACCCATTCTTAAAACCAACATGGAATTGAGGAACTTGATGATCCTTAAATAACAACTGATTCTGTGGTACTAAATTCCAATATTCGGATTTTCTCGTCGAACTACTGATGCTATTAACATTAACTGAGTTAAGATCGATCATTCCGCCCAAGTTTTCAACTCTACTGATAATGAAATCATTACCATATTTTGAATCCTTCAACTCGGATCGTTTGAGCAAAAATTGCCTCACATTATTATCATTATATTCAATCACACCAGACACCTGCGACAGAGTACTAGCGGAATCTGGCGACCAATAAAAAATCTTAGCTACACTAGCAAAGGCCGAAATGATTCTATTGTCATTAATTTTCAGGTCATCAAGAGGAGCTAAGATAACATAACCAGTTCCCAATTGCTTACTATCATACCTTAAATAATAGACGTGTTTCGTAGAAAACGGCAATTTATTGCTACTTTCTGAATCCTGGTAAATGCTAAACGGCTGAGGTTCCAGACTACCACTACTCACGTAGTTACCTTTGCTCAGTACCTTCTGTCCCTTGATTCCAGAATGCATTAGAAAAAATGCTGTACTATCCCATGGATTATTACTATCGACTAGAATTACAGAATCCGAAGGTAAACCATTTAGCAATCCATTATCCAACGCGTATTCTAATGTCTTTCGCGGATATAACCAAAACTGATTTGACCTTTGGACAATGCTATAATTTGAAGAAACGGTGAAAAAACACAGTATAGCTACCAATGCTAGTGAAAGATATCGAATTGCCTTAGGGAATAAGCCATCGTCCAAAAACTTCAACCACTTAGCAAATCTGTGTCTGAAGTACAAACCACTAGAAATCAAAATTAAATCCAAACCAAAAATTTGTATAAATACCGGAAGGTATGGTCGTCCCCACCCCATGTACCCCTGATATTTTGCTGAAAACGAAACTAACACACCTGGCAAAATCAACATTAATAACCCTAACACGATGGTAGACTGCAAAGGTAATTTCTCATCCCTAGTCATGGAATTCTTACCATTACATAAACCCAATAAAAATATGAATACAATTGGAAGGGCTAGTAAAATTAATTTAATAAAAATTGAATAGCTTGGAGAAAAAAGCTTGTCTGGATCAAGGATTCTGTATGATAATGGCAAAGTACCTACGAGTTGCTTGGCATAGGTAGCTAACATAGGAGCTATCTTGATATTTATGGTATACGGAGAATTAGAACCAATAATCGGGACTTTAAAAATATATCTCAACAATAACGAAAGTCCTGCAAATAGAACAGCACTACCCAGAAAAGGGGAAATATAAAGCAATGTGTTTTTTTTGGGGGGATGTTGCTGCTTATAATTAAACCAAATTACCACTGCATGGAATAGAAAAAACAAATATGTAATTTCATAAGTCGCTAGACTAAAACAATAGAACAGAACACTTAATAAAAGATAAAGAAATTTTCTAGAATCTAAATAAAATTTAAGAAAAATCAGTGAAATCAAAATGTATAGAAAAACCAGTTGCAATAATCCACCAAAACCCAATACAGGATCAAACCCTATATGGAAAGAGTAGAATAGTGGTATTGTTAAATAAGATAAGTTTACCATGACTTTATTTTTTGTTAACAAAAATATTAAATATAAAAACAGACTGATGTCTATAAGATTTAAAAGAAATAAAAAAATTTTATAAGCCACAAGATTTTGTATTAATACGAATAACCCATAGCCATAAAAGGCAAGCGGAAAGAATCGCCCATTGTGAATCCAACTACTCATATATTTTAAAGTATGTTGCGTTAATGTTAGATTAGACTCAATCATACCTCCTAGCGTATATGAATTTATAGCATCATCAAACATATATCCACTTATAAACATCGGGAAAACAACAATTAAGAAAAATAAAGTTGCAAGAACTATGTATTTATGCTGTTTGACTACTTCATACATTTTTATTTTCATAACACTTTCCCTTCTCAATAAAAACTATAACTCGTCATTTATTGCTTCTTGATTTATTTACAATAGCTTTTTCAGCAATAGATTCCCGATAAAATTTCCTATAGAGTCGTAATGTCCTACCCATCTGATACAAGCTCCTTATATTTATAGAAGTAAACCATGCGACAACTAATACTTTTGAGGAAGAATTGTAGACTTGAAATTTTCAACCCTAAATACCAAATATCTTGGATCTTGGGGTGCATCGACTCTCTTCGCGTCACTTGAGAATTTAAGTATATAATTCCCCGGTGGAACATTGATGATCTTGGTATATAATGTAGACTGGTTGCTCACTATTAACTTATCCGAAAAATCAGTTCCACTAATGTAGAGATTCGACTTTTCCGGATAACCTGTAGCTATTGACATCTGAATTTCAACCTGTTTAGGTTTGTCCGAGGGATTATTTAGTTCCGATTGACCTGTAGAAGAGCACCAACGCCAGTTGGCTGAAGTAGTATCTTCCAACCCAGAAAATCCCCCTTTCCAAGACATAAGTAATGGGTGAAGTGCATTATCTTGCGCCACTTCATATTGTTGTGGTGTATAGCCCAACTTTAATGAGTTATTGAATTTAATTAGATTGAAAAACACTAACCTTTGATTATTACTGTAAATCGGCTGTTCATCCAAGTGCTGGGAGATATCAGCAATCATCTTATTTGCCTGATCCTTGTAACCATATCGGTCAATGTAGATGCCATTAAATCCGCTTAAGGATATCGTTTTCAGCATCTCATCCAACGGCTGTTGACTAACATCTTTATACCATTTATCTCCCGCCCGTCCTTTCATTGTTCCGTAACTCCAGCTTAGATCTTGTGAGTGCAAATACCCACGAAACAGATCATAATCGGCCATGTTATTGACTAGTGGATTTTCCGGAAAGGGAACATACGGTAGTTGAAAGATCATAGAATCCTTAGGAACGGAATGTTCGATCTGACTAATGAATCTTGCATCATTTTCATAACTAGATCTGACGCCATTATAATCAGGTATATAATGGACAGTCGTTTGATCATATATTCCAACTGCTAAAATGAAAACAGGCAATATGAACCTCACCCATCTAAGTCTTCTATATTGGCTAGCTAAGTTAACAAGTTTGTCAACGAGCACCCCTACAGCAAAAAGTGATAAGAATGCAATAAATACAACGATTCTGTTATACCCTCTGATTTCCGGTGAAATGATCAGTGCAAACATCGTTCCAAATCCGCCAATGGTTGCCAGTAGAATCCCTGACAAGTTTAGCACAGCAAGTTGTCTTATTACCAGAATATCTCGACTAACTGGCAAGAAGCTACCGAAAATCGCCATCGCTATGAGAATAACAAATCCAATACTGCCAATAACGCCTAAGGTAGCAGAATCGTTTTCATTAACCAGGGGAGCACTTGCATCATATAAAGCTTTATCCTTCGCCAAGAAGCCAATTCTATGACCTGACACAGGCAACAGCATTTGAGTTATTTTCAATCCATAAATTTCCGAGTCCTCCGGACTTTTGTGGGCAACTTCTGCATTAGTCCCATGGTTGTGAACATAAATAAGATTAGGAGCAATATTTAATACAACGCCGGAACCCATGACACATAGCAATATCACTGTAGCAACAATATGAGAGATTCTCTTATCTCTAACAAATGCATCAAATCCAGCCACAAATAGAAAAAAGCAAGCAAAAAAAGCATAATAAACGCCTATACACGATGAAACTAGGCAGATCAGAGCACTCAAGACAAACTTTCTTTGTCGACACAAATCCCTAATTCTTATCGGTATGGCGGAATACGACGCAAATTCACCGTTAATAATCCAAAGTGCAATCATTATAAGTAGCGGAACCTGAAAATAAAAAGATAAGAAGAAATGCCCTTCGCCTCTAAAGAAATGGTATGGTAGAAAACTGTAAAGTAGGCTAATACCAACTGCGACTGTCCTAGAAATACCAAATTTCCGAAACACATAGAGACTTGTAATCGTAGTCATAATAAACGTTAGAATAAAAGAAGAGTTTACTATAAGTCCAACTTGTTGGGTGAAAAAGGACAAGAATTTTACCCAAAGTAACGTTAATCCATCTGAACTGGGGTAGTCAAACATGTTTGCTCCGAAAGGAGCACCAAAAAATCGGTTATTTAAAAACCACCCGTTATCAACAATTCCTTTGATGTACGCTTGAGTAAAAATACCATCTCCACCGTAGTTAAATGGCACTGTTAAATTTGCATGCCATAACTTCATAACTCCAACCAAAATGACTAAAGTTAGTAGGATAGCACTGGTATACATTAAAACTGAATTCATTTGGTTATCATTATTTTTTATCCGTTGCATTACATATTTCTCTCCTTCTACCAAGCAGAACAATTAAAAATTAAAACACAAAACGATTATCAAGCCTTAGTAAGCTAAGGATTCAGGTCTTAGCAACCTCCAATAGTAACACTAATGGCTTTGAGCCTTTCTCTCCAAACCAAGCCTCACCTTCCTGAACCATATCTAACTGTACAACGTAATCCCCCACCTCATCTGGCGCTTTCAGGTTCATTGGCACTGTGACCCGTTGTCCGGGGCGTAGATCATAAGGAAGAGTTGTTCTCAGACCGTCACTTCGTACCAGTTGCTTATTGTGATCTAGGATTTGATACGAGAGATGCACAGGATTTGGTCCGTCGTGGGACCAGATGAAATTACCGGTGTTTACCGTTGTAACATCAATTTTTAGCAATTGACCGGATGTAGCATGGATGCCAGTTTTCATTGCTTCTTTTATCAAAATTTGTTCGCCATACACCTTATTTGATTTTTCAAGTCCATTAAGTGTCAAGTAATGACCGCTCATAATCCGAGCATTAACTACTAACATAGCTAGGATTATAATCGGCAAAAGCCAAAGTGCTAATCCTTCAATTTTTTTATTCATTCAGTGATCCCGCCTTAACTAGTCGGTCCAATTTATTCTGTCGACAAAATTTATTTACGTACACCTGAGTTATGATCCAGATTACCTCCGCATACTAGTGGCCTTCCTCCTACATAACTTCTTTATAAATTTCCATAGTTCTCATGAGCGTATTCTCCCATGTAAACATCTTGGCTCTTTCCAGTCCTTTAAGGCTTAATTCCTCCCTCGTTTCGCGACTTTCCAAAATACCAGTAACTATCTTTGACATTTCCTCTTCATCCTGTGGGTCAAAGAGCATTGCCGCATCTCCTGCAACCTCTGGAATTGAAGAAGTATTAGAAGCTGCCACCGGAGTCCCACAGGCCATAGCTTCCAGAACTGGGAGTCCAAATCCTTCATAAAGTGAAGGGAAGACAAATAATTCAGCCATACTGTACAGAGAGACTAATTCCTGCTGGTCAACCGGGCCAAGAAAGAAAATATTGTTGGCACCTCTAATGTTCTCACTTAACTTTGTCCCTCTCCAACTCCCGCCAATCACCGCAAGATCTACTCCCGGGTTCTTGCTTAAGTGTTGGAAAACCTTCACAAGTCGATCCACATTCTTTCTGGGCTCATTGCCACCTATTGTTAAAACAAATGGCCGGTGAAGTCCGAACTTTTGTGCCGGAATCCTCTGTAATATCGGATCACGTACAGGTACAAACTCTTCTCCACATGCCAAGTAAATAACCTTTATCTTTTCTCTGGGCACAGACATGTACTTTACTATTTCATCCCTAGAGAAGATAGAATCCGTAATTATTCTAGCGGATCGGTTTAAGGCTATCTGCAAGGCTAAACGGTAATAGGTACGTTCAACATTCGTACCGAGATATATATCCTTAAAGACTAAAGGTATTACGTCGTGAATCGTAACGACAGACTTTATAACCTGTCTTATTGGTAATCCAAAGTTCATTGGATTGTGTAGAATGTCAACTTTATTGTCTTTAAGGAATCGTGGTAGATCTACTTGTTCCCACCATAGACGTTGTAAACGCGTTGAATAACCGTGGAACTTTCGTCTACTGATAGTAACTTCATCTGAAACCGCCGCGGTCTCGACTCCTGAGAACATGATTGGGAGCTTTTTCAGAAGGGCCTGACTGTAGTTCCCAATGCCTGACTTAGGAAGAGCCCTCATATCAATTGCTATCTTCATAAAGCTGCTTCCCTTTCTAAACCGTCATTACCCACTTCTTCTCGATCAGTACGACAAAGACGTTTATTTTCAGACGACCCCACAACCTCTATAGCACTCCGAAACTTATCCTCAATTACCGCCCATTGATAGTTCCGCTCAACATATTGGCGACCATTCTGTCCCATACCTAACCTTATCCTATCATGATCTAGTAAATAGTCTAATGTCTCGCAAAACTCAACGTAATTTTCATAGAACAGACCACCATTACTCCTCAGACAATGACCCTTAAGAACCTCGCAATTGCCATTAACCAAAACGGGAGTATCCATGGAAAATGCCTCCAAAAGAATCATAGATAGACTTTCGTATTGGGAAGGGTTAACGATTAAATCAGCACTTTCTATAGCTGCAAACTTATCTTCATCACTCAAAAAACCCAGACTGATAATTCGTGGATCTTTAGGAATTTTGAACACGGGCTTTCCTATCAAAACGAGCTTCAGGCCTTTTCTATTACCTTCATTTACGTATCTAAGAAAAAAATCGAAGAGCTGACCACAACCCTTTGACTCGTCGATGCGTCCAACGTATAACACAAAACGATCTGCAATTCCATACTTTTTCCGGAAATTGGGCAATATTTTCTTTGACGGACACTCAACTCCTAAGCCCACAGTGAGCGAAGAAATATAACTATTTTTAAACTTAGTCTGGACAAACTTTTTTTCCTCTTCGGTTAGGAAAAGAATCACTCGTGGTAAATGAAAGAGACTATTGAAAATATTAAGATGAATAGGAGGCTCATCATGCGCTGTTGGAATGAGTATACTCCTCTCCGGAGCAATGTGCAGACCAAAATAAGTCGTGGCATAAAGGTATGTCATGAAAATCACCACGTAATATGAGCCCTTATGTTCTTCAAGATAGTGAAGCAGATCTGTGGAAACTGGTCCTTGCTCTTGCTGCCAAGCAAGACCCTCAGAAAACATACTCTTTGATGAGAAAATTTTCCTTGAAGACCTGTCAAAGTCGCTCGGCACGCGCTCACGATCTGTCTTAAAACGCCTGACAGTTACCCTGTTCATAACCTCCGCACCTTGGGAGTATTCGTTTCTCCAGGTAACGTAGTCAATAGCACACGTCGTTAGAACTTCTACCTCATAAAATTTCACTAGTCGCTCCGCTATCTGCCTGCAATAGAGCTCGGAACCCCCATTAACCTCTAACCCATATCTTTGTACCACGATGGCTATCCGTTTCATACTTCACCCTTGCCTTAAAGAGAATTTATGTACTGCCAGAACTTGTTCGTAATATGACTCTCGTCGAAACTTTTCAATCTCTCTTTTTGAGATTCAATTAACTTGATATAAATATCTTTGCGTTTACTCACAATGTCCATTAGGGCGGCAATCGATGGATAATCCTTCTCTGAGAATTTCAGTCCAGCAGTTCCAAGAGTGTCTGGTATCGCTGCAACAGAATAAGCTAATATCGGTACACCAAAACGCATACTTTCCAGCAAAGGAACACAAAAGCCTTCGTGCTCACTCTGTGACAAAAATATATGAGCTACCTTATAATATGCCAAAAGTTCACTATCGCTGACATGTCCTGTAAAAACCACATCTTCCAACTCCAGATAGCTTGCAAATTTGTGTAAGTCGCGTAAGTACTCCTCCATCCCATTCCAAGACCCAACTATAAGAAGTCGCGCTGAAGGATTAAATAACTTCTTATAATAATAAAACGACTTAATGAGATCTTCTTGTTTTTTGTTCGGAACGATTCTTCCAACAAAGAGAATGTTTGTTCTACCATCCAAGTACCTTTCTAAAATCGCCGCATCTGGCTCAGATTCATATTTGTCATCATGGAGCCAAAGGGGCAATACGCCTGTTTTTCGGAATCCTGCCGCTTCTAACTCGGCTCTATTAAATTCGGAATCTGCAAGAGCCAATCGAAAAGCGGAACTCACCTTTTTCAGTTGCTCTCTTCCTTGGGATACAAGGGTTGCCATATTATAATTATAGCGAGTAAAATATTCAGTAGGTGTAACATTATGATAGATCATCACTTTCCGATCAACCGGAAGAGATGCCACTAACTCCGTCACACTTGACCCGGTAGACATGTGATAAACAATAATGTCTTGACGTCTCATGTCACGGCTCAGGTTCCCTATTCTTTCCACTTCAGCTATACGGGGATCAATATTCTCAGCATAAATGGCTGTATTCCACCCGCTTTGCCTGCATATATCCCTGATTTGGAGGACATGATTGCTGACAGCATCCCCATAAGATATGGTTGGTAATACCTGAATTATCCGACCATTCGTCATACTCCATCCCCTCTGTCACTTACTTTACGAAAGAATTCTAGGTAGCGACTGATTATTGCATTCCATGTGAAATGTTCTAAAACAAAATCTCTTCCTTGCGTTCCTAGTTTTTTCCCAGCCTTCTGGTTATTGAGCAACCACCATAGGGCTTCTGAAAATTCAAAATCGTTGTCATAATAAAGACCTCCATTGGCAGTAGTGCAAAAGTCTTTTGTAACAGCGCATCTCCCATTAACAATAACGGGCGTACCCGAAAACCAGCTTTCCATAATAACAATCGAAAAACTTTCATTCACGGACGGCTGACACAATACTGCTGCAGCCTCATATGCATCATACTTATCCTGTTGAGATACGAACCCCAAATCAACAACATGTTTTCTTAACTCTTGAGGTACCTCAATATCTCCTCCGCCAATAAGTATTAAACGAGAGTTATCAAAGGGATACCTTTGTTTAAATGTATAATAGGACTTAAGTAAGCCGTCAACGTTCTTACCCTTGTCTTTTCGCCCAGCGTATAAAACTATCGGTCCATCAATTCCAAATTTTCTACGAAATTCATCGGGATATCCTTTATAATTAGTATCGACGCCTCCACCCAAGACCTCAGTTTCAGTTCGCGATATATCGTAAAGCTTAAGGGCCAACTCTTTTTCAGGTTGAGCAAGAAAGACGATACCCTTCACCAAGGAAAACATTTCCTTAACCAAACCCATATAGGCATATGACTCTTCATGTAAGCAAGGAATTATAATAGAGCGCTCAGGGCAAGCCTGAATCCCCCAAAAAGTTGTACCAAACATATATGGAATAAAAATAAATAAATCAAAGTGGTTACAGTTCAATGAAATATATTTCTCCATTTCTGGACTACGAATCATTTCACTGAAAAATTTTTGTTCTTCAATATTTGTTAATGTTAACTTACTCATTAGTTTAAAATTGACTTTGTCAAATTCTAGAGTATCGCGCTTTCTGACAGGAAATCTTGTTACTTTAACCCCCCGTATAACCTCGCTACTTGGTTTATGATAATTTTCACTCCAATCGCTCATAAACTCTTTAACACAGGTTGTTAGAACTTCAATTACTACGCCTTCTCCATACTGTGATAACCTTTCTGCCAATCCTCGTAGCTCTGCCTCTGCCCCTCCCGGAATGTCAGGGCCATACCAAGGTGTTACAAAGGCTATGCGCAAATCCTTATTCATCGCTTTACTCCAATAATCGCGTAGTCTCTATAACTAAATAAGCGAGAATTAAGTCTTTCAATCCCAGCGTTAAACTCATCTGCCCCTTCAATTGGCAAGTTGGGTATCTTTTCCGTGTCAGCAAATGGCGATAAATAAAGTGTTTGGATGTTTACAAATCCTTCTTCCTTTAAAACAAAGGCTAATGTAGCCGGATGAACTGGTCTTATATGGGATAAATCCATGTAAAAGCTCTCAGCAAAAATAGATAAGCATGTTGGATTGACTGTTTCTAAAACAAGAACTCCCCCCTGATCAAGCTTGTCGTAACAGACTCTAATCAGATCCAGCATTTCAGCAGGACTAAGATGTTCAATAAGTTGTGCCGAAAAAATTCCATCAATCCCGCTATTCATTTCTTTAAGATAGGTTTTGGCCTCACCCAGCACGACATCTGCCCCAAGACTGCGGGCAAAGGCCACCATATCCGGATTGGAATCTACCCCAGTCGCCCTGATCCCGTTTTCACGCATCAATTCTAGGAATTCTCCCCGCCCGCAACCGATATCTAAGACTTCATGACGACCCTTAAAGAAGTCTAGATAAACCCTTTGACGTTCCTTTATTTCCACGCATGAGCCCCTAAAGCGTTGTTCAAACATAAAGTAATCAAACTCTACAGCACCAAATGAAGCTATCTTTTCCCCGTCCAGCCCAATAGATGGAATAACTTGATCTTTAAGAGACCGCTCTAACCGGCGGATCTTTTCGGAAAGGAATAAAAGCTCATCATTCAGACCCACGACTTCACTTCCAAGACGCTGCTTCTCCTTAGCAAACCCCTGTAAAGCGTCTTCGAATCGATCAGTCTTCTCCAGAATGTTACTAAGTTTTTTGTCTTCTCTTTCATCCTCTAATATCATTTCCAGTCCCGTTACCCGCTTAACTAAATGTTCATAATCCAAGGCCTGCGATTCATCATTTAACTTTGAATTATAAGAAGTGATCAATTTTACCAGTTCGTTTATAGAGCGGGTAACAGATGAGTTGAATACAAACTGCTGTTGCCAAGGTCTTGCAACATACCAGCTTAGCAACTTTCTCACAATCCGCTTACCAAAAACCATTATAGGACCGATTACCTTACGGTGTGAAGTGATCGGCCATACTGGGTTTACATCCCAATTCTGATTATTCTCCCTGACACATTCGTTAAGAAGTTCTAAATTATTATCCACGGGCTCGCATGAAGCGCCCCTAATCTGATCAAAATTCTTAAGGGTACTAAGCGAGGAAACCTTTAATTGAGTCTCCTCATTTGCCAGCCTGTCACGAATCTCTCTCATAATATCTTCTGTGTTAATTGATTCTGGAACGGATATGGAAAGTTTCTCGTCCATGTTAACACTCCTAAACGATAATTTTCGGTAGTTGCATCCTAGTGAATATAATCGAATTAATCCTGTCCATACTTTATATGCATATTTTGTTCCAGCTCATTATCACATCTAGATGATGGACCATTGATGCTCAAGTCTACATACTCCTGAATCCTTTATGTTCGAGTATATTGAAAATCTCACTCGGTTCGTTTGATAGTCATAAGGACTCGCATATTCGTCATGAGTAGCCACATTGAGGTAGTACTCGCCCTCCATCAGGTTTAATTTATCAATGCTGACCCTAACGATGATCTCTTCATCCAATCCTTCAACATCAACAGTATGCCTATCGATAAAAGTATTTGTTCCATAGCACCAGAGATCGTCTCTACGATAGATTGCTATACCGAATACTAGGCTGGCTACTGGTCGATGCTTATTACAGTGCATCTCAATAACACAAGACTCACCACATTCAAAAGTAAATTTCCGCTGGCCTAAGTGGTCCAAGATAACGACATCTACAATCTCCACCGAACCATCACCCCAGCGTTTTCCATTCCCCCCCTGCGTGGATACCAGATTTTCCCCATTTCCTTCTTCACTGACCCGCTCCTCCTGTTGATGATTCTCTGCCTCTACCCGCTGATTCTCTTCACCAGACATGATCGCCCGATATTCGCCCACTACCTCAGCCGGAATACCTCGGCGAACTAACGTTCCTTCGTGCAACCATGCAATCTCGTCGCAGAGCATCTCCAGTGAGCCAAGACCGTGAGAAACAATCACGATTGTTGTGCCACGGGATTTAAAAGACTTCATCTTGTTAAAGCACTTTTTCTGAAAGTTTTCATCCCCTACGGCCAGGATCTCGTCAATCAACAGAATATCAGGCTCCACGTTAATGGCAATGGAGAAAGCAAGCCGCATGTACATACCCGACGAATAAGTTCGAACAGGGCTATCTATGAATTCCTCCAATTCAGAAAAGCTGATAATTTCATCTATTTTTCCATCAATCTCTTTTTTTGTTAGTCCAAAAATTGCAGCATTCATATAGATATTTTCCATACCGCTAAAATCCGGATGAAAGCCAGCTCCCAACTCAAGTAGGCTTGAGACCTTCCCTCGAACCCGAATACCTCCTTGGTCAGGGTAAATTATCCGTGTCATAAGTTTCAAAAGAGTGCTCTTGCCTGAACCATTCTGCCCAATCAATCCAATTGTTTTTCCCTTTTCAACGCAAAGATTAACACCTTTTAGGACCCATAGATCCTCATGTTTGCTCCGTTTGGTGAAAAGAACTTTTTCCTTTAACGTGGGAGCTCGGTCATTATACAGTCTAAACTTTTTCCATATGTCCGTAACTTCAATTGCAAATTCCATCTATATTACTCCTATATCTGTTCGGCAAAGCCTTTCGCCAGTCGTTTAAAAACAAGATATCCAAAGACTAAAACAAAGAGAGATAATAGCGCAAACATCAACAAACCAGGAAAATAGGGAAATACACCGTAATATAGAATATCTCGGTAAGCCTCAGTCAGGGTAACTAAAGGATTAAAAAAAATATACTTTAAGTAGTGAGCTGGGATAATATTTACCGAATAAACAATTGGAGTCAGATAGAACCATGCCATCAGTAATATACCCCAAATGTGCTCAGTATCCCGGAAATAAACATTAACTGCAGAAACAATGAAACTCACGCCCAAGGTGAAGATAAACTCTAATCCCATAACTAAAGGGAGGGAAATAAGACTTGGCCGAAGTGGAATTCGAAACAGTAGCAATGCTGCTAAAGCAATAATATAACTCAATCCTAGATTCACTAATCCCGCTGTAGCTGAGGCAAGTGGGAGAATTTCCCGAGGAAAGTAGACTTTTTTCACAATATTACTATTGCTAATGATAAGATTAGTTGCTTCCTGTGTCGTATTAGCAAAAAAGAGCCAGGGCAAGAGTACTACGAACAAAAACATCGGATATTTGTCTATATTCATGCGCATAATTGTTGAAAACATAACCGAATAAACAACCAATTGTAGTAAAGGATTGATAAAGGTCCACATAAACCCAAGAAATGAAGCTTTGTAGCGAGTACGCAGATCCCGCTTCACCATATTCTTGTACAGTTCCCGGTAAGCATAGATTTCATTAAAAACCGATCCCATCAGGCGTCGACTCCGTTTCCAGCCACTTCCCCGCTCACTCGCGCTAAATCCCCCTCCGTCATCATGCGAACTAACTCCTCAAATCCTACAGCCCGTTCCCATTTTAAAACGCTTTGCGCTTTGGAAGGATTACCAAGGAGTATTTCCACTTCTGCTGGTCTAAAGAATCTCTGGTCAACTGCCACCAAAGTCTTCCCAGAGTTCTTGTCTATTCCCTTTTCCTCTATGCCCTCTCCGCTCCATTCCAGCTCAATCCCGGCATGTCGAAAGGCCAGTTCTACAAATTCACGTACCGAGTGAGTCTCTCCCGATGCTATGACGTAATCATCCGCTTCCTTTTGCTGGAGCATCAGCCACATGGCTTTCACATAATCTCCCGCGTAGCCCCAATCCCGTTTGGCATCCATATTACCCAAGTATAGGGTGTCCTGTAAACCGCACTTAATTCGCGCCACAGCGTCTGTAATCTTACGTGTGACAAACTCCATGCCCCGGCGCGGCGATTCATGGTTAAATAGGATCCCTGAACACGCATACATTTGGAAACTTTCCCGGTAGTTCTTTGTAATCCAATGCCCATAGAGCTTGGCTACTCCATAAGGACTCCGTGGATACAAGGGGGTTGTTTCTGTTTGAGGAGTCTCTTGCACTAAGCCAAACATCTCACTGGTCGATGCCTGATAGAAACGCGCTTCGGGTTTCACAACGCGAATAGACTCAAGCATATTAGTAACCCCAATGGCATTAATTTCTGCAGTTGCTAATGGTTGTTCCCAAGAAGTGGCCACGAAGGACTGAGCAGCTAAGTTATATACTTCATCCGGTTGAGCAATCTTCATGGCCCGAATTAGGGAGGCCATATCGGTCATATCGGCATAGATAAATTCTATGTCCTTCTTCAAATGTTCCACAGTTCCATAATCCGCCTTGCTCTTACGCCGGACAACCCCATAAACCTTGTAGCCCTTTTCTAACAACAGCTCTGTTAGATAGGAACCATCCTGACCGGTTATCCCGGTTATTAAAGCACGTTTCATATAAACAATCCCTTCTTGACTCGTAATTTAGTTTACACCAAGCATTCCTTCCATTCGGCTAATACCCCTCTCAAGCTATCCTCAATAGGATAAAGAGGTTCCCAACCAATTGCAGTTCGTATTTTATCATTATCTCCTACGGAGTAAATATTCTCCACAGGTCGTATCTTGCTTTCATCAAGTTCCACAGCCAGATTTCCATATTCCGTCCGCATAAGATCAAGAATGTCGCTGATTTTTCTACCCACGCCAGAGCATATGTTATATGTTTCACCCGCTGGAGCTTTCTCTGCCAACAAACGATACGCTCGGACAATATCCCTTACATCCGTGAAATCGCGATACACGTCAAGTCTTCCGACTCGAATAGGTTCATTTCGCTTTGAAGTCTCTATTATTTGACGAGCAAAATCGGGAACGACAAAGCCCTCATTTTGGCCTACCCCAATATGATTGAACGGACGCGTTAGGACAACAGGAAGTTTGTACACCTGACCTAACTGTAATGCAATGCGTTCCGCAGCATACTTAGAGGTAGCATAAGGGCTCTGCGGATTGGGTGACGTGGTCTCACAAAATTTTTCCCCCAGACGTCGTCCTGGTCCATAAATCTCAGAGGAGCCAACATAAACGATTGCCCGAACCTCTCTCCCCTTCAATGACTCCAACAAGTTAATCGTGCCTATCACATTTACTTCAAACGAGGCCTTTGGATCACGCCAAGACTGGCTAACAGACGCCAAGCCTGCTAGATGAAATACCATATCGGGATTTAGTTCCTCCATCGCCTGTTCCAAATCAATCCGCTCCATGATATTTACTTCCTTATAATAAACACCTTGCTGATCAAACGGCCCCATTCCGATTCCACTCACTGAGTAGCCCTTCTCCTGAAGCTCTTTGACCAGGTATTTTCCAACAAAGCCATTGACCCCTGTTATCAGTGCTCGCACTGTAATATCTTCCTCCTCTGTTACATCACCTGCTATCTTACGACGGACAGTAAACATCTATTTGCACTTAGTTAAAGTATCAAGGTGCGATCCTTTTTTACCACTTCCACCCTTCCAATCGCTTATGCTTATCATCCTTGGACACTACATTGCTCCCTTACCAAACAGCACGACAGGAATTGTCTGGAAGATTATTTTTAAGTCCAAGACAAGCGACCAGTTATGAATGTAATAGAGGTCCATTTGAATCCGATCTTCGTAACTCACATCGTTACGCCCACTTACTTGCCATAGACCAGTAAGACCGGGTTTCACCCGAAGGATCACATTTCCATGGGTACCATACCGAGCAATTTCCGCTGGCACAATGGGGCGAGGTCCAACAAAACTTAGGTCACCTTTTAAAATATTAATAAACTGTGGCAATTCATCCAAGCTAAGCTTCCTTAAATATTTACCAAGCGGAGTTATTCTCGGGTCATTCTCGATCTTGAAACTATCATGATAATCTTTATTGATCTCCTCGTTTTCAAGCAAAGCAACAAGTTGTCTCTCCGAATCCACAACCATTGTCCTGAACTTATAAATCCGCACTCTCTTTCCATCTAACCCCAATCGTTCTTGGGCGAATATGGCGGGTCCCGATGAACTAAGCTTTACTATTATCCACACAAGCACCGATAGCCAAGAGGTAAAAATTAATCCGGCGGCAGCTAGAATAACATCCATTACTCTTTTTAACCGTTTTGAGACACCATCGACAATTAAGTCTTGAGGTCCAAAAATAAGAATTCCTTTATAATTGATTGTCTTTAGGGGTATCGATAATAACCTGCTCACTGACGGTACAATATATAGCGGGATGTAATTAAGCTCACAGTAGGATATAAGTGTCTCCAGTTCACCAACACGTTCTTCATACACTAACATGCCCAGATCCCTTGGACTCACTACGCCCAACGTGCTGGCTAATTTGTGATGACTTTTTACTATATCTTCTATTTCTGTGTTTAGGTCGGTCGTTGCCACTACCCTGAGTCCCATATCCCGGGCCAGTTTCTCTAAAAGATTATCGGCACTTGACTCAAAGCCAATAGCCACTAGTGGAAGTTTGGCCTCATCTCCTAATTTTAATTTATAAACTTTCGCCAGAAGATACCTTACTATAATAGCCAAGGTAAAATTAACTACAAAAAAGACGGTGAAATAGATACGAGAATAGCTTACATTACGCAAGTAAAAGGAGATAACATAAAAAAAAGCAGCACTATATAATAGTGAGCGAAAATAAATCTGTGGCCTAACCTGTAATAGCTCTGAGGTTTCATAATTCCCCGACAGATACAATAAGCCAAGAAAGATTGTACCAATCATAAATAACATTATTAAATAGGCGTTTATACTTATGACTGATATATCACTCAAGAACTTCATATACCCGACTAAAAAACCGCTTATGGTATAGACCATTATATCAGAGATAAAAAACTGTACACTTAGTCGGGCTACTCTTCCAGAGTACAACAATTCGTTTAACCTCCACTGTTGCAAGAAAAAAAATTTCGCATAATAGAACTTCTTAATACAATTTATTATTCGACGCTATTTACATATATCCTTCTTCTAAATATGCGTATGTATGGCTATTGAAGTATATATTAGGAAATTGTGTATACATTACAAGTTTGTTGGTTTCTGTGTTAAGAAATGTGCTACCATTAATTAGTCCGCAACATTGACCCTTGGTTCAGACGTATTCAACTTATAAAGATCATAAAAAGACACGATCGTATGTTTCACCAACCATTTTCCATCACCAGCAAACGTGACATCATTAGGCGGAAATTGAGGAGACGCAAAATATGGGTAATAATCTTGATAGAGAACACTCCCCGAAAAACTCTTCCCGGGATAATTTTCAGCGATATCGTTATTTATCTGCGCAAAGTAAAGCATTATATCAGCTCTTGCGTTCGCATTAATAATTTGAATCCAGTTTCCATAATCGGCACTATTCATCATGCCATGAAAGCTTATATCACTTACACCCGATTTGTAATCATTCACCTTCCAAGTAAAGCGAACGCTCTTTCCAGCGATGGGCATTACGCCATATTGACTATTTAAATAAGCAGCAAATTCTTGATCAGTTTTTTTCGTCTGTTCGGGTGTTGGTGAGCTTTCGCGCGGCAGCTGTGCCAGTGTTTGATTGATATCCTGCGTTAACATGGGCTTCAACAAATTAATGGGTGTTGACAAGTATAAATTCTGTCCACCAGCCATATCTACAGTGGTCGTTCCTATTACTTCGGCCTGTTCATTAACTAACACTCCACCACTTGTCCCTGAAGAGATTGAGGCTGAGATTTGGATATAGGATGCTCCATCGATTACTTCTGATTTGGTGCTAATGATTCCATCACTCATTGTGTCATCTTTACCCGAGGGATTTCCAATGGTGTAAATTTTATCTCCGGTACCAATCTTGTCTGAATCACCGAGCGTAACTGGTTGTAAACCTGTTGCATCTATTTTAAGCAAGGCCAAATCCTGCTTAGAATCGTAGGCCAAGACTTTTAAAACATCAAAGATCTTTCCATCTTTAGTTTTAACGTTTGCAGAATATGCGTCTTTGATTAAGTGATAGTTCGTAGCAATTTTACCAGTGGAGTCAATAATATATCCGCTACCACTGGCAATCGGTATACCATTTGAATCACTGACTTCAATATTAACAATTGAAGGGTTGAACTTTTTGGCAATTTCACTTGCGGTATATGATAAGCCCTGCAGGGTTTCCTGTGACGATGGATATAAATATTTCTGAACTAATGCCGAAGGCATGATAACATCTCCACCAAGGATATTTATTTGCGTAATTATACTACTCTTGGAGTTAAGATAATCTCCAGTAGTTTGATTATAGTCATAATCGACAAGCAAAATAGGAGCAGTCTGAGCAGCAGCGTAAGCACTTCCCGCTAGGGCATCTGCAAAGCCGTTTCCAGTTGCAAGAAAGATTTTAGTCGAATCGAAGTTACTATTAAATCTATTTAAGACGGCAACATTTCGAAGGTACTTATCGCTTCCGGTTATTCTTTCAACATTGGGAAATTGGGTTGATACAGACTCATTGATTTGCTCCGTGGTGCCAATTAAGTATGTATGAGATATGTTATTTGAACTTAGATAATTCTTAATACTATTTGTCAAATGATCTCTAGGTACTAATATAATAGGGGCATTTTTTTGTGCGGCTATTGGGGAGATTGATAACGCATCGGCATAATCATCACCACTAACCACGGATAGTTCTTGTACGTCTCCTAGCTGTTTGGCAATTTCTATAGCAGTATCATACCTGTCACCCCCTGCCAACCGTGTTACATTGATTCCTAGATCTTTTACTTGGTTTTCAACGGTCAAGGAAACTACTGCAGTTCCACCCACTAAATACACACTCTTTACTTTAAGATCTTGCAAAGTTTGCTTAGTTATGGGTGTTAAATTCTGAGCTTTAGTTAGTAAGATAGGTGCATTATACTTTTTAGCTAAGGGTGCAGCTGCTAGAGCATCCGGGAAATTATCTCCATAGGCTAAAATTGCATAATCAGACTGTGACCAGCCTTCTTTGGCGATATCTGAAGAAGTATCATACTGGGTGTAACCTGCAATGCGATGAGTCAAAGGAGAAGCGTTAACGTTTCGATTAAAAGTTATCTGAAGGACGCATATGAAAATTACTAGCGTTAGCCATTTGTATTTTCTTCCTAATTTGTGATACTTCATCTTTAGAGAATCTTTATCTACCATTAGACAACTCTCCCTATCTTCATTTAGATATCTTAGTCTTTCTACGTTATTCCTATTTTTCCTCTTTACTCTAGTGAAAAAGATATCTTGCCTATTCACAGACTACTATGGATATGAAG
>NZ_MLBF01000012.1 GCF_001936615.1 Desulfosporosinus metallidurans
ATATTTTTAATGACCAAGCTTTTTGAATTTCCTAATGGTCAGAAATTAGGGGATTTTTCATTTGAGGAAGAGGACAAAAGTTTTATCACAGTACTTGATGAGCATCCTGAAATCAAGACACTATTGGAACGGAGGCATCTTTACCCTGAGGCTTTGACGATTAATGAGGTAAATCCTATACTTCATGTCATGATAGAAAGCATTATTGAAAACCAGCTGCAAAGCCAAGCAGAGGTACAAGAAATCTATTACAAATTACAGAAAGAAGAGAGCCTCACTCCTCATGCTGCTCGAGCTTGTATCGCCAACGTATTCCTGCATGATTTCTCAGCTGTTTTAACTGAGCACAAACCATTCGACCAGGAATCTTTTGTTCGTCGTCTAAGTTTAATCGGAACAGATGTTAGTAACCTTGGCAGAAACGATCGATGCCCATGCGGAAGCGGTGCAAAGTTTAAACGCTGCTGTTCTCCCTATGCCGAAGCCTTTATCGTTTCCCCACTTACGGGAAGAATGGACTTGGGATATGGATCATATATCTTTGATACGCCCGAAAATATTGAGGACCCCCTCGATCCAATTTTTCAACTAGAAGCACGCTATCACATCGCTAAGTATATGAACACTCATAAGGACTTAGACGGTGCCGTTAAAGTACTAAAAGAAAATATCACCCAAGCCGAATTTTATGACGGAGGAAACTTTTTGGAAAATGCTTGGCAGGATTATATGTCATTTTGTCAAAACCACGAGCAACTTGCCCAAGAATTTTTCAAAGCATCTGAACATCTGATTTTACTAACCGATGATGACGAAGAAAAAGGAACTCTAATCTGCGATAAGGCAGATTTTCTCGCCCAAATGGGAAATATGGAGGCCGCAGAGGCAGAATACACACGTCTCTTCAGCTCTCTACCAAAATTTCATTTCGGTCGCTACCGCTATGCTTTAATGCTCAGTGACAATGATCGGGAAGATGATGCCATTAAAGCCCTAACTGATCTGCTTAGTTTGAAGGATATCGATGATCAAAGCCATGAAGAAGCATTGACTCTCCTCGAAGTTTTAGGAGGAGATACCTCAGAATTTGAATATCTGTATTAAACACAGCATACCGTAGAAAAGCAAATGGTGGACAAGCAATTGGACGCAGGACTCCTCTACTCTTCTCCCTCCCCAGTATTGGGTACCAAACTCTTCTTGATATTCCGGATACCACCACGCGGATCCGAAACATCTCCTTGATACCGTGGGATGACATGAACATGCAAGTAAAAGACCGTTTGCCTTGCGGCTGCTCCTACATTAACTCCGACATTGTATCCATCGGGGTGGAACCGCTTATTCAGCTCCTCTATCACTTCTTCAACTAACTTCCAGATGCTCATAATTTCTTCCTGGGTCGTTTCAGAAAGACTTGCAAGATGCCTCTTCGGGATAATTAAAAAAATCATGCGCCTGGCACTCGGGCCACGTTCCTATGGATAATGCTTCTATATCAGGTACCGCAAAAGGTTCGGTAAGGATGGGTTGGTGGTGCAGGCAGTGTGGAGTAATCAGCCTGTTCGGGGGAGTACGCGTAGGGGCTTGAAAGAACATCAAGAAGCCGCTCCATCACGCTGTAGTCTCCTTCTTTCACTGCGGCTTCTAGTACGGCTTCTACCCGATGGTTGCGAGGGATTAGCGCAGGATTGCTGTTCCTCATCAAAAGATGTGAGGAGGCTTTCGGTTCCTGCTGCCTGCCTAGTCTCGCCTGCCACAGCTCATGCCACTGAGTAAATTCTGTGATGCCAAACAGGACCGTATCTTCCGGGTTATCAGACGTTAATGCGCGGAAGGTATTGGTATAGTCCGCACGATACTTCTGCATCATACTGAGCAGCCCTTCAATAAGGGATTCATCCTGTATCTCTTCGTTAAATATTCCTAGTTTGGCTCTCATTCCCGCGAGCCAATTAAGGTGATACAACTCAGTAAAATCTGAAAGCGCATCCTGGGCCAGTTTGACAGCCTGCTCCTGATCAGCATGCAGCAGTGGCAATAGGGTTTCCGCAAATCGCGCGAGATTCCACCCGGCAATATGCGGTTGATTACCATAGGCATAGCGGCCATGAAGGTCAATGGAACTGAATACCGTGGCCGGGTCATAGGCATCCATGAAGGCGCAAGGACCATAGTCAATGGTTTCTCCACTAAGGGCCATGTTGTCGGTGTTCATCACCCCGTGAATAAAGCCAACCAGTTGCCATTTGGCAATCAGTACTGCCTGACGCTTGAGCACTTCCTGAAGTAGCAAAAGATAGCGGTTCTCAACATCGTCAACGTCTGGAAAATGTCGTTGCAATGTATAATCAGCCAGAACTCGGAGATCCTTAACAGTGCCCCATTTTGAAACGTATTGAAAGGTGCCGACGCGCAGATGACTGGCAGCCACGCGGGTCAGAATTGCACTAGGCAGCTCGGTATCGCGGATGACTGACTCACCGGTTGTCACCACTGCTAGGCTGCGGGTGGTAGCAATACCCAGCGCATGCATTGCTTCGCTGATGATGTATTCGCGCAGCATCGGTCCAAGTGCCGCTCGACCATCGCCCCCGCGGGAGTATGGCGTTCGACCTGAACCCTTGAGCTGAATATCAACCCGCTCACCTAGGGGAGTGATCTGCTCTCCAAGCAGCAGAGCCCGGCCATCCCCTAACATGGTAAAATGCCCGAATTGATGCCCCGCGTAAGCCTGAGCAAGAGGCAATGCGCCTTCAGGAATTTGGTTGCCAGCAAGCACCGCTACACCATCTTCGCCTTGCAGCACCTGGACGTTCAACCCCAGGGATGTTGCCAACGGATCATTGAGAATGATCAACTTTGGTGAGCGTACAGGGATTGGGTTAAGAGTGGTAAAAAATGATTTTGGGAGACGAGCATAACTGTTGTCTAAGTTCCATCCTGTTTTGATTATTGAATTTCCCTTTGTCATCGTATCTCCTTTTCTGCTTTTGTTTTTTTGTATCCTAGTTTTTCCTTTTACATAAAATAAAAATCATAGGCATTCTATGATTTTCTTAGTATCTACTTTCTATACCAACACAAGGCAACCCCTTTTAGTGTGTCTACTTCTGCCGAGTTATTATACCCTTCCACATTGAAATAATCCAAGTTTTACGAACACTTTGGGCCTAACAAGTCTTGCTAGGTTAATGATAAAATCTTCGTGACAGAAGTGATATAATAAATATACTAGATATAACGCTTAATGAATGGAAGGAGGCGGTGTTATGGAGCAACCGTCTATGGTAGACAGATATAAGTCGCTAATGGTTGATTTTATTATTATATTGGAAATCACAATACTACTTATGCATTCACCGTCTTACCTGGTCAAATTCATTGCTATATTCATCCCACTGGTTTATTTCCCTATTCTCCACACTCTTTTGAGCCGTAGCATTGGTGATATAGTTTCCAAGTTAAAGGTCGTTGACCAACAAGGCAATAAAATAGGCTTCTGGCTAGCCTTGAACAGATTCTTCTGGGTATTTAAGTGTTCTATTTTTGCTTTATTATTTAGTAACCTGTTATTTATGTTTTTTATCCTTTTCCCAGGCACATTAAAAAATATTACAGAAGTTTCATTTGACTATGAAGGGGAGAGCAAGACCTATTTAGTAAAAACAAGTTAATGTCCCGCTAACCCTTACCAATAAGCTCATCACATACCGTCAAACACTGGTTTTAAATCAATCGTGAAATCCGGAAAAACAGATAATTGCACTTTATCTTCCTCAGTGTATGCTTCTGGGCGGCCGTATCGTTTGTTTTCCTGTAATGTGAACACGTTAATATATTTGCCGTCTGGTTCTACAATCCAATATTCTTTAACGCTGGCCGTTTCATACTTGTTGAACTTGACTACCCTGTCCTGCCGAGCAGTCGATGGTGACGATATTTCAATGATCAGAGTCGGTACTCCAAAATATCCAGTTTTCCTAAGCTTGGTTTCATCACACACTACAACAATATCCGGTTGTATAATACTTGAAATTTCATCGTCATTTTCATTGTATTCTGCCAGACATAAGTCAAAGGGTGATGCAAACACTCTACATGGTTTACCAATCAAGTAGTTTGATATTTGCCTGTGAAGCTCACTGGATATGCTTTGGTGTTGCCATTTAGGAGCAGACTGCATATAAGGTACTCCGTCAATTATTTCCCATCGTTCATTTTCCGGCCAGGTTATATAATCAGCATAGGTATGTTTTTTATTTTCTTCCGGTAAGGACATCACATGAACCCCCTTTCATAACTTTCTATATAATAACATTCTTTGTGGCGCGAACTATTTCCCATATTATAACATATTTTTTTAAGAAATCTATACTCCCTAGGGTACGTTTAGTACTACAAATTTATAGAACTCATAACCTTTCCCTCTCCTAGGACAAACACCAACTTCATTTCTTTCGCATACCACAATGCGAAAGGAGGCTGACATGAATGGAAGTTTTCCTGATTAGTTTTGCCCTCTCAGTTCTTAAAGGGGTAACCTTACTCGTTTCATATATTAACAATAACTCGTTTCCACACCCTCTGAGTAAAGAAGATGAATCACGCTACTTTCAAATCATACAGCGCGTTCATACTAACTCAGACTCAGACTCAGATTCAGACCTAGACGTGATCGACGAAGCCCTTAGGATAGAACAGGCCCGAAACAAGTTGATCGAACACAACTTGCGTTTAGTGACCTATATCGTCGAACGATTTGGCGAAACGGAAGAAAAGAACGACGATCTGTTTTCAATAGGAATGATTGGCTTAATCAAAGGAATTGATACCTTTAATCCGAGTATTGGAGCCAAACTGAGCACTTATGCGGGGCGCTGCATTACGAACGAGATCCTTATGTACTACCGTAAAGATAAAGGAAAGTCAGAAACGTCCCTCTTTAAGCCTATCGCGCAAGATGATAGTGGATCAGATCGTAAACGAAGAGGAGCAACGAATTCTACTCGAAAACATTGAAAAACTCCCGATTCGATACCGTCAAGTCCTACAAATGAGATATGGTTTGCAGATAACCAACCGATTCCTGAGATGAACAGCCCGGAGCGTTCACAACAAGAGATCGGTGATACACTTAGGATATCACGTTCCTATGTATCAAGGATAGAAAAAAAGGCCCTCCAAATGCTAATCCATGAAATGAGGGATAGTCAAGGACTCAGCCGAATTTAGCGGCTGAGTCTCTTAGCTTATTTCCCCCGGCCTCTTCTCTATTGATAAGCTTGGGAAGACATCTTTTTACGGAGGGATTTATCGTAACCATCTTCAGACATAAACTGTAGTGATTCACTTAACTCCTTGATTTCCGCCTGGAGTTCCAGATCATTCATCTCACAGGCCATAAGGATTCAGGGCGTTGATACTTGCTTCAAGTACTTTAACGTGTGAAGCGATCATAATATCGTTTGCCATCACCAAATTTAATGTTGTTCAATCATTCCGATGGCTTCTCTCCCTGATGGACCCACAACTATCTTAATGATACAACTCCGATCGATATAAAAAGGCCACGGAAAAATGGAGTTTAAATAAAATCAGAGTCTATGACCAATTTGTTTGCGAAAAGGGGTAACTTAGGCTTAGAATTGAGGTTATCGGCAAACTATATTTCGATCTTTACAAGGGAGGCTAAATCATGAAGAGTTTTCTAAGTTCCATTCAAGAAAGGGTTTTATTATATGATGGTTCTAAAGGGGTTATGCTCCAAAGGAGAGGTCTAACCGGAAATGAAGCTTCAGAATCGTGGAATTTATCCAATCCAGAGGAAGTAAAAAATCTATATAACGAATACCAACAAGCCGGTTCTGATGTGATTCAAACAAATACGTTTCCAGGCAATAGAGTTACCTTAGATAAGCATGGTATAGGAGATAAAACGTATGAAGTAAACTTTGCAGGTGTGAAATTAGCCAAAGAAATAGCAAGTAGAAACACATACGTTGCTGCTTCATTGGGTCCTACCGGTGTGTTATTAGAACCCTCCGGCAATTTAAGCTTTGATAAAGCCTATAGTATTTTCAAAGAGCCCTTAAAGGCCATCGAAGATGCAGGTGTGGATCTTGTAAACTTTGAAACATTTGCAGATTTAAATGAATTAAGGGCAGCTATATTGGCGGCTAAAGAAACTACAAAGCTTTCTATTATTGCTTCGATAACCTTTAATGCCAATAGTCGAACGCTCTTTGGTAATTCAGCAGAGGTATGTGCTATTGTCTGTCAATCACTAGGTGTTGCTATCGTAGGTGCTAATTGTTCAGGTGGTCCAGATAGTTTAATTGAACCCATTAAAAAAATGTATTCTGTGGCATCCATTCCTCTTTGCGTAAAGGCAAATGCCGGGATGCCTGAACTAGTGGAGGGAGAGGTAATTTATCAACAAAAACCAGAACAATTTAGTTCGTATACCAAAGAATTTGTAGAAAATGGAGTACGACTTATTGGTGGATGTTGTGGAACTACCCCAGAATTTATTCGTGCGATTAAGAAGGACCTTGCAGAGATAGAAACTCCAGAGTTAGAGTTGAACTTTAAGCCAACAATTGCTTCTGCCTTTAACCATCTTGTTCTTACCCAAGACAAGGAATATTCGGTTAAAAAACTTTCCCAAGATGCTGTTACAACATTAATAAACGGTGATTTTTCTAGCTTGATTCGAGAATCTAAATCCAAACAAATTGATTACCTTTTATTAGATTTTGGCAATATCAATGTAACGTTTGATGTATGGAACTTTGCTAGCCAATTTGGGTTGTTAATCAAAAAACCAGTTATGATTAAATCCGAGTCCACGGAAATTCTCTATAAATTCCTAAGATATTATCCTGGAAAAGCCGGAGTGGTTTTATCCGATGATTCCAAACTATCTCTTTCCCAATTACAACACTATGGTGCTTTAATCGTAAATGATGCCTTGGTACCTATCGACGATTCATTTTAAACGTTCCTATAGTATTCCTACTATAAAAAATAAACGTGTTTACCCCTAGTGAGTAAACACGTTAGCTTAAGGACGACTATGGTCTTTATGCCCGACCCACTATTCCTCATACGCATCTTTCAGTAACGCTATCTCTTCAGCATGGCCCGAAATGTCGTTAGGTGTTTCAAGAAAGAACGGTAGGTGGCGGAGTTTGGGGTGATTGATAATTTGGGTGATAGCTTTCAAACCGATGGAGCCTTCACCGATTTTGGCATGACGGTCTTTATGACTGCCCTTGGGGTTCATACTGTCATTAAGGTGGATCGCCAAGAGCCTCTCTAACCTGATGACCTGATCAAAAGTATCAAGCACACCGTCAAGGTCATTAACAATATCATAACCGGCGTCATAGATGTGGCACGTATCCAAGCAAACGCCCATTTTTTCGGAGAGGTTTACACCATCCAAAATTTGCCTGAGTTCTTCAAAAGTGCGGCCAACCTCAGTGCCTTTGCCTGCCATGGTTTCAAGCAATACGGTGGTTGTCTGTCCGGGCTTTAAAAGGGTGTTAAGCTGAACTATAATCTGTCTAATACCGACCTCTGCGCCTTGTCCACCATGGCTTCCAGGGTGGAAATTATAGAGGTTGTTCGGTAAGTATTCCATACGAACCAAATCGTCCGCCATAACTTGGGTAGCGAACTCTCTTGTTTTTTCCTCAGGGGAGCAAGCGTTGAGGGTATAGGGGGCATGAGCTAAAATCGGCACAAATTGATTTTCTTTCATAAGCAAACGTAGTGCCTCAGCATCTTTTGGATCAATTTCCTTCGCTTTGCTTCCTCTTGGATTACGTGTGAAAAACTGAAACGTATTCGCATGTATTTTCAGGGCATCTTTACCGATAGCCTTAAATCCCTTAGAAATAGATAGATGACAACCAATTTTCAACACCATTATCCTTCTTTCCGATATATTGTTTCAATGCATTATATTCCCATTATCGAGTTTATTCTAATAACAACCTAGCAGATTACTGTACTAAAGTAAGCCGAAAATGATGCATTTTTTCGGCTTACTTTTTATTGTTGCCATTATAGTCATTCAGGATGTAAAATTATCTGAAGTAGATGGGGTCAGCAATACTAAATGTGATTCTGTGCCTTAAATTTTTAATCTAATTTTAATTTTAGTCAAATTCTCCTTGAAGTTTTTTGGGTTAGAATTCATACATACTCAATTGCGGAACAAAAAACAAAGGAGGAAATTTTATGACAACCTTAGAACAAGTGGAAAAACTATGTGCAATCCAAGGCTGCCCTAGATGCGGCAAATGGGGATTTGCTTGAAGCCATTATCTATCTGGAGAAACAGGGAAAGGTAATCGCACCGACCGGAGGCGGTTATTACAGCAGTGAAAAAGCCATAGACGCAAGCGCAGTGGCCTACAAAGAAAATTGTTGGGAGAAGCAAACTAAGAACTGCCACAGTGGCAAAGGCTTTATTTCTCTCATGAAAAAAATAGGGGAATTTTGCTTGAAAATGATTCGCAAGGGCAATAAAAATTCCTTTGAAGTCCTCAAGGGCGAGGAAATCAAAGGTTCTTTTCCTGTCACTATCCTTGCCTTGCTGCTGATCTTCGCGTTTTGGGTTACCATTCCACTGATCATTATCGGACTGTTCTTTGGTTTGCGCTATCGTTTCAACGGGCCTGATTTTAGAAGCAACACTGTCAATGACGCGATGAATAGTGCGGCGGACGCTGCCGAAAACCTCAAGAAATCCATAAATATCTAAGAAAAATTATTGGAAACGGCGGGGGTTTCAATGAGTTCGAAAATACTGATTATTGAGGATGAGGAAAAGATTGCCCGATTTGTCGAGCTGGAGCTGGGCTATGAGGGCTATACCACAAAAAAGGCCTTTGATGGCAGAACAGGGCTTGAACTCGCTGAGACCGGCGAGTTCGACCTCGTTTTACTGGATGTTATGCTGCCTCAGTTGAGCGGCATGGAAGTGCTGCGCAGGCTTCGCCGAACCTCCTCCGTTCCTATCATCATGCTGACGGCGCGGGACAGCGTGATGGATAAGGTTTCCGGGCTTGACAGCGGGGCGAGCGACTATATCACCAAACCCTTTGCCATTGAGGAGCTTCTTGCACGAATCCGCACCGCCCTTAGAAAAACCATGCCGGAGGACGTGGGGGTGTTGTCCGCCTCCGGTCTGCTGCTAGACACGAGCCGCCGTACAGTTACTATGATGGACACGCCCATTGATCTGACAAAACGCGAATTTGACCTTCTTCACTATCTGCTTAAAAATAAGGGATTGGTCATTTCCCGAGAAGCACTGCTCGAAAATGTCAGAAGAGTGGCTTGCGCTCAACGGATGTCGTGTTTCTCTGCAGACGGGAGAACCGAAAGGGTTTCAAATACCCACACCCCTACAGACCTACCTTTCCAAACAGACTGCGTCCGGTGTCAGGAGTATCGACCTGCCGGATTCGGAAGGCTTGACCGATTGGGGACGATTAGTGGGTGTTACCTACAATGTGAACATAGAAGCTAGCAGTCGTTCTTATCGTATTTCCATCCGCCCTCAAGAGACCCTTCAGATATTTGTAGGGATGTTTGCCATAGTCTTGATTCTGGAGCTATTAATGTTGTTGCGCAGCATTTTTTCAGGCGCAAGAATGATCCGCAAGACCCTCCGACCCATTCAAGAATTGGCTGAGACGGCGCAAAACCTGACTACTGACGGCGTCTTTACACCGGAGCAGCTAGAAGTTCTGGCAGGTAAGTTGGACGACATCAATGCCACAAGGCTGGATACGAGAATTCCAGTGAGCGATACGCAAAGCGAATTGAAAACCCTCGCCTCTGCCATTAACGGGATGCTGGACCGAATCAATGAATCCTATCGTTCCCAGGTGCGCTTTGTGTCGGATGCGTCCCACGAGCTAAGGACACCGATTTCCGTCATTCAGGGGTATGCAAATCTGCTGGATCGATGGGGAAAAAAGGATGAAAAGACGTTGCAGGAATCCATTGATGCCATCAAGGATGAAACAGCGAATATGAAGGGCTTGGTGGAACAGCTTTTGTTTCTGGCACGAGGCGACAACAATACCATGGCTCTGCAAATAGAGCGTTTTGAACTGTCCGCCCTTGCCGTAGAAGTGCTACGGGAAACGCAGATGATCGACGGCGGGCACGACTACAATTCAAGTGTTACGTCCGTTTTCATTAACGCGGATAAAAGCCTTATCAAACAGGCGATTCGGATACTTATTGACAATGCCATGAAGTACACGCCCTCGGGTAAACGGATTGCCATTTCTGTTTCCGATGCAGACAGCTATGCACGACTGACCGTACAAGATGAGGGCATTGGTATCGCGCCCGATGCGGTTCCCAAGATTTTTGATCGGTTCTTCCGCGCCGACGAATCCCGCGCCAGAGCCACGGGCGGAACGGGGCTGGGTTTATCCATTGCCAAGTGGATCACGGAGCGGCATGGCGGGCACATGGAGGTTTTGAGCAGGCAGGATATCGGCACCAGAATTTCCATTATGCTCCCGATCGCGCCCGAGGGATAATGGTTATTAAATTTTCTCTATAGGAAGTGTGAGTCAGCGCGTCCTCCGAAAATCGCCACGTCCTGTCCTTATCGCGAAATAAAATGACATTATCAAATGTTGAAAAGGCTGTTGACGATTAAACCTCGTTAACGGCCTTTTCTTTCTTACGAAAATAGAGCCTCTCCAGCGTTAAACTCTAAAATAGGCAACGGAATAATTGTTCAGTTTAGAATAAACACCAAGACAGTGATAATTCCGATCATCAAAGCAATCGGCTTAAGTGAGTTAATGATACCGGCTTTAAAGTAGTCTAAGGAAACCACTAAACAAAGATGGGCAGGCGACAACATTGTGCCTACCACTCCCATCACATACCCAATGGTCACCACATTGATATTCCCCGGAGCGATCACATTAACTATCGGAAACGTAATTGCTACGAAACTCGTCATTTGGCCGGTGAGTATACCCACCGTAAGGGTAATGATGGTGATTAATACCGCAGGCGAAACCCCGGACCGCCTAAGCAGATCCACAATCTCATTGACGCTCCCGGTCGCGGACAGCACCTGCTGAAAAAAGAAGATAGCTAATAGTCCCAATAATAATTTCGCGTGAAAGGACTTCTTAAGCATCTCACAGATTTGGCCAGCCCGTAGACGAAAAACAATCACCATCACCCCTACGACCAAGGCCATTGATACTGCTGCGCTGAGATGAAATCCGGTTACAAGAATAAGGTTTAACACAATAGGACCAATCGCATAAAGGATAGCCTTCACAGCTTGATAAGAATTCTTTGTCGTTTCCACTTGATCGGATTGACCTTGGGTCAGAGTGTTTTCTCTATTATAGTTCCTACCCGTTAGCAAAACCAGCCAGCCAAGGATAGTGGCGACACATGTGTAAACAGCCAAATGTTCGATTAACACATTTAAACAAATCGCGGTAATTTCACTGGCAAGCAATAAGGCTGGCACTATTGGATTGGAAAACTCCCAAATGTGGCGAAACCAATAATTGATAGCCGTCTTCGTCTCCGCATTGAGTTGATACCTTACTTCCTTCTGTAGGCGGGGCCCTGTTTTCAGCTCCCCTGGTGGATAACGCCAGCCGAAACGAAGATGAAGGTTATTAGGATAGCAAGGAATCGATTGCACACAAAAATCCACCTCCCGCTGAATACGTAACTTTTGAGACGGCTGGTACCTATCTGACTTAATATCGTATTTGACCCGATTTCGTAAATTTTTGTCTTAAACGAACAAAGTATATGATTTAAAATCCCCTTAAAGGCGGTCTCTTATCTCATTTTTGCACCGGTAAATTAAAGGGTTAATTCTTAATTTAGACATTTTTATAGTTTAATCCCTGAGTCGAAAACTGCTCAATGAGACTGCTCTTCAGTTTTCCACTGCGAAAAATTAAAGATAAAGAAACCTCCCGTAGCCGTGAATTGTTTCGGCAACGGGAGGTCTTTTGGGTTACTCCTATTTTATACATCCCTAGATGCTACAATGCTATTTCCTTTCACGTCTTGCGTATCCTCGAACCCTCTCTCATGGTATATTGGCATTATAAGGTGTACATCCGCTGGAAAATACCGTCCTGGGCATTCCGTGGCAGTTCCAGGCACGTCTCGATGTAGTTCAATTGACTCAAGACCCAATTTAAAGGCCTCCATAAGTCGAACGACTTTAGTTACCAGACCGCTGAGTTTGGCATCCGGCACTTCTGTCTCGCTAAAATTCCCCACGAGACAGATCCCGATCCCAATAAAATTTCGATGCCCTACGTTACAATGCGCTCCTGGTCGATATAAGGGCTTTCCCTCTTCGCAGCGACCATCGGGCATGATCACGAAGTGATACCCAATATCGCTCCAACCCTTGGTTTTATGCCACTCCCGAATCATGGCTGCATCGACTGGTACAGTTTTTCCAAAGCGTCGAACCTCCGTGGGACTTGCCGTGTGGTGGTTTACGACGCAAAACAGCGGGACAGTACATTGTTTCAAATCAAAAGTCAAGAGCCTTTGTTCCTCAACTTCAATTCTCGATTTATTCCCTACAACGTATGGAGTTATGTCCATAGCCTGTGCCTCCATTACAATATTTCCTATATATACCATACATAAGTAAGACAAACGAACAATAGGCGCATAAAGTTAAATCTTCTATGATCGCCTGTTTTCCACTTTGTCCGATGATTTGGTGTATTTTATCACGAATAAGTTTATTGTAGACTTTTACACTCATTGTTTTCACACGATCCTTTATTGAAAAAATGGAGCACATTCTTGACTATATCCATAAATTCTGCATTTTTCTGTTAAGTCCTGCCAATAACTGTTTCCTTTTGCATTATTAATAAAACATTTTGGCACTGGTACTTCGGAAGTTCTACATGACAGTATCTATTACCCAAGTCGCAGTCTGTGTTGCGTGGATCATAACACTAATCGCGAACATTTTTTTGCAAGTTCGAAAACGTATCCTTTAGCTGAAATATCAAACACTCCAAGCCTAGGCAAATATGGGCTTGGAGTGTTTGAGGCTATAAAAAAAAGCCCCTATAAGGGGCTGTGAACTCGTAATAACTTGCTTCTTAGAACCATCAAGACAATACAGCTTTGACTAGCTCGACTGCTGAGCCAGCATCGGCAGCATAACCATCAGCGCCGATTTCATCAGCAAACCGTTGGCTGATAGGCGCTCCACCGACCAGAATCTTAATTTGGTCCCGTAAGCCCGATTCTCCTAATACTTTGACCGTTTCTTTCATGAAAGGCATAGTGGTGGTCAACAAGGCAGATAAACCAACGACTTGTGGCTGATGCTCTTTAACTGCTGCCAGAAATTTATCTGGAGTGACATCCACTCCTAGATCGATCACTTCGTAACCGCCACCTTGGAGCATCATACCAAGCAGGTTTTTGCCTATATCATGCAAATCCCCTTTAACTGTGCCTATGATTATTTTACCTAGATACTTTCTCTCTCCGGCCAGCATTAATGGCTCCAGTACTTTTAGCCCGGCCTTCATGGCCCGCGCTGCGATCAGCATCTCTGGTACAAAGATTTCGTTGTTCTTAAATTTCTCCCCGATGATACTCATTGCTGAAATAAAGCCTTCATTAATAATGTCATCTAGGGACATTACCTCATCTAGGGCTTGTTGGGTTAGCTGCGCAACTTCTGGGGCTCGCCCGTCTATCGTTGCTTGTTGAATTTCATTTAAAAGTTTCAAGGTATTTCCCCCTTACACAAATCTTAATCAAGCCTCTGTTCACGAAAAGCATTGATATACCCCATGCAGAATTCGTCTTTACCTACTAATGCAGCCGAGGCATAAATAGCCTTCATCATGTCCCTGTCTAAGGGGTCGCAAATCACGCCATCCAAGCCCATCGTGACACACATTGCCAAAAAAGTCCGATTCAACAGACGTCGGATTGGTAAACCGTAAGAAATATTGGACAACCCACAAATTACGTGCACATCCGGGTACTCGGCCTTAATCACGCTGATAGTGCCCAGCACAGCCGCACCTTGATTAGAATCACTACCAATAGGCTGGACCAGTGGATCAATATAAATATCTGATAGGTCTATCCCATCTGCATTTAAGCGTTGAATCAACTTCCTTGCCACGTTCAGTCTTCCCATAGCATCTGTTGGCATGCCGTTATTGTCCATCGTCAGAGCAACTACGGCTGCTTGATATTCTTTCGCCAGCGGGATTATCGCTCGATAGCGCTCTTCTTCCCCACTGATCGAATTTATTAGGGCTTTACCTTTATGAACTTTGAGGGCCGCACTCAAAGCCAACGGGTTGGGGCTATCCAAACAAAGTGGCACATTCGCTTCCGCCTGCGCTACTTGGGTGAGCCATGCCAATGCCTCTGGCTCACCCTCCAGGAGGGTGCCGGCATTGACATCGATCATGCCGGCACCTGCTGCCACCTGTAGGACAACTTCATTATTAATAAATTCTAGATCTCTGCTCCTTACCGCTGGCTCGATGCCCTTGCGGCTGGTATTAATTCGTTCTCCTACAATCAACATATTCTTAAATCCTCCACGTCAAATCAATCCCGTATTGTCAAGACATCGCCCCTGACTGTTACTCGGCAGGTAAAAAAAACTAAGCATCTATGGACACTATTGTTTCCCGGTATTTCTTGTCCTTCACAAGGGATGCGGCAATTAAGCCAACGAGACAACAACCAGCAACAAAGATCCAGGAGTAAGTGTAATTAGTGCCAGAAGAGGTCTTGATAATCAAACGGCTCATGATCAAAGGAGCGAAAGCGCCGCCGATATAAGCCAACATATTAACAAAGCCCATCGCTTTACCGTAAACTTCTGGCGAAAACACATCAGCAGGCCAGGATAAGAATGGGCCCCAGGCCATGTTGGCAAAGAAGCCTGCCAACGCGAGCACAATCAATAATACGCCATGGCTGACACCAGCCGGGAGCATAGCCAAGGTAATAATCATTGGAAAAGTGCCAAGGAAGGAGACCATAATCATTGGTTTGCGGCGGGAGCCTAGGTGCTTATCGCTGATCCGCGAACTGAGATAGGCGCCTAATACTCCAGCGATGAAGTAAACAGAAGCCCACATACCCATTTTTGTAATCGAAAACTTAAAGACATCGGCTAGATAAGTGGGAGACCAGGCGATCACGCCCCAGAATGTCATCTGACAGGCGACGTCTACCAATGCAATCGCCCAAAATCCAGGATAACTCAAGATCTCCTTCATAGGAATATTGACTTTTTGCTGGAGTTGCTCCCTTACGTTTCCTTTCTTCAAATCAGCTAACGTGATTGTGCCACTGGCCAGCTCATCTTCGTAACTTTCCTCAAGTTCAAGCTGTGAAATACCTTTTAGCTGTTCCGGACGGTCTTTGATAAACACCAAGACCAAAATGAGGGGGATTAAACCAAGTACCGCAGCAACGATGAAGACTGGACGCCAGTCGCCAAAAAACGCTGCCAACTGGGTTGCTAATATCGAAGCCCAGGCCGGGGTTAAAATCCATGCCCAAGCCAAACTACTTTGCGCTTGCGCTCTCTGCCGGGAAGGGAACCAGCGAGCAAGAAGCCGGGCACTAGGAACAAACTCAGTCCCAACCATAATTCCAAAAATAGCCATCCGGATATACCATTGCATTGGAGTTCTCATGTCAGCCATATAAGCAGTTAAAATACTCCAAGAAACTAATGAGAAGACTAGGACCTTCTTTGAACCGAACTTATCGCAAAGCCACCCAGAAATAAATTGCGACGGCCCGTAAAATATCATCATTAGAAATATTCCGTTACCAATGTCGCCATAAGAAAGTCCGACGCTCTTCATGATCAATGGTGTCAATACCGTTGTCTTAATTCGGTCTAGATATTGAATTGAGTAACCAAAAAAAAGGAGCGCTGCTACAAAATACCGATAACGCCACCAACTACTGGGCTTTTCAGTATTAGTCATAATTCATACCTCCCTAATTTCTTGCCGAAAATTCTTTTGCGGCCTGAGCGATTGCCAATAGGTTTTCCAAGGGAGTAGTTAACGGGATAGCGCATTCTGGAGCGACTATTTCGACGCCGGCTTCCAAGGCATACAACGTCTGCGCCCGTACATCGTCCGGACTGCCACACATCAAGATTTCGGCATTATTGATGTTGCCGATCAGAGACATTTCTTTCCCCACAGTTTGCTTGGCTGTGCGCGCATCAACCTTCGAATCAAAATGGAAGGCATCGAAAGCAGCTTCGACGAAATAGGAAAGGAACTTTGTCGTATTGCCACAAATGTGCAAAATAATCGGCGCCCCTAACTCTTTTGTTACTTGCTTGTGAATTGGCAAAAGAAAATCACGGTAAGTTTGAGGGCTGACTAAGTCGCCTGTGGCATGGTCACCCCACAGGATAACGTCAGCGCCAGCTTTTATTTGGGCTTTGCCGGAAATCATGGAAGCTTCTAGTAAAACCTCGAGGTATTTCTTAACTTTGTTCGGATCAAGGAGCGTATCCATCAAGAATTCTTGAGTTCCAGCCAGGTGGTAGGCCAAAGACCATGGGCCATATACCTTCCCGATAATCGCCACCCTGTCACCATACTCGCGCCGTAAGATGCGAATGGCCTCCAGCACAGTATTCATGGATGGATGCTCAAGAAAATCCTTCGGGATAGAAATTTGAGATGGGTCAGTGATCGGGTGGTCCGTGTTAACCGGCCAACTCAGTTGCTCTCCCCAATCCACGGGCACTCCTAGGGCTGCGGATTCCGTTTGCGCCCCAAACACGGGCATAATCGTGTCATAACCCAACACCTCATAACTAGTAGCCGCCAACCGGGCCATTTTCTCTGAATTAAGGTGGACTTCCGGGAAAAAGGCTCCGGACATTTTCATCAGTTCTAACGTTACTACCGAAGTTGGGTTGGCTACCGGTATCCGATCCACCCGACCACCGAAGAGAGCTGATAAAAAACGTCGTTTCGAAGTCATCCATTCATCATGCCGTCCGACCACAATGTCACCCCCTAAAAAATTGTCTGATTAGCTGTTTCAATCACTAAACGCATTCGTTCACTCGTAGTTTCCGGAGCCATTCCACCTCCTGTCGAAAATAAATAGCGTCCGCCCGGGCCAGCCTGTTTAATTTTTTCCTGGCATTTGGCCACAACCTCCTGATCGGAGCCTTCCAACATTTCATTAACTGGGTGAAGGTTGCCCATCACACACTTGTCCAGACTGTCCCTTGTCTCTGCCAGGTTATGCTTAGGCCCAATATGGACCACGTTGGCATTAATTTCTTTAATCGTTCCCAACAAGTGAGGATAATTGTTTTCGTTATGGTAAACCCGAATCTCCGCCTCCTTCACATGCTCGAAGAGTTCTTTTAGGTATGGATGCACGAACTCTCTGTACATCTTTTCGGAAACCATCCCCGGGAAATGGTCCCAGATAATCGCCCTCTTTAGCGGACCAACGATCTCCAATTGGGCGTCAATATATTCTTTTAAGAAGTCTGTGACCTTGCGAGCCAAGACATGCACTAATTCGGGTGTATCTACCATACCAAAGCTATATTTGTCATATCCTAACAGTAGAGCGGTAACTTCACCGGGACCACCGCAAAAAACGTGGCCATCCAGATAGCCTTGTTTTTCGGTCCAGTGTTTCGGCAAATTTGTCTTGAAATATTTCAGATAACTTAACACTTCCGAGGTATAGGGCGCCTTACGCGGGTCGGGGGTTTGAAAAGTCGCCGCCTGGCTCAGATCCTCCAAAGCCGATTTGCGGATGTGCGGCGGGCTGTAATCCAAAAATTCAACCTGACAACCCATAGCTCCCAATTCCGGCACAAGCCCAAAGTCCGGGAAAATACCGGGTACTGTAAACGTATCCGGAAATTGCTCATGAAACAGCATTTGCGCTTTTAGCATTTTTTCCGGGTCCGCATAATACTGGTCATCCGGTATACCCGCAAAGGGTGCGTAAGTCTGACCAATAGTCCACAAACAAACCGGTACTCGCTCTGGAATAACCTTGCCATTGATGACATCTAAGATTTCATGATAGTCGTTCACTATTAATACCCCTTCCTCTATTTATCTGCCAAGTTCGAATCAACTGATCGACCGCGTCTTCCAGCATAGAAGCCGCATTATGCATAGCCTCTTCTAGGCTCATCGGACGAGAAACGATACATTGAACAGAATCTATACCATGCTGATAGACAGCAGTGTAACCAGGCCCAAGACTTCCCGTCATGGCAACAATGGGCAAGCCATATCTCTTTGCCAGCTCAGCCACCGCAATCGGCGCCTTACCGAGGACTGTTTGACCGTTTATTTCCCCCTCACCGGTGATAACTAAATCGATTCCGCCGCTGGCGAAAACTTGATCTAAACCAATTAACCCCAGTACTAAAGCACTTCCTTTAACTAACCTTGCGCCAAGGAAACCAAGTAAACCAGCGCCTAACCCCCCTGCAGCTCCGGCCCCCGGGATTTCTGCAATGTTTCGTCCTGTAGTTTGGTAAAGCAAAGTTCCCAGATGCTGAAGAAGATGATCTAAGTGATTAACCTGTTCCGGTGTCGCCCCTTTTTGGGGACCAAATACCGCCGAGGCCCCGTGTGGGCCGCACAAAGGAGAATCCACATCACAAGCCCCGATAATCTCGACCTCGGCCAAGCGCGGATCCAAACCTGATAGATCAATCTCACTCACATACTCTAGATTGCCAACATTAGTCTCCACTATTTGCCGTTCACTGTCCAGAAAACGAATTCCCAGGGCAGACGCCATCCCTACCCCACCGTCATTGGTGGCACTGCCCCCTAATCCAACCACAATCCTACGGCAACCCGAATCCACCAATTTTAATATCAATTCCCCCACTCCATAACTAGTTGTTTGTTCTGGGTTTCGCTGTTCAGGCCCAACAAGCGGCAAACCACAAGCGGAGGCCACCTCAATTAACCCTGTTTCACCGTCATCCAATATTCCGCATACCGCCTTAACAGTCTGGCCGATCGGTCCAACTACTTGAACTTCTATCAGATTGCCACCGGCCGCGGCTATCACCGTTTTTACCAAACCCTCTCCACCATCGGCGATCGGAAACTTTTGTACTACAGCATCCGGAAATATTCCTTTTACTCCTCTTTCAATACAGAGGGACGCTTCGATCGCGCTGAGGCTCCCTTTGAATGAATCCGGAGCAGCCACAAACCGCATGTTTTAACCCCCAATTTGCTGATCAATTTACTTTAGGCCAAATATCAGAATCAATTGTTTTCTCTGATTAATAATTCGCGATTGTTGTTCTCTTTGCCTTTGAAGCATTTTCTGAACTTTAAGCCTAAAGTCAAAAAAAAATTGTGCAATATGCACAATTTTCTGAACCATTCCTAACAATTAACTTTCTTTGACCGTAATAATGACGTACTCATCTAACTTAAATATCTCCAAGCCATTATTGCTAATTTAAGTTTAATTGCCTGGTCAAATGATGTTGCCGGTTTATATCCAGTCAACTTTTCTATCTTCTCCAGGCGAAACAGGATCGTATTGCGGTGCAAAAATAGAGCATGGGCAGTTTGGGTGAGACTAAGGTTGTTCTCAAATAACGCCTCCAACGTTTGAAATATCTCTTCTCGCTGGTTAGCGAACCGTTCTGTTAAGAAGGTACCCATCACAGCATGGATGTAATCTTCTAACACTTGTTTGGGCGCAGCAGTTAACAGATTTTCCAGAGGCATTTCTTCAGACCAGAAAATATGCCCGCCACTTCGCAGAGAGCGGCCGATGGAGATCGCTTCTACAGCTTCCCGCAAAGAGTTTGAATACCCACTATAATGCTGATACAAGCGTCCCACCCCTACGGTAGTGGTAATCCCAACATCATGTTGGATAGCGCGTTGGACTTTTTCAATAATTGATTCAGCTTCTTTTTTACTTTGATTCCGATCCGATCCGGCAAAGTCTTTAAAAACGACGATTTTGCTCCCCCCTGCATGGGTCAGGATCTCTTTGCCACCAAAACCCTTCGTGCGAGCTGCAGACTGGAGTATTTCCTCCTTAAACAACTGAACAGCCAGTTCATCCGGCGGTAAGTTATGTATGGAAGATCTAGTTTTTAAATTCTCATTAAAGTCGTCGATATCAAACACTATGGCGTATCGGGGGACGCTGAGATCGAAACCTAAAACCGATGCTCTGGTTAAAAATATTTCTTCACTTACCTCAATATCACCGTTGCACAGATCGCCAAGAAACCGTTCTTTGGCTCTCAATTCTAAGTTTAGTTGCTCCTTTAACTGCAACTGATCCAACATCAACTCGACCGAAGTTCGTACTAACTTGGCGCTGACACCGATCTCCTCCGGCAACCCGGTAATACCGACCACCCCAACAATTTGGCCTTTAAAGATAATTGGCAGATTAATGCCCGGTTTACCACCTGACGAAGGGTCAATGTCATTGGTAAAAACCTCAATCGTCCGGCCACTTTGGATAACCTGCGCTGCCCATCGATGAAATGAACCCAAACGGTCCAAATCCCTACAAGCAATGATGATGGCCTGTTCATTCATAATGTTAATGTTTTTGCCGATGATTTGTACCATCTTATCTACAATTGGCTGAACTAAGTCATGTGTGAGTACTAACACACTGTAACCTCCTTGTAAGATAGATATAGGGTTAAGGTTACAAAACCAACCCGAACGTTCCTTGATAACTTACTCCCTGTAAGATTTAATGTAACACCATGCAGTCCAAACCTGACCATGTGAGTGCGCGAATCTCCCGAGCTTTCATTTGAATGAAAGAGCTCAAATCCTCCGTATTTAAAATATCTTATCAGCCCCCTTAACTAGATGCAAGAAATGTGATTGGTCTGGGGCACCACTAACTCTCGCAATCGCTTGTAGGAGTTAGTAACATTGGTGCGCCACCAAATCTAAGCTACTGGAAAAATACTTTAACAGTGATAACCACTCCCAAAGGTGTAATCCAGAAATGGTCTACCTTAAAAAATGGAAATTGATCATAATCCGCGTTACTAATGTCATCTTTCACCCTGGGAAAGGTGGCTCTTTATTCGCTCTTTTTCGAATATTGTAGAACTTTGGTAAAACTGAAGTATTGAGCCCCAAAAAGTTGTATAATGAGGACTGTCGATTGTGAAACTCAACGACCCTGTACTGAAGTACAGGGGTTATTATTGCGACTGGGAAGTCGCGATTACGGCTAAAGCCGTTTAAAAAATGCGGGACTAGAAGTCCTTTTAAAGACTTAAGTCTTCTGAAAGACCTATTGCTGAAAGCAATCTTAAGCCGGTGACTGAAACTCACTCCTCACTCATCCTCTATTTTAAATATCTATTTTAAATATCTATTTTACACCGTTCTTGTATTGATCTTCTATGTACGCCTTAATTGTTTCTTCTGTTACTGACCTCACAGTTGCACAAAAATAGCCTACTGCCCATAAATGCTGTCCCCAATATTTTTTCTTAATTTCTGGAAACTCATTTTGTAGTAGCTTCGACGATCTTCCTTTGAGATATTGCACTATTTTACTAGGTGCTATATTCATCGGACACGATATTAGCATGTGAACATGATCTTTGCCTATACTACCTTGAACTATTGTCACACCTATTGTTTCACATCCCTGACGGAGCAGTTCTCTCAATCGTTGACCTGTCACTTGTGCAGTATTTTATATCGGTATTTTGTCACCCACACCTACGTGATACTTTATATCATATACTGTGTGGCTTCCTTTTTTGTAATCTACTATAGTAGCGGTCACCTCTTATATATAGTTTTAGCTGACCGCTACTACTTGGTCTACGCTAGAAGCTGTCCCGACTGAAGTCGGGGGCATTAACCCAAGCGCATTGAAAATTAGCTAAATAAAGATCAAGAACCCTCCCGTAGCCGTCAATTGTTTCGGTAACGGGAGGGCTTTTTGTTGTCTCCGAGATAAGTTTGACAATGGGGCACAACAGTGGCGTCTATAAAACCAACCTCACAACATGGTCGAGACCATCCTCGGTCAAGCTTATGTAGGGCTCAGAAAGTTCTAACTCCCGTCCATCAAGTTCTAACCTACTTCCTCCGGTGCTCTTATGCAAGTGGTTTTGAACCTGGATCTGATACGTTGTCTGCTTAAATCGATAGATCATAGAATACTCTCCCCAAGCTTTAGGAATACACGGTATCAAATACAGGCGTTCCCCTCGCCGCTGTAATCCTAAAATCCACTCTACCCCCGCTTGATACATCCACCCTGCTGCTCCTGTGTACCATGTCCATCCTCCCCTGCCGATATTTGGTTCAGTTGAGTAAACATCAGCAGCGATAACATAGGGTTCCACTTTATAACGCAAGACTTCGCTTGGCGTCAGGGCATGATTAATGGGATTAATCATTTGGAAGAGTTCCCACGCCTTATCCCCTTCTCCTAATTTAGCCCAAGCAATAATACTCCAGATAACACCATGGGTATATTGTCCACCATTTTCTCGCACGCCCGGAGGATAACCTTGGATATAGCCCGGACTAGGATCCGTCTTCTCAAAAGGTGGGGTCAAGAGACGTACTAAGGAATACTCTCGGTTCACCAGTTCTCGATCCACCGCCATCATGGCCAGTTTCGCTTTTTCAGAGGGCGCCGCCCCAGAAATCACAGACCATGCTTGAGCAATAGCATCAATCTGGCATTCCTGATTTTCCGCTGAACCCAGCGACTGTCCGTTGTCAAAATATGCCCTGCGGTACCATTGTCCGTCCCAAGCCTTTTCATTGAGATTGCCGGCTAATTCTTCAGCAACTTGGCGATATCTCAGAGCTATATCGCCGGCCTTCCAGCGTTCACACAGTTCAGAAAACCCTTCTAGGATCGTATATAAAAACCAGCCTAGCCAGACACTTTCCCCTTTCCCTTCACGCCCGACCCTATTCATTCCATCGTTCCAGTCGCCCGTCCCCATTAAGGGCAGACCATGGGAACCAAAATGCAAAGAACGTTCGATCGCTCGCAGGCAATGTTCAAAGAGAGAGGCTCGTTCCGTCGATATCTTAGTTTCCGAATAACGTTCATCCTCATCTGGCCCCAAGGGGAGGTCTTCTAGAAAATACACTTCCTGAACTAAGAGTTCCTCGTCCTGAGTATGTTCCAGATAACGCAGCACGCTATAAGGTAACCATAACAAATCATCGGAGAACTTCGTGCGAATCCCACGTTTTGTCTCTTCATGCCACCAGTGCTGGACATCCCCTTCCTTAAATTGATGCGCAGCATGGCGCAGGATTTGTTCTTTGGTCAGTTCTGGGGAAACATGCAGGAGTGCTAAACTATCTTGCAGCTGGTCTCTGAATCCATAAGCTCCTCCAGCTTGATAAAAAGCGGACCTAGCCCACATCCGGCAACTTAAGGTTTGATATAACAACCAGCCATTGAGCATCAGATCCATACTCTTATCCGGAGTAACCACCTGCACACCCTTAACGAGGTGTGCCCAAAAATTCTGGACCTCTTGAAACTTCTTAGCAACTGTCAACGGTTCTACATAGCTGGACGTGAGACCTGTCACTTCTTCACCTGAGCGGGCTTGTCCGAGAAGCACCAAGACCTGTTTTTCTTCCCCAGGGTCTAACGTTAGCGTCACTTGAATTGCCCCGCAGGAATTGTACATCATCCCACTAGAATTCGACAAAGCGACCCTAGAAAGAGCTGCTGGTTTTTTCAACGACCCATGGCGCCCTAAAAATTCCATGCGATCCCCAGTCCAAGTCCGGTTCGGTTTTTCCCCCACGGTTTGAACCCAAAGGAAAGCCTTCCTGTCAGGGAATACTTCTTGGTAGATGTTGCGAGCTAACAAAGCTCCCGACCCCTCATCGATCTCTGTGATGATAAACGGTGCATTGACTTCTCTTTGCACCCCCAAAACCCACTCAACATAGTACGTAAGCGAAATTTGACGAGCCTCTTGGCCCAGATTTCTTAAAGTAACCTGCCAGACCTTGAGGGAATCCTTCAAGGGAACAAACACTAACCCTGCTTGGAAAATCCCGTGACTGGTGTGCTCGAAGCGGCTGTACCCCCACCCATGATAGACAGTATAGGGATCTTCCTCATGGATCGGGAAACAAGTCAGCGACCAAAACTCGCCACTATCTTCGTCACGAAGATAGCCTACTTCTCCAGGGAGATCCATAACGGGATCATTGTTCCAGGGGGTTAGTTTATTCTCCCGACTGTTTTCTGCCCACGTATACCCTGCGCCTGATTCCGAAATCTGAGTCCCAAACGACGGATTGGCTAAGATATTCGACCAAGGAACTGGAGTTAACTTATGGTCATTAAGGTAGATAGCGTACTCGTGTCCCCCAGCTACAAATCCCCCCAACCCATTAAAGAACGCCAGGTCCTTGGCATAGTTGGGCGGGCCAATCCTCTCTGGAATCCAAGAACTCACTTTAGGAACGAAGACAGCTGGTAGATTACCTTCTACTTTAGGGGCTGTCAGTTGTTTAGCCAAGTTTCCACCATCCGCTTTCAAGGAAATGCGCGCTACCGTGGAAAACAGTATTTTATCCTCAACGGGCATGCTATTGGAAGAGCGAATAAAGACCCCCCCTGGCCGATCTAGAAAATCACGATCTGAACTAGCAAACACTAGGTGGCGCAGGGCTTCTGTTAGTGGCTGTTCGTAGCTCCCTGCAAAATCGTTGAGAATCAGCAAGTCAACTTTAAGCCCTCGCAGACGCCAATATTCATGGGCTAAAAGAACAGAACTCACTAAATCCAGATTTTCCACTTCTGAGACATGGATGATCACCAACGGTATGTCCCCTGAGATACCATAGTTCCATAACGCCGATTGTCCCTTTCTGTTTTGCAGGATACTTTGCGCTCGCATCGTCCTCAAGGGGTTAAAGTAGAAAATCTGAGAAAGCATCCACTGATAAATGTCCGCTTGTCGAGTCGACAAGTTCAGATACCTCAGTTCAATTCTGCTTCTGGTCCATGCTAATTCTAACGTATGATCTACTTGATGAGGGGAGGAAAGATGCTGTATCATCGTTAGCACCTTTTCTCTCGTCTCGGCAACTCCTGTCACAAAGGTTAGACGAACTTTTTTACCGGGAGGGACTTCTACCCGCCTTCTCAGTGCAAGAATTGGGTCAAGTACTGAACCAAGCGTTCCCGAGAGCCGTTGGTTCTCCACCACCGCCTTCGGACGATCATAGAATTGCCCCCGCCCTAGAAAGCGCGCCCGATCTGTCTCATACTCTAAAACTCCCACAGTCTTCCCTTCAACACTCACCGAGTGAGCCAACCATGGAAAGTGTTCTTCTGGGGTCCGTCCCCTTCGATGGGCTAACAGAGCTTCCGGTTGATCGGAAAACTCCGTGTGTACAAAAAGTTTATTAAAAGCAGGGTGGGCATCATCCGCTGCTTGAGGCGCTAAAACAACTTCGGAATAACTCGTCACCTCCAACACATGAGCTTCCTGCCCTTGATTTGTAAAGGTAATCCGGCGAATTTCAGCATCCCATTCTGGAGAAACTGAAACTTCTGTAAGGGTGTGAATATCACCGTTCGTTCTAGTATACGTCACCTTCTCTAACGAGAAACTCATCTCATCACTGGCTGACCGATCATGGCAAGGTTGGTAGGTTGCCGACCAAATCTTATGTTCTGTAAGATCATTAATATAGAAGAAACTTCCCCACGGATCCTTAGCTGGATTCTCTCGCCAACGAGATACGGCTAACTCTCCGAAGCGACTAAACCCGCTTCCGCTACTTGTCAGCATGACCACATAGCGACCATTGGAGAGAATTCTAGCTTCAGGCATGGGCGTATCCGCACTGTAAAAGCGTCGTTCGAACTCGTTCTCATCCTTAGCCCGAGGGGATCTTGGTGCCGTCCACTTCCAACGATTTAGAACCACGGGTTTTTGCGAGATTCGTTCCTGCAAGAGCAGTTCTATGGCCTGAATTCGTGAGTCCGCATGAAACCGACTACTCAAGGGGCGATCCATCAGGGAATGACTCAAGGCCACCAAACTCATTCCCTGATGATGAGCCATGAAGCTTTTAATCGAGACGTTTTGCTCAGTTTCAGGTAAGCGCTCCTTGGTGAAATCTAGGGCTTCGTAAAAACCATACTCCCCTCTAGCCCCTAACTTCTCGAGGACGTTCAAATTTTTAAAGGCTGCTTTAAAATCGATCAAAGAGGCTAATACAGTGGCATACGGAGCGATAACCCGTTCATACCCTAACCCACGTTTGAGTCCTAAAAACGGCACTCCGAACGCCTGATATTGATAATTCATCTCAAAATCAAAGGCATAAAAACCTGACTCAGAAATCCCCCAAGGCAATCCTAGATTTGTGGCATATGAAATGTGTTTTTTCACAATGGACCTGTACGTTTCATCCCAGAGAGTATCCCTATAGCGGTTCATCAAGAGTAAAGGCATCAGATATTCAAACATCGTCCCAGTCCAGGATAACAAAGCGGTTTCCCGTCCTACCATAGTTAAGGTACGTCCTAAAGCAAACCAGTGTTCAGTCGGAAGCTGACCGAGCGCAATCCCCATAAAGCTTGCCTGCCTGGCTTCAGAAGCCATCAAATCATAGTATGAGTTGTCCCGCTGTTGACTGGAAACATTATATCCGATGGCCATGAACCTGATCTTTTCATTATACAAGGGTCGAAAATCGGGTTCTATCGCCATCTTTTCTAGACGAGTTTGCAGAGTTTCGATCCTTGCTAAACATTTCGCAAGGGTTAAAAGGCCTTTTTCAAGGGCTTCCCTCCACTGCAAAGCAAACTCCCCACTCATTTCCCCGCTATGCTTCAAGCTTTCTCTAGTAATCTCAACGAGCTCCGGTAACGTTTGCGCTTCCTCCCAAAGTGACCCTAGTCTTGCCACTTGTTCCTGGGCACTGGCCACTTCGGAATTTCCCTGCGCAGTGAAGTCCTGCTTACCCATCTGTTCGATAAGCTCTAAGCTCGGGATCAATTCCTTCAGTTCCGTGATCGCCAGGTCCACTCTTTGCTGTATTAGGAACGGAAACTGCTCGACGTTCGCCTCTAAAAGTAGCCGATACCAGCTCATATAGCTTATCGACTGTTCTTGCAAGGCATCTTCAAGTTGTTGTTTCCAAGCCTTTAATTCCACACCTACCTTGTCGTCATCCTGTTCCTCCTTGGTAATCCGATCTAACATGCCTAGGATCGTAGCTTGATCGACAAGTGGGTTAGTTCCCCATTCCTTAACCCCTTGTTTTACCGTGAGTAGGTAAGCCACCATATTGCCACTATCCACTGTGGACACATAGAGGGGCAAAAGCGGTTCTAGCGTGCATGTATCATACCAGTTATAAAAGTGTCCCTGCCAACGTTGCATCGCTTCGAGGGAATCCAGGGTATGTTCTAGGCGATCCATTAGTTCTGTCGTCGTTAAATAGCCCAGATCGCGAGCCACCATGGTCGATCCCAAGAGCAACCCTATATTAGTAGGAGAGGTCCGATGAGCGATACCCCGTGGTGGATCGACCTGTAGATTATCCGGCGGAAGCCAATTGTCCGCTTCCTGCACAACGTGTTCAAAGAAGCGCCAGGTATCATAAGCCAAGGCACGCACGTAGTTCCGCTCGTCCGGCATCATTTCTGTCTTTTTATCAAGTTGCGGTTTACTGAGCCAATACGCCAAAAAGGGTCCAAACATCCATAGGGAACCAATTCCGAGACCTAATTTAGCCATATCACGCTCGGAAAATAAGGTTCCGAGTAATAAGAGTACAACGAAAAAATACCCTTTACTTAAGCGACAAATGAAAACGCCGACTGTTTTTGGGGTCTGTCGTTCGATATCGGCTGCCGTAACCCACTCCAACAAATGCTTTTTGGAGAAGAGCAAGCGATAGAGTGTTCGAAGAATGGCATCCAATAAAATCGCGCTCTTGAACGGTAGCATTACGACAGTGACCGCAATTTGTCCCAGAATACCTAGTAGGTTTCGCCATCTCCACCGCCACTTCAACCTTTGTTTAAAACTATTCAGGGAATGAATGAAAAAAGGAATTGCAATCGTTGAAATAACAATGCCTAACCAACCCATCTTCCAGCCCGGCAATCCTAAACTACTAGAGATTGTCAACCCTAATAAGATCGGATCCAGTAAGCTACGTCGCAAATTGTCGATCATTTGCCAGCGAGTGATGATCGGGAGATCGACCCAAAGACGTGTCCCTCTTCGGTTCCGTACAAGAGGAGAAAACCAGCGCAAGAGTTGCCAATCGCCACGTACCCAGCGATGCATGCGCTGAAGATAGGAATAGTAATTCGAAGGAAAATCATCCATTAGCTCGATATCTGTGACGAGACCTGCTCGTAAAAACCCGCCCTCTAACAAATCATGGCTCAAAACGGTGTTGTCTGGAAAACGGTGGCTGAGAATTTTGTCAAAAACCGTTAAGTCATAAATACCTTTCCCCGTAAAAATTCCATGCCCGAATAAATCCTGATAGGGGTCGGAGACCGCAAACGTATACGGGTCTATCCCTGTCACGCCTGCAAACCAATACGCCAGTCGTGAACGATACAGGCTCTCATGCTTGACCAAAATTCTGGGTTGCAACAAACCATAACCACGAACAACTCTCGTTTGATCCTCATTAAGCAATGGGATATTCAGAGGGTGAGCCATTGTTCCGATCAATCGTTTAGCTGCATCCCTAGGTAACTCTGTATCCGAATCAAGTGTGATGACATACCGTATTTTAGGGAAAATATTGGTATCCCCTAGAATATCTGTAAAACTAGTCGTCTGATCACCCAGCAACAGCGCATTAAATTCAGTCAACTTACCTCGTTTACGCTCCCACCCCATCCAAACCCCTTCTTTAGGATTCCAAAGGCGTTTACGCACCAAGAGATAAAAGGTTGAACCCTCTTGGCAAGGATATTTATGATTTAGGTCTTCTAGCAACAGGCGCGCAGTCTGCAGTATTTGACCATCTTGGGGTAATGTTTCCTCACAGGCGTCACGGAAATCCCCTAATATCGCGAAATGGACATGAGGATCCTGATTCGCTAAATGATGGACCTCGATATGGTGTAACAACGTTTGAACGTCAGTTTCACTTGACAAGAAGGTGGGGATGACCACCATCGTTGCCGCTTCAGAAGTTACTCCTTCTTTGAACTCTAACCTCAGCAACGGCTTGGGGGGAAAGCAACGTTGAATAAGAGAATTAACGATGCTTAAGCTCCACTCACTGGCAGGAACTAATAAGACTAAGCTCAAAGCCACACCCGTCCAGATAGTTTGAGTCCAGAACCCTCCGACGATTTTCCAGAAAACGACTAAGGTGAACATTGCTAAGATCAAGACAGAACTTAGGAACGTAAAGGTCGGATGCCGCTTTAACCGCAGCAAAGGATTACACCAAATGTTACGACGCGCTTGTAATGCCACATAGAGTTCATCTTTCCCTTGATCGATAAGATAATAACCCACATGTTTTTGAGGAACTTTCTCACAAGGGAGCATGGTTGGAAATTTACCTGCTAAAGAAACCGCCGTTTGGGCGATTAAACATTCTTGCACCTTCAAGGTCTTAGCTATATGTTCCACCGCATGTCTCAACTGATCCCGACTGGCGAAATCCATTAAGAGATAAATCCTGCTCGGATCATTCTCCAAAATTCGTTCTACCGTGCTTAACGATTCAAACTGTTCCTCCCATTTCCAACGGGATACATTGCGCAAGCTGCTGATGAGATTTCCAGCCTTAACCCGATAATTTGCTTGGAGCTGGTGTTCATGACCCATCAGTTTCTCGATACCTTCTGTTTGCAAACCGATTTTGCGTTCGATCCATTGACGAATAGGAATACCCTCTTCTCCATAGTCCCGGAGCCTTCCTATGATATAAACGACAAAGACTGTGGGGAGAACGCTCAGGTCACTTGTTGTTTGCTCTATCTCAAAGCTGAGTTTATCTTGATCAGCGAGATGAGGCACCCACTTTTGGAACAACTCTTCAGCCTGCTTACGGGCCTTATGACGTTCAAAAACCTCTTCAAAAAGATCGCCCAGTTCTTCTAATAAACTTATGCGTAGAAATAACGGAATCGACCAAAGTTCGCCCATCGTAAGGGTCGAAATCTCTTGAAAAGCTCTTATGTATTGAGAAAGCATAGGCAAACTCGCTTGCCCACCCATATTCTGTAGAAAGTTTTGTAAGATGACTGAAATGCGAGTTTGCGAAGATTTGACATCCCATTTGGGTAAACGTCGATAATAAGACGGTGAAAGATTCTTCTCAACATTAAGGTTCTGTTCCTTAAATAAATCAACATGATCCATCAACCATTCCATCGCCGGCAATAAAGGAAATCCCGCGCTTTCGTCAACTTCAAATTCATGACTATAGGCTTCTAGTTGCTCGACAATCTTTCTTAATTTACGAAACGGTGTGCTTCCTCGTCTGTGATAAACCGTGATATTTTCAAGCGCAAGGGTATGGGCACGTTGTTTGAGTTCCTCAGAATTTAATACATTTTGTTCTAGCACTTGATCATCACCTCGTTTTGAATTCTTCCACTAGTCTTCGAGGTTACTCCTCGCACAGTGGAAACTTTTTCATCCGAGTCTAACAATTAGTTTAATTCCCATTATACTCTAAACTTTCTATATACTATTATCTTTTCCTTCTATAATCCGGTTTTGTAATAATAATATAATTCTATGTCTGGCTTGCTCTTTTTACATAAAAAGTTAGTAAATACGTCATAATAATGGCAGGAGGTGTTCCATATGGAGCTTTATTGGTTTACTCAGGCTGTCGCCTACTGGTCCCTTGTTTTATTCTTAGTACCCATAATCTATATCAAAAAGCTTATGCCCTTCGCCTTTTTAGGAGGTTTCATCTACACATGGATCGTACAACTATTTGCGGTTGATATATTTAAACGTTGGGCTTTTAAATCAGATTTAGTAATGATTTATAATATACCTGTATTCTTTACTTTAAGTTGGTTTGCCGTCACAACAATTTTCGGCTATTTGCTATGGCGTTTTCCACGCTATCAGGTATGGTTCGTATTGTTTTTTACTTTATGGGCTACAGCTATGAGCTATACAGCCCAGTTGCTTAACCAGATAGTCCTTCATGGTTGGAGTATCACTGAGACCTTTATGTTCGCAATCTTTTCCCACGTTTTATTACTTTATGTTTTCAAATATCTGCATCATGTAAATGAGTTAGGTGCTAAAGAAACTATGTTGCAGGATTCACTTTCATGGCTAAAAGACCGGTAACAGGGAAACAGGGGGACAGGTACGTTGTTTCAAATTTAAAATCCCACGGATTTCTTCACAACACGAACGGACCTTTGGCCTATGAGAATATGATAAGAGGAGCGAACCCTAAAATTCCTTAGAGTTCGCTCCTTAACGTTATTATCCGACATGCTATTCTTATGATAGTCTAACCACGGTTTTGATTTACTAGTTCACACCTTTTGCTAACATCTTTTTAGGTAGTTCTCGCATTTTCGAGGTATTCATTATTAAAATTGATCCCACTGCAACAAAAATCCTCTTATCATTAAGACTTTAAATGGACCCTTTTTGCCGAATTGTACCTGCCCAAGCGAATACGAGAATAATACCCAATAGGTCATTGAGAGGAATATAGTCAAGCCACCCAGGAGCTTTCCTCCACCACGAAAGATAAAAATCCATGAAATGACGAAAAAGGGAATGACAATATAAAGGGTAAAGACATTGGCACCGGAGATAGCCTTGTTCCGATTGAAAGAACAATATCCACAATGAAACAAGAATCGTGGTAACTAGTGAGATAACCTTGAGCCTATTTTTGAAAATACCCATAGTGATATAGGTTGGAAAGCTGAATCCCTTGTGCTGTGTAGGATTTAGTTTTTTGTTTTCCATCTCCAGTTTAGTTCTTCTTCAGAAAGCTTAGTAAAAGAAAAACCGGAAAGCTTTAGCATCCCGGTCTATAATATGAATTGAGCCTTGATTCTTATGCTCCTAGATTGTGGTGAATCCGCTTCTGTGCCTCCTATAAAGACAGCTCTTATGTGTACCACAACTGCGCCCGCCTGGTTCGCATTCTTGAAGTGATTCTGGAATCCCACTTTCCTGACAACCTTTAACTTGATTAATGTGCGTGGCTACTTTTTGCACTTCGGAGGAATCACCTGCAATGAGGAAAGTCGTTGAACCTTCCGCCCCGTCGATTCCACCTTTAGCAATGACAGTGCAGCTAACTTTTCCTAGCGTCATTAGAGCTTCACGTTCAGTTATCAACTCACCAAAAATCGGAACAAGGCCAAAAGCCATTCCGTGTGCCTCATCTACTGTATTTCTACCGGCTTGGATGATCGCCTCTCTGATCTTGCCCGGGATCAGTTTTTCTAGTCCACAAGCAATGATCACTTTTGCTCCATGACCAAGCATCCCACTGAGGGCTTCACCAGGAATACCGCCCAACGAGGCCCCAATACACATGGCGGCATTCCCATCAGTATCGATTGCATTTGCTCCAATCAGAATAATGTCTTCCCGCCCAAATGAATCCACAACTTCTTTGAGAGTCTTATCTACAACTTCTGGTTGCCCATGGTCTAAGAGTATACTATGCCCTGTTATTTCTGTATGACGAGTTCCCTTTGCCCCTCGGGGCGAAAATCTTCCAGAGATCTTTAACGGCTGCCCGGCCAGAATTTCGGCAATTGCCGAGACGGTTGTCCCACCTTTGAGCAGCACTTTTCCATTCTGCAGCGCATTTTTAACCTCCGGTAAGGAAGCGATGCCCGCGGCAATGACCCGTTTGCCCTCCGCTACGGTCAAGGTAACCTGTATACGCGTATCTATGGATGCCTCCCCCGTTTTTATCAATTTAAATAATAAACTCTCCTTGAGCGATAATACATATATCATCAAAATAGACATCAGGCTTCAAGATGATACCGTCCAGATGGCAATCTGCTTTGACCGTACCTCCGAAGGAAGTATTCGTGCCAAAAGCAATATGCACGGTTCCATAAACCTTTTCGTCCTCTAGGATAACGCCGGAAAGTCTAGCCTGAGGATTAGTCCCGATCCCTAGTTCCCCAAGACTGGCATTCCTTTCATTTGCAAATAAGATTTGGACTTTGTCAGCATCTTGCCCACGCATTTCAACAAGCTTACCATCCAAGATCTTCACATGAAGTGGTTGACACAGCTTTCCTATTCCTACCATGCTCCCGTCGATAACAGTTTCACCTTGTGCAGTTCCTTCAATTGGCGCGATATAGGCTTCACCTGAAGGCAAATTACCTGAAGTACCAGGATCCCGATAGACACCGGTACTTGGTACTCCCTTACGACCTTTTAGGCTCATGGCAAGGACGAACCCATCCTTTATGATCTTCACAGTTTCCGCCTTAGTCAATAGTTCTGTCACCTTCAAGGTGAGAGCTTGAACTTCGTTATAGTCTGCTGTAATTGCTCCTTCGGAAAACATCTCTTCAGTAATCCCAGGCATGGTGGCAACTCTTGCTCCTCGCTTGACAGCCTGAATCCTGGCATTAGTATGTGTTAGTGAACTCACAGTTGGGCAAATCACCACATCAGCGGCAGCCATCGCTTTTGCCACGGGTTCCGGCGGCTCTTCGCCGTTCACTGCGCGAGGCTTCATCACCATGAGCATTCCTTCAGCACCTAAGGACTGCGCCTCTTCATATAATGCTTGCCCAATCTTTAGCTTCTCATCGTCGGAAACAATCAGAACCTTTTCACCAGGACGCACATTGAGACAATCTCTCAGGACAACCTGGCTCCCTTTTTTCAGACTCATCGAACCACTCCTTAGTCCATCATCTCTCGGACGATTCGTGCCACAAGAGTACGAGCGAGGATGACTGGTTTGCCGGTAATATTTTGAACGATTCTTTTCATTTCAACTGTGTAGCCTATACAGTCCATGACGATGACATCCACGTCCTGCTTTCTAAGCTCTTCTGCTGCTTGAATGACTTCGGCGATATCACCATACGGGGAACCTACTACAGCCTCCACCTTTTCAACACTTTGTCCCCAGAGCTCCAGACATTGCCTAACCTGATCCCGATCCGGATTGAGAACACCGATGTGGCTATGTGGAGCAAGTCTAGGAACTACTGCATGCAGAATAGTTTGCGGATATAGTAAAAGTTTCTGCGTGTTAAATATCGTGGGGAACTTACCGGTACAGATAAAGACAATTAGCTCCGCACCTTCAGCATCCAGCTTTTCTACACATTTTTGTAAGCGCGGAAGGATATAACTTTCGCCAAACTTTACACTTAATCCATCTTTTAACTTAGATACGAGTACAAAATCTCCTTCCTTAGGGACAAACTGAAGAATTTCATCGTTCGTTAATCCGTCTAAAGCCCCTGCCTGAAGGATCTCAATATTATCACCCAGAATATCCCGCATTTCTCCAATAACGTCTTCACGTGGAGATTGTCCAATTGTAATCGTGCCAATTTTTCTTTTCATCCCCGAACCTCCCAAAACTTGATTACTTTCCTAAAGTTTGCAGATGATTCATCGAGCCATACTTTGTCACGATCTTCTTGTACTCTTCCTCATCGAAGAATTGACATTGTCCGCGACCAAATGCTTTGGCCACTTCTAACATGAAGCGAGCCGCCAGCTCCATATCTACAAAATGACTAGCCCCGGATGCAGATCCCGGAACTGGAACTTCCGTGGTAATAGCGACCCCTACGACAGGAGCCTTCGTCGCAGTTGCAGGTTGAAGAATACTGTTAATATGAAATAAATCATTGCCATAAGGGGTTATATCCTGAGTAGAAAGTGCAAAGACATAAGGCATCCGTCCAGTTGTAATTTGCATGATGTCTAATAGATCATCACTGACCTTTAAAATATACCCCTCTTTGACTGTAGGGGAGATGGCAAAGCCGCGTGTATTGATAATCCTGTTCCCTTTGGTTGTATCACAGGAAAGAATCGCATCTAGCTCATCGTCCACCTCTGCCTGGTTCACGACCGACATTTCGACCGGAGAACCCATGAAAGGTACGGGCTTATGTGGTTGAGTCGGTGCATCGGGGCAGATGTGTGTACATACAACAACATCTCCCTCGATAAAATCCCCTTTTTGCTGCATATCTAAAAGTTTAGCCGCAATCGTCAAAGCAACAAGTGCTCCATCTCCGTCTGAGACCATGCCAATGACTTCTGGACGAGCACCTAAGCCGCCTAATCTGCCTAAAAGTCCGATGGTCGGGGCATTCATCCCTTGGGATTTACCACGTGTACCAGAAATCCGGATGCGAATGAAATCCGTGCTTCCTGGATTCCCTTGAATCGTTCGAACTGTTATGTCTTTGGCTCCATAAGTATTCTCTAAGAATTCTTTAACACTGTATCCGTTGGCGTCGCTGCGGTCGATCAGTTCATATAATTCCATAAGTTGTTTGATAAGCATTTTCCCTTCACCTCATCCTAAAAAATATAGTTAAGAATTTCTTTATGCACGATCGGCTCAATTTCCGCCATAAGCTTACGATCAAACATCCCGCTTCCCAGTTTGAGATTCTCTTTGGCCGTCTTAATCACGACGACCTTTTGCCCTTGTTGGATTTCGGCACTGGTTACTGGTATTCCAGTCAAACTATCCAGTGTCATAATTAAATCGGGGAAGGTTCCTAACCTTTCGCCACCTTTTTCTAAAGTCATATACTCATTCCAGAAAGTCAGTTCATAATCCTTGATCTTGACTGTACCCACATCAAAACCGCCGTCTGTGACGAGCTTAAGTTCCTCGATTAAACCCTCGGTAACGATTTCACCCTTAAGAAAGTCTACAACTTCCTGAATTCCGTCCTTCGGAGATTTTTGCAGTCCGTGAAATAAGGCCCGCCCGGTTTCAATCGCATGAGTTACCCCATGGATGGCTCCGTTTTGTCTTACGTATCCCGCTGTCACCGGGTTTCTGGCGACAGCTACTAACCCGCCGGCTACTACAGAACTTTGTCTGACCATCCTGGCTGTTTTATCTAAGGATCCTTTGAAAAATCCTTCGATATTGTTTCCGAGCTCTGGATTCCCACCTGCGACAGCCTGATATGAAACGTAATCTTCGAGATTGTTTAAACCCATGCTACCCATTGTTCCGGTGGGATGGGCACGTCCATTACAAGGGGCATCCACGATGGGAATGTTCAGAACGGCTGCTTGAATCCAGCCATTTACTGTTGCCGTTCCTCCATTCTCATTCGTGATTATGCCACCGACCTTTATACCTGTGTTTTCTTGAAAGATTTCCACAGCACGTACATAATCGCGTGGGGAAACATATTTGTCCGGAGCAGCCGGTGCCCCGACAGCAGCTGCGGTTAGTATAACCGTATCCTCAGAAAGATCCTCTATATCTATTAATTGGGGTGCTCCAAAATCCACGGCTGTCTTCGCAGCGATCAACCCAGTTTCCTTAGGGCCGCCGCCCCCGCCTCCGAGAATGGCACCACCATAAACTGCATATTGAATCAATTCCTCGTTTAATCTTATTTTAGACATGTCCCACCCCTACTCTCTTCGCAGACAAGCGAAATACGTCAGCAAACCTTCAGCCATCACAGGATCAATGACTGGTATTTCACATACTTTCTCTAACTCTTTGGCTATCCTGATCGTCGACAGCCCGGTACATGCCAAAGCGATCACTTCGGCTCCTAACGCTTTTAGCTCTTTAGCTTTCTTAATGACTGCCGTTCTTCCTGCTGGAGTCAGCAGATCCAAAGTTGAATTAACCCCTTCTGCCCTGCAAGTACCAACTATATTTTCACCGAAAGTTCTTGCATAGGCGCGTGGAACTACTTCCGTTATTCCTAAGACCCCGACCTTTTTGCCATAGTGCGAAGCCAAGAGCGCAGTTGCTTCCCCACCGCCGACGACAGGAATCTTGAGTTCTTTCCGCAATTCCTCTACAGCTGGGTCACCAGCACAACTGATGATAAGGGCTTCTATCCCCTCCCAAACTTTAGCAAGATCCACGATTTTGGGCACAGCTAATAACTCTGTGGCCTCATCATGAATTCCTTCAGGTTGATTAAGGATACATTTTGATTCTACCTCTAACTCCGGATAATACTGTTCTAGAAGTCGACCGTGAAGATTAAGCATTTCCTCATCATGGATGGTGACAACTCGGACAAGCCCTACCTTGAACTTTTTAGCCATAATTCAACCCCTTATTCTTTTAAACTAAATTGATAATTTTTTGTTTCGTTATACCGATTGGTAAACAAACATCAAATTCTTGATCGAGCTGCTGCATTTTTCGAATAAAATCCTTATCCTGTTCCACATAGAGAGGTAATTTATGCTGATTAATAAGAAGTTCTACTTTCATAGTTTGAGCAATTAATTGCAGTTTCTCGAGGATAGCTTCGCCATCCACTGTTGCTGGATAGCGCATATCAAACTTAATGCTTCCTTGTTCAAGATCGAATTGTGCTACACACATATCCAATGCCAAAGAACCAGAGAAAGTTAAACATCCTCTTTGACAATACGTATATCTACATTGTGAGAGACCTAAATGACCTCGTGGCCGCCTAGATCTCTCCGAGACCTTAATTCATTTTAGATAACTATTTCTTAGTTCTCATCGTAAATACCGAACTAAAGAAACTGTATAGTGCATCTCCAGCAATAAATCCCGCTGCCATGATGCTCATCGGTGTCTCAGCTTCTTTACCCTTGACTTTCAAGACGATAGCTCTGATTGCAATCCCGGCTAGAACTGCCCAACCAGCTTTAGGATTGATAATTAAGAGTCCTGTTGCTAATAAGATGCCCATTTGGCGGTTAGGTCCGCCTACAAATTGCAGAATGGCTCCAGGAATAGCCCAAAGAAGCAAATTCCGAGCAACCTCAGCCGAAGCACCTGCTTTGATCGTAGCAACGTAAACCCGGTCAACAGGCGGAACTAGATTGGCTGCAAAATACCCTTTGTGCGAGAAAAAGACAACGATGATGGCCACAACAAAAGCCAAAATAGCCGTAATATATTGCTGCTTGCGTCCATCCTTTTCCAGTTCAGGATTACTGCCATCACCACGGATCCTGTAGCCTGTTTTCAGGTCATAGCCCATATCAGCAAAAGCTGGACCTGTAGAAGCACTAAATCCAACCATTAAGGCGAGCGCTACCGGAGGGAATCCGATCAACATACCAATAATCAAAGTAATCAAGGCAACCGCGAAGGCAGGAAACCAGCCGGAATGCATCGCGGAAATACCGACAATGATTTCATGAACAAAAGCCGCAAAGGCCGCAAAGACTAAATAGACAATCAGCATCCCGAAAGACATCTTTGTAATGATGCCTGTCGTTAAAGCAATAATTAACGCAATGGCTAAGTAAGCGATAAAGCCATAAGTAAAGGCTTGAGAAATATCTTTTTCGGTACGGGTAAGATTTTCGAGCACTTCACCATGTGCGTCTGCCTTTTGGGCTTCTTGCTTCTTGCGTACGATTAAAATAACTTGAATGAGGGCAACGATGCCAGCTCCAATCATAAAACCATGTGGAACATACAAGGAGTTGATATCGAAACCGAATAAAGGTTTGGAATATCCCCGCAATAATAAACCGACACCAAACATGGTCAACGCCCAGATGTTTCCGATAAAGGCAACCCCAAAGGCCGACATGGAAATTCCGAAATAGGAACCCAGAAGACCTAGCCCAGTCCCAATACCGAGAAGGCCTGCACGCTTACCACCTTGGTCTCCGGCAATTAAAGCTTCAGCCGTTGCCACACCGGGAGGCCACGCTCCTTTAGCAGGAAATAATTTGGAATCAAATACTTTGAACAGAATGGTGGCATCAGAGATCATTGCAAGTGAAGCACCTAATAGCATAGGAAGAATAAGTTCAGGTGTCCCCATGACAAATGGAATCCCGATAGGAATCAATAAACTGTTACCTGCCCCAAAAGTAGCAGAGGAAATACTTGTTTGCACAAGGTTTTGCTCATGCAAAGAACGGAATTGCTTAAAGAACCTTACAGGAATTCTGGATAAAATCATTGCAATCAGAGCGCCGATAATGGAAGTGTTGGGCGTAATCCCTAAAGTAACGATCAGTTGAATACCGATGATTGCTCCGAGGATTGCCACAATAAGATTAAACACTATTATGGTTGGCCTCAAAGCTGAAGGATGTTTTTCAAAGTCAGAACTAGCCATCTTATCTCTCCCTCTTTTAAATTTCTTCAGTGTACTATGGAAAGAACTTATAGTAATAAAACTATCCCCCACCACCTTTTTTCACGGATTTTTTTATTGTGCTTTTCTTAATAGTCAAAACACTTCTTTCTACCTGTTTAGATTAAGCCTTTAAACTCTTGTCTCCATATTGGAACCAGTGGTTCTAATCCTCCCCTTAAGTATAACCTAAACTTACCCGAAATCAATATTCTTTTCTAAAAAAGATCTTATTTTCTACGTGTAATATATACTCGTATCGCTTTCTATCTCGTACGACTATATAAATAACTCATACGGACATATAACTCAGTACGGATAGATAATCCTTACGTCTATATAAATCTTACGGAATCTATAACTCATACGAGATATAGACTTTATAAATAAAAAGCTAGAGGGCAATTAAAGCACCCACTAGCTTTTTATTTATAAACAATGCCTTACTTTACCAAGTTAAAACAGGTTCCCTTTGGAATAGATCGACGGAGTTATTATAGGATAGTGTCAAGGTAAGCCTGTATCTCCGAAGTCCTGATTTCGAGTATAGTCAATACTTCCCGTACTTTGCTCTCCGGAAATCTATATTCAGGTCCGGCTACAGTAATGGAGCCTGTAATTTTACGTTTACGAGTAAATAACGGAAGTGCAACCCCAACTACTGCATCGGAATATTCACCTAACGAGTAACACCAGCCCTGCAGGCGTATTTCTTCTAGATTCTTCAATAATTTTTGTGGATCAACAATCGTATAACCAGCAAACTCTTGCAGTCCTTTCTCAATAATTGCCAGCTGATCTTTTTCTGGGACGTAAGCCATAATAATCTTGTTTGAAGCACCAGCGTATAGAGGCGTACGGCTTCCGATAGACACAGCAAATTTGACCCTTTGGGAAGATTCGGCTATGTCCACGCAAATACCTTCTAATTCGTCTAACCAGGTTAAAAAAACAGACTCTCCTGTCTCGTTAGCAAGCTTTTCCATAGTTGGATAGATCATATCTGAAATTCTAAGTTTACTTCTTACAATAAGCCCATATTCCCAAAATTTAATGCCGAGCTCATATTTTTTGGTATCTTCATTTTGAACCAAAAAACCGTGGTCCTCAAAAGTAGCTAGCACCCGGTAAATGATGGAGTGGCTGATATTCAGTTCTTTAGCCAATTCACGTACACCCCAAGCAGGATGTTCGTACGTAAAATAACGAAGTATCTCTAAAGCATTGTCCAATGTTTTCAGCGCCATTAAATTCTCCTTTTAGATTCTCTATAAATTCTCCATATAAATCTTCTTTTTACTAATCATGACCTATTTTATAACTTTCGTCAAATCTATTCACATTTCAGACGCTTAAGCACTTGACAGAGTTAAGACCAATAGGACATTTTCAACAATTCTAACCTTGATAATCGTTCCCGTAATGTATAGCATTTTAATGGGGTTAAATCATAAATTGCCATTTCGGAGCAGACTGCCTATAAGGTACTCCATTAATTATTTCCCAGCGTTCATTTTCCGACCACAAGGGGACGTTTTGTTTGCCATCCAACAAATGCTTACAAACACAAAGAGACTACCTTAATCCAAAGATAGTCTCTTCGTTACTTACCTGGCGATGACCTACTTTTCCGGGGGTCTTCAAAACCGGTTTCCTATTGGTTCTGTTATTTTTAGCTTTTAAATCCTTGTTCCTTCATGGATGGATACACTTCATCATGACAGAACGCTACTTTAGGCATACGAGGTTATTAACTTTGTTACCGCCTGTGTTTCACAGACTTTTTAAATTGCCGCGCACATCATAGTTTTCCGGGTCTTGCAGCGCCTTCGGGCCTTCTTCGATCAGCGTCAGCAGCAGCCCTTCGGCAAAACGATCTTGGATATTTCCTTGAACACATTAACCAAATAAAGATTCGATATGAACCTTAATTTCTTTGGCTAGTTCCACGCATTTCGGACTTAAATCAAAGAGGCTTTGCCCTGTAAGATCTGCCTGCACTGCCATAGGGTCATAGGGTAGATATCCCAAGATAGGAATAAAATTCATTTCCCGTTTGATTTCTTCAATCTGACCGGGATGTACTTTATTAATCACGGCATAGACTCGGTTAACCCCAATGTCTTTGGCCAGTTTAACCACTGCATGCGCGGTCTCAAAACTCCGTTTGCCTGGTTCGACGACTACAATAAAAGCATCCACTCCATCCGCCGTTCCGCGCCCGAAATGTTCCAAACCTGCCTCCATGTCCACAATGACGGTTTCATCCCGTTCTAAGACCATATGCTGTAACAAACTGCGCAATAAGGTGCTCTCAGGGCAGGCACAGCCAGCTCCTCCCAACGTTACTGAACCCATCCGTAAAAGTTTGATTCCGTTATGCCTAGCCACATAAGTGTCGGGAATGTCATCCACGTAGGGATTTATACTAAACATCGCCCCAATTGATCCTGGTTCTGCACCAGTGCGTTCTTTAATTAACTTTCTTTCCTCAGAAATGGGAGTGAGCTTGGCGAGTAGCTCTTGAGGAAATCCTAGGGCAGTCCCTAAATTAGCATCTGGGTCAGCATCAACCGCAAGGACATGCTGCCCATCCTGGGTATATAAATGACATAAAAGAGAGGCCAAGGTGGTTTTACCCACCCCACCTTTACCAGAAACAGCAATTTTTACACTCTTATTAGTCACGCTCATTTTGTCGTTTTCCTTCCCGTTAATAATAACCTTCATCAACTCAAGAATTCTGCTTTTAAAACTCCAGATCGGGGCTTTGTAACCCTAACGCTTTTCGTTTTTTGATAATTCGTTGAATTAATAAATGTGCCGCTTTGATGGGGTCTTCCTCATAAATCAGCTTGCCTCCGAACAGTTCATCCGTCGTTACGGCAAAATCTCCTTTATCTGCCGTCAAAGCATTATCCACAAAAGGCGAACCGCTGATCGGAGCGTTGAGACCGATATGAACATCGACACCCTGGGCTATAAAGAATGTGCCAATCGACAAAACCTTTGGACTCTGAGGTTCTGGGCTCGATCCAGCGACCGGCAAATCCCGCACACCGACTCCAACCCGATTGGCTAGGGCAACCAGCAAATCATCCACACGGGAGTTATCTACGCAGCTTCCCATATGCCACGCCGGAGGCAACGAAGGAAGCCCATTGGCTACGCCGATCGTTTTCAGCACGTTAGCAAGTTGAGGACCGCAATACTCGATGCCATCCGGAGACAGAAGACCGTTTTTACCTAAAGAATGTGCCGAGCAGCCGGTTGTTACAATCAAAACGTTATGTTTTAAAAGTTCCTTTGCTACTTCTGTATTAGCCCAGTCTTGTTTCAGTCGCGGATTGGTACACCCGACAATGGCCACCACGCCTAAGATATCCCCGTCTGTGAGCGCTTGGATAAAGGGTTGGAGCGGGTCTTCCTGATTGATTTTCGAAAGCAGTTCGATGATTTGTTCCACGGAAAAGCCGGCATAAGCGTCAACGGTTCCTTTTGGTATTTGTAGTTTAACCAAATCGCGTTCGGTATATCGTCCTAACGCTTTGCGGACGATTTCCTCGCCCATCTTATCGGCATTAGCCGGAGTAAACTCAACGTGGCTAGATCCTTCAATCTTAATCATGGGCAAGGTGGAAATCAGTTCCGTGTGATAACATTCGGCAACTTTTTGCAAGCCCGGCATGATACATTGGGCATCGACAACCATAGCTTCTAAGGCCCCTGTTACAATCGCCAGTTCTTGGCTGGCAAAGTTGGTTGCCACGGAAACCCCTTGCCTCATCAATAATTCATTGGCACTGCAGCATATCCCGATGACATTAATCCCTTTGGCGCCTAGGGTTTTTGCCTCCCCGTTTAGTTTTCGGCTCCATTCCACCACTTTTTCCGAAACCATAGGAATATGGCCGTGAACTGCAATGTTAACATAATCCTCTTTAATGACTCCCATATTGTATTGGGCCTTGACTAACTTTGGTGTGCCAAAAAGGACGTCTGAAAGATCGGTTGAGAGGTGAAGCCCATCATACCCTTCAACTAGGGCCATCGTCATAATTCCGAGAAGGAGGTTGAGTGGATCACTGTCGCATCCCATGGCAGCTTTGTTAATTGCATTGGCAATTTCCAAGTGAGCATTGCGAGGTAGAATGTTTAATTTTCCCCACGTTTCAACGGACTTGTCATGGGCACGTAAACTCAGCCAGTTGGCTACCCCGGACTGTTTCTGAAAATCTTGCAAGGCTATTAGCGCGACTTCCTCTGCCACTTCGTTCATGCTCTTGCCGTCAAGAGTTAAGCCCAAGCCCTGCGCAATTTTCATCAACTTATCTTTGCCTTTAATTTCATAAGGCGCTTTGCCTTCGGCGACTTCCAAAAGGGTTTGTGCCACTTCGCGGGCATGTTCGACATGGGGTGCCGCCCCATCGACAATGAGTGTAAGCAAGTTGCGAGCGACGATTTGATCAGCCGTTGCGCCGCAGACCCCTCGTTTCGCCCCTTTGTCGCTAAAACTTATACGACAAGGTCCCATCATGCAGCGCCGACAACAAACCCCAGCTAAGCCAAACTTACAGCGAGGTTCTTGTTGCCTAGCTCGATCAAATGCTGTCTCAATTTCTTCATCCCGTGCTTTCAAGAGAAGTTCCTGTACCCCAGTATCAATTGTCAGATCTGTAGCCAAAAAGGTCTTAATCATAATCTCCTCCTTAAATTGAGCGATTGCTTTTGTAATTGGACTTTAACAGTTCCACTATTCTGATTATGAAATAAAAGAAATAAGAAAACCGTCAGAATTCTGACGGTTTTCTTATTTCTCATGCAATTCTCTTAGTTTTCTTCCATACAATTTTGTAAGGATTGAATGTCCCTTAGGATAATAGATTTGCGGCTGAGAATTAGGATTTCTGCTTTCTGCCAACGATTGAGGAATGTAGAGGCCGTTTGACGGGATGTTCCCACTGCTAAAGCTATTTCTTCAACTGTTAACCCTAAGTTTACGAGGGTACCGTGTTCCGAAGTCTGGCCTTTTTCCTTAGCAGCTTGTAACAAAAAGCTCGCTAAGCGTTTACCTACATCGCGAAAAACGAGGTTTTCAATAATTCCTAGGGTGTTTGCCAAGCTTTCTCCTAAGACTTTGATCATGCTGATTAAGACAACCGGATCTTGAAGCATAAAGCTGCGAAAGGCTTTAATGTCAATAGTCCAGATGATCGTTTCTTCCATTGCTTCAGCAAAAGTGCCCGAATGGCTACTATAGACATCCCCGGGTTCTAAGAAGGCAATCGTGAACTCCTTACCGTCAGGATAACCGAGATAAATTCTAACTTTGCCCTTAACGACAATTAAAATAAAATCCTCTTGCTTTTCAGGGGTAAAAATACATTCTTTTTTGCGGAATGAACGTTCGTGGGCAGATTGATTCAGTGTGAGTGAATGTTGTTCGCTTAAGACTTTAAGAAGAGGAATTTTAAGCAATTCATCAGGGTTAATTTCAGGTAGCCTAGACTTCACCATTTAACCCCCCCTTATTCATAACCTTGAATTTAATATACAGAGCATATGACATTGCGCAAGGATTGTCAACGTCGCCTTTAAGCAATACTCAGCCTATACTTAAGCGATAGTTGGTTAAATTCTGTGCGGTGTTTACGGCGTGAATCCATTTTATGTATAGATATTTACTATCCCTCGGCTTAAAGATATGATATGGATAAAAAGAACGCAATTCCTCACGGACGACGCTGGCAAAGATGTACGGGACTCTGTTTCCATCATGCCAATTGCTTTTCTGAAATTATCAAGCCTTTGCTTCCAACGCACATCATTATCCATAAGTTTCTCACCTACCTTTTTTGTACTAGTCAGAAAGTATAACTTTCCGGAAGGTCCCTTCTCGCCATCCATGGCCGGCGCATCAGTGCAACTAAGTCTAACCGCCGGCGCCTGAAGGCTTGACGATAGCCAAGTTTTCTATATGATTTTCAGCAAATAGCTCACATTATTCATTATATCCTAAATATGGTATATTTCAATAATCAATCAGTTAATGAACGTTCAACATTCCTTCAACTAACCCCTACTCAAATAAGTTGATCTGCTTAGTCTCAGAAACCCTGAATATTGCTTTTTCCAGCTTTTCATCGATAGATCTTAAGCGCCGTTTTAATATCGCTCACTCAAAGCTCACCTCAATCTTAAAATCGCTGATAGCGATGCGCCTGCTAAACATCTCTTCCCCGATATGTTGATCATCGATGAGCTTATCATCAATCAGTCTGATTCGGAGTTGTTCCATTCCCTGCCCGTACGGGTTGGCTTCTCTGGTACGAAAAAACAGACGGATACCTTCCCAGTCCAGATCGCCAAAGTAGAGAAGGGCAGATCGTCCTCCTTGGCCTTCTTGTCCACCCAACATAGTGGCACTGTAGTCGTCCAAGGCCCCTCGCTCCGTGATTTTATTCCCTTCCCCATAGAGGAGCACATTGACGACCGTTCCTTCGATGTTATTTTTTCCCGTATCTTGCATCAGCTTTCGGAACGTAAACCAAGTGTCTTTATTCTTTGATCACTAAGACGGTAGTATGCTTGCCACGATCATGCAGATATTCGAAAAATGGCTCGGGATTCATAAACACCCGTCTCTGCCGAAAATCTAGGTTAGTGAAATCCCTAGAATTTTCTCCATGGCCACTCAAGCTCATTATATAATCTCAAACGTAAGATTCTCCATATCTCCTTAAATCCCTCTTGAATATTTTCTGCACTATGGCCCAAGGCCCGGAAACAATAAGCCTGCTTACAAATTGCAGTTCCGGCAATCAAAATATTGTAGCGTTCAGCCATATGTTCCAGAAAACCGTTTTCATCTTCCGTGTTTCGCTGCACTAATTCAAGCATCGCCTTTTCCATATTAGGATCAATAGCCCAAAATGTGCCCATATGCGTATAACCATGCATTACGCCAAGCTGCCCATTCCAAGTTTGTAAAAAGGTAAGGACTTTTGGTGGCTCCAGCATAAACCTGTCACTAAAAATTAATTCACCGTCAAGAAAAATATTGGTCTGCTGATCAAGCAAATTATATTTAAACAGCTCTTGCCGGGCTACTCGCCCCGGTGCAGTAATTTCCCAAAAAAATGCTGAGGCTTGGCTTGATATTTGGAGATTCGTACGACTAAATAAACATGATTCGGCAAAGGGTATAACTACTTCTGGCATGTATTCCAGTCTCGCCCCTTGTTCAACAATCAAGGTTGTAAATACCCTCGAGAGATTTCCTTGCGGTGAGCGAAAAACCTTTGTCGCCCCTTGACCGAAAACAACCGCCTGAGCATCCTGCTTGAGCCGCACTAAAATACTATGCTGGTCTCCTTGCAGAAGACCAGCAGCAGGATTCATGATATAGAAAAAAACCTCTTCCCTGTCAGTAAAATAGAGCGGGTTTGAAGCCCGGAGCGGCATTCTCTGGCGAAGAGAACTGATAATACTCCTACCGTTATCCTGCTGGACTTCAACTTGAAGAATACCGTGTTTTAACGGTGCATTCATTTGATATCCTCCATGATAACGTTTTTCCGGATCCACAGTAAGACGTTATCTAAGCCCTCTTCAGTTTTTAGATTGGTAAACAAAAAGGGGCGTTCACCGCGCATTCGCCGGGAATCTTGGGCCATCACTTCCAAGCTGGCCCCGACATGAGGAGCCAGATCCGTTTTATTGATTATCAAAAGATCTGAACGGGTAATCCCAGGTCCCCCTTTTCGAGGAATTTTTTCCCCTTGGGCTACGTCAATTATATAAATCGAAACATCTACTAGTTCAGGACTAAAGGTAGCAGCTAAATTATCACCGCCACTTTCCACAAAAATTAGTTGCAGATCCGGGAATCTTTCCTTAAGGGTATCAATCGCTTCCAGGTTCATAGAGGCATCTTCCCTTATAGCTGTATGGGGGCATCCTCCCGTTTCCACTCCAAGGATTCGATCCTGTGGCAAAATACCATTACGGCAAAGGAATTCAGCATCTTCCTTAGTAAAAATATCATTGGTTATAACAGCCTGACTATACTCTGCCACCAGATAGCGTGTTAATTTTTCGACAAGGGCAGTTTTCCCTGAACCAACAGGACCCCCAACTCCGATACGAATCGGCCACACTAAAAAACACCTCCTTCAAGACATAAAAATACGAGAATATAATCTCTCGTGAGCCATACCTGCCCAATCAAAGGCTGGCGCACTGCCACCCCAATCTTTTGCAGTTGCCGTTGTTACCCATTGAATACAGGTATCAAGCAGTGGTTGAAGGAGCGCAAGCACCTGCTGTCCACTAGTCTGGCCTAACGGAATAGCCCGTACGCCATTCGCAATAAGCGACGCAGTGGTCATATGGGCAACTGCAGCGAGTAATAACGTTAAATCAATCCCTGCGCCAGCTCCATAATGTCCCAAAATAATGGCATGGTGACCAAAGGGAAAGTCAACTTTTGAAAGGTAATTGGCATCGATTTCAGCGAGTAGTTGTCGAAGCCTTCTACCCATCTTAACACTCCCTTCCCTGCTTTCAGACGGTAACTTCATGGCATTTAACCGTTTATCCAGTAAATAGAGGTGCTTCATGTCGGATTGTTGTGCGGCTTTCCAAGCGAGTTTTACCGCTAGTAGATCCGTTGGTCGCCAAGTGAAATAGAGAAAGGTCTGCATAAACTGGGCTAATTCTTGCTTGGTTTTAATGTCACCGTCCTGAATAAACGTCTCAAGTCCGAACGATTGAGTAAAGCCACCAGAAGGAAAGGCTGAATCTGCTAACTGCATTAAGCGCAATCCTATTTCCAAAGAGGGTTGGTTAATCATGGCGCAAAAGCCCCAGCTTCTTTAACTGGGGATAACCCTAGTTTAGCGAGCTGCTCTTGTAACACCAGATTATAGGGAGTAATAACAGAATTACTTTTCAGCTCAATAGGGGCATGCATATTACCGATAGCATGTGCAGCCAATCCCATTTCCCTCATATTCCTGACTGGAACGAGCAAAACAGCCTCTTCTTTTACCCTTACGACTATGAGATGATTTTCTTCTCGGTAAAGAATATCGCCAGGATGTAAATGTCCACTTTCAAGTTGTATTCCTATATCTCTGCCCACATCGGTTGTTTTACGCAGAATCCTTTTCTGAAGTTCATCCCAGGAAAGAAATAGCTGTTCTATGGTAAAAGCCTCTTTTTCGCGCTGATGATCCTGTTCCAAGTCAGCAAGTTTTCCAATCACTTCAGTCACTATCATAGATTTCAAACTCCTATCAGCTTTCGTCCAAACTTAAAACAAAAAGTACCGCTGTGCCAGAGGCAGGATATCGGCTGGTTCGCAAGTAAGTATTTCTCCATCTGCGGTCACTTGATAGGTTTCAGGATCCACATCAATGCGCGGTGTAGCAAAGTTATGTTTCATGTCAGCCTTACCAATTTGACGACAATTCTTCACCGGAACAAGTTGCTTATCCAGTTTTAGCTCCTTAGCTAACTTTTCCGAATCAGCTGCTTGGGATATAAATGTTACAGAACAAGCGGAAATCCCTTTACCAAACGCAGCAAACATTGGCCGTTGGATAACCGGTTGTGGTGTTGGAATGGAGGCATTGGCATCTCCCATGGCGGCATGCATGATAAACCCACCTTTGATCACCATCGCAGGTTTTACACCGAAAAACTTCGGATTCCACAGCACAAGGTCCGCTAATTTACCCTTTTCAACCGAACCAACCAAATGGCTGATTCCATGAGTAATAGCAGGATTAACGGTATATTTACTAACGTAACGTTTAATCCGGTTATTGTCATTATTTATACTGTCAGACTCCAAGGGACCACGCTGAATCTTCATCTTATGCGCTGTCTGCCAGGTCCTAATTATAACTTCTCCGACCCGTCCCATCGCTTGAGAATCAGAAGACATCATGGAGATGACGCCTAAATCGTGTAAAATGTCCTCAGCCGCAATCGTTTCTGGGCGGATACGGGAATCAGCAAAAGCGATATCCTCAGGAACCTGTTTATCAAGATGATGACAAACCATTAACATATCGAGATGCTCTTCCAGTGTATTAACCGTAAACGGCCGGGTAGGATTGGTTGAGGAGGGTAAGACATTGGGCAAGGAGGCAATTCTAATAATGTCCGGCGCGTGCCCTCCTCCTGCTCCTTCAGTATGAAACGTATGGATCGTACGCCCGGCAATCGCAGCAATTGTATCTTCAACAAAGCCAGCTTCATTAAGGGTATCCGTATGTATGGCCACCTGAATATCATATTCATCCGCAACGTTTAGGCAGCAGTCAATAGCTACAGGAGTAGATCCCCAATCTTCATGTAGTTTTAGACCTATTGCTCCGGCTTTAACTTGGGCTATCAGCGGTTCCGGACAAGAATTATTCCCTTTCCCGAAAAAGCCCAGATTAATCGGAAACCCCTCGGCAGACTGTAGCATCCGATATAAATTCCATTCACCCGGTGTACAGGTTGTAGCATTGGTTCCAGCAGCTGGACCGGTTCCGCCCCCTAACATGGTTGTAATACCGGAAGCAATCGCTGTTTCGATCTGCTGGGGACAAATAAAGTGAATATGACTATCAACCCCGCCTGCAGTCACGATATAGTTCTCTCCGGCAATCACCTCGGTGCCTGCCCCTATTGGAAGGTTAACCCCAGCCATCGTCTTGGGATTTCCTGCGTGACCAAGACCATAAATACGTCCTTCCTTAATCCCTATGTCAGCCTTAATAATCCCCCAGTGGTCAACAATCACTGCATTTGTAATGACCAAATCCATAGCCTCAGCCAAAGCTTGTGGGTCTTGCCCCATACCATCGCGCAGGACTTTACCACCCCCAAATTTTGCTTCATCACCGGGACTGGTATAATCATTTTCCACTTCCAACCATAACTCTGTATCTGCTAAGCGGATTTTATCGCCAGTAGTTGGTCCATACATATCAGCATGTTGACGGCGTGACATGCTTAAAGTCACAGTTCTCCCCCCTAACTTTGTTAATAGTTACGATTAGTAAATTTTACGTTCCTTCTTTATATAAACCCTTGCTGTTTAGCTTGTTCGATACATATCGTCTTGTCCCTACAACCAGCCGTTAAGTTATTTGCTCCAAACCAAGGACCCTGACCTGAAAATTGAACAAGCCTAATCGTACGGCTTTCTCCCGGTTCGAAACGAACAGCGGTCCCTGCAGGAATGTTTAAACGCCTGCCCCAAGCTGAGGCTCGATCAAAGACTAAATACCTGTTTACTTCGAAAAAATGATAATGAGAACCGACCTGGATAGGGCGGTCGCCAGTGTTTTCAACCGTTATTGTTTCTATAGACAGGCCTTGATTCGCTTCAATGGTTCCCTGGGCCAATTTATACTCTCCAGGTATCATAGCTCTGACCTCCCCGACAAACGGATAGGATGATGTACAGTAACTAATTTCGTCCCATCAGGAAAAGTTCCCTCAACCTGAATTTCCTCAATCATTTCAGGGATTCCCTCCATAACCTGGTCACGCGTCAGGATCTTAGTCCCCATCTCCATGAGTTGGGCGACAGTAAACCCATCACGAATTCGCTCCAGCAGTTCAGCGCTAATCAAGGACACTGCTTCTGGATAATTCAACTTCAATCCGCGATTTATACGTTCACGTGCTACCTTTCCTGCTGTATAAATCAACAGTTTATCTTTTTCAGTCGGACTTAGATGCATCGTCTAACCTCCCGTCCCTCGTTATTCCTCAAATGGCCATCCGTTTCTGAATTTCCTCCTGATTTATTTCTTTAGTAAAGCCTTTGGTCACAATTAATCCTTTTTCCATTACGTAATAATAATCTGAGACATCAACGACAAACTCCAAATACTGCTCAACAATCAGAATGGTTAAATTCGCTTCATGATTCAATTGTTTAATGACCCGGCCGATTTCCTGGATTACGGACGGCTGTATCCCTTCCGTAGGTTCATCCAATATTAATAGTTTAGGCTTAGACACAAGAGCCCGGGCAATAGCCAGCTGCTGCTGCTGCCCTCCGCTAAGGTCTCCCCCTTTTCTTTTAAGCATGGTCTTCAAAACCGGAAATAATTCATAGATCGTTTCGTCAATACTTCCATCCCCTCCGCATGCCTCAAGACCTAGTAAAAGGTTTTCATGGACAGTTAATTGAGGAAAAATATCCCTGCCTTGCGGAACATAGCTAATCCCTTGTCTAGCCCTAAAATAGGTAGGCTTCGTAGTGATTTCCTTGCCATTGAACTTAATACTCCCTTGAGGGGTCTTAACCAATCCCATAATACTTTTTAAAAAAGTTGTCTTTCCTACCCCGTTTCGGCCGAGAAGGCAGACGATTTGTCCTTTGGGCACACACAAGTTTATATTGTTAAGAATAATTGTTTCCCCATAATAGGCCTCCAGGTTTGCTACATCAAGCATCGCGTTCCCCACCCCGTCCCAGATACACATCAATTACTTTTTGATTATTCTGAACGTCATAAACACTGCCCTCATCCAATATTGCCCCTTCATGGAGAACCGTAACCTTACTGGCATAATCCCTGACAAATTCCATGTCGTGTTCGACAACAATAATAGTACAATCTTGAGCTATCTTTTTTAAAAGTTCCCCGGTCTTATCTGTCTCCGCCCGACCCATTCCGGCAACTGGTTCATCCAGAAGCATTAGTTTAGGCTCTTGGGCAAGCAGCATACCGATTTCCAGCCACTGCTTTTCACCATGAGATAAGGCTATCGGGGTGTTAAATCTTTTTTCATACAAACCAATCGTGACTAAGATATCTTCAATTCTCTCGATCTGCTCCTTTTTCAGGCTATGAAACATGGAAGAATACAGCGAACGATCCTTCACGACAGCAAGTTCCATGTTTTCATAAACGGTCATGTTAGTAAATACGGAGGGTACCTGAAACTTCCTTCCTATTCCTATATTGACAATCTCATGCTCTGAATAGCGGGTAACGTCTACATCAAAAAACATAACTTGCCCAGACTGAGGCTTAACCCGACCGCAAATAGCATCAAGCAAGGTTGTTTTTCCAGCACCATTCGGTCCGATAAAAAAACGAATCTCACCTTTCTCAATCCCGGTATTCACCTTATTAACTGCCTTAAAGCCATCAAAACTTACGGTTAGATTATCAATCTGTAATATCGAATCCACATCCCCACCGCCCTTCGATTTCTAATATATCCTTTGTCCTGCCTGGTTTGATTTAGGTGATTTTGTTTATCAAGCCGCCTTATCCGTATTTATCTGCTGACCACCTTTATGTGCTTGATTACCAAACTTCCCTGCAATTTTCTTGATCAGTCCGACAATACCGTTAGGCATAAACAAGACTATGAAAATAAAGGCAAACCCAATAAAGTAAGACCATACATCAGGGAAACTTTCACTGATCCCGCTTTTCAAGGCATTCACAAGTATGGCCCCAATAACAGCGCCGATCAATGTTCCGCGTCCACCAATTGCTACCCAAATAATCATTTCAATAGATGGCACTATACCCATTTCGGCCGGGGAAATAATACCAACCTGAGGTACAAAGATTGCGCCGGCAAGCCCTGCTATGGCTGCAGATAGACAGTAGACAAATATCTTATACGTTGTAGGATTATACCCCGAGAACCTGACTCTGTTTTCTCCGTCCCGGATGGCTACAAGGATCCTGCCTAATCTTCGTTTAATCAACAAATTACAAAATACATAGATCAAAACAAGGAGGCCTATCGAGATGTAATATAAAACAAGCTTCGTCGAGCCATTGGATAACGAAAAGCCCATGATACTTTTGTAGTTTGTCAGGCCGTTTGTTCCACCGGTATAAGCCTGTTGCCCAACAAAAAGAGTAACGAAAATAATGGCTAAGGCCTGAGATAAGATGGAGAAATATACTCCCCGGATACGGTTCTTAAACGTTAAAAACCCAATAAAAAACGCCAATAGAGTCGGTACTAGAATTGCCATAGCTATTGCAAAAAAACTGTTGGAAAAAAGTTTCCAAAACCACGGAAGTCCTTCAAGCCCGCTCCAAGACATAAAATCCGGTAGTTTTCCGTGGGCAGCCTCTAACTTCAGATACATCGCCATGCAGTATGCCCCAAGCCCGAAGAACACCCCATGTCCAAGGCTTAAAATCCCCGTAAATCCCCAGATCAAATCTAAACCAATTGCCAAAATAGCATAGGCAATAAATTTTCCCAGTAAATTCACTCTGAAATCGGATAAAAACAAGGGAGCTAAGACTAAACCTAAAATGATGATGGAGAACACTAATTTTTCCTTTGATTTTATCAAACTTCGGGCATCGAACATCGAGCTTCGAACATCAACCATTGTGTTCTGTCCCCCTTTCCGTAAAAATTCACCCTATTCGTCTAACGAACGGCTACTGATGTTAAACAACCCTTTGGGCCTCCACTGTAAAAATGAAATAATTAAGAGAAAGACAAGTACCTTAGCAAGCGAGGTATTAGTGAAAAATTCAAGCGTGGTATTGGCTGTTCCGATTAATAGTCCACCAGCTACTGTTCCCATGAGCGTTCCTACTCCGCCAAGCACGACAACCATGAACGTATCTACAATATAATTAGTCCCTAAGGTGGACCCGATGGAACCCAGCAAGGTTAAAGCACACCCGGCAATTCCCGCAAGCCCTGAGCCAACAGCGAACGTGTAAGCATCCACCCTTCTCGTGTTAATTCCCATACACTCCGCCATTTCCCTATTCTGCATGACCGCTCGGATTCGTCGTCCAGTTTTACTTTTATAAAGCAGTACAAACATGCCAACGAGACAAGCAAGAACTAAGGCGATAATAAACAAACGCTTATAGGGTAGTTGCAGCCCTTGGCGTATAACAAGTCCGCCGTCCAACCAGCCTGGGCTTTTAACATCGACATTAGGCGCTCCAAAAATACTTCTTGCCAGTTGCTGAAGCACTAAACTGACACCCCAGGTTGCCAGTATGCTATCCAGCGGTCTATTGTAAAGATGGCGTATCACTGTCCCTTCCAGAACCAATCCAATAAAACCGGCAACGATAAACGAAGCTGGAATAGCAAGAATAAAATATAATCCAAAAAGACTCTTATCTATATGCGCCATAAATAGATTTTGAATGAGATAAGTCACATAGGCACCTATCATAATGAACTCACCATGAGCCATATTGATAACTTTCATCAAGCCAAAGGTAATGGCAAGTCCTAGAGCGGCGAGCATTAGAATCGAGCTGACGCTGATTCCATTAAAGATTTGAAGGGTATACGTTCCCATTTTTCCACCACCTTTTCATGAGCGTATTAGTAGCAACGGTGCAGGTTTATTTGACCTGCACCGTTAAACCACAGCTCGCAATGTTTAGTCACTAATTACTAAGACCCTTAGCCCAATCGTATGATTTCAGGAACGGATCCGGTTTGACTGTCTTTTCTGTGCTCCAGATCTCCTTAATCAAACCATCTTCAGTGACCTCACCAATTCGTACAGGTTTCCAGAGATGTTGATTTTCACCCTCGATTTTAACCAGACCTTCTGGGGCCTTAAATTCAATTCCTCTAGCAGCTTCCTTTACCTTAGCCACATCCGTTGAGCCTGCTTTTTTAACCGCTGCTGCCCATAAGTACACTGCGTCATAAGCAGCTTCGATAGGATCATCCGTTACACGGTCTGCGCCATATTTTGCTTTGTATTTCTTAACGAATTCTTTGTTCTCAGGCGTATCTGTCGTTTGATAATAGTTCCAGGATACCAGCTGACCCTTCATGTTTGCCGCGCCAATACCGCGGATTTCTTCTTCAGCAATACTTACCGAAAGGGTTGTCAGATCTTTGGAAGTAATACCAGCATCCTTAAGTTGCTTGAAGAAGGCGACGTTACTGTCCCCATTTAACGAATTGAACACAACATCCGGCTTGGAGGCGTTGATTTTATTGATAATGGTACTATAGTCAGTATGTCCCAGCGGTGTGTATTCTTCAGCAATCACTTCGCCGCCCATAGCTGTTACTTGAGCTTTAATAATCTTATTTGCGGTTCTTGGGAACACATAATCAGACCCTAACAGGAAAAATTTCTTTCCTTTATTTTTAAGCAACCAATCAACAGCAGGAACAATCTGCTGATTGGGAGCAGCCCCAGTGTAAAAAATATTGGGTGATGCTTCCATCCCTTCATATTGAACAGGATACCAGAGCAAGCCATTGTTTCCTTCGAACACCGGCAGGACTGCCTTACGGCTTGCCGAAGTCCAGCAGCCAAATACGGTGGCCACCTTATCTTGTTGTAACAGTTTCTTAGCTTTTTCAGCAAAAGTAGTCGGGTTTGATGCACCATCTTCGATAACTGGCTCAAGTTTTTTACCTAATACCCCACCAGAGGCGTTGATTTCTTCAATCGCCATCATTTCTGAATCTTTAACGGATACTTCACTGATTGCCATCGTTCCACTTAAAGAATGTAAGATCCCAACCTTAATTGTATCTCCTTTACTAGCGGTTTCTGCTGGTTTGCTTGTCTGACTGGCTCCACATCCAGTCAGCAGTAATCCTGCTATAAGTGTTACCGAGATTATCCCAGTTGCAGCACGTTTTCTCATTTTTAGTGAAAAATAATTTTTCATAACTTACCCCTCTCCTAATCCTTGATCTTTTCCAACATGACTGGCCAGGATCGATGTTGAGATATTTCGCTAGCGCTAACGTACTAACCAAAAAAGCGCTGTAAAGAATGTTTGGCATCCTAGTGGATACTGTTCATTCCTCACAGCGCCGTTGCTGGTTAAAAATTGAGTAACTCTATTTGTAACCATTCTGCCATTTATCCCTATAAAATTATACATTAAAAAGTAGCTATTTCCCCCTAAAAAACCGGAATGGAAATTTTGCAGGAATGATTCTCAGGCCCCTAATTTTCTAAACTGCAGGGGTGTATAACCAGTATAGTTCTTAAACAGACGGCAAAAATAATCTGGACTGCTATAGCCAAGTTTTTCGCTTATTTCATAGTTCTTAAACTCACCGGTTCCAAGCAGATGCTTGGCATATTCCATTTTGATTTTTGTCAAATAGTCGTTAAAATTAACGCCAGTTTTTTGTTTGAAAATTTTCCCCAGATAATCTTTACTCACATATATCTCATTAGCAACCAATTCAAGATTGATATCTCTGTCAATATGATCAGTTATATATTGACACGTCTTTCTGACAATACTTTCGCTTCGATGAAGCTCATATTTCCTTATAACTCTGATCAGACCCCTAATACGGCTGAGAAACTCTGACTTCATACCACACATGGAATTGATATGAAGTAAAACATTGCGAAAAGCAGCTTCTTCAACCTTTTGGAGCCAGGAGAACTCCTTATACATCGCCCCGCTTAGGTTTAAAAGCATGATTTCCAGCAACTTAGCTGTTTTAAACAGGTCTTGATCCAGCAGCTTAGCTAATTCAGAAAAAGCAGTTTCTGCTTCAGCCAGGGCCGCTAAATTTCCTGCTAAGATGAGATCTGCTATTCTTTCTTCTCGTTTTTTCGGATAAAAATGCGTCAGGCTGTCTTCAATCAACCTACGTTCTTCTTCTCCTCTTATTCTCTGTTGATTTTTTTCATCTAAATATTTTTTTGCTCTTTCCAAGGCTTCGCTCAAAACATCATCTTCTAAAGGCTTGGTTATAAAGTCAAAGGCACCCAAGCGTATCCCTTGTTTCGCGTACTCAAAATCACTATGCGTACTAAGTAAAATTGAACAAACATCCCATTTCCTGAATCTAAGCTCACTTAAAAACTCTATCCCATCCATACCTGGCATCTTAATATCCGTTATGACAAGGTCAATTTGACCAACTGAAAGCTTCCTCAAAGCTTCTTTACCATCACTTGCTTCCTCTTCCACACTAAATCCATAGTTAGCCCACTTTTTATATCTCTTTAACATATACCTTACCACTTTGTCATCATCGACAATTAGCACTTTAAACATTTGCTTAACCCCCCTGTCTAGGCAGTCTGGGTTCCTCTCGTTTCGGCAATTAGTCTTTTTAAATATTCAGCAGCTTCTTCAAGATTGTACGTGGAGATTTTTTCATTCAGTTGGCTGTAGTCTAGACTACTCAACTCTTTCTTGAGAAAATATTTACAGGACGCATAAACAGAGGAGGCCTCTGAATCTCCCTCTTCCAATAGCTTTACTAATTTAATTAACTGATTTCGGATATTATGATTTTCTCCAATAATCACTTCAGGTTCTACTGGTAAGCCAGCTACAAACTGAGCCACACGGTTACAACTTTCTTTTAAGGCTATTTCAAACTGATGTTTCTCCTTATAGATCTCCTCTTCATCCCGGTAGTCTACAGCATTTTCTAGACGTAGCGACGCTTCATTAAGCTTGATTGCTCCAATGTTTGCTGAAATTCCCTTGAGCACATGTAATAGTTTCTTTGCTTCGTCAAAATTACCGATCGCTAAAAACTGATTTATAGTGTTATGGTCATTTTCGTGGTTTTCGATGAATCTTTCGAGAATATGTTTATATTTTTCTTGTTTGCCTCCCAAACGCTCGATACCGCTTTTATAATCGATCCACATTTTCTGATCGGGGGCTGGAACATTATCTTGTGGCAGGAGGTCGTCAGTCGTTTCAATGCCGAGACAACGTTTTAAAATTTCAATCAGTTTCAGAGGATCTAACGGTTTGGTTAAATACCCGCTCATTCCTGCCAATTTAGCCTTTTCAGCTACGCCTTCAACTGCATCCGCAGATAAGGCGATGATAGGCGGAGCCTCATGCCCTCTTATCTCTAAAATACGACGCGTTGTTTCATACCCATTCATTTCAGGCATACGAATATCCATCAAAATAGCGTCATAGCGTGTTCTGCCGGCCATTTGAACGGCAGCAAAACCGCGCTGGGCAGTGTCAGTATCAAACCCTAAATTTTCAAGAATCTCTTTGGTCATTTGTAAATTAATTTGATTATCTTCTACTAATAGAATTTTTTTAGCAGTAAACATGTACTGGTTCAGTTTGTCTTCTTTCAGAGGTACCAATGCTTGATCGACAATTCCCAAGTTCGCAGTAAAACTAAAGGTTGACCCCGTCCCTACGACACTACTAACACTAATTTCCCCTGCCATAAGTCCTACAATTTTTTTACAGATAGCAAGCCCTAAGCCGGTTCCCCCATATTTTCGTGAAGTTGAGGCATCACCCTGTGTAAATACCTCAAACAGACGCTTCATTTGCTCCTCAGATATGCCTATCCCAGTATCTGAAACGTTAAAGCGAAGTTGAGCCTGATTGCCATCTTTTCTTAAAACTTCAACTAAAACCTCAAGTTCACCCTTATCCGTGAATTTAATCCCGTTAGCTAAGAGATTTAAAAGGACTTGCTTTAATCTTGTCGTATCCCCTTTTACATAAAGTGGAACATCCGCACGGATTTCATAGCGTAAATCCAGCCCTTTGCGCCGGGCTTCTATTTGAACCATACTGCAGAGCTCCTTGATTGTCTCGTAGAGATTAAATTCAACAGCCTCTAGGGTCATCCGGCCAGCTTCAATTTTCGAAAAATCAAGGATCTCATTGATGATTCCTAATAGACTTTTAGCTGCCATACCTACATTTTGCATATATTGTTTTTGTTTAGGTGCAAATTCAGTGCTATTAAGTAAATAGTGATAGCCAATGATTGTATTTAAGGGGGTTCTTATCTCATGACTCATATTGGCTAGAAATTCACTTTTGGCTTCATTAGCCTTCTCTGCCTCTTCTTTAGCAACTTTCATCTTATCTTCAGCACATTTCCTTTTGACTAATTCCTCCTGAAACGACTGATATAAGTCATTGAATGTCTTGGCAAGTAACCTGAGTTCCAGAGAGCCCTCCGGCACCAGACTAAAATTTTCCTTGCTAAATGAAAACACCTTCATCAACAGTTCCGTATAATTCTTGATCGGATACGTTACTTGGGTAAATAGAATGCGCAGTAATCCCGCAACCGCGCAGATGATAATTGCAGCAAGGACTGCTTGCAAGATCGCTGCCCTATTAGTAGCATTTCGAGCAATCTCCAGTTCTGCTTCCAAGCGGACATTCATGATTTGTTGGAATTTTGCTATGGGGTTCATGATACTCCGCTTGTCAAAGTCATACTTTTCATCAAACATGATGTTCCGCGCTTTGGTAAGTTTATCCTCAGTACTTAACTTTTGATCTTCCACACTCAACCGGAAGGAAGCCACTTCAGGCGGCATTTGCTCCTCCTGCACCCCTAAAGCATCAAGTACCAGCCTCATCGAACGCCTTTCAGTATCCACTAGCGCATCTGAGTTCTTTTTCGCCTCAGCTAACAGTGCCATTTCTTCACTCGGAGAATTTAGCTCCCCAAGTCGTGATATCACATTATCCCGCGTTTTGGTAACGTTGATTTCCTTCCAGTATTTATTCATATGAATCTCATCTCTTGTTACCGCAAACTTACGCGCTTCATCTGTTAAATAATCCGAAGCATTTGCTAAAACGATGCCAAGTTGTTTGAATTCAGTCCTTCTCTTTTCAGCAGTCTGTTCATCTTTAATACTTGAACTCATGTATAAAATACTACTGCCCAGCAGTATGGAAATAAAAAAAAAGATTCCTAACATCAAGGCACTAATCGTAGATTGTTTAATTAAGATTTTTGAGGGCAATTAAATCACCTCCGTAAAAAAAAGGCAGCGGAGTCAGTTTGACGCTTCAAACCGGCTCCGCTGCCTTGTCGATCAAGATTATTAATTTATTATAGGATAAATATTAGTCCTTTACAACGGTTACTCTACAGTTATACAAAACACAAGACGAGTTTCATTTGTTATACTTGTTTTAGAATAGGTACTCATATACAATTTATACGTTATGCGCTACAAAAAGATTTATGGAGTTGGTCTCTTTGAATTTCACCCAGTCACTAAACCAGCCTGAAATACTACTCGTGGATGATACACCAGAGCACATTGAAACTGCTGTAACTGTCTTACGTGAAAATAACTTTCGTGTCCGGATTGCCACCAAAGGAAGCACTGCTTTTAAATTAATCGAGCAACATCAACCTGACCTCATCCTTTTAGATGTCTATATGCCAGAGATGGATGGCTTTGAAATCTGTCGAATTATTAAAACCGAAAGTGATTTTAGCAGCATTCCGATAATATTTTTAACATCTAGTAATGATGCAGAAAGTATTAAAAAAGGATTTGATCTAGGGGCCCAAGATTATGTGGTTAAGCCCTTTAATACCTCGGAACTGCTTGCCCGCGTTCATACCCATATCAAGCTTAAAAAGCAGACAGAATCCTTATTAAAAGCCAATCACGAGCTTGATAGCTTTTGTTATACGGTTGCCCATGACCTAAAAGCCCCATTACTATCTCTTAGTAAACTCACAGAATATCTTGATTTGGATTACTCAGACAGGTTGAATAATGAAGGACGGGAATTGATAGATAACATTCAGGATAAGTCAAAGGAAATTATTCAGCTTGTTGACCACTTGCTCGAACTTTCGAGAATGAGTGAAATGCCAATGAATATAGAACCCATAAATTTAGAACAGTTATTTTGGGAAGTATATGCTGAACTTATTAAGCTTGAACCTCAAAGAGATGTCAAATTTACGATTCAGCATCTCCCCACTATCCAAGGTGACTCTGTCATGATCAAACTACTCGTTATGAATGTCCTCTCTAATGCTTTAAAATACACACGCAATCGAAAGGAAGCATCTATCGAAGCCACGGCCATGGAAAATGAAGCTGAATTCATTATCTCAATAAAAGATAATGGTGCAGGATTTGATATGCGTTACGCCTCTAGGTTATTTAGCGTCTTTCAAAGGCTTCATTCTCAAAATGAATTCGAAGGTTCCGGTGTCGGACTGGCAATAGTCCAAAAGATTTTAAAAAGACATCATGGTTTAGCTTGGATGACAGGAAAGGTCGATGAAGGGGCAACGTTCTACTTCAGTTTCCGCAAGGATTAATATATCTTTATGAACCGCACCACCTTATACTCATAGTTAAGAAAGAAATTCGTTTTATGAACATCTTCTTTAACGATGACTCCCTCTCCAAAAATTCTATGTTATACCACTAACCCGACGACCAAATCGCTCTGGAGGGTTGACGCTTCCTTGAGGATAATTTCATTCGGATTTTTACCTTGCATAACAAGAGCGACTCGCGAACAAAACGGGAAGCTTTGTTAACCGAACCGTCCTTTTGCATGGTTCCTGATTAGGCAAACCCGTCATACGATGCCTGTGCTAATTTTTTCCAGACAACTCACGCAAAGGAAATTACTGGTATAATAATCTTAGTCCATATGAGAATATCTTTTGCTTTCTGCTAATATAACCGCTTAAAATCCCCCTCTACTACGAATAGCCCTTATTACTTCTACAAATAAACGCCAATATTTTCTAATTTATTACATTTCTCGACAAACCTTTGGAATTCCTTTTACCCCTTCCTATAATACCCCAACCGAATCAATGAAGCTTCTCCGGGTAAATATCGTATCGGTCGTTCCTCCCAGAATGTCTTCCAATTCTCATCGAATACAAAACCCTCTGCTTCTGCCTCTTTACTAAGCTGTGTCCACATTTTCTGGATCAATTGATTCCGGCTCTGATTTCCCTCCTGTGGGGCATAAGAAACAAACACTTCACATTCAAAGCAGATCGGCGCATAGCGAAACCAGAGGGGGTCGGGACTTAAGAAGATGGGTTTTGGCGTGCTCTTCCAGTTCGCTAAAAGTCTGTACCTCCACTCCTCGCTCAGGCCTGAAATGATTACGGGTAAATTTTCTTTCTCAGAATTAAAGTGGCTTAGATCCTTCCGCAGCTCTTCTAGCGGATCTCGAGCATTATCCCGGACAAAGTGATAGCTCCCGAGAATCGGATGCGGCACACGAATTGACATCTGAAGAATATTCAAGGACGTTTGAGATAACTCCGGACGATACTTCTCCAGCTTCCCCAAATAGAGCTTATCCCGTTTGCGTACGAGTCCTAAAGCGTTTTGAACCTTCAGCCTCCCACTTAGGCTTAGTAAATCTGCTATAAACTGAACTTCCACCGTGTAAAGAGGAAATTGTCTTGCCCAGGCTTCACTCATCAACATCCCGTTATTACGCAGGGTAAAAATCCTGGCCTGAATCTTCTCTTCTTCGATGAGCCTTTTCAATCCATCATAGAAGAAATTCACTCCCGGAAGGAGCAAGGTGTTGAGAAGGAGAATATTCTCACGAGCTTTATACCCAATTTGATTGAAGGCAGAGCCCAGACTGAGAATTGTACCTTCCCCAAGAAGCTCATGAAAAATCGGTTTAATCGACCCTTCGGTGACATCAAACCAAGAGGAGATCTCAGGATTGACCGCAAAGGTGGAAAGTACCCCCTTATACTTACACAAGACATCCTTAAGTTCTCTAAAGTCCTTTACCGTCTCCGTTTGAACCCAATTCTTAAGAGAGGAGCGTCTCTTGGATTCTACCTCTCCATTCGGAAGATAGCGGATATAACCGATTTGCTCTCTCTGAAGTTTTTTCCGAGTGAACAATTCCGGAAAATCTGCTGCAAGATAAATCTCATGAATCTGTTCCCCCGTAAGGTGCGCCTGACTCAGCAATTCTCTAATGACCTGACGCAAACTCAAGGTAATATCCTTCTCCACTTTGACGCTCGCCTCAGTAGCAACCATACCTGCGGCGGATAGCACCCCTTGAATAGAATCTCCCAGGCGAAGGCTCAGGGAAAAGCCCATCTCTTTCAGCTCCCTTCCCCAAAATAATAAGAAGCATGAAGCTGTTCGAGAGACTGGTACTCCATATTGTACTCAAAGGATTGAGGCCCGACCACACTTAATGCCCGCCGAGTACGCAGAATCGTGGGACACGGAACCCCGATGACAGCGATCTCCATGTCTGGCTGAATCTCATTGTTGTTGAGCGGTCTTCCTGTAGCATACTCGAGAAAAATAATAAGATCAGGAACCATTGCTACGAGCTTGTTATTCCGATAGGCAAAAACATTCTCATATTGCAGCAGAACGTTAAATTGCTGTGCTTCGTAGGCCTTGGAGCCTTTTAAACTGATTGAGCGAAGTTTCAATCCCTCAAACTGTCCCAGTTCCTCCACGCAGCCTATAAAAAGCTCGATTGCTTCACCATAGAGAGAATTTCTCGTGACCTGAAGAAGTTCCTCCTTCATCTCTTCATAACTGCCCTTCTGCAGGACTTCGCCAAGCCGCAAGGCGAAGGATAAGGTTCCGGAGATTAGACTCTCTTTTGCAGCCCGCCCATTCATAGCAAACCCACTAAAGAATCCAACCCCTCCATACTTCATTAAGGCCTTCCGCGTATTCAGTTCGAGCTTAAAATTATCTTCATCTGTAAATAGTTCATCATTTCCTTCATAGTTCACCAAGGCAAAGGGGGTTCCCATTTGACCAAAGATGTGGCAAGTGGTCATTTGAAGTTTAGGAAAAGACCGACCCATTCCATCCGCATCAAGGAGCGGTAATCCCGTTTTCAAAGATACCAAAAGAGGATAGACATTATTCACCCCACCTCCCTCTAAAGAAAAAAGAGCATCCACCTTTCGTCCGAGGGCTTGTTCCAGCCTGTGTAGCGCTCTTAGCCCCTCATCACCATCTGGGGGATTTTCCTCTAGGAGTTCTGGAGAACCCAAGAACCCGACTGCGGCAACGAGAAAGTCATCTGGCAGCTGATGAAAAGAGATGATGGGCACTTTGAGCTTATGCTTGAGCAACCTTTCTTCGAGGAAGGGTCTTAAAAGAAGTGCATTTCCACCCCCTCCGGAACCGAGAAAAATACTTCCAAGAGCAAGCGCTTCGATGTTTGTTCCTTCGATGATACGTAACAGAGTAATCCCCCCTTTAACTCTCTATCTTATATTTCTTTAACCAACGATAAAGCGTGGCGATACTAATTCCAAGCTTCATTGCCGCTTGTCTTTTTCCTTCGGTATCCCATCCCCATTGATTGAGCAGCGTGATAATATTTTCCTTATTAACCTTCCCTTGGGTTACAACACGAGAATTAGAGACTTCAGGCTGGTGCTGTGAGAACGCTTGGGGCTGAACAAGCCTGATAGAGGAATGAATCGGCAAATCCTCTATTGTAATTAGATCCTCATCATGAATATTAACTAAATACTCCACCATATTTTCTAATTCACGAATATTTCCCGACCAAGCGTACCCCCTTAGTTTTTCCAGCGCGGTATAGGAAAATTTCTTATAGCTTTTTTGAAGGAGGGTGCAATACTTCCTGAGATAAAAATTAAGCAAGAGCTCGATATCTCCCAACCGTTCTCTTAAAGGCGGAATGTGGATTGGAATAACATTCAAACGAAAATACAAATCTTCTCTGAATTTTGCTTGCGCAATCATCTCCTCGAGATTTCGGTGAGTTGCTGCCACGAGTCGAATATTAACAGCAATGGACTTCGAACCCCCAATCCGATCAATCCGCTTTTCTTGAATGACCCGTAAGAGCTTTGCTTGCAGGGATAGAGGCATATCCCCTATCTCATCTAAAAAAAGAGTCCCCTGATTCGCCAGCTCGATTTTCCCTGTTTTCCCACCTTTTTTTGCTCCGGTAAATGAACCCTCTTCATATCCAAAAAGTTCACTTTCGAGTAGTCCTTCTGGGATGGCTGCACAATTAATCGCAATAAAAGGCCCCGAAGAACGAGGGCTTGTATCATGAATCATTCGAGCAAACATCTCTTTTCCTGTTCCACTTTCTCCGCGGATCAGGATCGTGGAATCCGAACGTGCAGCCTGTTTAGCGATGTCGATTGCCTTTTGCAGCGTGGGCGAAGTCCCGATCAGCTTGGGTAAAGGAGATCTATCTTGTTCATAATTTTCGGTGGAGCGTAGGCTCATAGTGGCTGGTAACATATGAACACAAGAACCGAGCCGTTCCTTATCAAAGTAAAAATCCTTACGCTTGATCAAGTTATTAAATTTCCCCAGGACTAAGGTTGAGGTTTTCTTCTTCTGATCAAACTGAACTAGTCCGTATTTCTTCGCCGCTTCATTCATATGGGTCACCTGATCTTTTTCATCCAACAAAACCAATCCAGTTGGAAATAACTCGGCCATATAACTTGCTTGCTGCTCAAGTAGAATCTCTTTTTGCTGACTTTGACTTTTCTCAATTAAATTTTCAAGAAGGTAGACATAATCCTGAAGGATGCCCAGCCCTTTTTCCTGCCCCATCCTTTCAAACCATACGACACTTTTCTGCCAGAACTGAAAACAAACCCCACTTCCTTTAAGAAAGGGTTCTGAAAAAGGAACGTAATATTCCCTCTCATAAGAACAGGACTCTACGTCTAAGCAGACCTGGCAGCACGGATGTTCCTTAGTTTTAAAGATGGCATAAGGATATTTTCCCGCATAGTTGATGATAGGCCAGTCTTTGGGATACGGAGAGTAATGCTTTCTTGTCGTACAAAGGATTGTTTGGTTGCTCCAAACAGTTAGATTGCATTCGAGAAGTCGTGCAAAATTTCTAATGATCTCATCAAATCCACTTTGGTTGAACATTTGTCTCCCCTCCAAGCCCAACTATTACCAACATATTCATATACTTTAACTATATTATATAACACTTTATCACTCTTGACCATTGTCTTGAGTGGTTTTGAGAATCTATGAGAATATTTAAGAAAATGAAAGATTATTCGTAAAATCTAGTCAAAAACAGTTGATAAAAAATGATATAAATGAGAAAAATCCTTAACGAGCAAGTAAATTCACCCCTTTTTCTACGTTCTAGACCTGGCATACAATTTGCATTAAATAACACCGTACTCATTATTCCTTGTGTGTTACATCAGGAACAGCTACGGAAGGGGGTTTAATTTCAAACTCTGTTATTCGGGCAACTAAGGGTACTCATACGGTAAAACGGTAGGAAATAAGGAGGAAAAAATCTATGTCAAGTTCTCATGATGATTATTCATTGTCTCGGGTGCCCATGAGTGCCCGACGCCCCATGTGGCAAGTGCTCGTAATTCGCATCGGATCTCTTGCTTGTGTATCACAGCTCATGCTGGGTGCAGCCCTCGGTTATGGTATGACCTTCTGGGGAGCACTTTCAGCTACCTTTCTTGGAAGCGTCTTACTCCAAGTGGTCAGTTTTGCTCTTGGCGCAGCGGCAGCCAAGGAAGGACTCTCCACAAGCTTGCTTTCGCGTTGGGCAGGGTTTGGTAATATGGGCTCTTCCATCATTGGTGGGGTGATTGCAATTGCCCTCATGGGATGGTTTGGTATTCAGAATTCCGTGTTTGCCGAAGGCTTATACAAGGCCACCGGAATATTCAACACCCAGATTTGGGCTCTCATCGCCGGATTGGCCGTCACGCTCATTGTTGTTTTCGGCTTTAAAGTCCTGAGCTTAACCGCCAACATTTCTTTACCCCTTTTCTTAGGTGCTGTAGGTTATGCGACCATACATATGCTTTCCGGCAAAAACGTCGGTGAACTCATGGTTGCAGCCCCATCTGGCCCACCCCTTACACTTGCCGTTGCAACCACCATGGTAGCCGGAGGCTTCATGATCGGAGCAATCATAACGCCCGATTTAAGCCGGTTCATGAAAAGTGGTAAAGATGTTTTTTGGATGACTCTCATTGGCACGTTCGTAGGTGAACTCGGTATGAACCTCCTCGCAGTGCTCATGGCCGCTGCGGTTCACTCCAATGATATCGTCACGATCATGCTTTCCCTGGCCGGCTGGCTCGGAGCAGGAATCGTTGTCTTCTCGACGATTAAATTGAACGATTTAAACCTCTATTCCTCAAGCTTGGGAATTACAAATATGCTCAACGCCATCTTTAATATCAAACTCAGTCGTGTTACCGCTACCTGGGCGATTGGAATTATCGGAACAGTACTTTCCCTTATGGGAATCCTGAACTATTTTGTAAACTTCCTTGTCATTCTTGGAGTAGCGGTTCCCCCGGTGGCTGGCATTATGTTTGTTGATTATTACATCTTAAAACGCCATCGTAAGGTTCTTGATGAAACCCGGGCCAAAGAAACCTTACCCAGCGAGTGTGAGCAGTGGAATCCGGTCACGATGGTTACCTGGGTAATTTCCTTCTTAATTGGTTACTTCGTCAAAGATTTTGGAATCCCGGCGATCAATTCGCTTCTCGCTGCAGCCATCCTTTACTATGCCGGCATGAAGGTCTATGCCTTCTCCACGAAGCAACAGATCGTAGAATTTGCCAAGACAACTCAAACTCTCTAATACTCTTTAAGCTTTATCGTGCTGTGCACATTTTTCAAGGGAGCACCTTGCTCCCTTTGTCATTTATATTTCATATTCCATCAACGTGACGAAAGGAAGGTATGTATGCGTATTCTTGACAGTCAAGCTATCGAAGACATAGCTATTGGGGCAGCCGTATTGGGCACCGGGGGCGGCGGCGACCCTTACGTCGGTAAACTTATGGCCCTGCAAGCCGTGGAGGAATTCGGCCCGATCCAACTCCTTGATGCGGATGAAGTTCCCGATGACGCTTTAGTCGTACCAAGCGCAATGATGGGGGCACCAACCGTCCTTGTCGAAAAAATACCCAATGGGCAAGAAGTCCTCGGGGCTTTCGATTCTTTAAAAAATTACATGGGTCGAGAAGTCTTTGCGACTATGCCAATCGAAGCAGGTGGGATTAACTCGATGATTCCCCTCGCCTTAGCCGCACGGCTCGGTATCCCCGTTATTGATGCCGATGGTATGGGACGAGCCTTTCCCGAACTCCAGATGGTTACCTTTCATCTCAATAAAGTCTCTGCGACACCCATGATGCTTTGTGACGAAAAAGGAAACAGTCTCATGTTACGGACCGTTGACAATGTCTGGACCGAACGTTTAGCCCGCACAGCAACCGTACAAATGGGTGGCTCCGTCATGCTCGCCATCTATCCGATGAGTGGTACTCAACTGAAAACCGCTGGGATTCGAGGAATTATCACCCTGACCGAGAAAATCGGGCGAGCAATACGTGAAGCCAAAGGGCAAAAACAAGACCCCATTACGAACGTTCTCTCCCTCACCGGGGGGTATGAACTCTTCCGAGGTAAAGTCATTGACGTATCGCGGAAGACCATCGGCGGCTTTGCCCGTGGCGAAAGCCAAATTGAAGGGCTTGATGCTTATAAAGGACAAACATTAACTCTGAATTTCCAGAACGAGCATCTCATGGCCCGCACTGAGAAGGAAGTCCTTGCGACGACTCCCGATCTTATCGCAGTATTGGATATGGAAACAGCCCACCCGATTACGACCGAAAGTTTACGTTACGGTGCCCGCGCCGTGGTGATTGGAATGCCTTGCAATCCGCAGTGGCGTACGGAAAATGGTATCGCCAACGTAGGACCCCGTTATTTCGGTTATGACCTTGACTATATCCCAATAGAAGAACGCATAAAAAGCTTCCGGAGAGGAGGACAAAAATAATGCCATACCGGATTGGAATTGATGTCGGAGGAACCAATACTGATGCCGTCATCCTTGATGACCAGCTTACTCCGATTGCCAAAATTAAGACCCCGACCACAGCTGATGTCACGACAGGAATCTACCAAGCCATGTCCCTCGTCCTAAACCAAACCACGCTGGATCGCAGTCAGATAAAATATGCCATGCTAGGTACTACACATGCGACTAATGCAGTCGTTGAACGTAAGCGTCTGAATCAAGTGGCAGTCATTCGGATTGGACTACCCGCAACTTCTGCGATTAAACCCCTGACTGGCTGGCCGGAAGATTTGAAAAACGCTATCGGCAATATGCAGTATCTTATTCACGGGGGACATGAATTTGATGGCCGCGAAATAGCCAGCCTTGATGAGGAAGCAATCCGTTCGATTGCTCAGAAAGTCAAGGGCAAAGCAACCTCCATTGCTGTCATCTCTGTTTTTTCTCCTGTATCGAATGAACACGAACTACGCACTGCCGAAATCCTTCGTGAAGAACTTGGGGAGATCCCAATTTCCCTCTCACATGAAATCGGAAGCATGGGACTTCTTGAACGTGAAAATGCAACCGTGCTCAATGCAGCGTTGGTCGATGTTGCTAAAACCACCGCGCAAGGATTTATCGAAGCACTCGCCCGGGAAGGGATTCAAGCTAAAGTTTATTTTGGACAAAACGACGGAACCTTGATGGCTGTGGAATATGCTGTTCGCTATCCCATCTTAACCATCGCCTGCGGCCCGACGAATAGTATTCGAGGTGCCTCCTTCCTCGCCAAAACACGGAACGCCTTAGTCGTAGACGTAGGTGGAACCACGACCGATGTCGGGGTTTTAGTGAATGGATTTCCTCGGGAGTCCTCTATGGCAGTTGAAATAGGGGGCGTCCGTACGAACTTCCGGATGCCGGACTTAATCTCCATTGGTTTAGGAGGCGGCTCCGTCATTCGCCTTACAGAATCCGAGGTCACGATAGGCCCTGATAGTGTAGGTTACCGAATCACCGAAGAGGCCCGCGTGTTCGGCGGGAATACGTTAACGACATCGGATATCGTTACTGCTTTAGGTAAAGCACAGATAGGTGATCCTCAAAAGGTTAGAGATCTTGATCGAAAACAGCTTGAGCCTGTGTATGCGCAAATGATAGCTCTAGCTGAAGATGTCATCGACCGGATGAAGACCAGCGCCGAACCGATGCCGGTCATATTAGTCGGTGGTGGGAGCGTCCTTCTTCCGGATGAACTCCGAGGTGCGTCAGAAGTCTTAAAACCTGAACACCTTGAGGTCGCGAACGCAATCGGTTCCGCTATCGCTCAGGTCAGCGGGCAAATAGAACGCATCTTCTCGATTGATGAGTACGGGCGTGAAGGGGCGTTGAACCTCGCTAAAGAGATGGCCGTTCAGGAAGCAATCAAAGCAGGAGCTAACCCTGAAACGATTGAAATCGTGGAAGTCGATGACGTGCCACTGGCTTATCTACCCGGAAATGCCACGAAAATCCGCATAAAAGCTGCAGGGGATCTCGCCCTGTAACCGAAATCATGCACAACAGAAGAGAAATTTATGTTAACGTTATAAAAAACACTTAATTTAGAAGTCTAAATTAGAAAGGAGGAAAAATTATGAGTAGAAACGTAACGATCGCCCTCGCTCAGACGGATTCTGTCTTAGGAGACGTTACCGCAAGTTGTGCTAAAGCGGAAGCTTTAATCCGCAAAGCTGCTTCCCAAGGTGCCCAGATTGTCTGTCTTCCCGAACTCTGCACCACTGGTTATCGCCAAGACTTGCTCGGTGATAAACTTTGGGAGCTCGCCGAACCGGTTGAACCGACCCCCGGCCCCACTGTTACGCATTTTTCCTCCTTAGCGAAAGAGCTTGGACTCTATATTATTCTCCCTATGATTGAGCAAGGCACGATGCCTGGGATTGTTCACAATAGTGCCGTCTTTATTAACAAGAACGGCACGGTTCAAGGGGTATTCCGAAAGGTCCACGCGTTTGCGACGGAGCGCTATTACTTCACCGATGGAAACTCCTATCCGGTCTTTGAGACCGAGTTTGGCAAAGTCGGGATCATGATTTGTTATGACATGGGTTTCCCGGAAGTGGCCCGAGTCCTCACCCTCCAGGGAGCAGAAATCATTTTTGCCCCTTCGGCTTGGTGTCAGGAAGATGAAGATGTTTGGGATATAAACATCCCCGCTCGTGCCCTCGAAAACCGGGTTTTCCTAGCTGCTGTCAACCGGGTTGGCAGCGAAGAGGATCTGGTCATGCACGGAAAAAGCAAGGTCGTCGATACCCGTGGCCGAACCTTGGTCGAAGCCGCCCGTTTCCAAGAGGACCTCGTTTGTGCTACCGTGGATCTCAATACTCTGCGTCAGGCCCGCCACCAGACACCGTACCTAAAGGATCGTAAACCTCACACCTATGAACTAATCACAAAGTGTCTGTAAAGGTATCACCTTTATGGCATGCGACCAAAGTAGGTCTCGAGTGCGCCAAGTTGCCTTTATTACTGCTGGCGATGGCAAGAGCCATAACTACTAATCACTTCTTTAGTTGAAGACGGCAATGCTGCTATGCCACACCGTACAGTAATCGCTGAAAGCACGATGAAGCCACCTATCATGGCCAATAGTCCTGGGGCTTCGCCTAACATCAAAAATACCCAGACTGGATTCAAGAGAGGTTCAATAACGGGTATAAGGATTGCTTCCAAGGCTGTTACATGCTTTATGGCCCGTGAATATAAAATGTAGGGGATCCCCAGCTGAACGACCCCCAGGATCACTAAGTATAACCATCCGGATGCATCCGGTACAGATTGGGACAAAAATGGGAGCCCGATTGCTGCAGTGAGAATATTTCCTAGTAAAATAGATTCTAACGGAGACCCATCCTTTTGCATCCGCATGAAAATAGTAAAAAATGCGAAGGTTACACCGCTTGCAGCACCAATTCCATTCCCTAAAATACTCTTAGTACTTAGATTATCTAGAAAAAATAAGACCATACCGCCCATAACGAGGAAAACGGTTATCCAGTCCAGTAACTTTGTCTTTTCCTTTAACAGCCATGCGCTAAATAAAGCAACATAGATTGGTGCGGTAAATTGAAGCAGAACTGCGTTTGCGGCAGTCGTTGTTTTGGTCGCTGTAACAAACAAAAGCGAGGTAGCGGCATAGGCCAAAGCAGCCCCGACTTGGGCAAAAGACCATGTCATCTTGGGTTTTTTAAGTACTAGTAGTAATAACACCACTGCGATGGCGCTTCTTGAACCTGCAATTGCAAGTGGATTAGCATTTACAGATTTTATAAGTAATCCCCCGAGACTCCACATCGTCGCTATACCTGCTAAAAGTAGTAAGGCTCTAGGTCTTTCTTTCGAAAGATTTGAACTGTCTGTGACAATCATAATAAACCTCCCCGATAAAGTATACCTAAACTAAATCGCTATTAGCTTCCGGATAGAATTATACTATATAAATCCTGATAAGATTCAATAATTTTGAAAGAATCTTCACAACACGAAAGGATATTGGCCAATCAGACTATGATAAAAGGAGCGAACCCTAAATTCCCTTAGGGTTCGCTCCTTAACGTTGTTGTCCGACAATGCCAAAGCCAAAATACTTGCAGCCAGTCTTCTCATTTGCCAGTCCTACTCATTCATTTATTTGCCGGAAACACTCTTATAATGCCCAAGTACCTTGTTTCTATTATATGATTAAACATTTTTCAGTTTCTTCTTTAGGTCAATTTCTTTTCTTGCTCGATTTGTTCATATTTTAATTCCTAATGTACGAGAAACGGTTTGACATCTTCAAGGGCCTTTTTTAAGCCTTCAATGGCTTGTTCATCCATTTTCCCAGAGTTACGCATCCTTTGGAGTAGTTCGTCAGGGGTAATACCCTGTGTCTTCATCGTTGTAATGATCTCTTTCTCATCTTTGGTTAATTCTTTCCATTCTCGCACAACTATGCACCTCCGCTAATACTTAAAACAGCTACCTGTTTAGTCTATAGCTTTTGAATTGTGGTATTTTTCTATGCATACGATCTTCTATTACGAAAACTATTTGCTCTATATAATGAATAAATTGCAATCCTCTGCGGTATGATGTATCTACGGGTTTCGACAACTTGATGGGCTATGGTGCTATTCCATGGTATTTGATATCAGGGCTGACGTTTTTTATTCCATTTGCGTTTATGTTGGCTGAATTTGGCTCAGCCTTTCAAAAAGAAAAGGGCGGAATCTATTCATGGATGTCGAAGTCCGTAGGACCTAAGTATCCATGGCAACTTCTAATTCTGCTCTTACGCAATTACCATTTTTGCTGGCTGTTTCTCCTGCAATTCGGTAGGCCGAAGTTTTGGCCATATCAAATTATTCAATAAATAAATACTATAATGTCGGTTGATAAACTTTGAGCATAACAAAAGATACCCAAAAAAGGGTTCAGACTGCGCATGAGCACAGCCTAAACCCTGAAACACGAATGAAATCAATTAACCGATTTCGGTTAAATTCCTTGAGCCGAATATTTTCTCGTTAAATTCATTCTTTGAATATGACTTCCGTAGGAATTTCTCGACTTTGTCAATATGTCTATCCATTCTTCATTTGAAAATAATGTTGTTATCCGGGTTTGACCCTCTAACATCAAAGAATATTTACCCGGATAATCCGTCTCAATCACATCTAAAATCCCTTCCGGAAAATCCTGAACATATTTCTTTTCATTTTTTGTTCTTCTATAATCCGCTAAATCATTCATAAAATACCTCACCAGCAGGTTGTCTATTTATCATAGCACTAAATTCTCAAGATAAACGGGTTTTAAAATCTTGATAACCAAATTGTCTAATGATGTGGATACCTCCCTCTTCGCTGAAAAGTGCGATCGAAGGGAGATTTACACCATTAAACATATTGTTCTTCACCATAGTATAGTGTGCCATGTCACAAAATACAAGCCTGTCAGCTGGTTTTATCGGCTTTCTGAAAGAATAGTCGCCAATGATGTCTCCAGCGAGACAAGTATGACCACCAAGTCTGTAGGTATATGGATATTCACCAGGCTTTCCTGCATCAATTATATTCGGCCTGTAAGGCATTTCGAGCACATCCGGCATGTGACAAGCTGCTGAAGTATCCAAAATAGCAATTTCCATGCCATTGTCCACGATGTCAAGAACCGTAGCAACTAGAAATCCAGTGTTCAAAGCCACAGCCTCACCCGGTTCCAGGTATATATCCACTCCATATTTGTCCTGTAGAAACGTTATTGTACGGACCAAGGTTTCAATATCGTAATCAGGTCTGGTAATATGATGCCCTCCACCTAAATTGAGCCATTTCATGGTTTTTATAAACTCACCAAATTTTTGATCAACCACTTGAATCGTTCGCTCAAGGGTATCCGAATTCTGCTCGCACATTGTATGAAAATGAAGTCCTTCAATGCCCTCAAGCTCTGCAGGCCGGAAATTGGGCAACGTCACACCAAGTCTTGAATACTGATAGCAGGGATCATAAATAGGCGTCTCTATCTCCGAATATTCCGGATTGATACGGATGCCACAGCTTATCTTTTTTGTTTTAAAGTTTTTTACTTTGTCTTTGAATCTTTTCCATTGATCAAACGAATTAAAGGTAATATGATCACAATTGCCGAGGATTTCATCAAAGTCCTCCTCAACGTAAGCCGGCGCATAAATATGAACTTCTTTCCCCATTTCTTCATAACCCAGCCTAGCTTCAAACAATGAGCTTGCGGTTACACCTTTAAGATAGTTGCCTACGAGAGGAAATACCGAATGCATTGAAAATCCTTTTAAAGCAAGAAGAATGCTGCATCCCGTACGTTGTTGTACGGAATGCAGTATTTCAAGATTTCTTAATAAAAGTCTTTCATCCACAATATAGCAGGGTGATGGAAGGGCGCTGATATCAATGTCCATTAATTTCACCTCAGTCAAGGAGAGTTGGCGAGAAACTTTCCTGCCACGGTAGACCACATTTATTTAACGCTTCCATAAACGGATCGGGATCAAATTCTTCAACATTGAATACACCAGGTTTTTTCCAAATACCTTTGAGCATTAACATTGCCCCAATCATGGCCGGAACCCCTGTTGTATACGAAATGGCTTGCGACCCCACCTCAGCATAACATTCTTGATGATCACAAATATTATAAACATAATAGGTTCTGGGCTTTCCGTCTTTAGTCCCTTGCATAATACAACCGATATTCGTTTTTCCTTTAGTTCTCGACCCGAGGGATGCTGGGTCGGGAAGCATAGCCTTTAGAAATTGCAAAGGAATGATCTGTTGCCCCTCATAATTAATGGGCTCAATCGCAGTCATACCAACATTTTCGAGCACATGTAAATGATTAAGATAATTGTCCGAAAAAGTCATCCAAAATCTTATCCGCTTAATTCCCTTGATATGAATGGCTAGAGATTCTAGCTCTTCATGGTACATAAGATAAATGTTTTTTGGGCCTATCTCCGGAAGATCATAAACTTTTTTCAAAGAAAGAGGGTCAGTTTCGACCCACGAACCGTTTTCATAGTACCTTCCATTCGCGGTGATTTCACGAATATTAATTTCAGGGTTAAAATTTGTGGCAAAGGGATATCCATGATCGCCAGCATTGGCATCCACAATATCAATAGAATGAATTTCATCAAAATAATGTTTCTGGGCATAGGCACAAAAAACGCCGGTAACCCCAGGGTCAAAACCGCTTCCTAGCAGCGCAGTTAAACCTGCCTGAGCGAATTTTTCCCGATACGCCCACTGCCATTTGTATTCAAATTTTGCAATATCAGGAGGTTCATAATTCGCAGTATCTAGATAATCAACACCGGCAGCCAGGCAGGCATCCATAATCGTCAAGTCCTGATAAGGGAGCGCAAGGTTAATGACAATATCCGGTTTAAAGCTCTTTATCAAGTCAATGACCATGTCGGTATTATCAGCATCAAGCTGAGCCGTATGAATTCTTGTGCGACTTCCAGCCAATTTGTTCTTGATAGCTTCACATTTTTCGACAGTTCTGCTCGCTATACAAATTTCTTCAAATACATCTGGATTCTGGCAACATTTATGAATAGCAACACTGGCAACTCCGCCAGCGCCGATAATCAAAGCTTTTCCCATTTCAACACCCTCCCAATCACTTTTACAACAATGCAAATTATACATAAACCACTCCAAATAATCAATAATACAACAAAAAATGAGTCCTATTACGTATTAGGTTTAATTTTCGCAACCATCAATTATGCTGAGCGAGTTTCACGAAGCGGGAACAGGTCTGACATTTATCTTTTTGTTTCCAGTCTCTCACTTAAAAAAGTTGAACCTAATATTAGGATACCTCCAATAATTTGAATAAAAATCATGCTTTCTCCCAAGACTACTGCTGCGATTATTACTGCCGAAATTGGGTCAATATAGCTTAAAACAGCTATGATTTGTCCCTCTAGTTCCTTGATTGCCGTGAAATATAGGAAATAAGCAATTCCCGTGTGAAAAATACCCAGGATAAGAATGTAGATTATTGAATGTGAGTTTACACCTGAGAAATTCATAGGGTCTATCATTAAAATATAGGGTATAAGCACCAAACTCGATACCATTAATTGAACTAATGTTGTTTCAAAACCAGACAGGTTTTTTATGAATTTGTTCATTAGAATTACACTAGCATATAGAACCGCTGCTAATAGACCATAAAGTATACCGACTACATGATTATACGAACCACTTGGACTACTACCCCCAGTATTAATTAGAGGAAAACAGAGGGACAGGTACGTTGTTTCAGATAATGGAAGAAGAAACTAAAATCACCCACTCCAGACTCTCGTCATGTATTCTGGTAAGGAGTAACCCTACCAAAATATCATTGAGAGTGGTGTGGGTGATGATGAAAAACTGTCTGCCCCGCGGTGGCCGTGTCTTTCCCTTTCATAAAGGTGATGTTCTTTTCCTTACTCAAATAAGTTGATCTGCTTATTCTCGGAAACCCTGAATATCGCTTTTTCCAGTTTTTCATCGTTCTGAATCGCGTTTTCGTCACGAATTAGTTCTTCTAATTTTAAATACTCGTTGCTTCCGATGGCACTGGACCTTACTTTCAGCATGTAGATTAAGTTGAAACAATTCATGATGGAGTTCTGTTTTAGATCGGAAAGGCAGATGAGCTGTGTACGGTGTTTTTTGGCGATTTCAAAGAGTGGATTGAGTAGGTGTTCCGAGGATATTGGGCCAAACGGATTATCCATCACCAGTACACTAGAATCCTTTTCTTCGTCTGCCCCAGCAGCCTCTAGGGTACGAGATCGGGTATAAGCCATTAACGCTGATAGTACGGAGAAGTAGACGACAAACTTCTCTCCACCTGAGTTCTCTCGTACTGCGTCCTCCCAGGTCTTAAGACTGCTATTTTGCATGTTCAGATCAATCTTAAAGACTTTAACTGGAATATTTGAATTACCCAAATAGACATTCAAGAGTTCGCGACTGTACATCAGCTTGGCTACTGCCTTTTTGACGTCGTCCTCACTTTTTTCCTGTCTGGTTTCCTCTCGCACTTTAAAAATACACTCTTCGATATATTCCTTCATCCGCATACCTGCGGCATCACTAGAATCTAAGGAGAGTTCAATCTTGAGCATTTGCACGGGTCTGCTTCTTCCTTGTAGGCGTACCTTGGAATGATCCGATATCCATTCTATTTCTTCATAAAACCTCATCCCATGGAGCAGACTCTGCTGAATCATGTCCTTTTTGTTCCTCTCTAGATTGGATAATTGGTTTTCGTGGAGTTTAATTAATTCCCTAAGTTTGTCTTTATGCAGGCTCATGCGTTCATAAAGATAGTAGTATCCGTCATAGTCCATATCCACCTTATCCCATAGCAGGTCAAGCCCTTTAAAGATATTGCTGATGTTCGTATTCTTTTCCCGATAGTTTGTTTTAAGTCCGGTATAGCTGTTTTTCAGTGTGTCTGCCTGGGTTCGGTTCTTAGCTTCGACCACACGGTAGCCTTCAGCTAACATATCGGTTTGAGTCTTAACATCCTGTTCCGGCAGGAACCCTTTTTCTGGCTCAATGTTCACTCCCTTGATATAGGAGCTAATTTGATCTATCAACTTGTTATAGTCGTTGATCTTTCGGGAGATTAGCTCGATCTCCTGAACCAATTTGGTATGCTGGGTTGATAGCTTATGACGCCGTCCTTGGAAATCTCCTTTGATATCTTCCTGACTTAGAGGGAATTCCGCCCCCAGTTTTTTCACTTCCTCCGCCGCGATACGACATGCTTCCTTGGCAGCGCCCTCAATTCCGGCAGCTTGGATCGTTTCCTGTTGCCGCTTCTTACTCAACTGTTCCAGTACGTTGATTTCCGCATTAATCTCCTCTACAGTTCCTTCATCATATACCACTCCACTATATTCGCTTTCCGTCAGGCCTAGTTTAACAATCTCTTTTTCCTTTTTCGCGCACTCCGACTGCAATTCATTTTTGCGGTTTTCCAGTAGCTCGATTTCTCCACTGTACGTCGACTTCAAGGCTTGCAGTCTTTCCTCTAGGTCTGCAAGATTACCCTCGACTATTTGGGCTTCCGGCGCATCCTGATAGGTGGTGTACTTTTTCTGGATATCTCTAGACTCTCTTTCTTTCCGCTCTATTTCTGACGATAATCTCCCGATCTCTTCCTGCAACTTATCCAAGCTCGTGGCTAGTTCTGACTTTCTCCCCTCAGCACCTGTGATAGCTTCACTTACTTCTGCCAGCCTTCTCCGGCAATTCTGGTAGTCCTTTTCTTGTTCGATCCAAGCGTCAAACGTCTCGACCGCTGCCTGCGCTTTTTGCTGGGACTCTTTCATTTCTTTGATCGTTTGCTCAAGTTCTCTCTGAGCCGAGCGCAGGCTTACTTTCTCCGTTTCCAGGAAGGGCATCCTATTCGAAATCGTTTGGAGCTGCTTTTCACTGGCAGTTTTTCGTTTCCCCAGGAGATATCGATGATCAGCCTTATAAATAAAACGCCCACAGATGGCTTGCTTAGCGACTACTTCATTGCGTTCCTCCGAGTAATGCTTATACCGTTCCATGGCTTCTGCTTGCATTTGTTTCAGTTCTTCTTCAAGTCTTACATGACCATCATTGTCAAAGACCCTGCCCTCATACAGACAAACCAGAGAAATCCCTTCACCGGCCTGAACCCATCTGTCCGTAATTGAAGTCAAGCTTATTCCCAAGTCTTCATAGGCTATAATGGGAATGATGCGCCGCATTGTCAGGCTATCCATCGCTTGGGCCAGGAGTTCAATATTCTCCCTTGCTAGAATCAGGGAATAGGGCAAGACTGGATTTCCGGCAAGCATCGTTTGCCGGATTTCTGGGGATTGGTTGCGCAAATACGATTCACCGGTGTCATATTGAATATCCTTATTGGCCAGTAAGGAGACTATTTCCTCTGGGATATGCAGTCTCCCGTTTTTGAGCGAAAAAAGAGACTCCGTAGCATCGTCACGGATCCGCACAGCTTCTTGTAGAGGATGATCAAGGTTTTTGAGCAGTTGGCTAAAGGTTGTGTGGAGACGTTCCCTGTCAAACCTGAGTTCAAAGTCAAACCCGAATTTTTGGAGAATCCCTTGAATTTCCTGTTCCTGTTGTTCGTATTCGGTAATCTCTCTCTCCAGGCCATTAAGGACATTTTTTTCGTTAGACTTTGCTTCCTGTAACTCTTGGAGCTCTTGTTCCGCCTCCCGTTGTTTTTGTTCTATCGATATTTTTTCCTCAGCCAGTTTTTGCCCCTCTTTGAGCAAGTTATCCTGGTTCTTCTCAAGCTCTTGTCTTGACTTCTCTATGTCTTTCTCCGACAATTCTCCGAGCAAATTCCTATTTAAGTTGAGTTTGAGCTTGGTTTTGACGCCCCGTTCATCCACCTCAAACTGTTTCTTCTGTTGTTGAAGACTGCCTTTCTCGCCCTCAAAGCTTCTTAAGTCTCGATCCAGATTATTGGAGTCACGTTTGACCTGATCCAGTGAGTTTCCCTGATCCGCTTTTTCTTCACTTAGACGCGACAAATCTAACTCAAGCGTCTGTAAGATTTCCTGAGTGCATTTTTTGAGGGAATACTCCAGATCACGCATCCTCTCATCCGTATCGTATTGTGACCTAGAAGCGTCCAGCTTTTCATTGATCCCGGAAAGATCGGCACTTTTTTGTCTTATTTCATCCCTTAATCCAGCAGCTTGCATTATTTTTCCGGATCGTTTAGCTGCTTCAAGCTGATCTTCGTTTTCTTGACTATTTTTTTCGGCCTCGGCAAGTCTTGAGGCAGCCAAAGCATGTTCGTCATTTCTTAACCAATACGTATAGGAGCGATCCTCCAGGTTGATTCGCTGCTGTTCTTGTTTAAGGGTTTCAATTTCCAGCTTATTTTCCTCATGGTTTTCTTGGAGCACGATGGTTTCAGAGTTCAAATAAGTGTTTAAGGCAGCAAGTTTACTTCCAATGCGTTTTTGTTCTTCCAATCCGTTGAGCAGTTCGACTAAAGCCTCCACCTGCTCTCCGTAGACCCCCAAGAATTCGTCGAGAACTTGTTTTTCTAAGATAAACCGTTCGTTCTCAATGACCTCCCGCACTAAACCTTCCAACATTTCCTCCAGTCGGTGAGCTTCGGAACGATCTTTGAAGATCACTTTCTCGATCGTCTTAATGATCCATTCGTTTAACAATTGGCTGGAGTTTTTATACTTTTGGAAAATCTCGTCTAAACCGCCTTCGTGATCATTGATTTTGGCGATAATATTTCTCCACTCATCTTGAGCGATCCCGAATTCAGCCAGGCGTTTTCTGTAGCTGTCCCCATCATCATCGTAAAAGCAGCTAAAAAGATAAGGATCTCTCTTCTCCTTATCGGCCATCATCTCCCTAGCTTCTTTAAAGGGCTTGATTTCTAGAAGATTACCGTTTTTTTTGACCAGCTCAATATTGGTCAGATCAAAGGTGTTCGCGCTGGTATAGTTTGACGTGAAGGTGAAATACTTTACTCTGTTTTTCTCATCCTCAACCCCGGAAACTTCTGCGGACACCATCCCGATACCCGTCAGTAAATAACCCCCGGCTCCGTCCAACTTCCACTCGATGAGGACATAGGCCGGTAATCGTTTCTTTCGAAAAAAAGCGTTGATTCGACGTCCTTGGATTTTTATTTCCGGGACGATGGGTTGAAATAACAGCTGAACTAGGACACTTTTCCCCCCGCCATTCGCCAGACTTAGCAGGGCGTTTTCTCCACCGTGAAAATTAAAGGTTTCATCCTGAATATGCCGCGAATCATTATTGTACGAAAAGTTAATAATTCGAATTCGGTTGATTCTAGGCATCCAGCACAGCTCCTTCGAAAAACTCTTTAATCTCTTCTACTCGGCTATCATCTAGGTAATAATTCAGCATTAAATCATCCAGTTTCCTGGTGGGACGTAGTTCACGATCGTCATCCACAAGTCTTAGCAGGTTTTCCCGTTCTAACAGTCGACAAGTGTTCAAAATCGTGCCTGTTTTTGTTTTACGGCCTCTTTCCTCGAAATCCTGTTTGCTTTCCCATAGCTCTGCAATCCTCGTAAAATTCAGGGCATATTTTTCCTCCAGCACCTTGGCCTGCTCACTATCCGCTAAAGCCATACTAAAGCGCCTGTCCAGTTCCTCAATTAACTTGCTGATTCTTAGGAATTCTCGTTGCTTTGGATTCCGATTCCGTCCACCATAAAACAAGTACAAAATGAACATAGAGATATAACTAAGCAGGTAGGCATCCACGAGTTTGGCGTCCGTTGCAACCCCTTCCCGTATGTCCTTCGTCGTAAAGCCAAGAACTCCGTTCCCACTGTTCGGGAGCAGATAGAGACTCCCCGCCACTTCGATGGTCTTAAAATCGAGTTCTTCCTCAAATTCCGCCAGAATTGCCCTGACCTCCACATTACGAAATTCCAGGAAGAGATCTCCCTCAGTTTCTCGATCCAGCTGTCCCTTTTCCAGCAATTTTCGATAGATTTTAAGCGCCGTTTTAATATCGCTCACCCAAAGCTCACCTCAATCCTAAAATCGCTGATAGCGATGCGCCTGCTAAACATCTCTTCCCCAATATGGGTTTCAATTTCCTGTTCAAATAATTGTTCGTCCGGTTTACTGATCTCAAGTTTTTTGATCCCAAATAAATCCGGCTGCGTATATTCAAGGCGATACAAACAATAGCTGACATCAAGTTCTCCGGTGGCATTAGCCACGACATCTTCCTGCTGCGTTTTCCATTTATTGATATCGATAACCTGAAGATCATAAAGCTTAAGCATGGTCTTAAAAATCAAATCATCAGCAGTTAATTCTTGAAATACGTTTTCGTTACTTTCCAGATCATGAAATAATTCGCCAAACCTGAAGGACTCTCTTTTGCGATCGGCAAACTCTAAAATGCTCCGGATAAACTCGATATTACTGTCATTTATTTTGCTAATTCTGCGCAGTTCCGTGTCTTCACTCAGCTCCTCCACAACAATACTCTGAGTGACCTCTTCTTCCTGTTTAAGCCTTGCTTGTCGATCAAATAAAGTTAATAAGTTGAGGGTGCGGTCCGGATTTGGCTTGAATAAGGGGTTCAATAATTGCCAGAGTGAGGAAATATTGTTTTCTTCACACTTTTCTAAGGGTTTTAAGATCATCTGTTCGAGGTCATAATAGCGAGCCCTAGAAAGAGCAAAGGAATCCGCAATCGTTTCCTTATAGATTCTCGACAAACTGAGACGTTCAAGAATCAGTTCTTTCTGTTCGCTAATGGTTAGATTGATATTTCGTCGGATGACGGCAATCTCTGAGCGTGCTTTTGTCATCTGTTCGTCTAAAGCTCCCCTGGTGTCTTCCTCTTCTTTTAGGCGTTCTTCTGAAAGCACGATCATAACGCGAATCTCATTCATCATGCCGTATTCTTCTTCTAGTAAGGTGTAAGTACTGGATACCAAGCGTTCAAATTCTTCAATGTTGACATCGTAGATGTTTTCTCGAACCTTCTGAACAAACTGCCTTATATCGTTCTTCTTTTGCCGAATCATCTGCACAAGGTTCGCACTTTGCCCGATCGCTTTTTTGTAGTTTTTGCGCTTAATCAGTTCTCGCAATTTTAGTTCTTCTATAGTAAAGCTGATTTCCTGTTCGACTTCTTTCGTTCTAAAGAGTAAATCATACCCCTGATCTGTCAGCTGATAATTCAAGACATAGCCACGCTGATCATCGATGAGCTTGTCATCAATCAGTCGGATCCGAAGTTGTTCCATTCCCTGCCCGTACTTCATAACCGGGTAGTATCTGGCCTCGCCCCCATTTTGCAGAATGTCCTTGATGATGTATTCTGTCAGCTTGCGAATGACTTCCGAGCTCAGGTTTAGAGAATATTCAGGAATGATCTGAGCAACAAAGTTGGCAATGCTATCCATCGTACAATCTTCGTCCTCGGTTAACGTCCTTTCCATGATGAACACTAGGATAGAAAGGATAATGTTATCTAACTGCCCAGGCCCAAACAATCTCTCAAACTCCATTTTTCGATTGAGACGATTGATAATGGAGTCAATGGCCGCGACAAGTTGCATCCTCTGTTCAAAGCCTTCTAGAAACTCAAGTTTTGTAATACCCACTCCATCTAACCCTCGTTTCTTTTACTTTAGAATTTTTGCTGCCACTTGATAATTGACAATCTCTTGGGGTATATACTTACCCTCTGCCAACAAGGCTCTGAGGCTCTCCTCATTAGGCAATCCCAATAACGAAAGAAATTCGGGAAGTGGACCAATAACTCCTCTTTGATCGAGTGACTTTGGCAATTTGACCGTTTCAGCCAGTTCTAGCATGAGACGATACAAAGAGGAGAAGGGTTTTAGCTCAAGTGACGGGTTGGCTTCTCTGGTTCGAAAAAACAGACGGATTCCTTCCCAGTCGAGATCGCCAAAGTAGAGAAAGCAGGCTGCTCGTCCTCCCTGGCCTTCTTGTCCACCCAACATAGTGGCACTGTAGTCTTCCAAGGCCCCTCGCTTCGTGATCTTATTCCCTTCACCATATAGGAGCACATTGACGGCAGTGCCTGCTATGCTATTTTTGCCCGTCTCTTGCATGAGCTTTCTGAACGTAAACCAAGTGTCTTTATTCTCGATCACTAAGACCGTCATAGGATCGCAACGCTTATGACGATATTCGAAAAATGGCTCGGGAGTATCATAATAATTAAGGAACTTCTCGTCTAAACGATTAAACGTAAGCACTTCCTTGACTAAGGCCATATGCACATCCAACAACTTTTCCCTGCCCCATACCGAAAATGACCGTTCCTTGCGTGACATAGGCCTTTTTAATAAATCTTGAGTATACCACAAATACCTGCTAATCCCTTCCACGATCTCCAAGTGTTTTTTATATAATTCTGGTCTTTGTAAATAGCCGGAAATGTTTAACATCGGATTGAGACGACGAACCGACTCAAGGTAAGCGGTATTATCTTCTTGCGGTTTGATGATTCGATATTTATTAAAGAGGGGCGGCAAGCGTCCATTCGTTTTAGAAGACTTCACCGGACTAAGAACTCCGCTCTCCACCAGCCTTTCAACTTCGGCGTGAAAGAGATCATAGTCTGATTCCTGGAAAATCTGTTGTAGTTCCTCATCAGAAATCGTTTTGTTGACGTTTTTGAATACTTTTTTGAGCCGTTCCATACTAATCTCCTCTATATCTCATCTTACAGTAGCCCTATCATTTGCAAATCTTGTATAATACTCACCTAAATATACCTTTTTCACATATCATTGACAACAACTAAGCTCGTTAGTCTCAGTCGTTTCGCGATGCCTTTTTGCCATTGAAGCGTAGCCACTGCCCTCTATTTTTTACACAGAATTCAGCGTTCCGCTAAGGTAACTACTGAAACCTACGCGGAACGACAATAACTGATAGCTCGCAAGCATTTCAAAAAAAGATTGCAGGATTTCTTGAAATTGCAAAGAATACTAATGAAATAGACAATCTCCTATAATGCTGACAGAGCCAAGATCTTTGATTTTTCAAAGCCCTACGCGACTATTGATGTCCCCATTTTTTTCAGAAGAATATTTCCGGGATTACCGATGTCAATTCTTTAAAGGGATTTACGGTGGCCGCGAAAAAAGGAGATAACAGTATCGATATTCTCAAGGAACATGGTATAACTAATATTGTAGAATATGATACGACAGAGGCTGTTGTCCAAGCAGCCAAGGATCACAAGGCCGTGATATTTACGATGGGGAGAAACAGGGGGACAGGTTCGTTGTTTCAAAATTGAAATTGAAATTCAAATAACTTTGAAAAGCTTCTAATTAATGATTCATTTTGGTAAGGGCTAAGCTAAATAATCTGAATTAAAATCCCACGGATTTTCAAGTCCGTGGGATTTTGAATTCAACAAGAATAGACTGTTTAGTTGAACAGTTCAACTGTCTTTTTAGCTATCCTTTCTCCAAATATTCTTGCCCTTTCTTTCTGGCCTTCGTCCCCCTCTTGAATGCACACAGGACCAAAGTGAATAAAAGGCTGTCCCTCAGCAACGCCTGACGAATAGACCAACATCCCTTTTACCAACAACTCTGCAATTAATGCTAACTCTGCCACCTCTCCACCACCACCGACATAATTTGCTGTAGCAAAAACGGCCCCTAGTTTTCCTCCAAACTTGACAGTCCTTGCCGTATCCAACCATTGCTTTATTTGCCATGAAAAAGTGCCAGTAATAGTTGGGGACCCAAAGATGACTGCTTTGGCCTCCGTTAAGAATTCATTATCAACTTCTTCAATGGACATGCTTTTCGCTTCGACATTTTCAATTATGTTCGCACCTTGCGCAATGAGTTCTGCTACCTTTTTGGTATTTCCAGTCTTGCTGTAATAAACGATCGCAATTTTCATAAAAATTCTCCTCCTTCAATACACTATTTTAACACTATTCATAATAGTGTTAAAATAGCTGGCGGAAAAATCTGCGGAACGTGAGATACTTAGGTACTAAATAGGCAATAGCTTAACTATCTGATAAAGGTGGCACCTGGACATTGGAGCAGTATACCGATTGGCTGGCCGATGCTGGTTTTCAAAATGTGAGGTTAAACGAAGTTGCTGGCCGGCAAATCGCTACCGCGGTGTACGACAGCCCCGCCCAAACATCCGGCAAATAATGATAGCAAATGCACAACCCACACCCGGTTAATCCCGGAAATTCCACCGCTTTCCTAGCCCGCTGAACCACAAAAACAGATTTGTCCTTCCTCTGCTAAGTCATCCTTAATATTACCCTCATTGATCAGCGCATGGCTAAAATCTGGTGTCCCGCTTCCGAATATTGCTTCGACAGCATTATTATTGTTTATCATTATATTTGAGATAGCCAAGGCAACTTCTGCCACCAAGTTCAGTCTTTCTATCCACTTAAAGCAATAAAAATTGGTAACTGGATGACGGGATCCATCCTTAGCAGGTGTAGAGAACCACACTGTATAACTGTACCCTTCATAGGACTCATCCTTACAACGATTAAACGTGGCAGTGTCAGGAATTGAAATCTTATTCCTCCCCAATTTTATTGAGGCATTCCGAGCTGCTAGGATTTTCTGGGCGTCAATATTCTTCTTCAGAAAATTTATGACCGCAACATCGGCAAGGGTGCTGGTATCCCCCATTGCCCGACCCTCGGCGATGTCCTTAAGAAGACGCCTCATAATCTTTCCGCTTCGAGTCTTAGGTAATTCAGCCGTCAAAAAAATGTCATCCGGTCGTGCAAGTGAACCGATTTTTAGTACAACATGTGCTTTTAGTTCATCAATTAGCTCATCGCCGATTACTATTCCTTCTTTTAAACTAACGAAGGCAAATACCGCTTGGCCCTTTACTTCGTGAGTTCTACCCACGCAGGCCGCTTCAGCAACCGATGGATGATCAACCAAAGCACCTTCTACTTCCGCCGTCCCAATCCGATGCCCCGAGACATTGATGACATCATCCACACGTCCAATCACCCAGAAATAACCATCTTCATCCCATTTCGCTTCGTCTCCAGTAAAATACACACCAGTAAACTGGCTCCAATACGTGTCCTCATAGCGTTTGTCATCACCATACACCGTTTTAAGCATCGCAGGCCAGGGCTCGCGAACCACTAAATACCCACCCTCACCTTTCGGTACTGGTGTGCCCATATGATCCACTATTTCTATATGGACACCTGGGAACGGAATCGTGCACGATCCTGGCTTTAGTGGAGTAATCCCTGGAACGGGTGTCATCATAATCATTCCCGTTTCCGTTTGCCACCAGGTATCTACTATGGGGCAGCGCTCTCCCCCAATATATTTGTAATACCACATCCAAGCTTCTGGGTTAATCGGTTCACCAACCGAACCCAATAGCCGTAAACTTGAAAGATCCCTGCCTAAAGGATAGCTTTCCCCCCATTTCATAAACGTGCGGATCGCGGTTGGTGCAGTATATAAAATTGTCACCTTATATCTCTCGATGATTTCCCAATACCGATCCTTTTCCGGATAATCCGGAGCTCCTTCATACATGAAAACTGTTGCACCATTCGATAATGGTCCATACACCAAATAACTATGTCCTGTTATCCAGCCAACATCCGCAGTACACCAATATACATCTTCTTCCTTGACGTCAAATACCCATTCGTGCGTTGTTGAAACCCCAACCATATAACCACCGACAGTATGAACCACTCCTTTGGGTTTTCCCGTTGTTCCGCTCGTGTAAAGAATAAAAAGCATATCATCCGCATCCATTGGTTCAGCTGGGCAGACGATTGAGACATTCTTGATGACCTCGTGATACCACATATCCCGTTCTTCTTGCATGTCCACAGGCTGACCCGTCCGTTGAACAACGATAACTTTTTTAACACACGTTACATTTTTCAGTGCTTGATCCACACTTTCTTTCAATGGGATAATATTTCCACGACGAAAACTACCATCTGATGTGACAACAACTTTTGCCTGAGCGTCTAGGACTCTGTCCCTTAAAGCTTCCGCACTAAACCCACCAAATACGACACAATGAGGAGCTCCAATCCTAGCACAAGCGAGCATCGCGATCACTGCCTCTGGTATCATAGGCATATAGATTGTCACGCGGTCTCCCTTTTCTACCCCAAAAGATTTAAGCACATTCGCAAACTGGGATACCTCACGATAAAGATCCTGATAGGTTAAGACTCTACGATCTCCCAGTTCTCCTTCAAATATAAGGGCCGCTTTATTTCGACGCGCCCCCTCTAAATGTCGATCTAAGCAATTATAAGCTGCATTTAATGTTCCGCCGACATACCACTTTGCAAAAGGATGACTCCATTCTAAAACGGTGTCCCACGGTTTAAACCAGTCCAACCGTTTTCCCTGTTCGTCCCAAAACTTCGTCCGATCTCGCCCTAGTTCGTGAATTTCAGGGTTTCGCATTACGGCTTTTGAACTAAACCCTGTAGGAGGGAAAAACAACCGTTTTTCCTCCATTAATCCCTCACGGTGTTTCTCTTTCATATATCACATCTCCTATCAATTATTTGTTATATAATACACCATTTGTATCAGAATGTTAAGAATATTTTATTTACAATTTTGGATAGTTGTCCCAGTTGCTAAGGGAAACAAGGGGACAGGTACGTTGTTTCAGATACTGGAAACAACGTACCTGTCCCCTTCTTTTCTCCCCTTCTTTCCAAATACCCCACCATAAAACGACATTAAAAATCGGAATAGTTTGGTAAAATATTATTACTATTAAATGCTAGGTCAAGTATTAAGGAGGGATAAATGTGAGACAGATTCTAGTCAGAAGCGAACATTGCCTAGGGTGTAAGAGCTGTGAGCTGGCTTGCGCGGTTGCCCACTCGACTAGCAAGACCTTGTTCGAGGCGATTGCAGAACCTAAAGCGCCACAAAAACGGATCTTTGTTGAGTCCAATGGGGGGCTTAATTTTCCATTGCAATGTCGGCAATGTTTAGATGCTCCTTGTGTTCATGCCTGTATGAGTGGAGCTATGCAGTATGACTTGAAAACTGGGCTAATTCAAGTCGATGAGCAAACGTGTGTTGGATGCATGATGTGCGTGATGGTCTGCCCGTTTGGAGTCATCGCGGAAATTCCTGCTACTCATAGAGTCGCCAAGTGTGACCGTTGTCAGGCCTTAGATTATGATCCGGCTTGTATCTCAGCCTGTCCGACGAAGGCTTTGGAATTTGTTGAGGTTCGAGAGTTTGCCCACAGTGGCCGGCAAACCTTCCTAGACCAAATGAAGGGAGTCAACTAATATGAAATCTCAAAAATCAATTGATCCTGCCGTCTTAGAATTATTACCTAAAGCGGCTTTAGATGGGGCAGAAACGGTTTGGGATCGTCATGAAGCACAACAACCCCAATGTGGTTTTGGAAGTTTAGGAGTCTGTTGCCGACATTGTGTTCAAGGTCCTTGTCGGATTGATCCCTTTGGTACCGGGCCGAAAAAAGGAATTTGCGGAGCAAATGCGGATACAATAGTTGCTCGCAATTTACTCAGGCAAGTGGCCGGCGGAGCTGCGGCCCATGTTGACCATGCCTATGAGGCTGTTGAAGCTTTAGAGTTGGCAGCTAATGGAGAAATTAATTACACCATCACTGACGAAACCAAATTGCAACAGATCGCCCGCGGGTTCGGCTTGGAGATCTCTGGCAAAAGCAAAGCAGAACTAGCCTTGGAAGTTGTCGAAGTTGCTTATGCTGATCTGGCTAACCATGGAAATAAGCCTGTGCAATGGTTGATGGCCAATGCACCCAAAGAGAGAATTGCCGTTTGGAAGAGTCTGGGAATTCTTCCTCGCAATCCTGATCGAGAAATCCGTGAAGCAATGCATCAGACAACCATGGGTATGGATGCTGATCCCGTGAATCTTGTCCTAGCTACCGCTAAACAAGGGCTAGTGGACGGCTATTCCGGTCTAAAACTGGCAACAGACATGCAAGATATCCTTTTTGGGACACCTACACCAGTTGTGACAGAAGCTAATTTAGGGGTTCTCAAGGAAGACTACGTTAATCTCATCGTACATGGGCATGTCCCCTTACTATCGGAAAAAATCGTCTATTGGGCTGGCAAACTCCAAGAGGAGGCAATCCTAGCCGGAGCAAAAGGAATCTTAGTTTCCGGGATTTGCTGTACAGGTAATGAAGTTTTAATGCGCAAAGGGATCCCGTTGGTTACTAACTTCTTGGCTCAAGAAATCGCCATTGTTACTGGAGCCGTTGACACTATGATCGTAGACGTACAATGTATTATGCCTTCTCTAACTCAAGTGGCTTCTTGTTATCATACTGAAATCGTCACAACTATGCCGATCGTCAAATTGCCTGGAGCTACCCATGTTCCCTTTACTTTAGAAAGCGCGGATGAAACGGCTCAGGAAATTGTGCGCAAGGCCATCACTTCTTACGGACGAAGGGACAGCAAGAAGATTAAAATTCCCAATTACAAACGTAAGATTATGGCGGGATTCAGTGTGGAAGCCATTATTGGGGCTCTATCAGCAGTGGACCCTGACCAACCTCTGAAGCCTCTAGTTGATAATATTGTCAATGGTAACATTTTAGGAGTCGTGGCAACGGTGGGGTGCAACAATGTCAAAGTGACTCAGGATTTCATGCATGTGGAATTGGTGAAAGAGCTTGTAAAAAATAATGTATTAGTCGTCGCTACGGGATGTTCCGCTCATGCACTGGCAAAGGCCGGTCTTATGAATTCCGAAGGAACTGAGACTTATGCTGGAGAGGGTTTGAAAGCAGTCTTGTGCGCTATTGGCCAGGCGGCAGGCCTCGGTGCTCCACTTCCACCAGTACTGCATATGGGAAGCTGTGTGGATAATTCAAGGATTGGAGATCTGGTCACAGCGATTGCTGCCTATCTCAATGTGGATACCTCCTTATTGCCGGTAGCGGCGAGTGCTCCAGAACTCCAGCATGAAAAAGCCCTGAGTATCGGAACTTGGGCTGTGACCATGGGGCTTACCACTCACCTTGGAGTTGTTCCACCCGTGCTAGGGAGCAAAGCGGTGACAGAGTTGCTTACCAATGGCCTTACTGATGTGATCGGGGGAAAATTCTATGTCGAAACCGATCCCTTGAAAGCAGCCCAAGGACTTCTTGAGGATATCCGAGCAAAACGAAAAAAACTCGGACTTCCTAATTAAGGGAAGGAAGAAATTATGACTTATATCGTTGTTGGCAATAGCGCAGCAGGATTGTTTGCGGTTGAAGAGATCCGAAGGCACGACACACAGTCAGAACTCATTGTCCTCACGGCAGAACAAGAACCTAGTTATTCTCGTTGCCTTACCACTTATTTCTTAGCAGGAGATATTCCTGCTTCCCACCTTTACTTGCGTAACACTGATTTCGCCAAACGACTGAATCTAAAGATTGTTTACGGAGTCAAGGTGAACGGGATCGATCCCACGCGTCAAGTTGTTCGAAGTGCTGATGGGTGGGAGTGGCGCTATAGCAAACTTTTGCTCGCCATGGGGTCTTCAGCGAATAAACTCACCATTCCAGGTGGAACTCTTCCGGAAGTTTTTACTCTACGCACGATAGAGGATGCTTTAGCCATTAATAAGGTCTTGGAGCAAGGAGCGCAAAAGGCCGTCGTCATCGGAGGAGGTTTGGTCAGTTTAAAGAGCGCTTATGCCTTGAGAAAACGTGGACTTGAGGTCACAGTTGTGGTCTCCTCCGGACAGATCCTCTCCCAAATGCTTGATCTAAAGGCTGCTGGCATGATTCAAGAGCACTTGAGAGTCAATGGACTTAAATTTCGTTTACAGACTGAGGCTATAACTATCACCGGAGAAGACCATGTTCAGGGCGTGCTGATCGCACCAAAAACAGAACTTGCCACTGAATTAGTGATTGTTGGCAAGGGAGTTCGTCCAAACATCGGTAAATTAAGAAATTTCGGTTTCAATATTGGGCAGGGCCTTCAGGTAGATTCTTCGTTAGCCACTAACCTTCCCAATATTTACGCGGCCGGGGATATTGCAGAAACTTGGGACCTTGTTCGCCAGAAATTCACTGTGAATGCCACTTGGCCGAATGCTACGACCCAAGGCAGAATTGCCGGAGCAAATATGTGCGGAAGACAAGAGGTTTATCCAGGATCCCTTGGCTTAAACTCTGTGGATTTTTTTGGGCTCTCGGCCATGTCCGTTGGAATCACGAAACTCCAAGACAACAATGATCCGGGAGATTGGGACCAAGAAGAAACCCTGAAAATGGTGGGAGATAAGCCCAACTATCGTAAACTGATTTGGCAGGGGGACATTTTAAAGGGATTTGTCCTGCTTGGTGACACATCTCAATGCGGTGTATTGACGGGCTTAATTAAAACAGGTCGCCCCCTAACCCAAGCCCAAAAGAATTTGACGTTGGGTAAAAGCGGAACCCTAGCGGTAGGACTGATGAAGTAGAAAAGTGGCGGCCTTGTACGTGAATTGCAGGCCGCCGTGATCGATTATGCCAATGTGACGTTGAATCTTAATATTTATCGTATAGTTTCGTTTCTCTGATCTGTCAAAGTTAGACTAATAACCGAATGCCGTTTTGGACATCGTTGAGGATTGAATTGGTAAAAAGGAGGATACGAAACATGATTATTCAAAGTAATTATGGAGAAGTGAGTCAGTTTCTCATGGGAAAAGAAATTAACGGAAACGTTCTGTATAGCATGGCAGTATATTATGTGGATGGCCTATTAATTGATACTGGTCCTAAAACGGTCATGAAGGAAGCGCGGAGCATTTTTCAAGATATTCAGGTTGAAAAAGTTGTTAACACCCATCACCATGAGGATCACATAGGCAATAATTTATATTTTCAGGAAAAAGGAATCCCTATTTTTGCGCATGAGCTTGCTGTACCACTCATTAATGATCCGTCGCAGTGGATTCCTAGGCTATTAGACTATCAAAAATTGGTATGGGGCACTCCTCCATCGTCCATCAGCAGCCCCTTAGGAGACAGTATTGAAGGCAACAACTATAGATTCAAGGTAATTCATACACCCGGTCATTCTCCCGATCATATTTCCTTGCTGGAGGAGAAAAACGGTTGGCTTTTTACTGGTGATATGTTTCTGGGAGAAAAGGTTAAACTGATGCGCAGTGATGAAGATGTTCACTTGAGTATGGTCTCCCTTACCAAACTGCTTGATTATGAGTTTGATACAATATTTTGCTGCTCTGGGCGAGTGTTTGATAATGCCAAACAGCGTGTAAACGACAAATTAAGCTGGTGGCAAGGTCTTTACCAACAGATTGTTCAGATGGTAGAACAAGGGTATGATACGACAGTTATTCGAGATAAATTACTAGGCGAAGAAAATGCATTCGCTCAATTGACAGGAGGAGACATATCGAAGCTTAATCTGATTCGATCGTTTTTGTCATCCCTTCCCACTGAATAATAGAACTCTGAACGAAGCAAGGGATTAAATTTCCCTTGCTTCGTTCTTGCTTCTCTTAAACACTAAACTTGCGAACAGCTTCCTGAAGATTCTGGGCCAGCGTGGCAAGGCTCTGGCTAGAGAATGCGATTTCTTCCTTTGATTATCCCCAAGGTAATGTTAATTTAAGCAGATTACTTACCAAGGATAAACTTGTTCTTGGCTGCTTCCATTAGAAGTCCCAGAGAATTGGCCGGGGGACCTTCGTATTTTCGTCCCTCGATGTAGAGATCTACAACTTGAATCTCTGTTAATTTTTCGGGCGGTACCGTTAGCGGATTCTTATCGAGCACCACAAGATCAGCCATTTTCCCCTCCGTCAAGGTACCTCTGGTTGCTTCGTCAAACGATAGACGTGCCGGCCAATTGGTATGCATCCGCAAGGCATCCAGCACCGATATTCGTTGTTCAGAGTTCGGATGCCGGCAAGCAGCAAATATTCCATGCATTGGATTGGGCAGTGTACAAGGGGCATCGGAGCTGCTGGCTATTGTTACGCCATACTCAAGCATGCTTTTGAGAGGGATTAGGTCATTCATCCGTTTTCCGAGGATTTGCTCCAGATAGCTAATGGGCTCCTGCTCCCAGTAAAGGAATGGGGATTGGACGGCGAAGTGCAGTCCAAGTTTGGCAGCCCTCTCCAGTAGAGACGGAGGGATCAGATCCGCATGAATGATGATATGCCGATGGTCAGTCCTAGGATGATCTTTCAGGACCTCTTCATAAGCCACGATGGCTTGTTCGACAGCAGCATCACCAATCGCGTGCATCGAAACCTGAAGTTCTTGGCGATTTGCCCTTTTGACGAAGTCATTGACTGTTTGCTGAGTGTAGACAAGTACCCCTTTGTTATTACTATTATTGCTATAAGGTTGAGAAAGGGCAGCATCCTCTGAACCGAAACAACCATCAAGGGCCGTAGCAAAACAGCCGCCGATGCGCGGCATTTTTCGTCTTAGAACCTTATCGACGTCCATGGTCTGAAAATAAATGCGGAAATTCAGGGGTAAACCGTGGGCCGCCACACGCATCATATCCACGTCAATATCCCGAGGGAATCCGACCCCTTCAACAGTATGAACCAAACCTATACCCCGTCTGGCTAAATAGTCTGCACCGTTGATTAGATTTTTAAGTACCTTGAATGGTGAGACAGACCCCGTTATGTAATTAACACCATCATAAAATGCTTGATGATAAAGCCACCCTGTTTCACGGTTAAATCCTAGGCTTCTTTGAATTGACTCAGGAAACTTGGCTTGTAAAGCGGTGTTCGCAACCGCCGCATGTCCATCGTACTTAACCAGCAGGAGGGGAATATTTGAGATTTTATCCAAATCAGCACGCTCTGGTAGCCGCTTCTCTTTGACAGTGTGAGCAGAGCAGCCAAACCCCAAAATGAGCTTTTCCTGAGGATAGCTGGTTCTGTACCCGTTAATGATGTCACCCATTTCGTTAAAGTCGCGAGCAGTACGGACATCTACAGTAGACTGGAACAAGGCAAACGAAGCAAAATGAAGATGGGTGTCCGCAAAAGCCGGCACAACGCATTTTCCGCCCAAATCTACTCGCTCCTTAATGCCAGCATACTCATCCGATATTCTGTCCCCAATATGAACGATCTTACCGTGGTCCTCAATCAAGACATGAAAGATCCTATTCTCGTCCTCACAAGAAATAAATTCCCCGTTTTCATAGATTCTCATCTTCTCACCCCTTTTCGGAACTTGTCAGATCATCTCACGAGTACCAGGTACATGTTTCGGTTATTCTAATTACGTCAATATCTATTACCATTAATTTGACGGATACCCTGTAATCTCCTGCACAGTCCAAAAAGTGATAAACAAATGCAAAAATCCCTAGACGCAGTAGCAATTGACGTTTTAGGGATTCTTTCTGTATAGAAAACTCTCTTGGTGCATTGTCCTACTCCATCCAGTTCCTTCTTTAGGGGTTTAATTCTCAACATTAACTTAGTAGTATCCTAGAAACTCCTGTTTCTTGGATAGCTACCTTTTCTATTTGACCTGATGCCGCTTGACGGAAACGGATAATGGGTTCTTCCATGGTCTCTTTGTATAGGTTGTAAGCTCCACAAGGGAAGGGTATTTTTGGCGGTAACGACAAGGATATTGCGTGATTGCAACTTCCGTAACGTTGGATAATCGAAATGGTCTGTATGAGCGTGCGATACGAGTAATAAATCGGCCTCTTGTCTATTTTGACTCATCATAATGACGGGTGCCTGGAACGCAGCAATAAAGGATAGCACTAAGTTTAACAGTATAAATGGTTGTGGATCAAAATGTTGAGTGCCAGAGATGGTATTCCACGTCATCCATGCAACTAAAAAAACGAAAAATATAATTATAAACCTCCAACTCCCACCAAAACCTGCCATCCGGTCAGCTAAACGATCTGACCATTTGGTATGCCTGATATAGTCCTCATTTAAATGTTGTGAAATGCTATTCTCATATTCGTTAACAATACGTTGAATACGTTTAGTGTAATCTTTTATATAAGGTCGACTATCGGTTAGGATTTCATTTTCGAGATCATTTCCCATCATTACCACCCCTGTCATGTTTTTTAACCTCGTTCTGCCCCCAATGCTTTGAGCTCATATCTGAGCTTTGGCTCACCTTTCTTTCTAAGGGTAAACATTATAACGTTATTTCTTTGAAATCAACAGGCACTATACACTCTGGTAACGAATCGAGCGTCAACCAAAATTATTCAGTATACTATACTATTCTACTTATGTTAATATATAACCAATTGATAATCTATTTTATTGGAGGGAACATCGTGGAAAAAGAAACATTGTTTCAGGAAATCTCTCACGCACTAGTAGAGTTTGAAGTTGAAAAGGTCGCAGAGCTTGCTGAGGAAACTCTGCAACAAAACATCCCCGCTTATGAAACTATTACAGAGGGTTTAATAACTGGCATGAAAGAGGTCAGCAGACTCTATGAGGAAGAGGAATATTTCCTTCCTGAAGTACTGATGTGTTCTGATGCATTCAATGCTGGTCTCGATGTAGTGAATCCACATCTAGATAAAAGCTCCCTAGAAAAGCCGATCAAGATCGTCATCGGGGTCGTCGAAGGGGATACCCATGACATTGGTAAAAACCTGGTTCGGATTTTAGCGGGTGCCTCCGGTTTCGAAGTCTACGATCTTGGACGTGATGTACCCCTCGACCAATTTATCGAAAAAGCTGAAGAAGTAGAAAGTGATATGATTTGCATGTCTACGCTGATGACCACTACTATGGACGGAATGAAAACCGTAATCGATCGCTTGAAAGAAAGAAATATCCGGGACAAATACAAAGTTCTCATCGGCGGTGGTCCTATTTCCCAGACGTTCTGCGATAAAATTGGTGCCGATCTTTACGCCAATGATGCCAGCTCAGCGGTGAGAAAAGCCAAAGAACTCATGGGGAGGGCCTAATATGTTAGTAAGGGAAGACATTTTAACCCCAAAAGAAAGAATGATGGCTCTTCTAACTGGAAAGCCCCTCGACAGAATGATCTGTATGCCCATTGTAACCACGAATACCGCTCAACTTATCGGCAAAACCGTGAAGGAATTTCAACTTAACGGTAAGGTCATGGCCGAAGCACATATTGCGGGGTTCAAGAAATTTGGTTATGATTTGATTTATCTCTTCACGAACTGTTCCTACGTGGCTGAAGCTATGGGGGCCGAACTGGATTATTCTGAGAATGAACCCGCTAATTGTGAAGTTCCCACAATTAACTCTAGGGAAGACTTAAGCAAACTTAAAGTTGCTGAAAAGAATGACGGACAATTTCCTGTTTACTACGAAGCACTGGAGATCCTGAACAAAGAAGTGGGCGACCAGGTTTTCATCTCCGTTTGTTTTTCTGGACCTGTTTCTACAGCTGCCACCCTACGAGGAGTTGAAGCTTTTGCGCGCGATACTTATACCGATCCAGAACTTTGCCATACCCTCTTGAGAATGGCTACCGATAGCTGCAAAAACTTTATTCGGGAAATAGCCAGTTATGGCGCTATGCCTATTATCCTGGAACCCATTGCTTCCGGCAGTCTTTTTAGCCCTAAGATGTTTGACAAAATTGCCTCCCCCTATATTAAAGAACTTGTGGACCTAGCCCACGAACTCAAAGCACTCATTCCCCTGCATATCTGCGGTAAAACTCACAAAATCGTGGGCAAGATGACAGATACCGGAGCTGATGTGATCAGTTTGGACAAATGTGATCTCGCTATCGCTCGGGAAAAGGTTGCTGGAAGAGCACTCATTCTCGGCAACATTGATCCTGCCAACGAACTTCTTTTCGGGCCCGTGGAAGAAATTCATAAAGTCTGTATAGAGGCCCTTGACACGATGAAAGGCTATACCCCTGCTTTTATTCTCTCCACTGGGTGCGAAACTGGTAATAAAGTACCTTTCGAGCATATTCAGGCTATGCTTGATGTGGTCCGGAGCCACGGCCTTTACGAATATAAAGTAGGTGAATAATCTTGGATGAGAAAGAACGCTTATTAAGTGTATTGAAGGGAGACCGGGTTGACCGGCCTCCCGTTATTTGCCCGGGTGGCATGATGAGTGCCTGCGTTACAAAGATATCCGATCTAGTGGGGGGCGGCCATCACTCCGATACTGGAGCCATGGTAAGTGCTGCTCGAAAAATTAATGAGCTCATCGGCTTTGAAAATTATGGAGTACCATTTTGCCTAACTGCTGAAGTTGAAGCCTTAGGGGCCAGTGTTAACCTAGGAGATAACCTTATCGAACCCAGAGTCACTCGGTATAATGATGAGCCCTTAGAAGCCATCATGGATAACTACCAGGTTGACGTTACCGCTGGCAGAATGGGGATCGTTTTAGAAGCGATCCGTGAACTCAGAAACAGCCGGGTTCCGGTTATTGGCAATGTTTCAGGCCATATCAGTACTGCGACCTCGGTTGTTGACCCTCTGGAAATATTTAAGATGCTGAGGCGGGAACCCGAACGAGCTGCCCGTTTTATGGCCTTCATTAATGACTATCTCGTCAGATATGCTTTAGAGATGGTCAAGGCCGGAGCTGACGTTATCTCCATATCGGATCCCACGGCTACAGGAGAAATTCTAGGGCCTCGCAATTTCCAAAAGTTCGCGGTTCCTTTCTATCAGAATATCATTAAAACTCTTCACAAGGAAGGAATCCCCGTCATCCTCCACATATGCGGCAATGCTCACAATATCGTCGAGTCTCTCAACGAAGTAAAAGCTAATGCTGTGAGCTTCGATTCGATCGTCAATATGAAATTCGCTCGAGAGGTGCTTAAAACAGGACTTATGGGTAATGTGAATACCCAACTTCTGCACACCGGAGAAAAAGAGAAGATTGTGTCCATAACTCGCAATGCTCTTCATTCCAAGGTGGATATCGTTGCTCCCGCTTGCGGTCTAAGTATGGCTACCCCTATAAGCAACCTCAAAGCCATGACAGATTACGTGAAAGAAGGGTCTTATAATTAACATGGGTATGGTGCATTTCACTATTGAAGATATTTCTATAGAAGTTAACGAAGGGGATCGGCTTGCGGAATGTATTCGCGCAGCGGGTCTGACCTTGGAGACTCCCTGCAATGGAATAGGACTTTGTGGCAAATGTCGTGTCAAGGCCTGGGGTGACCTTTACCCCCCAGAAGAATCGGAAAACGGCTTCATTAATACCCCGGGCATCCGTTTGGCCTGTCTGGCTCGGGTAAGGGGTGAAGTTTGGATCGAGCTTTCTCCAAAAGTCAACCAGCTCAAGACGATTAACCAAGGCTATACGATAGCGGTAGAGGTCGACAGCTCGGTGAAGCAGGTTTTCTTACCGGCTCCCGAAAAAACAGCTCAAGCCTACCTTGAAAGACTCTCTTATAACTCTAGCTCGGTGGACATTTATCAGAAGGCGGGTAGACTAGAGCAGGCCAAAACGCTCCAAATATACGGTGTTTTACTAGACAACTGTCTTATTGACCTTGAGTCTGAGCCAGGTGAAATCCTAGGAGTGGCTATAGACATAGGTACCACCGGCATTTCCGCTTATCTTCTAGACCTAGCCAATGGGGAAATCCTCAACAAAGAGTCCTGCCTAAACCCCCAGACAGAGTTCGGGGGAGACGTTTTGTCCAGAATAAGTTATTGTCTGGAAAATCCTCAAGGACCAGACCAACTTCGTGAGGCTATCCTTAGGAAAATAAATCAACTGGTGATAGACCTTACGGGCACCTTCGGAAGAGCGGAGCGTGTTTACCAGGTAGTTATAGCAGGAAACACGACCATGCTCCACTTTGTTCTGGGTGTTTATTCTGGGTCTATAGCCAAGTCCCCTTACCGTCCGGTTTTTCTTGAACAGGTTGACCTGAAAGCCAGGGAGGCCGGTATCCTGATTTGCCCGGAAGGAAGGATTACTCTTTTGCCTTCAGCCTCAGGGTATGTTGGGGCTGATATCCTTGCTGGTGTCGTGGCCACAGCGTTTGATAAAAAGGGCTACCCCGCTGTCTTTTTAGATATTGGAACCAACGGTGAAATCGTGGCTAATCTCGGAGGTAGGCTCATTGCTACCTCTACTGCAGCCGGCCCGGCCTTGGAAGGAATGAACATTTCCTGCGGTTGCCGTGCCGAAGAAGGAGCCATAGACACCTTTTTAATCGATGATAATTTTGATCTACATTTTACAACCATCGGCGCTACATCCCCTAAGGGAATCTGCGGTAGCGGCCTTATTGATATCACTGCGGCTATGGTAAAACGAAACTTAGTCCTTGCCAGCGGGCGCTTTAACCCTAACCTTGACCCCCGTATAAAAGCTAGGGTGAGGGATAAGAAGTTTTATCTGACAGAAGAAATTTATATTTCCCAGACGGATATTCGCCAGATTCAGTTGGCCAAGGGGGCTATTGCCGCAGGGGTAACCCTGCTCCTCGAAGAAGCAGGCATTCCTCTCGAAGCCATAGAGGAAGCGGTCATTGCTGGGGCCTTCGGGTATCATATTAATCCAGATAGTATTAGGGATATCGGCCTCCTGCCCAAAGGTTTTCATGGGAAGATAACCTTTGTCGGTAATTCCTCGATTGAAGGAGCCCGATTGGCCCTGATCAATAAGGGTGTGGTGGCCCAGATCAAGGAATTGAAGGAACGGATAGAGGTTCTGGAGCTTTCCACAAATTCCTGCTTTCAGGACTACTTTGTTAAAGCGTTGGGCTTTTAATCGAGGATCGAGGGGTGTAACAATGATTAAAGTAGATGTTATCTCAGGATTCCTGGGTTCTGGTAAGACTACTCTGGTCAAGAAACTTCTTCAAATTCACCAAAAGGAAAAGGTTGTCCTGATTGAAAACGAATTTGGGGACATCGGCATCGATGGAGAACTGATTGAGCGGGAAGGCTTTGAAGTTTTCGAAATCTCTAGTGGGTGTATCTGTTGTATTATGCAGAAGGATTTCGTCCAGATGCTGGTCCGGATTATCAAAGAATTCCACCCTCAAAGGATCATCATTGAGCCTACCGGCATCAGTATCCTAAGTGAAATCATCGATATCCTGCGCAAACCTGATTTCGCTTCCCTTCTCCAGATTAACTCCCTAGTGACGGTTGTCGACGGCGTTAATTACCTGCAGCAGTGCGAAGTCTTTGGGGAATTTTTCGAAGACCAGATAACGAATGCCTCTGTCCTAACCTTAAGTAAAAGCCAGCACATCGACAGTGAAACCATAAGTAGGATCATTACGTCCCTCAGGGAATTTAACCAAGATGGTGAGATTATCAGCAAACCCTGGGATTCTCTGGGGTCAAGCGAATTCGAAAACCTCCTTGATGGTCAAGGGTACATGGATCTGAGTGATATTCTTCATACCGACTATAAGCCTTGCAGTGAAAATGAATTTGAAGCCTTAGCAATTAAACCTTCCCGGGCTTACAGCCAAGAGGAACTGGAGCAAATTCTTGCTCATCTCAACCAGCCCCGATATGGGCAGGTCTTGAGAGGCAAAGGTTTCCTCAAAAGTCCTCAGGGTTACTGGGATTTCAGTTATACAAACGGTCTGTTTACAGTATCGAAAAGTCACTTTAAGGCCAGTGGCAAGCTGTGTCTGATCGGGAAAAGCCTCCGGGAAAAAGAAATTAAGGAATTGTTTAAGGTTAAAAGCGGGGGGGTGTTTAGTTGGCTGAAATTCTGATAGGCAGCTTCCAGGATGTCATCAAGATTGTTCCCGTTTTATTCTTGGTCATTCTTTTGACGAATTGGATTACCGGTAAGGTCAACAAAGGAACGCATTTTTTCAGTCGTCTAGCCAAGCTTGATGTTGTTGGCGGAGCTCTACTGGGAACAATCCCCCAGTGCGGCATATCAGTTGCTTTAGCTAAGCTTTATGACAATGGGTATATCTCCTTAGGTATGCTCATGGCCGTTTTCCTGGCTGGTTCGGATGAAGCCCTGATTGTCGTCGGAGCCCATCCTGATAAGTTGCCTCTGATGTTGGAGATTATCGGGATCAAGGTCTTGATTGGGATAGGTGCGGGCTGGCTAATAAACTTGGCGATCAAAGAGAAGCGCAACCGCCTCAAAGGGTGCGGTATTGACTGTGATTGTCCCAAATGTGGTAAACATAAAAATATTCTGGTTAATAGCCTGGTTCATACGTTGAAGCTTACTCTCTTCTTGTACGTTACTGTTCTGATTATCGGGATCGGGGCGGATCGGTTTGGTGAATAGGAAATCTACGCTCTTCTTGGCCGTAATGCCTTTCTTCAGCCAGTACTGGCTTCTTTGATCGGCATGATTCCAAGCTGTTTTTCTTCCGTGCTCATTGCCGAGGGTTTTCTCAAAGGGGCCTTGGGTTTCGGATCCATGATTGCTGGATTACTGGCTAATACGGGCTTTGGTATCCTAGTTCTCTTCAGGGAACTTCCCTTGAAGAAAACCCTGTTGCTTATCTTGCTCTTACAGGCCATCAGTATCTTAGTCGGTGAGATATTTCATTTTACTATCGGATAAAGAAAACTTGGCTAGCGCCAAACCTTAGCGAAGGCGGTCGCCTAGTTGCACTAATGCGCTGGCCAAGGATGGCCGAGTGTCCCTGTAGCCAAGGATGGCGAGAAGGGACCCACCCGAACCTTATACTTTCTGACTAGTATAGGGTCTGTGCGCCATCATCGAAGTGCGAAGTACGAAGTATGAAAAGCGAACCTCGAACTTCGAATATAGGGGGAATGACGAGTGGACTTTATATGTACGGGAGACGATCTGGAGCAGATTCCGGAAGAGGTGATTAAAAAAACAGGCATCTCCTTCCCGGGAGCTCATTCCGATAAAAATAGCATGGCGACCCTTGCCGGGGAACTCAGGAAACACCGAGGCGATGTCTTAACTAGGGTGCCTTTCTGCGTGACGGTAGAAGCGGAAGCTTACGGGGCACACATCAAGCTGGGCAACGCCTTAGCCGGACCCAGGGTAGAGAGTTACCGTTTTGCGTCACTTGAAGAAATGTCCAATCTCCAGGGTTTGGATTTGACTAGAGGTCGCATTAAGGAAGTCCTAGATGCTGTGGAAATTTTGGTTGAAGCTGGTGAGAAAGTAGCTCTAAGTGTCGAGGGCCCCTTCACGATCCTATCGTCCCTTATTGACCCCATGAATTTTTATAAAGGCCTGCGCAAGAACCCCCAGCGATTCCAAGAAATTCTGGCTGTTGTTGAAGAGAGTATCATCCGTTATAGCCTTGAAGGTGTGAATAGAGGTGCCTCAATTATTTCCTACGGAGACCCGGTTGGAGCCATGGGCATCATAGGACCCAAAGTTTATCGGGAATATAGCGGCCCCTCAAGCTGGCGAATTATTAAGGGGATAAAAGAAGCCGGTGGGAAAGTGCTTCTCCATCTCTGCGGTAAAACCTCAACGGCACTTGAAAAAATCGAGATGGCTAGGTCTTATCCTATCGAAACAGACGGAGCTTCGATTTATGGACAGGCCTTGTTGTGGCAGCTTGACAAGGCGACCGATACCATTGTGATAGGCCATAGATGTATTAAAGGGAGCTTAAACAGGATGGTTAACTCTATCCTTTGTGGGATCGAATTAATCAAGTAAAGAAGTACTCGCCATTGTGTTTGTTCTCTTTGTCTGCGGAATGAAAAAGGAGTCTATTCCTCAGAATAAATGCGTTTATCCCCTTTAAGGTTTTGCATTTCTTGGATATCTTGAGTTACCTCAATTGTTCCTCGATAAGTCCCGTCTAGATCATGGAGGGCAAAATATTGAATAAAGACGAACTTACCGTTCATATGAATCCAGAACTCAGCAGAATTTCGTTTGCCACTTTTAAAATCACCAACGATTTTGGTAACAATATGAACGCTATCCGGAGGATGACAATCCTTGACATTGCGTCCGATAATAGCCTTGCTCCGTTGGAAAATACGTTCTTTACCGTAGGAAAAATAACGCACGTTATCTTTTTCATCGACAAAGGTGATATCAACGGGCAGATGGTTAAAAATTAGACTAATCTGCTCAAGTGTCAGGGCACCAGTTTGAAAAGGCAGGAGCCCCTGAAAGCTATCTTTTCCTCGATCAGTAGTTGCTGGAAATGATTCAGGATCGACAGGTAGTTCGGGTGGTACGGAAGGAATCCAACCAAAGTCAGGTTCAATTAAAGTAAAGCCAATTTCTCCGCTCTGCTCGGCCATAGCAGCCCATTCTCCCTCAGTCAAAGTCTCCATACTCATGGGAAACATGATGTTTTCCTCTTTGTAGATAAGATCCTCAATAGCCTTAAGAACAGGAAGCGCTGTCTTTTGGATGAGTTCTGTCAAATATAATAGGTCGACTTTTGTGTGCAAAAGTGCTTGAGAAACTTGTTTAAGTTGAGCCCGTATCTCATCTTGAATGGCCCACATGACTTTCGGAGGGCCGCTTACTCCATGCTTTTCCAAATATGCAAAGAGGATATTTTCCTTACGACTATAGTGTTTCTCGATTTCCAGCAACTGTTGATGCAAGGATTTCCAGACCTTGAGCTTATCTTCTAAGTTTACGTCGGGATGCATGTTTTGGATTTGTTCTAGAAGCGGGCGGATCGCTTGGACTACACGTTCGATCGCTTTATTTTCTTTGCGAAACGTATGAATTGGATGTCCCCCTTGCTCCTGAGACTTTGGTTGGTTGTCCAAACTATCTTTGAAGACTGAAACATGAACATCGCAGAGACTCTTGACTTCTGTTGCAGGTAATCCTTCTTGGATTAACTCTTGTTCAAGGGCTGCAATTTCCGTAGCTCCGACATCTGATAAAAGCTCTCGAAATCGCATTTTGAGTTCATGTGGATTAACATTTTGGTGAATATCGCGAATAATTTGTTTAAGAGTTTCTCTGCGTTGTTTATGGTTGTCAATAAGTTCGCTCATAATTGGTCTCCTTTAATAAAAATTCTTCTTTATCATTAAAGGATGTACAATAAGAAGTTTATCATACATATCGAATAACTCGCGTTCGGGTGTTATTGGGTGTTATTGGAATTTAGTTGATCCTGATTAAATTGATTCGTGCTTTGATTTTGGCCCCTTGCGAAATGTCCTTGCTCATTACCTTTTAGACCTAATATGCCAGAAGCATAGCAGATACCCAATGAAACAAGAACCGTGGTAACTAGTGAGATAACCTTGAGTCTGTTTTTGAAAATACCTATAGTTATGTTTTTGATCCATTTTACGTGCATTAGTAGGTGTAACCCAATTAGACCAGTCATAATGTACCCGGTCCAAATATGAAGGCTCTTTAGGTTAATCCCTCCAAAGGACATTGATTTGTCTCCAATTAAGAAACCACTAATCACACAAGCAAATCCTACGATGGTCAAGGGAATATTAAGGTAGTAATTTTTTTCAGCCTTTGAGATCACGTTATTGTTCCTCCTAAATAATTGATTTGAGCTAATAACTCATCTGAGATTTTTTATTGCCCATTGCCTTACTCAATTGAGTATAACCCGATGAACTGAGTTGATCCTGAATATAGGCTGAGAGTATGCTGAAAAATAGACTACGTGGACCAATGATAATAAAAAGATCTCGGGACAATTAAAATGTACCCGAGATTTTTTATGTGTCGGCAAGAATGCTAAAAATGCCAACCTCTATGAAATTGGAGAGGAAACTATTTGAAAGAACCTGACGCGAGACGGAAAATTTATGTACCTACAAACGGCAATAATTATAATTCTTTTTATCTGTTCCACACTATAACCCCTACCTATCAACCAGTCCAAGTCCTTTTGTGCGAACCTAAATAAATTAGGGCTCAAGAAAACACTCTAAAGTATTTTCCAGAACTAGAAGGAGTATTTATATGACAACGCGAAGTATTAAATTTCGAGTCCTGAAACATTTTTCGAGAGAAGGTGAACGGTTTGATGAACGCGCAAATGCAAAGCGCCAGTGAATTCTTAGGTCTTTTATCCACTAGCTCTGGCGTTTCCGGACATGAGTCTTCAATTGCTTCTTTAGTAATGGAACGATTTAAAACGATAACCGATGAGGTGCATTGCGATACGTTTGGAAATGTTTATGGCCTAAAAAAAGGCAGCGGCCAACGCACCAAACTGATGTTAGCGGCTCATATGGACGAAATCGGACTTATTGTGAATAAAATCGATCCTCGTGGTTTCCTGAGTTTCACCTCCATTGGGGGAGTAGACCCAAGAACCCTCTTATCCCAAGAAGTGCTCGTTCATGGCCGCCGGACAATCCCAGGCATTATCGGTTCCTTGCCTCCTCATCTAATACAGAACGGCGACTTGGACATAGCCGTTAAAATGGAGGATATGACCATTGATGTTGGACTTTCCTTCGAGAAACTAAAAGAGGTCATTCAGATTGGGGATATCATCACATTGCAACGAGATACCTATCCCCTGCTCAACAACGTAATAGCCGGAAAATCCTTGGATGACCGAGCTGGAGTGGTTGTCATGATGATCTGCCTCGAAGAGCTCTCCCATCTAAAACATAGCCACGATGTCATTGCGGTGGCTACAACACAAGAAGAAGTCGGAATTCGGGGAGCGTTTACCAGTGCTTATACGCTAAACCCTGACCTAGCCGTAGCGATTGATGTTACCCATGCTAGTACTCCGGATTCTAAGGGACAAACAACTCTTGATTTTGGCAAAGGCCCAGCGGTTGCTCTTGGACCCAACATTCATCCCGCTATCTACCGTCATTTCTCAGAAACTGCCCAAGAACACCGTTTACCGATCCAACTTGAACCGATTCCTGGAGCCTCGGGAACGGATGCCTGGGCAATACAAGTATCCCAAGCAGGTATTCCCACCGGGCTTCTCTCTATCCCCCTGCGTTATATGCACACGTCAGTTGAAACTCTGGACTTGCAAGACGTGCTCAACTCTGGCAAACTACTTGCTCATTTCATCTCCTCCTTGCCGGACGATTTGGAGGGATTTCTATGTTATTAAAGACTCTGAGCGAATTAAATGGCACATCAGGGGCTGAAGGCTCCGTCCGGGATTTCTTGCGTCAACAACTTGAACCTTTCGTGGATACGATCGTCGTTGATAAAATGGGCAATTTAATTGCGACAAAAAATGCTCATCTGCCCGGTCCTAAAATTATGCTTGCCGCTCATATGGATGAAGTGGCGCTGATGATCACAGAGATTACCAGCGACGGGTACCTCAAATTCCAGCCTGTTGGAGGGATTGACGCTCGAATCCTCGTCTCCAAGCCCGTACAAATTAATGATACCCTCGTCGGAGTGATTGGGGCCAAAGCCATTCATCTGCAAAAATCGTCCGAACGGAAAAGAGCTTTACCCTTTGACAAACTTTATATTGATATCGGGGCCAAATCAAAAGAAGACGCTGCTGGCAAGGTCAAGCTGGGGGATTACGCTTATTTTATGACGAAATGCGAGCCTTTCGGAGAGAATCTATATAAAGGAAAAGCGTTTGATGACCGAGTAGGGTGTGCCCTCTTAGTTGAACTTCTCAAGAAGGACTATGCTTTCCCCTTAGTTGCGGCGTTTACAGTCCAAGAGGAGGTCGGGCTCCGTGGCGCCAAGGTCGCAGCTTACCACGTTGACCCTGATTTTGCGATTGTTCTCGAGGGAACCGTGGCAGCTGATGTATCCGATCGTGAAGAAGATGGGTGGGTTACAGAATTAGGCAAAGGGCCAGCTTGCTCATTGATGGACAGAACAACCCTCTACTCCCCAAAGCTGGTCCAGTGGGTTGTGAACTTAGCCCGTGAAAAGGGAATTCCACTCCAGTTTCGGCGCGGAACAAGTGGTGGTAATGACGCAGGCTCAATTCATATCAGCAAAGCAGGCATCCCAACCATTGTTTTAAGCGTCCCTTGTCGCTACATCCATTCCTTCGTCTCGGTTATTTCCGAACACGACTATACCGCGTGCTTCAAGCTAGTAGAAGAACTTTTAGCTGATCTCCCGCGCAAACTTAGAATTAGCCCGATGGCTAAGGAGGACTTGTAATGGATTTTGAGCTGTTAGGACAGTTAACCCAGTTATTTGGCCCGTCGGGTTCTGAAGAGCGGGTCGTGGAATTTATCTCGACCCAAGTGCGTCCTTACTGTGACAAACTAACGATCGATACCTTAGGAAACCTTATTGTCCAACGTCATGGGACGGGTAAACGAATTATGATCGCTGCTCATATGGACGAAATTGGTTTAATGATCACCCATATTAATAAAGAAGGATTTCTACGCTTCACTCCCCTCGGTGGAGTGCGCATCCAAAACCTGATTGGACAAAGAGTCCAGTTTGCCCAAGGAAGGATCGGAACAATCGGGGTAGAATCGTTAGATAGCCCTAAAGATTTTAAACTTGACAAACTCTATCTTGATATTGGAGTCTCGTCGCGAGAAGACGCCGAGCAGTATGTCCATATAGGGGAAACGGCAGTGTTCGTCGGGAATTTCGCAGAATCCGAAACTCGAATTATCTCCAAGGCTCTTGATGACCGAGTAGGGTGTTTTGTAGCGATTGAAGCTCTCAAGCAGACTAAGTCCACTCACGAATTAGCGTTTGTCTTTACCGCCCAAGAGGAAATCGGGACCCGTGGCGCCCAAACTGCTGCCTATGCTCTCGAACCAGACTTGGCCATTGCCGTGGATGTCACCTCTACCGGAGATACTCCCAAAGCACACCCTATGTCTGTAGAGTTAGGAAAAGGGGTTGGAATTAAGGTACTCGACCACTCCATGGTAACCTCACCACAAATCAAACGTTGGATGGCGGATGTGGCCACGGATCGTCAGATTCCCTTCCAGTGGGAGATTCTAGAGTATGGGGGAACGGATTCCGGAGCGATTCATTTGTCCCGGGGAGGAGTACCCTCAGGGGTCCTTTCGATTCCCACACGTTACGTCCACAGTCCCGCCGAAATGCTTGACAAACATGACGTAGAAGCAGCCGTGGAACTACTAGTGGCACTTTTAGAGAGCACTACCGAACTATAAAACCAAACCGAAACAAACCCCCATGAAAATTAGGGGAAAACAAGACTGAAATACCCCCGCAGCATGTCTAAGTGTTGCGGGGGTATTTGGGAATTACTAGGAAATTGTTGTTATTGTGCCTAGAGTTGAGGCTGGAACAATAGTGGTGGATTAAGTTGTTGAAGGGGTGGTTGCAGGGGTAGCTGCAGGTGCGGGTGTGTTTAGATCTTGACTAACTTTCTGAAGGTCTGCTAACACTTTTTGCATAGCGGGAATTTTGGTTTGAATGTCACCTTGGAGTTTCTGTAAATCAGCTTGGATTCCTTGGACGTTTTTAGTTTGGCGATCACTATGGTATTGCTGCCAATCAGTTAGACATGTCTTGGTAATAGTCTCCACACCTGCGATGTCATCTTGCATAGGAATCATATCACTAAGAGCTGCCGAAAGAGCGGTGTAGTTTTTTGCCTGTCTGTCAGATTTGAGCTGTTGCCGAACCTGGTCTCTTGTGGTATGGATCTGCTCGCGGATCTGTACTTCGTGTTTTTGCAGATCGCGAACAGGCCCCATATATTGCTGGAACTGTTCTTGATTCTGGAGCTTGGTAACTTCATTTTGAAGTCGTTCCTTGGCTTTCGTTGCCTTGTCTGTAGGGGAAGATTGGCTGGCCGGTGCTGGGTTTGTATTTGTAGTTGACGTGTTATCATCAGCAAGTACAGGAATTGCAAACGTTAAGAGTAAAGTTAAGGTTGTAGCCACAGCTAATAATTTTTTCATGGTATACCCTCCTGCTAATTAAAGATTTCCTAAGCTTTTGTCGAGAGAATCTAACGCTTTGTCCAAAGATTGAAGATGCTGATCAATCTTCTGGTCAACTTCAGCCTGACCTTGAGCGGTTTTAGTGTTAATACTTTGAACTTGGGCTTGTTGCTGTGAGGCACTTTGTTGATTTGAGGACTGAGCCACCGACGAATTTACAGTTTGGCTTGACTTGGAAACATTACTTTTGGTTCCACATCCCGCAAGTACAACTGCGAGTAAAACGGTCATTCCCGCAACAATTATTCGCTTGATGCTCATAACCCCCTCTTAATTTCCGTTTATAAGGTAGCTGCTTTATTTATGTCACTAATTATTCTTTGGAGGTCTTCAAGCCTTGTATTCTGCACGGCTATAATACTGTTCAAAGAATTTTTGACTCCGTCAAAGTTCTTTTCCATCTTGGCAGTTCTTAAATCAAGTGTTTCCTTTTGAATTCCACCTATGGTACCGGCCAGGGATTGTTTATCTTGTATGATAATGTCTAATGATTCCTTCAGTGATTTAATCTGTGCAGGAGTCAAGTTATCCTTGTTTTTGAGAAGTCCCTTTATGTGGCTCTTGGCCTTGTTATAGGCATCGTTTGCTTCCTTTTTCAGGCGCAGGAGTTCGGTGCGATTCGTGCGCACCTTTTCCTGTAAAGGGGCTATTTCTGCAAGTTTTGCTCTATAATCAGCGGTGGCCTGTGTGATCTTACTTTTGGCATTAGCAAGTGTCGATCCCTGAGCGAATGCAATATTTCCAGTAAGTAATATTGCGGATAATAAAATTGCGGAAACGATTTTTTTCATATTATCTGCTCCTTACTTTTGATTCAGATCAAGGTCGGCATCTTGGGCATCTTCAAGGTTATTTATGTTGCTGAATAGTGAATCTAATTCCTTGTTAACTTGGTTTAGTAGTTCTTCTTTATCACTGCTGGACATAATATTTTCCGATTTGGCAACGATTGCGGCACCTCCGGCCTTTGTAGACGAATCATTAGTATTCAATTGCTGATTGGTAGCATTACCGGCTTGCTGGGTAGTATTTGTGCTTGGTTGATTAGATTTCGATGCTATATTTCCATTTCCGCATCCCGTAAGTACCAGGGCTAAAATAATAATTGCTGTAAGAACAATTATCTTCCGCAATTCGATCCTCCTTTCATTTTGTTTTCCAGCAAGCTCATCTCCAATGACCATGATTTGATTATAAGAGCCATCTGTAAAACAAAAATACCTTTATTGTGAACTGAATGTAAACATTATTGGGGGAGTTCGAAAATTATCTCAGTACCTGCTCCCAATTCGCTAATAACCCATATTTTTCCTCCATGAAGCTCAATTAGACTTCTTGTAATGTTAAGCCCAAGGCCTGTACCACCTGGTGACGATCGGGACTTATCCACCCGGTAAAATTTCTCGAATATCAATGGAAGCTCTTCGGCAGGAATTCCTATCCCTGTATCTCTAATCCTAAATTCTGTTACGGACGGCTTATATCGTAAACTAACATTAATGCCTATTTCCCCGCCATATCTGGTATATTTAACCGCATTATCGATGATATTGATCAATATTTGCTTTAGTTTGTCGCTGTCGGCATATACCGTGATTGTGTTATCACACTCAAGAGCTAATTCAATGGATTTTTTTTCCACAAGAGCTCTGGTACTGCTTATTACAGAATCAAGTATAGTCTTAACAATGAGATTCTCTCGGAATAGCCTTATGCTGCCCGACTGAATTTTGGCTAGATGAAGAATATCATTGGTCAGCTTGGTCAGTCGTAGCGTTTCATCTTTGATGATGGTCAGATACTTGTTGTAGTCCTCGGGTTTAACAATACCGTCCAGCATTCCGCTAACAAAACCATTGATGGACGTTAAAGGAGTTCTCATATCGTGGGAAACATTAGCGATGAACTCACTGCGCATTTTTTCAATGCCGACCAACTGTTGTTTCATATAGTTGAAAGATTTAGCGAGTTTTCCGATCTCGTCTGCACTATTAACAACAACTAGGTCGTCAGAGCGCTCACCTGAAGCCAACTTGCCAGCGGCAATTTCCATTTGTTTGATGGGCTTAGATATCCTCAGAGAATTAAAATAGATTACTATAGCACTTAATATTATAAGTACTAAGGCCATAATCCATATAACAAGGTTTAGTTTGGTTATGTTGCTACTAATCTGGCTAATCGGTGAAAATAGAAGAATTGCTCCAGAAATACCGGAATTTGTTTTCCATGGGATGCCAGAAAAAACTACATACATATCAAACTTCTGTGAATATTGCTTTTTCCGGAAAACATTCTCTCCGTTCAAGATCTTTTGTAAATCACTGAACAAATAGCTTTCTTCAAGATTTTCACCAAGTTGTATACTTTTAGGGTTTTCAAGTGCTTTTTTATCGATTCTTATAGCATAGATCGACGAATCAGAAATATACCCCATTGAATCAAGCGACGAATTAAGTTCCGTTTGAGATATCTCTTTTCTTTCCAGCTTGTTAACCAGCTCATTTACATAATACCCGGTTTTCTCCAGTTCCTGCTGCTTTTGATCAAAAACATACCAACTATAAGCCATGCTGATAAAAAGTGATAGAACTGCAATTACGGATATAATAATTGCCAGATAAGTTACAAGAAGTTTTACAAAGATACTTTTAAACATCATCTTACCTCAAGTTTGTAGCCGACACCCCGGAGTGTTTTTATGCTCCAGGATGTACTGTGATCGCCTAACTTTTCTCTTAATCGTTTAATATGTACATCTACCGTACGAGTATCCACCATAAAATCATAGTTCCAAACCATATCCAGTAGCTGCTCTCTAGAAAAAACAATATTCTTGTTGTTCAGCAGAAAGTAAAGGAGTTGGACCTCTTTAGGCTTTAAGTCTATTACGCTGTCTCCCTGCCATACTTCATATTTGGATATGTCCACTATAAGATCTTCTGCCTTAAGTAGGCCATCTTCTCCAATGGATTTTGTCTGGTTCGCCTTCAATCGGGCTTTTATCCGGGCTATCACTTCTTTAGGCTCAAAGGGCTTAACGATATAGTCATCTGCCCCTATGTCAAAACCTTGGATTTTATCTTCCAGCATATCCCGTGCTGTCAGCATAATGATGGGTATTGAGCTTGTACGTCTAACAATCTTGCACACTTCCCACCCATTAATGATAGGCAACATGATGTCAAGCAAGATAAGATCTATTTTTTGATCTTTTAGCAAGTTAAGTGCCGTACTACCATCATAGCAAAATAGAAGCGAAAATCCGGCGATAGAAAGATAAAGATCCAGAAGTTCACAGATATTTTTATCATCATCAACTACCAAAATGGTTTTGTCCTTCAATGCATTTCACCTCCGCGTCGATGTATGTATATCTTACCCTATTGAACACAAAAAAAGAAACATAAAAAGTCTCTCAATAGAAAAGCAGGAAACGCTGAGACAATTTACGTCTCAGCGTTTCCCTTACATAAGGCCTACCACAGGCTTGATTTATACTTTTATGACGTACCGCGTAATTTATACCCAATGAATATAATCAAAAGCCAAATAGGTCCGATATAAAGAGAATAAGCCATATCGGGTATATACGCCATCAAAGCGATAACCATTACTAAGAATGCTAACGTCACATAGTTCGAAACGGGGTAGAGTGGAAGCTTGAACGTTAGAGTTCCCGCTTCGCCTATTTCTTGCTTCCTCCGCCTGAATTTCAAGTGGGTAATTATGATCATGATCCAGTTAAAAATGGCCGCGATCGTCGCTACGGAGATGATATACAAGAATACTTTCCCAGGGACAAGAAAGTTGAGGACGACCGCGATTAAGGTAAAGGCAGAAGAGAACAAAATACCAGTTACCGGTGTTCCCGCTTTACTTAGACGGGCAAAGATTTTTGGCGCGCTTCCATGAAGTGCCAGGCTATGAAGCATCCGGCCATTACTGTACAAACCGCTATTATAGGTTGAAAGAGCTGCGGTTAAAACAACCACATTAAGAATCCCTGCAGCAGCTGGAATCCCGATTTTAGAAAAAATCTCTACAAAGGGGCTGCCTGTCGTCCCGACTAAGTTCCAGGGATAAATAATGGTCAAAACCAATAAAGCCCCAACATAAAAAAGGAGTATCCTCCATACGACTTGGTTGATCGCTTTAGGAATCGTTTTAGTTGGATTATCCGCCTCTCCGGCAGTGATTCCAATGAGTTCAACCCCTCCGAAGGAAAACATGACGATCACAAGGGATAACAGTAACCCCCATAGTCCGTTTGGTAAATACCCTCCGTGAGCCCATAAGTTACTTAGTCCGATTGGCTGGCCGTTATTTCCGAGCCCAAAGAAAATAATTAAAAGCCCAAACAAAATCATCGCGATAATGGCCACGACTTTAATTAGGGAAAACCAAAATTCCAATTCACCGAAGGCTTTAACATTAATCAAGTTAACTAACGTAATAATAATTAAAAACACTAAGGCTGAAAGCCACGTTGGAACAGTCGGAAACCAATAGTTTATGTATACTCCTACCGCAGAAAGTTCAGCCATACTCACGACAACATAACAAAACCAGTAGTTCCAACCTGAAAAAAAGCCTGCAAAATCTCCCCAATAACGATAAGCGTAGTGGCTAAAGGAACCTGAAACTGGTTCATCAACGGACATTTCCCCAAGAGCCCGCATGATAAAGAAGATGGCAATTCCTCCGATAATATACGATAAACTGATTCCTGGTCCAACTAATTTAATCGTGGTTCCTGACCCATAGAATAACCCTGTTCCGATGGCTCCACCCAAAGCAATCATTTGGATATGCCGGTTTTTTAGTGAGCGCTGTAATTCATCCGGCCTTTCTTTGTCTGTCTTCAATAATTTTCTCCTTCTGTTTTTTTCTTCTGCGGAATTCAATTCTGACTTAGATCTCTTTTAATTATTCA
>NZ_MLBF01000013.1 GCF_001936615.1 Desulfosporosinus metallidurans
ACGGATTGATCGGGCTTGTCGGTGATTCCTCGGGAATAGGGATCGCCTCTGGGAGCCCGTAGACCGCTGCTGTGGAAGAAAAGACGATTTTATTAACCCCTAGCTGAAGGAGATTCGAGACAAACAAATTTGTTTTAGCCATATTTTCATAAAAATATAGATCAGGTTTCAGGATAGATTCGCCCACCAAGCTGCGAGCCGCGAAGTGAATCACAGCCTCAACCCCGTGAGATTCTACAACAGTCTTTACCAGTCCAGCATCAGAGATATCCCCCTGATAAAAGGGGACCTCTGCAGGGACCGCTCCTCTATGTCCTGTAACCAAGCTATCTAGCACAACCACTTGTGCTCCCTTTTCAAGTAATACCCGAACAGTGTGGCTTCCAATATAGCCCGCTCCTCCGGTAATTAAAATACTCCCCATGTTATCACCTTCCAATACAAACGTCATCCGAACATCCATGTTCGCGTAAACTTCAATGAACATAAATTACAGTATAACATGTTTTCTGTAATTCTAAAGATCCAACGTGAGCCGTTACTGCTAAAGAAATTTCTGGAGCACGATCCTGCTAAACTTCTTCAAGTCATCAAGATGCTGTTCAATAACTTGACGAACTATCTTCAGATTAAGTAATTGGTAGTTATGGACTGCAATATTTCGGAAGCCCACCATAGATTTCAAGGATTCAGTCAAAGATTCGTCTAACCAATTCTCTTGACGAAGAATATCAAAAGCTTCACGGCTACTTTGCGGAATACCCCATTTGTTCTCAGCGACAATATGCATGGCTAAGTCAATGGCAGCCTCACAGCCTCTTTGAATGTTTAAGATGATGGAGTCTTGCTTGGTATAATTTTCTAAATTCTTAGGATTATTCTCATATTCCTCATGGATGCGTTGAATGCTACGCTCGATTATAGAGCATTTATTATAGACTACATCATCCACCATAGATTGTACCTCTCTCTTTAATTTGTTTTAAAATAGTTGCTCGTTCCTCATTCAGTAAGGCATACTCCTTTAAAGTGCGTAGGAAATAATACATTCTACGAGTCTCATCCTTACAGTAAAGCACTTTTCCGTGTCCAATAACTTGCACCTGAAAAACGGTACTAGCTGAGTGTAAATTAACACAATCGATGCTCTTTCCTATTAATTCAGCTAATTCTTGAGCAATACAAAATGACTGATACTCATCGACTTTCTGATCTGTCAAAAATGCAATATCAATATCACTCTCTTCACGAGCTCTACCTTTTGTATAAGAGCCAAACAGGATAATTATCCAAGGATCGATTAACTTGTTCAAAGTATGAACGATGGTTTCAATCTGAGTAGAATTAAGTACAAGTGAATCGGTCATAAAAACCCGTCCCCTCACCGAAGATTGCTCCAAAATTAGAATTAGATTATAATGTCAGTGTGCCTCCTTACCATATTATAACATTAAATAAGGCGTTTGATCACCTCATAATCACAATATGAAATTTTTTATATAATATTACGAATATTTGACTGTGTTTAGATCTGGCAGCACTTTGACGGATGCCCGATTTAACGTCAACACAGATGGCACGATCACACAAGGGCTGTTATCAGGGAGGAAAATTATGTGAATAATAAAATTGGGTGCCTTGTACTTCACGGTTTTGGAGGGGACGTAAAAGAAGTAGCTCCCTTAGCATCGTGTTTGACGGATCGCGGATATAAAGTTTTGTGTCCAAGCTTAAAAGGGCACACCGGTAGGCGTGAAGACCTACAAGGTGTAAGCTATACAGACTGGATAGTTTCGGCTGAAGAGGGACTATTAACCTTGCTATCGGATTGTAATGTAGTTTATATCATAGGTTTTTCGATGGGAGGGCTTCTCGCTATAAATCTTGGGTTAAAGCATAATATTGGTGGGATTGTGACGATCAATACCCCAATCTATTATTTGAATATCAAAAGAGCTTTTATAGATAGTGTTAATGTGCTGATTAGGAAAGATTTTAAGACCATGAGGCGTAACATAAAAGCGTCAAGAGCTCTGCCCTTCTCCTCTCTCCTGAACTTTATATTATTAGTAAAGGCAACGAAACCTCAGATCAAAGGGTTACGCTGCCCGGTTTTTATAACCCAGGCTATCGATGATCCTACAGTTAGAAAAAGTAGCGCTCATTACATATTTCGAAATGCGAGATCTCCAATAAAACGTTTAGAGTTTTATGATAGCTCCGAACATCTTATTTTATTGAGCCAAGAAGCGGAGCTAGTCATAAAGGATGTTATCGACTTTATAAATTCATTATTGATATTATAGCTTTTGCAGTCAGTGGGGTGAGGTTTTACAGTAAGTTTCCTGGGAAATAGAAAAAGGCCACGAGAGGTTTGCACCTTTCTGTGACCCATTTACCGGGAATCATGACCCTAATTGTCAGCATACGAGCACGATCAGGGGTTCATTTAATTCGTCTTAAGTTGGATGTTTCTAATTGTAACCCTTCGATCTTGGCCTCAATGCGTTCCAGTGCTTGTCCAGTCTTTTGGTTATGATCTATTTGTATTTCACGGAAATCAAAAATTGCTCCATTTTTTTGCTGTTCTAAGCTCTTTCAATTCACTTCGCATTTCGGTTTGCGTTTGATATATTTTTGCGAGAAGCTCCATAACTTTTTGATCCATTTGACACCCCCTAGCAATATGATTATAACATAATTTGTAAGCTTTTAACCTGAAGTTATTTTGAATTTCTTATTTAGTGTTAATGTCAGTTTAAACCAATTAATTGGGCAAACTCCTTTACATCCTTGACAGTCTGAGGTGGGGTATCGTCTTTGTGTTGGTCATAATAATCATCAAATACATTGGGATAGTTACGACCATAAGGAATTTGGCTGACTGCTGGGGTGCCTAAAGGGGAACCTTCCATGTTTACTGGTCCCTTAGTTGTGTCTGGTATGAAGGCTTGGGTGATATCACCGGACACCTCGTTAAAATCGGGTATCGTTTTATCACCAGCAAGCACTTTTTTCATACCATCCTGTAGAGAAGGATTAATACTATAAATATACACCATAATTTCTTTAATCTGTTCAGACGTCAATCGTCCAATCCAGGGTTGCATTTTGAACGGAGCATATTCCTGATTCCCGATGTCTGTGGGGTCATCATACATGGAGCGTACAACAGCGTGTTCAATCTCCTGTTTCAAGAGAATTGGATAAAAGAGATTGTTTGCTGCCAAGTCCTCAGCATTCCAAGCCGGAACGACTTTATCCTTAGTTCCCGGGTTTTCTATTCCACCTCTACCTTCTGGCCCATGGCAGGCAAAACATCCTTCTTGGGCTGCAATTTGTTTCCCTGCTGCTATTAACTGTTTTCCATCCTGGTGAAGTGCGATCTGATTTGGCATGTCCATCTTAGTGAAGGAAGCCGGAGTAGAATTCGTTGCAAAATACCATATACCCCACAAGGGAATGACAATATAGAGTACTCTCAAAATTAGAGGAATACGATTCTGTGCCATTGCAATCCCCTCCTTTTATCTCAATGTTTGCAGGTAAGCGAGTAAGTCATCTTGATCCTTGTTACTTAAATAACTGAACGGTGGCATCCAAGTACCTGGATTAAATTGTTCGGGATTTTGTAGATGCATTTTTTGCCAACTTATCGAGGGCCATCGCGTCCACACATGACTTAGATCCGGTCCTCGCCTATGTTGTTCAATCAGCACAGGATTTTGCGTTGCATACCACTCAGGCGAAGTAACCTGTCCGATATCCCCTCGGCGAAAAATCGTGCCCAAATTTTCCTCACCTGTTCGCACCATCTGCGTGTGGCACCACACACAACCTTCACGCATGTAAATTTGTCGACCCTCTTTTTGTTGATCAGTATAGTGTACCGTTTCCGTCGTCTCCGTTATATTCTTCGCACTGACTTCAGGAACAATATAAGTGGTCACCACTGCAAATGAAAAAACCAAGATAAACCCTAAAAACAAATAACCGAGATGACGTTCAAACTTAAACATTAACACTAGCCTCCTTCCGGAAAGCCACCTGCGGCCTGGCATTAACCCTCAGACTCAACACATAATTCGCCGCAAAAATTATTTGCGCAATACCGAAGACTGCCCCACTTATCGCCAAAACGACCATATGAGGATGAACCGCTCGTACCGTTGCATCAATCCAGTGCATCCCTGCATTCGTATTTTGCCAGTTAGCACCTTGAATAAGCCCCGCAATCGTAAGACCAGAGAAAATCCCCAAGATTCCAAAGAGGGATAAGCCAAAGTGCCAACCTTGAAGTCGCCGACTATACCACTCTCCACCAAAAACTTCGGGACCAAAAAAGTAAATAGCTGCGATACAAATAAAGGAAAACCCTCCACCCAAGGCCAGCATGGCATGAGCCGGAACCCATTGGCTAAAATGCAAATACTCAGAGACAAACCGCAACGCCTGAAAGGATCCTTGTAAACTGACCACAAAATAAAAGAACAACCCTGTCGTTATAAACGCAAAAATAGGCTCTTTGACAAAAAGTTCCCACTTCGAACCAATTGTTTTATGGATATTCCAAAGAGCAGAGGTCACAGGGATGACCATGAGTATGCTAAAGGTCGTAGCCTCAGCCATAAGCCAGACAGGCACCGGTCCTGCCAGAGTATGATGCGCACCAACTGCAGGATAGCAAAGCACCAACGACCAAAATCCAATGATTGATAATTTATGGTTATAGATCGGATTTTTAGTCATCTGTGGAATAATATAATAAGCGGCCCCGATTCCCAGAGTGGTAAACCAAAGTCCCAAAATATTATGTCCTAAAAACCAATTCGCCACATTATCAAAAACGCCAAAGAAAGGGTTTGAAAAGAAATCTAACCACAGACCTTTCCCCAAAATTATGATGAGTGGCATCCAAACAATTGAGCCCGCAAGATACCATAAAGCAACGTGAAGAGTCTTTTCTTTACGTTGGATTAACGTCTTCCATACCACAATATTTAAAAGAATAAACGACAAAATCATCAGGGCGTCACTTGGCCAGATCAGGGATGCATACTCCCGAGCGCGCGTCTTTCCCATATCCAGGGCAATAACACCAATGATGATTGCCAGATTCCAGGACCAAATTGCCGCTATCGCCAAACGAGGTTTAGCTAACGATGCGCCGGTCAGTTTTGGAACAATTGCCAGCAAAGCTCCAATAAACCCAATCGAAAGCCAGGCAAAAGCCAGTGTATTAACATGGATCTGTCTAAGTTTACCAAATTCCACGAAAGGTCTTACCCACACGGGCAAGGAGTACATGATCTCCGGATGAGCATAGATTATGGACTCCCAAGCCCCAATAATCACTCCGAAAATCAACCAGACTAATGCACTTGAAAAAGCCAAACGGATTGCTCGACGATTTTCTTCAGTCATCCTAATTCTCCTTTCAAGCTTTACTTCAAACAACTTTCGACAGATAATTTAAAATTCCTCTAATAATCAACCAATATTTATTCTCCGCTCGTATCGAAAACAGCAACAGAGTCCTTCGCCTTGAAGACGAAAAACTCTGTTGCTGTTTGTCCGAATAGATTATCGTTGTGTTGAAGTTTAACGCGCCACTAACGTCTCCTGCATCACTAACTCTGCCTCGGTACAGGCTTGAATCTCTTCCAAGGTCACACCAGGTGCGAGTTCTTTAAGGAGGAGTCCCTCAGCAGTGACCTCCATAACGCCCATATCCGTTACGATGAGGTTAACCTGATGGGCCGCCGTTAAAGGCAAAGTACATTTTTTCAATACCTTTGAGCTTCCGTCTTTCGCCGTATGATCCATGGCAACAATCACTTTACGAGCTCCGACAACAAGGTCCATGGCTCCACCCATCCCAGGGACCATTTTTCCCGGGATCATCCAGTTCGCCAAGTTTCCTTCTTCGTCAACCTGCAATGCGCCCAAAACCGTCGCATCAACATGCCCGCCCCGAATAATGCCAAAGGAAGTGGCACTGTCAAAACAGCTTCCACCAGCGAGGACGCTGGCAAACTGTCCACCTGCATTCACAATATCGGGATCCTCCTGCCCTTGTTCTGGCGAAGGCCCTAAACCCAAGTACCCATTTTCAGATTGCAAAAGAATCGTAACCCCTTCAGGCAGATGATTTGCAACCTTCGTTGGCATCCCAATTCCAAGATTCACGACATCCCCCGTGTGAAATTCTTGGGCAACTCTTTCAACTAGCCATTCCATGCGTGCTCCTTTATCCAACGTTTTTCACCTCCACGCTTTGGCTGAGAACCAAATAGTCAACAAATATTCCTGGAGTCATGACTTCATCGGGATCTATTTCCCCGACTTCAACAAGTTTCTCGACTTCAACGATGACCGTTTTAGCAGCTGTAGCCATCACAGGATTAAAATTCCGTGCCGCACGACGGTAGACGAGGTTACCCGCCCGATCGGCTTTATAGGCCTTTATGATAGCCACATCGGCACCAAGCGGACCTTCAAGCAAGTATTCCTGTCCGTTCACCGTAACTTTTTGTTTGCCTTCTTCCACAACAGTTCCAATCCCCGTCGGGGTCAACACTCCTCCAAGTCCTGCTCCCGCAGCACGAATCTGCTCAACAAGTGTGCCCTGAGGAGCCAAAACGACTTCCAGCTCACCGGCGTTCATTTGTCGTCCGGTTTCCTTATTCGTCCCGATATGAGAAGCAATCACTTTTTTCAAACGATGATTAACCACCATTTGACTCAATGCATCCCCTAAAACCCCTGTATCATTCGCAATGAGCGTAAGATCCTTAACCTTGGTCTCAGCCAGTTGAGCTAAAATTTGACCCGGAGCCCCGGAACCAATAAACCCGCCAACCATAACTGCCATCCCGTCCGTAACCTTATCTACTGCTTCTTGTATTGTAATGACTTGAGCCATACTCTTGCCCTCCTTTTTAGCGTTCAATGATCGTTGCGACGCCTTGTCCACCGCCGATACACAAAGTGGCAAGACCGCGATGAACATCACGTTCCCTCATCGCATAAAGCAAGGTGACAAATATCCGGGTTCCGCTGGCGCCAATCGGGTGTCCTATTGCAATGGCTCCCCCGTTGACATTAAGCTTTTGCGGATCAATACCCAGCTCACTCCCAACCGCTAGTGCTTGGGAAGCAAACGCTTCATTTGCCTCGATCAAGTCGATGTCCGCCATCGTAATCCCCGCTTTTTGCATCGCTTTTTGACTGGCCGGGATCGGACCAGTACCCATGATCGCTGGATCTACGCCCGCCGAGGCATATGAAGAAATATAAGCCAAAGGTTCAAGACCGAGGGTTTTAGCTCTCTCCTCGGACATTACAACCACAGCTGCAGCCCCATCATTCAGACCGGAAGCATTTCCTGCCGTCACCGTCCCGTCTTTCTTAAAGGCCGGTCGGAGTTTCGCAAGTTTCTCAAGGGTCGTTTCTGGCTTCACGTATTCATCCTGCGTAACCAAAACTGGGTCCCCTTTACGCTGGGGAACGGGTACAGGAACGATTTCGGCAGCAAAGCGGTTTTCGACAAGTGCTGCACTGGCCTTTTGCTGACTGATAAAAGCAAATTCATCCTGTTCTTCACGACTAATAACATACTTTTCAGCAACATTTTCCGCTGTGACGCCCATGTGAATATCGTTCATGGCACACATTAAACCGTCCGTAATCATGCTATCCAGAATGGTTGTTGCCCCCATCTTATGACCAGTGCGACCTTCGGGAAAGAGGAACGGTGCCTGCGACATATTTTCCATCCCACCAGCTACGATGATTTCCGCATCCCCGGCTATGATGGCCTGGGCCGCTAAGTTGATGGCTTTCAAGCCAGATCCACAGACTTTGTTAATGGTAAAAGCAGGGACAAAGTTTGGGATGCCCGCTTTCAGCGTGACTTGGCGCGTGGGATTTTGTCCCAACCCAGCCTGTAAGACGTTCCCCATAATGACTTCGTCCACAGTGGCGGGGTCAATCTTCGCCCGATTTAGTGCTTCTTTGACGACCACGGCCCCCAGGTCCACTGCGGGAATATCTTTAAATACCCCCATAAAACTACCGACTGGAGTCCGAACTGCGCTTACGATAACCACTTTTTTCTTCATGAACTTATACTCCTCTCTCCTATGAGATTTTCTTGTCTACGTCGATAAGTCGATTAAAAGAAAGCTAAACCCACCCCAAAGATGATTCCCGAAACAAGTAAGGTCGTTACGCAAAAGCCCATGATATCCCGCACTTTAAGTCCTGCAATGGCGAGGGCCGGTAATGCCCAGAACGGTTGGGCCATGTTCATCCAAGCTTCGCCATAGGCGATAGCCATCGCGGCTTTACCCGGCATAACCCCTAAAGCTTTGGCTGCGGGCATAATGAACGGACCTTGTACGACCCAGTGTCCACCACCGGAAGGCACAAAAAAGTTGATGATACCCGAACTCAAAAACGCTAAGATTGGAAATGTGTGCACGGTAGACACACTGACAAAAGCATGAGTAATCATACCGCCCAAGCCGGACAAATCCATCATCCCTTGGATCCCTGCATAGAAGGGGAACTGAACCATGATTCCTGCCGTTCCTTTAGCGGCATTGACTATGGCATTCATGTATGCCAGAGGGCTACCATGCAAAACAATTCCGGCAAAGAACATCATCATGTTGACGGCGTTTACGTCCATTTGCCCGCCATGTATGAAGTAATAGCCAAGATAAAAGAAACCCATAAGACCAATAACCCAAGCGATAATTCGGCTGTTTTCCACACGTACAGCAAACGTTTTCTCCGTTGGAGCCGCGATCGTCGCTGCAGCCTCATCCTCCATGAGTAACGCAGGGTCTATTACAACCACTTCGTCCTCTTTCGGCATCATCATTTTCGTCATAAACGGCAAGACCACGATCAAGGTTAAAGTAATAAAAATATTAAACGGGGCAAAAATGGTATGCGCGAGTGGTATGAGACCTGCGGTTTTTTCCATCGGATTTCCTTTGGTCGCGGCCATGAGCGGAATTGAACCAGACAACCCGCCGTGCCAAGTTAGAAAGCCGATATAGGCACTCGCAATAAGCAATCGATAATCTACCTTTGGAACTTTTTTGGCAACTTCTTTGGCCAATAAGGCTCCGACAATCAACCCAAAACCCCAGTTGATGATATTAGCCACAGCCGCAACGAAGGTCACCAACATAATGCCCTGTGCTGGCGTTTTAGGGATACTGGCAATTTTTTGGAGAATTTTTTTAATCGGTGGAGAGCTGGCCAGTGCATTTCCTGTGACAAGGATCAGGGCCATTTGCATTGCAAAAGCGAGCAGATTCCAAAAGCTCTTACCCCAAAATCCAATCATTTCGATAGGGGTATGATGCGTAAAAGCAATCCCGGAAAGAAACATGATGATTGTCAATAACATTGCAAACACTAAAGGATCTGGGAGAAATCTCTGAACGATTGCAGTAAAAAACCTAGATAATGCTTTAATCATGGGGTTCCTCCTTAATTAAATATAAATGCCGGCAATTCGTTTATTACGCAAGAATCATGCCAAAGTCTAAAATTGTAACCAAACCTAAATACCGCTCATTTTTTCATCATTCTGAATGAAAATAGTCGAAATTTACCCCAAAAAGTGTAAAAAAAATCACTCTTTACCTTCTTATCCAGTAAAGAGTGTATATTTATTTCACTCCCTAAGTGCAGATCCTTGCACTTCTCTAGACCAATTGATACTCCTGAATCTTATAAATTAAAGCACGGCGAGAGATTTGCAAAAGCCTAGCGGCTTGAGCCCGATTTCCATTGGTCCGTTCTAATGCTTGGGCAATCGAAGCCTTTTCGGTAAACGCTAAGATCTCCCTCAAAGGCTGCGCTAGATAAGTATCTTGGGATGCTTGAATCTCTCCCACTTCCTCTTCAAAAAGGTTTGCCGGGAGATTTTCGGGCAAGATAATTGCCGAATTACTCATAATTAGAGCATGTTCCACGGCGTTTTCCAATTCCCGTACATTTCCAGGCCAGGCATACTGCATAAAGAGCTCCAAAACCTCTGGGGAAAAAGCGATCTTTACCCGCCCCATTTCTAAACTAAACCGTCGCAGAAAATATTCCGCCAAGAGTCGAATGTCTCCTCCTCGTTCCCTCAGAGGGGGTAAATGGACCGGTATTACGTTCAATCGATAATATAAATCAGAGCGAAAGCGATTTTCCGCAATCTCTTTAGACAAGTCTCGATTCGTTGCGGCAATAACCCGTACATTCGCGCTAAACGTCTGACTTCCGCCAACCCGTTCAAATTGTTTTTCCTGCAAAACGCGCAAAAGTTTGACCTGAAGGGCTAAGCTCATTTCCCCGATTTCATCAAGGAAAAGTGTCCCCCCTTCTGCCAATTCAAACTTCCCCATCCTTTGGCTTACCGCCCCAGTAAAAGCCCCTTTTTCATGTCCGAACAATTCACTTTCCAACAATCCCTCAGGAATGGCACCACAATTCACCTGAACGAATGGTTTTTCCCATCGATCACTATTATAGTGAATACTTTTTGCCACTAACCCTTTGCCAGTGCCACTCTCTCCCGTTAAGAGAACCGTCGCCTTTGTCTCTGCAACCCGTCCAATACTTTTATACACTTCCTGCACCTTCGGACTTGTCCCGACAAGTTTACAAAGGCCATTCACCCCAACACTCAAGGTTTGCACCTCTAGCGTCAGGTATTCAACTTCCTGAGCAAGAACGCGCATATGAATCGCCCGTTCGACTAAGATCTTGACTTCTTCAAGGTTAAACGGCTTGGGAAGATAGTCAAAGGCTCCCCGCTTCATCGCCTCTACCGCCACTTCTGCGCTCCCGAAAGCCGTCATTAGAATGACCGGCAAATCCGGCAATAACCCATGGATTTGGTAAAAAGCCTCAAGCCCATCGAGTTTAGGCATCCGAATATCCAAAAGAGCAACCTCATAGTTTTTCTCTTGAATTTTTCGAACGGCATCCGCTCCATTGTCTACGGTATCCACATCAAAACCAGCCTTCATCAGCGCCGCCTCAAGTACGAGACGCAGGCTCTCTTCATCATCTGCAACTAAAATACTCCCACGCCCTGGCATAGCCCGCCCCCCATACTATATTATTTCCTTCTCAGATTCTCCGCTTGTTTCCCCTTTGGGTTCTTCACTACTTTCATAAGGTAAGAATATTTTAAAGAGGGTGCCTACCCCAAGCTCACTCTCCACCTCCAAATAGCCATGGTGGATTTCGATAATCTTACTGCTTACCGCTAAGCCAAGCCCCGTCCCCCGGTCTTTTGTGGTAAAAAACGGGTCAAAAATCCGCACTAAGTTTTCAGTTGCTATTCCTTCTCCTGTATCTTGAATCCCTAACTTTACACCGTTTTCTACGGAATGCGTTGTGACCGTAATGTGTCCTCCCTGTGCTGGCAAAGACTGAATGGCGTTCAAAAGTAAGTTCACTAACACTTGCTTAATGAGTCCAGCATCAACAGTAATGGCCTGAACGTCCGGATCGAGTATCACCTGCAAAGAAACAAGATCCTTCTTCATGCTCGGGGTAAGCAGCTCTACGGTTTCCCGAATGAGTTCATTGGGTTGAATTCGGGCAATAAAGTTTTTAGAAGGCCGCGCAAAGTAAAGAAGGTCTTCAACCACTACGTTAAGGCGTGAAACCTCTTTCAAAATAATATTCCCAAAATTACGGATCGGATTATCCTCTGAGATTTCCCCTAACATGAGCTGAACACTTCCGGAAATTGCGGTCAGAGGGTTGCGGATTTCATGGGCTACACCTGCTGCGAGTTCCCCAACCGCCGCTAAACGGTCGACCCTACGCACACGCTCCTCGAATGATTTGCGATCCGTGAGATCTTTGAATACCACAACTGCACCTAAGGGCTTTTCCCCATTATGAAGTAACGATGTACTTACACTAATCGGAACAATTCTTCCACTAGCGTGCGGAAAATCCATCTCATAACCAATGAACGTTTTCCCTGTGTTGAGCGTCTCTAACAACCAGCCTTGAGTTTGAATATCTGAATAATCTGTACCAATAATTTCTTTACCTAGACCCGTAATAGAGGTCGCAGCAGCATTTAAGGCCGTCACCTTTCCCGCCGTATCCACCGTAATAATGCCGTCCGCCATACTCTCCATAATAATTTCAGTATGACTACGCGTATTGCGCAGATTTTGAGCCATGTCGTTAATTGCTGCGGTAATTTCCCCAAATTCCCCTGAAGACATTGGTAAACGGTGATTCAAGTCCGCGCGTAGTCGCCTGAGCCCCGTCACAATAAGTTGAACCGAAGCGGATACCATATTGGCTGAAAACAACGTAATCCCTAAACCCAAGAGTAAGGCAAGCCCAAGTGCCAAGTACATTGATGCTTCCATTTTCTGAATCTGCGAATCGATACTCTCCGTCAATTCGTTTGCCCATACATACCCGATCACACGCCCGTTGCGAAACATAGGGACCATGGAATTTAAAATATTTCCTCGAACCATTGGCCCTTTTATCGCCAGAGGAATTCCCTCCGTCATGACTTCTCTGCCCTTGTGATCTGGAGCAATGGACTCTCCAATCGTATTTCCATACTCTGAACTCGGACCATAGGTGATGATAGCATCCAAGTCCTTTGAATAATAACCAGCCCCCACCCCTGGATTAGCCAGTACAATTTGATCCGTAATCTTTTTTAATCGTGCATTGAGAAGTTTGATTTTCGCCTCACGCGGCAGGCTCTTCTCCTTCTCAGACAACAAATTGTCAAAATTACCCAGCATAGCATTATCCAACGTGTGTGCAATTCCAAATAACTTATTTTCCTTTTCGTTCATTAATGCTTGCTCTGATCGATGAATGAGTAAGTAACCGCTCCCAATTAAAGGCACCGTCACTGCAAATGCCAAGATTAACATTAGCCTTAAACGCAAACTTCCTTTTTGCATAATTCCCTCAACATCATTCAATTTTATTAGTCTTTCGATAGTATACCCCTTTATCTTACAAAACGGTAGGTAATTTAAGAGTTCAAAATTGATCTGGTGAGGGAGTTCAATGGTTTGGGTTTCTGGATTAATCGCTAGGGCCTGATGTTTCTGAATATCAAAGATATCAACGTCCACTGGGTGATCTCTGAGTTTAACTAGGTCAAAAGAAACGTTGTAACCCGCATGCTGCAAGGCTCTGGGGACGAGGTGATCAAAGACGCCTTCCGTCTTGTTGCAATAGGCTTGTACCAGTTGAAGGACGTCCAGCATGGCGTCGGAAATCTTTAAGTGATGACCAGCTGAACGGTTTGAACGGTTAAGTTCCCGACACATTAAGCTCATGTGCGAATCTAAACTGGTGTTTCTGATATTTATTTAAGAATCCCTTTGGGTAAGAGAACTTGTCTTGTTGAATATCCAAGTGATTATTGACCACCAAATTAAAAAAGTGAGATAGCTAAAAAATGGATAAAACCACGGCCTAAAATCAAACAAACCAACATTATGAACTAAATAACCATAAGCAACACTAAATAAAGCAAATGTAAGAACATAAATATATAAAAACGGTTGTCGCCGCGGTAAAAAACGAAGATAAATTATAACCGTAAGAATCCAACTAGGAGGGGAAAGTAAATTCTGACCCAAAACATAAAAAATGCCAGCATTTTTAAACCAAATAATGTTTAGGAGGTTTTGAAATAAACCTACTACTACTACATCGCCAAGTCCACCAAGAATAAATCCATAAATAAAATATTCCTTAAAATCTTTTTTAGGTATGTATGTGAGTACAATAATAATGGCTAACAGTAAATACGATGGATAAAAAAATGTAGTCAGCATAAATACTCACTCCTTGCTAAATAATTTTGTGTACTTTTCGTTCAATAGTTTTATTCGTAATTATCATTAGCCGTTATATATTTATATATACCTAAAGGCTGCCATGGCCTGTTGCAAAACTCTTTGATCATCGCCTCGTTCATCTGATCGTTCGAATTAATATAAGGCGCTCCCGAAGTGACCGAGCAGTTCCGACAGTCTTACTGCAATCTATAACGTACCCTACTACCGTATTTCTGTGAAGAGAGAATACCTTTGCTTTCGAGTTTGAGGACAAAGTTTCTAATTGTCGCATAGGCTACGTTTTTATAGTCCTTCTCCAGCTGCTTAGTCGAAAATTCATGGGTACCGTATGCAGAGAGTACATAATGAAATAAATCCTTTTCCTTGGCTGTAATTTCTCCTGTTTGGAGCAAATTATTAAATTTTTTAAGCGCATTTGTCGGTTCAGCCATTTTCTGAAGCTTGGTAAGTACATTATCTATAAAATAGCTTACAAAGGGCGTTGTATCTAAAATTCTTGACACCTTATAATTATTCGATATTAAAGTAAACGCTTTATAATACAAGCCCTTGCTTTCATTGATAAATGCAGAGAATGGAATGATGACGATAACTTTACCAGAACCTAAGGCGAGTTTGACAGCGGCCCAAATCGAAGCCGTCATGGACAACGGATGATCTCTATGATCATATTATCGCGAAAAGAGTCCTTCGCCTTGAAGACGAAAAACTCTGTTGCTGATTGTCTGAATAGATTATCGTTGTGTTGAAGTTCGGTTTCCCGAAGTATTTACCTCATGACCAAGAATGTCGAATTATAAGAGAAAGGAAAGGTTCCTGGAACCTTCGCGGAGAGTGTTTGATAATCTGTTTAAAACATAAAAAGGACCGAGGCTGCAGCCTGCAGCCTCGGTCCTTTTTATCTCGATCATTATCCCCCAGAAATGATGGGTAGCAGTTTTATGCGTGCCCCGTCAGCCAGAGGTTCCATATAAGGCTGGCCACAGGGTAAGAGTTTTCCGTCTACGACTACCAAAGTCATGGCATCGGCGGATTCTCCAGCCGCCTTCAGAGCATCTATCACAGTCATGCCAGTATTATAGTCGATTTCTCGTCCGTTTACCGTAATCATCAGAAATCGAAGAGCACCTCCAATTCAAGGTCGTTAATGTCGAACTTAGAACCGGTCGCAGTAGAACGCTCGTTGTAGAAGAAATCAGGGAGTCTATCGTCTTTAATGGTCATTCCTGCCATCTTGTTGAAGGCTCTCTCGGTCAATAGCGTTTTTACACCCATACTAGTAACACGAGAGAGATCAGGTTCGCCACCATATAGACCTGCCATCATTTCTCCAAACAACGGTAATTCGGAAACCGTATGTGCAAAGGCAAAAATACACATCATACTATCCGCAAAACTCATGGCTATTTGCAATTTGTTAGAGGCATAGGCTTGTGCTGCCCGTCCGCTGTCATCAAAAGCACGGCCCATCGTAAGGCCTGCGGTATGGTCTGCACCCATCGGGCTCGTGGCATAAGTGATCCCCGTACCTTTCGTGTTACGTGGATCATATCCGGATATTGCTTGGTGTTTTACCACCGGGATACGTTTACACCCGAGGCTTTTGCCCACAACCTCACAACCGTTCCCAAGAAGATTTCCAAATTCTGTGCCCTCTGCCATCTCCTTTAGTAGACCGAGAGCCGCATCAGCATCGCCCCACTGAATTTTACCAGTTTCCATGCATACGGCAACGGCGTTAGCGATATCCATAGTATCCACGCCGAGATCATCGCAGATACGATCCATCTTGGCAATAACATCTAAATCGCTAATGTGGCAGTTTGGCCCAAAGAGTGCTACCGTTTCATATTCAAAGCCCGATGTAAGATAATTTCCATCGTTATCATTGTATACGTTAGAACACTGCACGACACAACCTGGTTGACAAGGACGCTTATTACGCCCGCCACGGGTCACTATATTCGACATAAACTTGTTTGCTCCAACCTCAGCGTATTCAGGGAATAGTTTGCCTGAAAAATTATCCACCGGAAGAACACCGTTAGCACCCGTTACTTCTATCGTGGAAATTGTACCGATGGTGTGGAAGGGATCACTTTTCGCACCCTCAGCAATCAATTTGTTAATCTTTAGACAGGCCTCGTTGAACTTAGCTTCATTGGCATAGTTAACCCGAAAGGGCTCCAATGGCTTCTCAATGACGACGGCCTTAAGACGCTTACTTCCCATTAACGCGCCCAAACCGCCGCGTGCAGCTGCACGGCTAGGATGGCCGGAGCCAAATTCGGAAACCTGTATAGAAGCACATTTATAGAGACGTTCTCCTGCACTGCCAATGGAAACAGTAGCAAGCTTATCGCCAAAGCGCTCATGCAACTTCTCAACAAACTCGTAATTGTTTACTCCTTCATACATACTAGCGTCCTTCAACAACGCATTGCCCTTGGCATCAATATGCAAAAGCCAAAGGCGATCATCGACGGGGATCTCCTTCACCACAATTAACTTAATGCCTTGCTCTGCCAATAGGGATGCTGCATAGCCACCTGCATTACTCTCTTTAATCCCTCCAGTTAGAGGGCTTTTACCACCGACGGACAGTCGGTGTGCCGTGGTTAATTTCGTCCCCGCAAATACAGTCGTGCAGAAAATAAGTTGGTTTTCACTATTCAATGGATCGCATTGGGGAGGAACATTTTTTATCAAATATTGCGCAATTAAGGCCTTACCACCCAGTTCTTGGTACTCTTCATCCAGAGGTTCTTTGCTAAGCGTTAGAGTTTTCATATCAATTATTAATTTTGACCACATAGTCATCCTCTCCTTTCAATTATAGAGCCACAGAATTCATCAAGCATCGTAGGCAGCCTTTATCATTTCTGCAACCTTTGCCGCAGTGATGCGGTAGGGCACCAGTGCAAAGCCTGTATCCGCTGTGACCATTGGAGCCACTTTGATTGCTGCTTCAAGGGGAATTCCTAGCTCTTTTATATTAGGTATTTCCACGGATTTGATTAGAGAGCGTATGGCCTTACAAGCTATGGCGCCAATCTCCTCGGGAGCTGCATCCTCTGCAACGTCCACTCCCAAACACTCGCAGATCATCCGTACCTTTTTGTATTCTGTTTTAGCCGCGTATTCAATAACCTCGGGTAGGGTCACTGCGCAGGCAATTCCGTGTGGAATATGGAAATGAGCCCCCAACGTATGGCCTATTGAATGGCCAAGATGAACAAGCCCATTCGTAAACGCCATTCCTGCAAACATGGAAGAAAGTATCATCTGTTCTCTTGCTTCGATGTTAGAACCGTCACGGTAAGCTACAGGAAGCCATTTAGCAATTAAACGAATCGCTTCCCGCGCCAAAGCATCCGAAAGAGGATTTGACTGTCCTCCGGTAAGTGATTCCACAGCATGAGCTAAGGCATCTACTCCTGTTGCCGCAGTCATCTTAGGAGGTAACCCCACGGTAAGATCAGGATCAATAATAGCTAGTGTACCTACACATACCGGACTCACCACGCTATCTTTATTCCCTCGTGAGGTGCAAGAGACGACGCACATATTGGTGACCTCGCTGCCAGTACCGCTGGTAGTAGGTATGAAGACCATGGGTACACCGGGTTTGAGGTTTTTTTGAACACCGAAGTACTTCATAATGGGAGGTGGATTATTAATTAAGACATTGATACCCTTGGCTGAGTCGATGGCACTTCCCCCACCTATGGCTATAATGCCGTCAATTGCTTCCTTACGTGCCATTTCTGCTGCCTCTTCAATCATCGTATCCGGAGGATCAGGGAGAACACCATCAAAACAAACGGTTTTAATACCGGCATTTTGAATGTTTTCCACAATAGTGTCAGCTATACCAACCGCCTTGAGACCATTGTCATAAACGACAAGAACTTTTTTACATCCCAGTTCGCGAACCTTGAGGCCGGTCCTCAGGGATGCACCGCTACCCATGACAGCAGGAACAAAAACTTCGTACGATGTAATCATTTACCTACCTACTCCTTCCTTTTTAACCAAATTGATAAAATCTTGTCCTAGCAAATTATGTTATCCCAATGGTATCACTGCGGCTTTTTGCGGTATACGTACTACTCATACGAAAAGAAGCAGTATATTTGTACCTTTTTCACTATTCTAAATTCTGTTACAGCAATGAGTTGTATTATGCTATATAATTATGACAATAGAGAAGAAGGCGAGGTGGGAGTATGCATTATCAAGAGCTGATCGCAGCACTACAAGAGAAGTATGAACTACAGGCAGGGATGACTAGTAATTCTCCAGCCATTATGGATATTCGGTTACTGGATAGAAACGAACATCACTGGAAAGAACACGTAGTATATGTAGGAAGCTTTGCGCAGGTGAAGACTCCACCAGATCGGCCAATCATGCTTCTTTCCGTGGATAAGCCTCTTACATTACCTGAGGGTAGTAACTATACCCACATCCGCAATGAGGATTTGTACGATGTGTTCAATAAAGCAAAAGATTTGATATTTGAAGATTTGCGAGGAGATGGCATATTTTTTGAATTAGCACAAATGGCCTTGAACGGAAAAAGTATTGCCTGTGTCATCAATACCGCAGCCAAACTGTTTGGAAATGCCTTGATTCTCGTAGATTCTAGCCAGAAGGTACTGGCACATTCGACAATTTATGAAATAGTCGATCCCCTTTGGGCGCAGAACATAGAGAGGGGATATTGCTCCTATGAGTTTGTGCAGAAGGTTCGTTCCAATAGTCAGATGAAGGAATGGAGCAAACAGGGGAGCGAAACCCAGCTCATTACATTGCCCGGCGATCTGCAACCAAAACTGGTGGCCCGCATTACTCAAGAAGGCCATGTTGTCGGCGCGTTAGTCATGGTTGAACACCATACGTCCACTGGACGCAGCCATCTCCGTTTGCTTCCCCTTGTTGGCAGATTACTCTTCGACGTCTTTAATCGAGATTCTGCCTCTGAGGGAGCTCACGGATCGTTTTATAGTACCATTCTTTTTAGCTTGTTGAATGAAGCAGAAATTTCGAACACGCTGGAACAAATAACAATGTTAAAGGTTAATTTTCCAGAAGAAATGCGTGTCGTCGTTGCCCGCTTTGTTCGCCATATGGAAAACCGTTACCTCAAGCACACGTTTAGCATGGAGTTGGAACGCATTTTCCCCAAGGGGTATTCTGTACGGTATAAAAGCTATATTGGAATTCTAGTGCCCTCGATTTCCGAAGAACAAACGGGAGAGCTTACTAAGCTGGCCCAATACGAAGATGTAAGCATAGGGCTAAGCTGGTCTTTTTCGGATATTGTAGAATTCAAACGACATTTTAATCAAGCGGTGGCATCTATAAAACAAGCACAGCGCTTTGGCCAGACTAACCAAGTCTTTGACTATAGCGAATTTCACTACTATGACTTACTGTACAACTACACAGGAAAAACGCCTTTGGAACATTACTGCCATCCCGCTTTGAAGGTTCTTCGCGAATATGACAAGGCTAACAATACTGAACTATACGTCACTTTACGTACTTATTTGGAGCATAAAAATAACCTCCGTGCAACAGCGGAGGCATTATTTGTACATAGAAACACGCTAATTTACAGAATCAATCGCATCAATCAGCTCACCAGTTTAAACCTCAACAGTGTTAATGTCGTGTATTCTCTCATGGATTCTTTTAGGATTGAAACATTTCTAAATCAATAACAACAGATGTTCAGGACTCCCTCAATGCTACTTAACTCCATCGTGTAACATGGATGAATCCCTGGAATGCCATAGTTGTCGCAAACCCCAAAATTCAAATATGAGTTAAGATTAGCATAACAAAGCTTAGGAAAAGTCAAATTGCAAGAAAAAAGAGAGGTTCCTGGAACCTGAGCGTATTACCGATATTTGGCCGAACATATAAGAAGCCATGTCCATATAATATTTGGATTGGATAACTAATAGGGGATCCTGATAAATTAGTTCAGAGGAAGATTTTAAAAGAAATCCTTGATAAACTAACGTTAAAAGGATGGAGGAGCTTAGAGTTTGAGAGAGAGAAACCAAGTGGTCTATGCTGGTCGAAAAATGAGAAAAGCCCGCCTTGAAGCAGCTATTGGAACTCAAAAGGAATTAGCAGAGAAGACAGGAATCCCCGCTAATATCATCAGTGATTTGGAACGAGGTAAACGTCAGATGAGCCCAACATGGGCTAAACGGATTGCCGAGGCAGTCGGGGGTAACTGGACGGATTTCATAGATTAACCCAGGTGTGATTCCATTCCCAGTCTTCCCCAACCTGTGACAGAAATTAATTCAATCAAATATACTAGGATTAGGACAAACATTCTCGGCAGTCATTGCAAAGCAGTCGGCAGATATCGACTGTTTTTGTATCGAGAGTGTAGTCTAATTATCTAGAAAGGACGTGAGAAAATGGCTGTTATCGCAAGTAATAAAGACTCTGTGATAGTCGTAACCTTTCAAACCGGTTTGACCGCACAAGGCTCACCCAAACTAAGTCAGCGTAGTTTCCCCAATATCAAATCGAACAGCGCAGACCAAGATGTTTATGATGTTGCCGTTGCCCTTTATGGACTTCAGGACTACCCTTTAATTGGAGTGCGAAGAGACAATCGCATCGACTTAACTGTGTAGTAGGGATAAAAAGATGAATTGTGGCAAGAAGTTCATGGCAAGCAACCAGAAGAGAAAGGAGGGATACCAATGGCAAGTACAACTAAAAAGGTCTTGAGAATGACCTTCAACAACGCCTCAGGGAACGCGGTGACGATAACTTTACCAGAACCTAAGGCGAGTGTGACAGCGGCCCAAATCGAAGCCGTCATGGATCAAATCATCACGAAGAATATTTTCCTCACTTCTGGTGGTGAACTCATTTCCAAACGTGATGTTAAAATTGTCGATACGACAACGGATGATCTCTATAATCAACCAGGCGCATAAAATACCGAATTTGGAAGTGCATCAATCGATAAGGCATCGGGATAATAACCCGGTGCCTTTAATGTACGGGGGAGCGACCAGAGGAAGCTCCCTCGATCATTGACATGGGATAATGGCCATAGTAACATAAGGGTATAATAAGGGTATAATAATGCTACAATGGATGGAGGGTGTGTTATGAATATAAAACCGTCTGCGGCAATACGCAAAAACTATAACGAAATATCAACACTTTGCAAAGAGACAGGTGAACCAGTATATTTGACAAAAAATGGTGAGGGCGACTTGGTCGTGATGGATATCGGAGCTTTTGCACGTCGAGAAAGTATGTTGAGACTTAGAGAAACCCTCGTCGCGGTTGAAGAGGACAGACTGGCTGGTAAGAAAGGTTTTTCCATTGATGACATAGATGAGATGATGAAAAAAGCCATCAAGGAGGTCGTCGATGGACAGCACAAGTAAGTCCAGAAGCAGCAGATAAACTTCGCTCAGAAATAATAGACGCGTCAAAATCTCTGCAGAGCTTTCCGGAACGTCATTTAGAATTTTCTGACCCAGTGTTGCCTGTAAATAAATATCTCAAGATGATACTATGTACTGAAGTAAATCGCGAAAAGAGCCCTTCGCCCGAAGACGTAAAGACTCTTTTGGTTAATTGTCAGAATTGCTTCCCATTGTGTGAGGGTACGACCCCGTTGGGAAGGCTGACCTTATATCCTATTCCTCTCGACAACTGATAGAGAATAAACTGATTTAGGCTAATGTTTTCTTCCTTGGCCCTTTCAGATAAGGCCTGGTGTAGGGATTTAGGCATACGAACACGAAGTTGCCCTGAAAAGTCAGTGGTTTTACTCGGTTCCGGAACTTCTCGGCCTAATTCGATGCAAGCTTCAATCCATCCTTTTTTTGCATCTTCGAGATTAACAAGGCACTCGTCTACGGTCCCGCCGTCTGACATACAGCCGGGCAAGAGGGGGATCTGGGCGAACCAGCCGCTGCCCTCATCCTCAGCTAGCTTCCGGATCTTAATCTCATAATCTAAGTTCATATAAAACTCTAATTCTTTCATTCTTCCTCGCTCCCTTCGAGTTTTCGGATTGCGTCCAGTGCTTCTTTTACATAGACAGATTTGACTGGACGGGCAAATGGGATAGTTAGGATTTCCATAAGATCAGGATGAGAGTACTGGAAATGACTTGTTCCGCTTCGCTGTTTACGCCGCTCGAAACCAAAGCGAATAATTAGCTTTTCTAGGTCCTCGAATAATGGCTATTCCTACTGCAAAGATTATTTATATTAAGATATTTTTTTACAATAAATTACTAAGTTGAGTTTCTTCCCATCGTTCCACTGAAGATAATGAGTGATTTATCTTCACACCCTCCCACTCCCATCACAAGTTGGGCAGGGCGATGTATAACGTATTGCTAACGTCTGACCCACTTTTTTCCGAGTCATTTCTACCAGTCCCAGTTGAGTGAGCCCTAAAACCTGAGACTTCGTCTTATCCCGAGCGCAGGCCGTCTCTAGCGCCTCAATCACCTTTTGCTGATCTTCTGTAGACGTCATATCTATGAAGTCAATGATGATAATCCCACCCAGATTTCTCAGCCGCAACTGGCGCGCAATCTCCCGAGCAGCCTCAAGATTCGTATGGACCACCGTTTCCTCCAAGGAACGCTGCCCCACATATTTTCCGGTATTCACATCAATCACAATTAAAGCCTCAGTCTGTTGAATGACCAGATATCCTCCGCTTTTTAGCCAAACTTTAGAGCGCAAGGTTTTACGAATTTCGTCATCTACCCCATACCGAGCAAAAAGGTCCTCACCTGTGACAACAAAAATCTGTTTTGCCGCCGGGTGTTCAATCTCCTTCAAGGCTTTGCGCAAGATTAACGCGACTTCATCCTGATCAACGGTTATTTTTTCCACATCTTGATCAATCCAATCCCGCACAAGACGAGAAACCAAATCTACATCCTTATGTACAAGTCCTGGCACGGAAACATGCGGAATCTTCGGTTGCAACGCGTTCCAAATCTCCACCAACTGAGCAATATCCTCCGCAATCTCGTCCCCGTCAATCCCTTCAGCGAGAGTACGAATAATCACACCCATACCCTCCGGTTTGGCCAAATCCGCCAGATCCCGCAGACGCGTCCGTTCATTATTATCTTGAATCTTCCGAGACACCCCAATATAACTCACCTGAGGGAGGAGCACAACATACCGACCCGGCAACGTTAAGTTGACACTAATCCGCGCCCCCTTCGTCCCGACCGGTTCTTTAATAACCTGAACCAAAAGTTCTTGGCGCGGTTTGAGGACGTGCTCAATCCGAACATGAGCAGCCTGATCAACCTTCTCATCCTCCTCAAAACGCGACGGAACAGCATCCCCAACATACAGAAACGCATTCTTGTCCAGCCCAATATCAACAAAAGCAGCCTGCATCCCCGGAAGAACATTTTCCACCCGCCCCCGATAAATATTCCCCACCAAATGAGACGAAGCGCCCTCTTCCTCGAACACATCCATTAAATCCCCTTGTTCAAAGACGGCTGCACGAAGCTTTTGGGAGTGGCTTTGGGTTTGAAGGACGATTTCCTTCAGGCATCCTGTGCTATCATGCTTCATAATACACCTCCTAAGAGAACTTGCGTTACAACGCTCACCTCATGATGTCGTGGTAACGCTCACCAAGCCTACTCAGCAAGCTGCTCCATAGGCGAGCTCTTCTCCCCCTGGTAACTCACATGCACGCCCGTTCGTTTAATATGAAGCGCATCCAAATCCAGCGGCAAATTCTCCAACTCTCTCAGGCTAGCCAACACTTCCTCCGGCCGAACACTCCCAGCGTTCCCCATCTCAACTTCCAGCTCAAAGACAATCTCATCCCCGTGAATTTCACCTTCTAGCCGCTTAACCCACGGCCGGATGTCCTTATCCGTTGGCCCTTTTTTCGAATAACGTGCATAGTTCACGTGTTCCCGTGCGAGCCAAGCTCCAACCGCTTCTTGCAAACGCTGCTCATCAATCGGCAAGGCCATCAAAACGCGCATCCGATAACTGGCCGCATTCAGTACCGCCATCAAGGGTTTAGCCCCTAGAGTCAGGACACTCCCTTGCAAGAGCCGAATTCCCGGAGGCAATTGTTCCTGAATCCGTCCCAAGACTTCCCCTAATTCCATTTCCCGTTGGAGATCGATATCCACGTACTCCCGCTCTCCTTCCGTCCCGACCGCTAAAGCGAAGCCGAAGGAAATTTTGGGGCGGGGGTTAAAACCCTCCGTATAAGACATATGGATCCCAGCCCGACGGATCGCACGTTCAAATACCCGTGTCAAGTCAAGGTGTGCGATATACCTTGCATCTTCAATTTTAGTATAGGCGATTCTTAGCCGCATGGCACTCACCCTTTCAACTCAATCTGAACCCCTCTGCCCGGGCAAATTCCACACCCGGTGCATTCATTGTAGCGACAATCGATCGTTTTAGCTTCCTGTAATGCACGATGGTGTTCTTCAACCAAAAACTGTTTGGTCACACCACTCTCTAAATGTTCCCAAGGTAGGATATCATCATAATCCATGGCACGATTGGCGTAAAAATGCGGGTCGATGCCTAACTCTTTAAAGCCCTCCATCCAAACCCCTTCGCGAAATTGCTCAGACCAACCATCAAAACGGCAACCGTGTTTGTACGCCCATTCTAACAGCGGTGCCAAGCGTCGATCCCCTTTGGCAAAGACCGCTTCAAGGTAGCTCGTCTTCACATCATGATAATTATATTTGATGCGACGATCTCGCAATTTCTCTCTGAGATGTCTCTGTTTTAAATCTACTGAAGCTTTGGCTTCCTGAGGTTCCCACTGAAACGGGGTGTGAGGTTTGGGCACGAAGATACTCGTCGAGATCGTCACCGTGATATTGCGGCGTCCGAGCTGAGTTCCAAGATTGACAACTTTCTTAGCCAAATCAACAATCCCGTCGATGTCTTCTTGGGTCTCCGTCGGTAACCCAACCATGAAATAAAGCTTAATGGTAGACCAGCCCTTTTTAAAAGCTGCCTCAGCTGCAGCTAAGAGATTTTCTTCCGTCACTCCCTTATTAATGACGTCACGTAAGCGTTGTGAACCTGCTTCCGGTGCAAACGTTAAGCCGGATTTACGAGTCTTTTGTACGGTCTCAGCTAAACCGACATCAAAGGAGTCGACTCGCAGTGAGGGGAGAGAAACCCCAACCCCTTCAGGCCCGTGTTTCTCCAGGATAGTCTCAATGACGGGTTGGATACAGGTGTAATCTCCACTGGAAAGCGAAGTGAGAGCAACCTCATCATACCCCGTAGAACGCACCAGTTCCTCAGTTTGCTTCAGAAGAGTTTCTGTAGACCGTTCTCGAACCGGTCGGTAAATCATCCCCGCTTGACAAAACCGACATCCTCGCGAGCAGCCGCGCATGACCTCGAGCATCATCCGATCATGGACTATTTCCATGTAGGGAACAACCGGGTTAGTCGGAAAAAAGGCTTGATCCAAATCTTGCACAATAGCCTTTTCCACAACGGCTGGAATCCCGTCTTCAGCCTCAATCTTCTCGATCCGACCGTCAGGTTTATAGGATACATGGTAGAAGTCCGGCACATAAACTCCTTGAACCTGGGCTACTTTTCTTAAGAACTCTTGCCGAGGAACAGGGTTTTTCTTCTGCTCTGCCATGAGGCGAAGCACTTCAGGCAACTGTTCTTCGCTTTCCCCAAGGAGGAAGAAGTCAATAAAGCCAACGAGAGGTTCCGGGTTAAAAGCACAAGGACCTCCTGCAATAATCCACGGATCTTCTGGTCCACGTTCTTCCGTGTGGAGCGGTATTCCAGCTAAATCGAGCATGCTGAGAATATTGGTGAAACTCATTTCGTATTGAAGGGTAAATCCGACCACATCAAACGCTTTGAGCGGCTGAAAGGATTCCAGAGCATAGAGTGGAATTCCTTTCTCGCGCATCGTCCCCTCCATGTCCACCCAGGGAGTAAAAACCCTTTCACAGAGGAATTCTGGAAACGAATTGACAAGGTGGTAAAGAATCCGGGTTCCTAAATGGGACATCCCCACTTCATACACATCCGGGAAAGCAAACGCCATATGCACATCGGTTTTATCCCAATCTTTACGAATCGCGTTCCATTCTGACCCTATATAGCGGCTCGGTTTCAAAACTTTAGGCAAAAACATTTCGACCTGCCGGCGTATCTCCGCCGCAGTAAATTCATTCATGATCTCAATGAGGCCTCCTTGCACTACTTTGTGGACCTCAATTATATCATAAATAACATAATATCCCTAAAGTTTACCTACTGGAAAACGAATTCCCTCGCGCAACATCCCCTCCACCACATCCGTCTCGGTCAATATCTTATCTTGCCCCATTTCTTCATTCGTTAGAGAGACCATGGCATAGCGATCTGGAGTAAACTCTTCAACGATACGCACTAAAGGGGTATTTTTCTGAACGGTGAGCCAACGACTGCGCATCAGCCCCTTTTTCAACAATTCCTCTTTCTTACGTGTCAATTGCCTGAGGAAGGTTATATGGGCAGAGGAAATCTCTTTACTACCAGCCACCCAAAAAAAGCCTCCTAGAATAATAAAGGTGAGGGGTCCTTCAGAGAATTTTCCCCGCCCCCATAAAAGGATCCCATAAAGGGCAAAGAGAACACCCAGCCATTTTCCTGCCCAGGCCAAGAACTTCGTCGTACGGACGAAACCAAAGCCTTCGACACAGAGGGCTCGCACGACACGGCCACCATCAAGCGGCAAAACCGGGATCAAATTAAAGGCCGCCAGCCAAACATTATAACGCACAAAATCATCCGCCAGTTCTCCCGTCCATATCCCTTGCCACCTCAAGGCTTGAGCAGCAAATAAGAGAACCACGTTAAAGGCAGGACCAGCCAAAGCCACCACACTTTCTTCCAGTTTTCTTCCCTCGAAGAGGTCATCACAATAAGCCGCTCCTCCAAAAGGAAACAATTCTAGCCCCACAACTTTATAGCCATAGGCCCTAGCCGTCATGAGATGCGCTAATTCATGCGCGACGACTAAGGCAAAGACGAGAAGAGCCTGGGCCGCGAGACCCAGGACTCCGTAGAGTAGCAAGACCAACAGAAAGGTGGGATGGATCCGAAGGCTCACCCCCTGAATTTTTAGAAGCTCCATTTTTCACCCTCCTTTACGAGGCTTGATTATTCTTCCTCCACTAATCTTGTCCTTATCCCAAGCTCTCTCAATTCTTTGCTGCTGAAGGGATAAGATAGGGTATTGGATTGACCGGCTGATTATCCTTTCGTAATTCAAAATGAAGCCAAGGTTTTTTCAGAGGTGCGGAAAGCCCAACCGTACCCAGAGCCTCCCCTTTCTGGACCCGTTGACCCTTCTGAACAGAAATATCCCCGAGATTCCCCAGGATCGTAGTCCAACCATTGCCAAAATCAACCTTGGCTATTTTTCCCAATTGGGGATCTTCCCCCACTAAAGTTACAACCCCGGCAGCAGGCGAAACGACGGGCATTCCCAAACTACTCTCCACATCAATCCCATTATGAATTGTACCCAAGGCATTGGTTCCCCCTTCTCCCTTTGCGCCAAATCCAGCAACGACTTGCCCGGAAAGAGGGGGCAAAAACTGGCCAATCATCTTAGCATCAACAGGAACGCTTTTACTGCTCACTCCTCCGATCGAGAAGGCATCTTTAGCCATCCCATTTAAGGCCTCATAGAAATTATCCGAGTTAACTGCACTCCGATAGATGGAGTGAACCGCGAGTGACACTTGATCTGAACCATTGGCGCTAAAGAAAACCAACAAAAATAACGTCGCAGCCACAATAGCCCGCTTTTGTGTGCCGTTCCAATGTTTCAAGAAGTTTCCCCAACCCGTCTTAGGGGAATTTCGATAACGTCCCGGCTGATGGTTAAAGCGCGGTGATTTTCCCCGCCCCTGTTCTTTCCCCACCTCTTGGATTGCCCGTTCCCATTCCCAGTCATCCCAACGTTCAAAAGGATTCATCCTACTCTGCCTCACTTCACACACCATTTCAGGCTCGTACATCCCTTAATAGTTTATGAGAAGGCAAAAAAAATAGAACTGCTAGCAGTTCTATTAAAACATAAGTCTCTGTCGCCTTAAATTAACACTGAGGAGCAAGCCGACCGAGGCCATGTTCGACCACATCGCGCTTCCACCATAGCTGATCAACGGTAGCGGGATACCGGTCACTGGCATAATCCCCGAGGTCATACCCACATTGACTAAGATATGAAAGGTAAACATGGAGATCACGCCCGTGGCAATTAACATACCAAACGGGTCTCGCGCTTTCAAAGCGATGCTGATACTGCGCAAAATAAAGATGAGAAAGAGGAAAAGCAGCGTGATCGTTCCTACAAATCCGAACTCTTCCCCGACTACCGAAAAAATAAAGTCGGTGTGATGTTCCGGCAAGAAGTTCAACTGACCTTGCGTTCCCATACGATACCCTTTTCCCCATAACTCACCGGATCCGATGGCCCAAAGGGATTGTAGAATATGAAATCCGTCTCCAGACTTATCGGCAGCCGGATTCACGAAAATAGTTAAGCGTTTTAACTGATAATCTTGCATGGGGAGGGGAAGACCTTGAGCCCAGTGTAACCAGCCCGGCAAGTTCGTGGCAAAGTGCAGCCAAAGTGCTATCCCAATGATACAAACCCCGCCCAGTAACAGTCCTCCAAATTTCCAAGGATTGGCACCTGCCACAAACATCATACCTATAAATATTGCCGCAAAAACTAACGTGGTCCCTAAGTCAGGTTGCTTAAAGATCAGAAGCATAGGTACGAGCACGAAGAGAAACGGTAATATGAAATCTCTAAAATTGTCGAGTTTTCCCTTGCGATGGGCTAGAAAGTCAGCAAAGGTAATAATAATGAAAATTTTAGCAAACTCCGAAGGTTGAATACTGAAACTTGAGGTGATCGGGATCCAACGGGTTGCTCCTTTGGCCGAGTGACCAAAAAGAATCACGGCAAAAAGCAAAGCCAGATTAAGGCCGTAAATCCACCACCGGAAGCGTTGCCATTTTTGATAATCGATTGCCGCCAGGACAACTGCAATGAAAATCCCACTTATAATCCAGTACGTTTGCACTTTGACATAGTGTAAAGGATTTGCTTTATCGACACTAATTGAAGCCGTACTCAAGATGAAGAGACTAGCTGCCAACAATAAAAACGTAAAAAGGATAAATAAAAAGTCTAAGTTTCTTAAGGTTCGCTTATCCACGATCATAATTCCCCTCAAATTATTTGGCTACTCCTTGACTATTACTTGCTCATTATAGCACATCTCTAAACACAGCCCAAAGCTTCCGGCAAAACTGGTAAAAAGAAAAAAGCTAGGTGGTTATCCCCCTAGCTACATCTGTAATCTTACACATACTTCTATTCATATTGGTCATCATCGGGTAGAGATCGACTTAGTGCGTTCTGCTGGCTCCTTACTTAGTGGCGTAATCCCGCTTCATCTTCACGACCGGAATATTGGCGACCAACGCCACTTCGCGGTCATCTTGGCAGAGATTAAATTCGAGCGCAGTTTCGTCAATCTCCATGTAGTTCGAAATAACTTTAATCAAATCTTCTCTTAATCGATTGAGCATGGTTGGTGAAATGCTGGCACGGTCATGAACCAGAACGAGCCGAAGGCGCTCTTTTGCCACCGTCTTGCTCGAGGCGCTTTCCTTGCCAAGCATTCGGCTGATAAATTCTAACAAGGACGATTCCTCCTCTCAGTACCGAACGGTTAACGAAGACCAACGAGTCTCTTAAGTCTATCCATGATTCCTACGGGTACATCAAGGCTCATCAAAGGCACTTCTTCTCCTTTAATCCGCCTTGTGATCCGTCGGTAGGCCTCGCCAGCTTTTGACCCTTGATCCATAACAGCGGGTTCACCGCGGTTCGTGGAGATCACGATACTCTCGTCTTCTGGGACGACACCGATAAGATCGATGGCCAAGATATCTAGAATATCCGAGATATCCATCATGTCCCCACGTTTCACCATTTCAGGTCGAATTCGGTTAATTATTAGTTTTGGATTCCTTAGCTCCGCCGCTTCTAAGAGGCCAATAATGCGGTCCGCATCACGTACTGCACTGACTTCGGGGGTGCAAACGACCACGGCCCGGTCGGCACCAGCAATTGCGTTGCGAAACCCTTGTTCGATTCCAGCCGGACAGTCAATAATCGCAAAATCGAATTCTTCTTTAAGTTCTTTAGCTAATGTGCTCATCTGCTCAGGATTAACGGCTGTTTTATCCTTGGTTTGGGCAGCGGGCAGCAAAAAAAGATTAGGAAAACGTTTATCTTTAATTAGGGCTTGTTTTAAGCGGCAATTCCCAGTGGTCACATCCACTAGGTCGTAAACGATGCGGTTTTCCAGTCCCATCACCACATCAAGGTTACGCAAACCGATATCCGTATCGACTAAGACGACCTTATGTCCTGCGGCAGCCAGTCCTGTGCCAATATTTGCGGATGTTGTCGTCTTGCCAACGCCCCCTTTTCCGGAAGTTACAACGATTACCTCACCCATATTTAGACCTACCTTTCCAATTAGAGTTATTCTCTCTTAGCGTATCTTGCCACGCCAAGCATTCATACCTGCCGCTTCTACTATTAATTGATCATCTTTGATTCTGGCAATTTCCGGGCCTCGTCCGTCGGTTACTTCATCCGGTGCCCTAGTCACCAAATCCGCAATCCTCAATTGAGTGGGGGCCAGATGATAAGCGCTGACTGAAGCTTTTCGTTCTCCTGTCGCTCCAGCGTGGGCCACCCCCCGCAAGGAACCTAAAACAGCAATGTTACCAGTTGCGATAATCTCTGCTCCGGGATTAACATCCCCCAGAACAACAACATGACCCTCAAATTGAACACTTTTCCCAGAACGAAGTGTGCGTTCCACAAAGAGACAGCTTCCTTCAACCATCCCTTCATCCCAGTGGCGAGTTTCCTTGTCCTCTGTGGCATAGGATTGGCTCTTACCGGGCACATACACTTCTTCCGTGGTTAACCATCCAGCAAGTTCCAACTGGTATTGTCCTAGGATTGTTGCCAATGCAGCATGTTCATCCTCAGTGTATTCCTTTTTCCCAGCATAGCACCGAACGGTTGCACCTTGCAGAAATTGAACAGATTCTTCTAATAGCTTAGCAAGTTCATTGATTAGTAATCCAAAGTCTGCCTCTGGATCAAGGTATAAAACCAATCCATCGCGGGTGCCCTTAAGTGCTAGATGTTCTGTCCGTGTCAACCTGCACAATCCCCCATCACTTGACTTCTTTAAATGCTCTCTATAAATTCTACAAGCCTGTCCCAATTCCCTTTTTACAATATGAAAAAACGAGGACAAATTTCCTCGTTTTTTAGCCCCCTTTCGAGGACTTCCAACCAAAATACTTCATAAAGGCTGCCTCAGCGACTTTACCTGCCGTATCCCCACCGTGACTCCCAAATTCAACAACCCCAGCGAAAGCAATCTGAGGATGATCGTAAGGGGCAAAAGCCACAAACACCCCATTGTAGATTTCACCGGAAATCGTGTCCTTGGACCCAATCTGAGCAGTACCTGTTTTAGCTCCCCCGGTGAATTCCGGCATATCTATCGACATGAAATTGGCCGTTCCTTCACCCGTTGTTACTGCGGCCATCCCTTTTTTGACCGTATCCAGAATATCCGGTGAGACCGATACTGTATTGAGAACCTTGGGTTGATATTGCTGAGTGACTTTTCCTGTGATAGGATCCAACAGTTTGTCAACAACATAGGGACGATAGTGTTTCCCGCCGTTTACTAGTGTGGCCACGTAATTGGCCAATTGCAACGGGGTATAGGTGTTGTACCCTTGCCCAATGGCATTGTTGTAACTGTCATAAACCTTCCAATCCACATTTTCGCTGGTCTTTTGCTTGTACCAAACGGCAACGTCATTTTTCTCGGCATCTTTCTTCGTTTGCAACTTCTGCTTACTTTTCGCATCCTGAGCCTGCGCCAGGAGAGGGGCGTATTTACTTTCAATCGCTGCCAGCTTGGCATCGCGCGACTTTTCATAGGTAGGACCGAAATATGCTTTCTTCCATTCTGCTGAGGGCGCGATTCCTTTCGCTTCTCCAGGCAAATCAATTCCGCTTTCAACACCTAACCCGAATTCATGGGCAATTTGACCTATGGTTTCCGGATTGGCTTCAAAAACTCGGCGTCCAATTACTTCAAAATAAATATCCGAGGATAAAGCCAGAGCTCGATAAAGATTGACCAGACCAAAATCATTGCCGCCCCATTCTGGGAAACCTTGTTGCTGAGATGCCAAGTTTCCTAAAGAAGACAGAACATCTCTGATCCGCTCATCCGGCGTGGTCACTTTGAGTTGCAAGGATGCCATCGCGGTCACCATTTTAAACACCGATCCAGGCGGATATAGCCCGGTCAACGCTCGGTTAAGAGAAGCTGCTGGGGCCGTTTTATCTGTAAAGTACTTGTCCGACACTGCCTGAGAAATATTGCCGATCAAATCGTTGGGATCCATTCCTGGCCGAGACGCCATGGCTAGAACCTTGCCCGTATTGACATCGATCACCACGGCAGCTCCCGACTTAGCGTTCGGATTGGTATTCTTTTGAACATTGGCAATGACTTGATCAAGACTATCTTCTACCGTCTTTTGCAGGTCAGCATCAATGGTCAGTTGCACCGTCTTCCCCGCTTCCGGCGCTTGAATCACCTGTTTGGAAACGGGACGAGCGTTATTGTCGACTTCAACTTGTTGAACCCCTTCTTTGCCACGCAACCAAAAGTCATAGGATTTCTCCACCCCATCCTTGCCGACCAAATCACCCTGTGCATACTCAAAACCCGCTTTTTGTGCATCGGCATTCTGATTAAACTGGGCAATCTCTTTATCCCCAATCTCACGAACATAGCCGAGGAACTGACCGCCCAACGTTTTCTGAGGATAGGAACGGACTGGGATCGCATCGACACTCACGCCCGGAAGCTCCTCTTGGTGCTCAGCAATGATCGCTTGGAGATCGGGAGGGACATTATTTAGAATAGTTACTGGACGATAGCGTTCCCACTGATGATTCTGGATATTGGCAAAGATATCTTCAGCAATCGAATCAACCGATTGATTAGGATTAGGCCAGTCCGGTCGAATATACCCTGCTAAGCGCTGGACCACATCTTTCCAATTACTGATTTTGGATTGTTGCAAATCCATCCAGTCTAAGTTAAGCGCGAACTCTGGAACACTTGTTACCAGAAGTTTGCCGTTCCGATCCACAATATCCCCTCTTGTCGGCTGCACTTTTACAAGTTGCATAACATTTCCCTTGGCCATAGCGGAATAATAGGAACCTTGGGCAATCTGTAGTCGCCATAGGTTAAAGCCCAAAATCGAAAAAACGAGAACCACGACGATACTTAAACCCCACAAACGATGAACATACGGTTTTCGCTCTCTATCATCCATCCAAAAAACTCCTCTTCGATACGTTTTTTGCGAGGTCCGATGTCCGAAGCACGATGTCCGAATTGTGAATTCGATTCTATGAATCGAAGAACGGAATCAATGTGCAATTTGCGTGGTTCGAACTCTGAATCGAAGTTCGAGTCGTGTGCAAGTCCAAGAACCGTCCCCGACTTGCACGAAGTTCGGATCGAACTTCAAGGCTTTAATTTGTCCTGCGAACTTTGTTCGCTTCCAATTCGAACCACGAACCTCGAATATCGAACCTCGCAAGATATAAGAGAAGAGATAGCGCGCTATCTCTCATATCTTGGCCGGTAGCGCAACCAACCGCGCAGGAATGACCGATGAATCCACGGGTAGGTTAGCGGAACAAGGATCGCATTATATAAGGAAACACCGATTACCAACCGTCCGATATCCCCAAAAGACCATTGTAGTCCAGCTCCCAACGTCAAAAAAGCGACAATAATTTGTCCCACCGCTGTGACTAGAAAAACCATGAACGTGGTTAAAGGGAAATTTTCGCGATACCATCGTTCGGCTAGCCAATAACTCACAAAAGCAACCACAGTGAGTGAAAGTGTATACATTCCGATGTAGCGCCCCAAATATAAATCTTCTAATAAACCGGCACCCAGTCCCCATAACAAACTTGAAGACAAGCGATGATGCATGGCCATATAAATCGTTAGCAGCATGAGTAAATCCGGCTTAATCCCTGACCAAGACCAAAAATGAAAGACCGTCCCAGGCAAGATGAGACTCAGGAGAAACATAACGGCTATAAGAAGATAACGCATTATTTCGCCCCCACTGTTTTAACAATATAAACCTCTTCTAAGGCGTCAAAGTTGACCAGTGGTTCAATATAAGCGGTTTTGAGCAGACCAGAAGGGTCTAGTTGAATTTCTTTTACTTTTCCAACTGGGACATCTTGAGGGTAAACCCCGCCGCGACCTGAAGTCAGCACGAGATCCCCGGCATTGACGTTATCCTCTCGGCGAAAGAGCATTTGTAAATTCCCTTGCGACGTCAGGCGCGAACCTCGCTTATAGGTTCCTTGCACAATTCCGAAAGTTCCATTTCCCGTGCTGTTACGCACGAGCGCACTTACTTGCCCTTCTCCGTCGAGAATCATCAAGACTTCTGAAGTGGTCGGTGAAACGGAAACAATCTTTCCTACGAGACCCAAATCGCCGATGACCGGGTCATCTACCGCCACTCCATCCTTGCTGCCACGATTCAAAGTTAGGGTTTGGTACCAGGAAGTCGGGTTGCGATTAATGACACTGGCCCCAACTTTTTGGAACTTGTCAAGCGAAGGATTTCGAAACTGCCCCTGATCGAGCACCGTATAGCGCATGCCAGCTAAGACTTGTTCTTTTAGGGTGAGATTATCCCCTGTCAATTGATCAACCTTCTTGTGCAGGGCCTCATTTTCCAGTTGTACCGCCCGGAAGTTCCAAAATACCTTCGTATTATCCCGAATCCCATTCCCCAGTTGGAGAATTGAGTTTTCCAAGGGACTTAAAACGCGCTGCAAAACTCCCCCAACTGGGTTGGGAAAATGACTACCCAGTCCTGTTGACCGGATGCTAATCAGTACTCCTAACAACAGAAAGAAAACGAGAACCGCAATTCCCGTTACATTAACTCTTTTCCCCACCATAATTCCTCCCCGCCTGTTTTAACTCTTCTGCGAGGCGGCAATTTTACGAAGAATATCCGCATGATCCAAGACATCTCCCGTTCCCAGAACCACACAAGACAATGGGTCCTCCGCTAAGTGCACCGCAATTCCGGTTTCATCCGCAATTAATCGATCGAGATTGCGAAGCAGGGACCCACCACCTGCCATCATGATGCCGCGATCCATGATGTCCGATGACAATTCTGGCGGAGTTTTTTCCAAACATGATTTCACAGCATCCACAATAGCCATGACGGGTTCTTGCAGTGCCTCTTGGATTTCTTCTGAGGTAACTTCAACTGTTTTAGGAAGTCCTGTTAATAAATCCCGTCCACGCACGACATACGTGCCTATTTCAGCTTTGTAGGCAAATCCGATTTCAAATTTAAGCGCTTCAGCCGTGCGATAACCGATCATTAAATTATACCGTCTCTTAATATGAGCGACGATAGCATCGTCCATTTCATCCCCGGCCACACGGATAGAACGGCTTGTTACAATCCCACCCAAGGAAATCACAGCTACTTCTGTCGTCCCTCCGCCGATGTCCACGATCATGTTTCCAGTTGGTTCACTGACTGGAAGACCGGCACCTATGGCAGCGGCCATTGGTTCTTCCAAAATAATCGGGTCTTTCGCGCCAGCCGCCATAGCCGCTTCTTTAACTGCACGTTCCTCAACCGGGGTTACACCTGAAGGCACGCAAATGACGACCCGTGGACGAATAAATGGGTGTTCTGTCCCCAGCGCTCGACTAATAAAGTATTTCAACATTTTCTGAGTAACGTTAAAATCCGAAATGACCCCGTCTTTTAAAGGCCGAATAGCCACGATGTTACTAGGTGTACGACCAATCATTTCTTTGGCTTTATCCCCGACAGCCATTGGAGTTTTAGTCACAATATCTATCGCCACCACAGAGGGTTCCCGCACAACAATTCCTTTTCCCTTAACATGAACTAATGTATTCGCTGTTCCCAAATCAATTCCTAAATCCCTGCTAAAAATATTAAACATTTGTATTCTAAAACTCCTTCCAAGTCGTTTGATATTAAACAGTATACCCAATGTCGAGGTTCGAATCGAAGCGAACATAGTTCGCACAATAATTCAAAGTTCGAACATCGAACTTCGTGCATCGCGTCAGATGATTCCTCGTTCTTTTAGACTGATAAAGCGATTATCTCCAATAATCACGTGGTCGAGCACCTCAATCCCAAGAATCTTCCCTCCGTCTGCCAAACGACGTGTTACGTCAATATCTTCTTTGCTGGGAGTGGGATCGCCGCTCGGATGATTGTGCAATAAAATAATCGCGTTTGAATTTCGCCGTATCGCTTCTTTAAAACACTCCCGTGGGTGAACCAAAGACGAATTTAAGGAACCGATCGAGATTGGGCTAATTCCCAGAACGTGGTTCTTGGTCGACAGAGAAACAACGCGGAAGTGTTCACGATCCAGAAACCGCATTTCTTCCATCACAATGTGGGCCACATCCTGTGGGGAATTGACCACTGGTCTAGACATGGGGTCGACGGAAACTGAACGACGCCCTAATTCCAAGGCCGCCTTCACTTCTGCTGCTTTAGCTTTTCCGAGACCATGGAGTTGAGCCAGTTCATGAACTGTCAGTTTGCCTAGCCCCGCGAGTCCACCAACCTCAATCAAAACTCGTTCCGCCAAGGTCAAAACGTTTTCCCCTTTGATGCCGGTACGCAAAAGGATTGCCAAAACTTCACGATTCGATAAGGCTTCAGGACCCGTCTGGTAAAGTCGTTCACGGGGTAGGAGTTCCTCCGGTAAATCCTTCAAACGTCGATAATCCATCATCCACCTCGCGTGAAGCGATATTTGTCTGCTCAATCCCCCACGCCTTAAGCTGTTCCGAAAGATATTCCATGGGTAAGCCAATGACATTTGTCAATGATCCTTGAATTGACGCGACAAATTTTCCCGCTTCCCCCTGAATCCCATAGGCTCCGGCTTTGTCCATCGGTTCTCCACCAGCCACATACGCCTGAATTTCATCTGAACCAAGTTGGCGAAACTGCACGACGGTTTCGACCACGTCCGCTTTCAGCCTTCCCGATCCAGAAATTAACGCCACACCGGTCAGAACTACATGGGTTCTACCACTGAGCCTTGTTAGCATAGTTTCTGCTTCCACAAGTGTTGCGGGCTTCCCTAAAATCTGGGCATCAAGGACCACCATGGTATCCGCTCCCAACACAACATCCTGAGAATCCCCTCCCAGTTCTAACCAGTGAGTTAGACCTGCCTCGGCCTTGCGTATCGCCAACTGCCTAACCCCCGTCGCCGGTAGAATCCCTTCCGGCAACTCTTCTGTTACAGAGGCCTTGACCACTGCAAAGGGGTAACCTCCCTCGCGAAGCAACGTAGCCCTCCGCGGAGATGAAGAAGCAAGCACGAGCATATTACACCTTCTTTGACAATAAATATCCTCCCATAGCTCCCAAAATCGTCGCGATTGTGATACTCAAGCGAAAACCAAAGGAAAGGGAGAAAAAAAAGAAATCTAAGTAAGTATGTAAGGGTACATCGATAACGGCCGGGCGCAAAAACGGCGCTAAAATGCCGTATTTTTCTAAGCCGAATCCAACCAAGGTCCCGAGGGCAGCACCAATCAAAATGAGCAGAACAGTCCTTCCTGTCCCCGAGGAATTTCGCCCAACCACCATACTCTTTCCCCTTCCATCTATAGCAACTCAGGCAGAATTTCTGCCTTCAGCTCCCATCTATTACTTCACTCAAGTTTAGCATCTTCCCCTTTACTACGCAAGTTCGACACTGTTCTGTTTTCTATCTTATTAATAGGAAACAAACAGCCTTTCTCAACAAGAGAAAGGCTGTTTTGTTTCCTTACGTACGCAAGAAATGTATAAAGTGCAAGAAGTGGGGACGGTTCTTGCACTTGCATCCTTATTAAGTCATCTTCCCCAGAGGGTCGCGATCACACGGCGCGAAGCCTTTGCGTGAGTCGTAGCCAAACTCGGCTTTAAACCGCTTTCATAAAGCAGTGCGGGAAACAGGACGTTTCCCGCCGGCCATGCGGCACGGACGACGGCACAGGATGTGCCTAGTGCAGGGTGGCGCCATGGATGGCATACACTGCCGTCGCATTGGCCGGGAAGCCTGCCCGCTTACATTAAGGATTAAAGCCCTAGTTTGACACGACGAATGCATGGCTAAGCAAGTGTCTCGCGACCCTCTTCACCCTTTTAACAGCGAAGCCCCAGCAATGCCAGGTTTGGTCATCTCATAAGGATTTAGGATCAGTTCAAGTTCTTCTTTCGTCAAAACGCCTTTTTCCAACACAATGTCGCGGACCGAACGGCCGCATACAATCGCTTCTTTGGCTACCCCTGATGCTACATCGTAACCTACATGGGGATTAATGGCCGTTACGATGCCGACGCTGTTTTCCACCATCTCACGGCAACGCTCCGTATTTGCCGTAATGCCTATGATACAGCGGTCCCTAAAGACTCGGGTCACATTTCGCAAAATGTCCAACGACTGGAGTAGATTAAAGACCATGACAGGTTCCATAACGTTCAGTTCCAGTTGTCCGGCCCCACACGCCAAAGCAATGGTAAAGTCATTGCCTTGAACTTGGAAAGCCACTTGATTGACCAGTTCAGCCATGACTGGGTTAACTTTCCCAGGCATGATGGAGGAACCTGGTTGCATCGATGGCAAATTAATTTCCTTCAGCCCAGTTCGCGGACCGGAAGCCATCAGGCGCAGGTCATTCGCGATTTTGGAAAGATTGACAGCCAATGTCCTCAACGATCCAGAAACTTCCATGAACGCATCCGTGTTCTGAGTGGCATCCACGAGGTCCTCAGCAAGTCGCAAAGGCATGTGTGTCCATGCACCTAAGCGCTCAGTCACATTTTTAATATACTCAGGGTCCGCATTTAACCCTGTGCCTACGGCGGTCGCTCCCATATTCATGACTTCCAGAGATTGAGTCGCCTGTTTAATTCGCTTAAGATCACGTCCAAGAACGTGAGCATAGGACGCGAACTCCTGTCCTAACCGAATGGGAACAGCATCTTGCAAATGCGTCCTCCCCATCTTGATCACACCGTCGAACTCTTGAGCTTTATCCTCGAAGGATTGCCTTAACCTATCTAACGCTTCAACCAAATCCTGCGCCACATTCAAGCACGCAATGCGGATTGCAGTTGGGAAGACATCATTGGTACTTTGGGCCATGTTCACATGCGTATTCGGATGAACCTTAAAGTATTCGCCCTTTTTCCCGCCAAGGATTTCAATTGCCCGATTAGCAATTACTTCATTGGCGTTCATGTTCATGGACGTACCCGCCCCACCCTGAATCACATCAACCACAAATTGATCGTGAAAGCGTCCTTCAATCAGTTCCCGAGATGCATTAACAATCGCTTTTCCAATGGTAGGGCTCAAAGCCCCTATATGCATATTGGCTTCGGCCGCCGCGCCTTTAACCATGCCTAAGGCACGAATCAATTCCCGATGTGGGTGATACCCTGTGATTGGGAAGTTCTCCGTTGCACGTAATGTTTGAATTCCATAATACACATCATCCGGAACTTCATGAACTCCTATTAAATCCTTTTCTTGCCGCATACTCTCGTCCCCCAATTACGTTCTGTTGTACATTGTATACATTATACAACTTCCTGAGAAGCCTGTCGAGACCATCGGCTATTTCTATGGGAAGCAAAGGGACGGTTCTCTTGCTTCCAAAAACCTCTTTCATACGCTTTTTCCGCAGAGAAGAAACCAAGTCCCTTCTCACATCCTTGGCTACATAGACACTAGACCATCCGACACCTTGCCATCCATGGCGGTGTCTAACCCCGAACATCCTGTTCGAGCCATAGTCGTCGAATGTGTTCAGCCGGCCAAAGGAAGCATAAGAACCGTCCCTCTGCTTCCCGCTTTTTCCGCAGAGCGGAAAACAGGACGTCTCCCCCGTCCAGAGCGAGACGCAAAAACCGTTCTCCTCTCGTTCGTCCCCAGACTAGAGGGTCCGCGATCACGCGTCCGACGCATTGGCCGAGGACGTGTCTCGCGGACCCTCCCTACTCAATTTCAAACTTCCAGATCGTCCAGTTAATAGCATCAAGCAAAGCCTGCGCACTTGCCTTCAGGATATTAGTAGAGACCCCTATTGTCCCCCAGACTTCACGCCCCACGCGAGTATCTACGATAACGCGTACAATAGCTTCCGTTCCCAGAGAACCATCTAAAACCCTCACTTTATAATTTACCAGTTCACTCTTTCCCAAAATCGGGAAGAAACTGACTAAGGCCTGCCTTAAAGCAGTGTCCAAGGCATTGACAGGTCCATTTCCCTCCGAAGCAATGTGTACCGATTCAGAGCCCACTTTGACCTTTACGACAGCTACGGAATCGAGTTCACCACGAAAAGGTTCACTCCAAACGTGATAATCTAAGACTTCAAAAGGAGGGGAGAACTTACCGATGATCTGGAGAAGTAATAGATCGAGGCTCCCTTCTGCCGCTTCAAATTGAAACCCACTATGCTCCATAGCTTTAATCTCGAACATAGCTTTCTCAACGAGCGGGTCTTCTTTAAGCATTGTCGGTTCAAAGCGACGCAATCGTTCCAAGATATTGGCTTTCCCTGCTTGATCTGATATTAAAATACGCCGCTCATTTCCAACCCCAGCAGGATCCATGTGCTCAAATGTTCGTTGGTTCTTGAGAATCGCATCCACGTGCATACCCGCTTTATGCGCAAAAGCACTGCGGCCCACATAGGGCTGTTTCTCATCGAACGTCGCGTTTGAGAGCTCTGCAACAAAGCGAGAAAACGAAGTAATTTTTGACAATGCAGAATCAGAAACTACTGAGTATTCCCCTTTGAGCTGTAACAAAGGAATGAGAGTACTTAAATTAGCATTGCCACATCGTTCCCCAAACCCATTCCAGGTCCCCTGAATTTGGGTTACCCCAGCTTCCACCGCGACGAGGGAATTAGCAACAGCGAGACCGCTATCATTGTGGACATGAATTCCAAGTTCTTGTGGCTTGAATTCCTGCATGACAGCCCTTACCCCTTGGGCTATTTCTTCGGGTAGGCTTCCTCCATTTGTATCACATAGAATTGCCATTACCGCTCCGGCGTCAAGAGCAGCGGCGATACACTTCAGCGCATAATCTGGATTTTCCTTAAATCCATCGAAATAATGTTCGGCATCAAAGAAAACTTCACGTCCTTGGTTAACCAGAAAGGAAACGGACTCTCGAATCAAACGAAGGTTTTCCTCTAAGGTTGCCCGCAAAACGTCCCTAACATGCAGATCCCACGACTTACCAAAGATCGTTATTGTTTCTGCTCCTGAGGCTAGGAGTTTTAGTAAAATATCGCTTTGCTCTGGAGATTCATTTACCTTACAAGTACTTCCAAAAGCGGCGATGCGCACTTTTGATGGGGTTAGTTTCTGCACTTGCTGAAAAAATTCCTCATCCCGTGGGTTAGCACCCGGCCAACCCGCTTCCACATAAAGACTTCCCATCTCCTCAATTCGTTTTACATAGCTTAGCTTATCTTGCGTAGAAAAATGAATCCCTTCCCCCTGAGCTCCATCACGCAACGTCGTATCATATACCGTAATTTTCTTCTTCCCCTGGTTTTGATTCATTCTTCTCCCCCTCTTTCTTTACAACTCCAAATACCCCATAAGTGCCAAGAGACCCGAGCAACTAAAGAAACTCAGCTAGCGCCAAGCCTTAGCTAAGGCGGTCGCCTTAGTTACACTGATATGCCACCAGAAATTTATACATTCTGATTGGTACCAAAAAAGCCCCGTAGGCGTTCCAAAGAACTTGCCACGGGGCTTTTTTCCCACACGGTGTAGTTGGTGTCTTCCAACCTGTATCGCTCGGTCCAGACCCTTGCGGCGGAACCCTAGACACACTTCTTATAATACTATTATATGACAGGTACCCCATGATGTACAACAGGGTAATTTTGAGGTAGCTTAGTTCAATGATAATAAAGAATATGGCTAGGATAGCCTAATTTACTTAATATTCTTTATTTACTTAACCATTTATTTGCAGAATCAATTGTAACTGGGCTTCCCAAACAAAACCCAAAAGACCCCATAGCAGTTCTTTCCAAAACTTGCCATGAGGCTTTTTTCCCTAAGATACAATTCTTACAGTTCTAAAAAATGCAAGTCAAAGAACCGTCCCCAATTGCACGCGACTTACATGATTTGCTTCCAAGTTGGAATCAGAAGCGTTGTGCCCCCACATTAAAGGTCAAGACTTCTAGGTTTACAGCCAAGTCAACATTGCGAAGCTCTATTTGTGGAGGGACGTTTAAGACGACAGGCGCAAAGTTCAGGATCGCTTCTACTCCTGCATTAATCAATTTATCTGCTATATCTTGTGCTACAGCTGAAGGTACGGCAATAATACCAATCTGAGTTTGGTTTTGTTTCGCAACTTCTTCTAATTGCTCAATGGGCAGGACTTTTACGTTGCCGATCATAGTCCCCACCTTACTAGGATCCGAATCAAAAATACTGGTGATGATAAATCCCCGTTCCCTAAATCCTTTATAGGAACATAAAGCCAAGCCTAAGTTTCCAGCGCCGACCAAGGTAACGTTCCAATCAACACCTAAACCAAGAATTCTCAAAATATGTTGACGGAGATCTTTGACGTTATACCCGACACCCCTTGTTCCAAACTCACCAAAATAGGCCAAGTCTTTCCGAACTTGTGCCGGACTAACGCCGACTCCATCAGCAATATCTCCCGAGGAGGTAGTTATAATTCCTTTCCGATCCACATCAGTCAGATGACGTGAATAAACGGAAAGCCGGATAATTGTCGCCTCAGGAATTTTTAGCGTTTTCAATAAGTTCCCTCATTTCTTAGCTGGAATTAGAAAAATTATATGCTAATTATAGCACTAACAAGGAAAAACGCAATTTATGGTATTAAAATCCTCGGATATCTTCCTACTTTATCACTTTTTCCCTCTAAATCTATTATTTCCCGGAAAACTTATTTATAATCCTCTGAGATTCTGAATATAGTGACAATCCCAAAGTGTATTGCTCTTCCAAACTGGTTTTCCCTCGAAGTTGGTTATAAACTAGATGGAGTCCTTGTAAGTCCTTGGGTGGATTATCTCCAGCCTTACTATCCCAGCTCTGCTTTTCCTTTGCCAGGGCTTGCGTGGTCAATCCCTCCTGAAGCATTGAATTGACGTTCGTTAATAGTTCCGCTGTCAGTTGTGAACCATTGCCCGCAACACGGAAGGTCCTTTCAGAAAGCACCATTTGTTTAGGAACCGTCGGAATTCCTTTTTCTATGAGACTTTGCTTTAAACCCTTAAGATCATCTGGAGAATGGCCCAAGCCAACGCTAACTGTCCAAGGATTTTTGTTTATCACTTCGGCATTAATACTCAAAACCTTAAGCTGCTCTTTTCGCAACCGAGCATTGCTTTCACTTTGAAAGACGCCAACCTGACAGGTCCAAAACTTCGCTTCTGGAAGAATCAAGTCATTTACTCTTTCGACCTTCACGCTCCGAGATTGTCCTACCAGTTCCAAATAGGCTTTGCCGATCCCCCAAGTTAGTAAACCCAAGGCCATTATCCCCAAGACCAAGACAATGACAATTCGGACTTTCTCAAAAACCTTCATGCCCCATTCTCCTTCCGTGTATGCGTGGACGACTACCTACCGGAAGATATGTTGGCGATGAAGGAAATAGACTCTTAAATTAAATCTAAAAGACCTTGATCTATGACCAAGGTCTTTTCTGTTCGCTTCGATTCGAGCTTCGAGCCTCGTGCCTCGAATAAGTGCCTATTAAATAAATTTAGACAAAACCGTATAAAAAAGTGCGGCTAATAAGGACGTTGTGGGAATTGTCACAACCCAGGCGACGAGCATTTGTTGGGCTACACCCCAACGTACTGCGGAAACCCGTTTAGCGCTCCCCACTCCCATGATCGAACCCGATACGACATGAGTGGTGGATACCGGAAGATGGAGACCGGGGAAAACCGTCGCTGACCAGATAACAATTGATGAACTTAAATCAGCAGCAAACCCGTTTATAGGCTCTAGTTTAAAGATTTTCCCCCCCATAGTATGAATGATTTTCCATCCGCCTGCTGCGGTTCCGAGAGACATTGCCAAGGCACAGGCAAGTTTTACCCAAAGTGGTGGAGCAAGGACTGTTTGTGCTTGCAACCCAGCAGCGATAAGGGACATCGTGATAATCCCCATCGATTTCTGGGCATCATTGGACCCGTGATTAAAGGCCAACAATCCTGCAGAGAATATTTGCATTTTCTTAAATCCGTGATTGACTCGGGAGGGTGCAAATCGTCCGAACGAATAGGTCAATGACTTCATGATGATGAAACCCAGAATCATCCCTACAATGGGAGAGAAAATCAGTGCTGCCACGATCTTTCCCAAACCCTGCCACTGTAACACAGCAAATCCTGCTCTGGCAACAGCAGCTCCGACCATTCCACCAACAATGGCATGAGAAGAACTGCTTGGAATTCCTTTATACCAAGTGATAAGGTTCCAAGCAATCGCGCTTAACAAAGCCGCGATGACAACCTCTTGCGTCGCAAATTTAGGCGAAACTATGTCTTTGGCTATCGTTTGGGCAACCCCAGTGCTATAGAGAGCCCCAAAAAGGTTCAGGGCTGATGCCAGAACCACAGCACGTTTTGGAGTTAAGGCCCTAGTTGACACACTCGTGGCGATAGCATTGGCTGTATCATGAAATCCATTGATATAATCGAAAGCCAAAGCGCAAAAAACCACAACAACGAGCATCATACCTGTAGTATTAATCATATTTTAAGACCACGCTTTTGAGAAGATCTGCTATGGCTTCGCAATGATCTAGCGTCGATTCAATATGTTCCAGTATCTCTTTCCATTTAATGATTTCAATGGGGTCTTCCTCGCAGTCAAATAAGCGGGCTACTTCTTGTCGATAGAGCTTGTCTCCGGAACTTTCAAGATGATAGATTTCCTCAGCCGCAGCCAGGATCTTAGATTTTTTGTTGTGAATGTTTCCTAAACATGAAAAAGCAGCCTGAATCTGCTCTGCTGCGAGTCCCACTAGGTGGACAAGTTGTTGCGCCCCTAGTGACGGTTTGCGGGTACGGTAAAGGTGCATGCGTTCTACTGTACCTTCAGCATAATCCACAATATCATCAAGGACTTGCGCCAGCTTGTAGATATCTTCCCGATCCAATGGCGTAATAAACGTAGAATTCAGTCGTTCCAATATTTGGTTGGTGACGTTGTCTGCTTCATGTTCAAACCGATGCATTTGAGCAGCGTCTTCCGCGGAAACACAGTCTTGCTGCATAATGCCTTGAAGCCTGCTAAGAGATTTAGAGATGATATCAGTACTTTGGGAAAAGAGTTGATAGAATTTATCTTCTTTTGGTGTCAAACCAAACATAAAAATTAACCCCCAACCTAAAATTTTCTCAGATCTCCCCGGAGCAATCTATAGGTACCTATCCCAACTTTTCCAACAAACAGTGCGAATTATCGAGTCAATATGACGTCAGTCCACGAAGTATTGTATCAAATCCTAGAATGTTTGTGTTAAAAAAAGAACTATTTCTATAAATTTCTTTTTAGGCTTAGAAGCTACTTAATGCTTTAATTTATCCAATAAAGCTTGACGTGCATCTGCCAGCATATAAATTGAACCCGTTACACAAAGCATGTCATTTTCTCCTAGACGACCAAGGGCAAAAATAACCGCTTCCTTAGGGTCTTCAATACATTTGACGGGCCGACCATGTTGTTCTGCCAAACTCCCCAGAGCTCTCCAATCTCCCGCACGCGGCGAATTCGGACGAGTGATAATGATTTCGTCCGCCATGGGCACAAGCATATTAACCACCTTTTCGCGTTCTTTGTCTGCCAGCATTCCCAAACAAAGTATGAGGCGATCCCGTGTGTAAAGGGGTATTGCCTGTGCTAAGGCCTGTGCTCCATCCACATTATGCGCACCATCTAAGAGAACTTTCGGCTTTAAGGAAATTAGTTCTAAACGCCCAGGCCACTCTACCTCGCGCAATCCGGCATAAATGGCCTCGCGAGAGATATTTGCTCCGTATTCACTTCGTAGTATTTCACAGACCGTGACTGCCGTAGCCGCATTGCGAAGTTGGTGAAACCCGATCAAGTGCGTGCGTAATTTCAAGTACGTCGAGTGTAATCCAACAAGATCAAATTCCTGTTCCAGCTCTCCGCTCCACTTGCTTTCCCAGCGAACATCTTCCCCTACCAGCCAAAGAGGAACGCCCATGGCCTTAGCTTGTTCACGCAATACTTGGATCACATCCGGGTTATCCGACGCAGTTACCACGCTGGAATGGGGCTTAATAATGCCCGCTTTTACCCGAGCAATCGATACTACATCGGAACCTAAATAATCCATGTGATCCATCGCAACATTAGTAATGACGGAAATCAGAGGAGAAACCACATTTGTGGAATCGATGGCTCCCCCTAATCCAACCTCGATTAGAGCAAAATCAACATTTTCCTCTTTGAAATAGAGAAAAACCAGTGCAGTATTCACTTCAAACTCGGTCGGATGCTCGAACCCCTCGGCGACCATGTCCTCTAGATGCGGACGTACGCGAGCGATTTCGTCAATGACTCTTTCCTTGGGAATCATCTGACCGTTGATCGTCATGCGTTCCCGATAATCATGCAAGTGAGGAGAAGTAAATACCCCCACTCTGTACCCTGCTTCCCGCAAAATACGAGCAATCATGACGGTCGTCGAGCCCTTACCGTTCGTACCGCCCACATGCACCACGCGCAAGGCTTTTTCCGGGTTTCCTAACCGTTTAAGAAGTTCCTGGATGCGCTCCAAACCAAAATTCATACCAAAGGTTGTTAGGTTGACGAGGTATTGTAGGCTCTCCTGATAGTCCTGCTCCAGTTTTTCATTGGACATACTCGTTTTTCCTCCTCAAGAACAATTCACGATTCTCCACTTTGTTGCGTTTTGTGCGCATCCACTTTTCTCCTTTTAACGCTTCAGGCTGATTATCTTAAATATAAACCCTTGTTTCGGTAGATGGGAAACTCCAAAAACTGGTTTGATGTTTCGTTCCAAGCAGCATCGGATACTTTAGGACCAGCAAAGGGTTACGAATTTTGCTCTAACTCCTTCAAGCGCTCTTCCAAGGCCGCCTTACGAGCTATAATTCCTTCTAGTTTTTCCCGTTCTTTAGCCACGACAGCCGCAGGGGCTTTACCTGTGAATCCAGGATTATTAAGTTTCACTTCCAGAATCTGTTGGTCCTGAGTCGCAACAGACATCTCTTTTTCCAAACGGGCCACTTCTTTATCCAGATCCATCAGTCCTTTTAAAGGGAGATAAATTTCCACACCCTCTAAAACAGCACTGGCGGCTTGAGAGGGTTTCTCAGCCAGCATTTGAAAAAATTCTACACTCGCCCCTCCAGCCAATTTAAGGATGTCTGCTTTTCCATTCTCAAGCACCGCGCGTTGGGTCGGATCCGGAGCGAGCATCAAAATTTCTACTTTTTGACCAGGTGCCACCTTCATCTCGGCCCGAATATTGCGAATTGCCTTGATAGCTTCCATGAGGAGGGTCATATTCTTCTCTGCCACTGCGTCTTTATACGCTGGTACTTCGGGCCACGCCTGCATCATGATGCTTTCCCCCTGGATCGGGAGATTCTGCCAGATCTCTTCAGTCAGGAAAGGCATATAGGGATGTAAAAGCCGCAAGGTTCCTTCGAGAATTTCAAGCAACACGGATTGTGCAGTATGCCGAGCTACCACATCTTCCTTGTTATAAAGGCGTGGCTTCGTGAGTTCAATATACCAATCACAGAATTCATTCCAAATAAATTCGTAAAGCAATCGTCCAGCTTCTCCGAGATCAAAATTTTCCAGTGCTCCGGTAACGTTCTCCACGGTAGAAGCATAACGGCTAAGAATCCAGCGGTCAGCCAGCATGAGTTCACCACGGGGCCCTTCTTCGTAGTCTTCTAAATTCAGAAGCACAAAGCGAGAAGCATTCCAAATCTTGTTCGAGAAATTTCGCGTAGCCTCAAGGCGTTCTGGATGAAAACGGAGGTCATTTCCCGGGGTATTGCCCGTAATTAGCATAAAGCGCAACGTATCTGCGCCATACTGTTCAATCACCTCGATCGGGTCAACACCGTTGCCTAGGGATTTGCTCATCTTTCGCCCTTGAGCATCCAGCACCAAACCGTGAATCATGACCTTGGGAAAAGGCACTTCCTTCATGAACTCCATGGCCATGAAAATCATGCGGGCAACCCAGAAGAAAATGATATCCCTTCCAGTTACTAACACAGAGGTCGGGTAGAACTGTTCTAATTCAGGGGTTTTTTCCGGCCAACCCATGGTTGAAAAAGGCCAAAGTCCGGAAGAAAACCACGTATCCAAGACGTCAGGATCTTGCTTCAGGTGGCCAGATCCGCAGGTTGGGCAAGTTGATGGATCCTCTTTGGTGCAGATCTCCTTACCACAATCTTCACAGTACCAAACAGGGATGCGATGTCCCCACCACAACTGGCGAGAAATACACCAATCCCGGATATTTTCCATCCAACCCAGATAGATCTTATCAAAACGGTCCGGAACAAATTCCAAACGTCCATCGCGCACAACCTCAATAGCCGGTTTCGCGAGAGGCTCCATTTTCACGAACCATTGTCTACTGACCATTGGTTCAATAACGCTGGAGCAACGATAGCATTCCCCAACAGCATGAGCATGGGGATCAATTTTGACAAGCACCCCTGCAGTTTTTAAATCGTTCACAACCGCTTTCCGAGCCTCGAAACGATCCAGCCCTTGATATTTCCCTGCATTTTCATTCATCTTAGCTTCTTTGTCTAAGACGACGATCTGGGGCAAATGGTGACGCAGCCCGATTTCAAAGTCATTTGGGTCATGTGCTGGGGTGATTTTTACCGCACCCGTCCCAAACTCTCGATCGACATACTCATCTGCAATAATGGGAATTTCCCGATCCATAAGGGGGAGGATCAGAGTTTTCCCGATTAAGTGCGTATACCGTTCATCGTCCGGATGAACTGCCACGGCTGTGTCCCCAAGCATGGTTTCAGGCCGAGTGGTTGCCACGATCAGCGACTCGTCACTGTCTTTTACCGGGTAACGCAGATGATACAAATTTCCTTCATGATCGACGTGCTCCACTTCGATATCCGAAATGGTAGTATGACATTTAGGACACCAATTTATAATATAATTTCCCCGATAAATCAGCCCTTTATTATAAAGATCAACAAAAGCTTCTCGAACCGCCTTGGAACATCCTTCATCCATGGTGAAACGCTCACGTTCCCAGTCACAGGAAGCTCCCAGCCGGCGCAACTGTTGCGTAATTCGACCACCATACTGCCCTTTCCAGTCCCAAACCCGCTCCAAGAACTTCTCGCGCCCCAGTTCGTTGCGATTCGTTCCTTCCTTAGCTAACTGTCCTTCTACTTTGGCTTGGGTTGCAATTCCAGCATGGTCTGTCCCTGGCAGCCAGAGCGTATTGTAGCCCTGCATCCGCTTATAGCGCGTCAAAATATCCTGAATCGTGCCGTCCATTGCGTGCCCAAGGTGAAGTGCACCCGTAACATTCGGCGGGGGCATCACAATACTAAACGCCGGTTTTTCCTTATTCACTTCATCATGAAAAAACCCATTTTTCTCCCAATAACGATACCATTTTCCCTCCACTAGGGCCGGATCATACGTTTTCGCCATTTCTACTTTTTCTACCATATTTTTTCTTAACTCCTTTTATCTGAGGGAGACGGAGGGACGGTTCTCTTGCTTCCTTCGGTCCTCAGCATACTTCATCTGAATGTTGGTGCAAGTTGGGGACGGTTCTTGGACTTGCACGAATGGGCAGGGACACTTCCTCCCCAAACCGTAAAAAAAGCCTTTCATCCTGGTAAAGGACGAAAAGCTTCCGTGGTACCACCTTTATTCTGAGAACTATTGCGTTTCCCAGCACTTGTCATTCGCTAACGGGTTTTTCCGTCAGAGAGTACTTTGTTCCCCTCTGCCCCTCCTGTGCGACCTTAGCGTCTTTCCGAAAAGACCTCCCAGCTGATGGCCTCTCTCTCTGAACGGTTAACTCACGCTATTCCTCACGTTCTTCGGGTTTTAACTAATATTTCACTGAATACATTATACTCGGCGTGATAAATATTGTCAAAATGGTGACTCCTGCCAAGGATAAGCACGTTTTACGCCAGTAACCTGTGCCGTCCATTCGTCCAAGGCCACAAGATCGTTAGGGCCAAGCTCAGATAAACCCGTTTTTCCCAAGGCTCGTACTCCCTCTTCCATCTCCATGGCCATCGATTTAAGGACATTGACCACACTTTTACTCGCCAAAGCAATGTCTAGCCGTTGCTTATAGGGAGAATCGTACCAGACCAATTGGGTTAACGGTTCCCAAGGGAGAATTTTTTGGATTTGGCGATGAACCAACGCAAACAGAGGAACCGTTCCGAGATAGATCGCATCCGCCCCAAGCGCTATGGCCTTTAAACATTCCCCGGGCGTGGCATATCCTCCCGCAACAACCAAGCTTACGTCCTTACGAGCACCCTGCTCGCGCAAAAAACGTTCCGCACGAACCAAGGCTAGTAAACTTGGGATACCTAAATCATCGCAGATCAGTGGAGATGCACCAGACGCCCCACCTTGGGCCCCATCGAGGACTATGACATCAAAATCGGCTTCCAAACATACGGCCAAGTCTCTCTCTAAGCCCCCTGTCGCCATTATTTTAATAGCAATCGGTTTCCCAGCCGCTTCCGTACGCAAATCAGTAACATACTTTGGCCAATCCCAAGGGGTGCTAATTCCTGGGATGACCGCTGTAGTCACGACCGATTCCACTGGCGATATGCCCATTAATTTTTGTGCCTTTCCCTTCACTGCAATAGGTTCTATAGTAAAGGGTCCCATCCTTGCTCCCTGACCCATTTGCACTTCAAGCATATCCGCAGCGGCTATGCCTTGCGGACTGTGCCCCCAAGTAGTCCTGCTGATTTGCCAGATAAACTTTCCGGCCTCCTCCCGTTCCACTTGCAAAAAGGGCCCTTCGCCGGAATTCGTGGCGGTCCCGAGTTGTTTTGCCGCCCTTGCTAACGCTCGTTTAGCCTCTTCGCTGAGGCCCACTCCGAAACCCATGCCGGAGATCATTAACGGGATTTCGATTTGAAGAGGCTTTTCCGCTTTGGCCCCAAGGGTTACCTTCATATCGATCGGAACATTGGCCTCCTTGGGAAGACGCGCCATTTGGGCAGCGACAAACATTAGGGTATCATAATGGGGCAGCGGTTTTGCTGAACCGAGTGGCCTTTGAATAAGCTTTCCTTCTTCGGCCCGCAAACCGATTTCCAGGATAGTTTGTACAGACGTGCGTCGCACTGCACTCCAAAGCTCCATAAGGTTCTCATGATACTTGTCTTGAAGCAGCCTTCCTATTACCAAGCCGAAAAGCCGTTGGACGACGGTCCTAAACAAACGTTTCCCCACAAAAAAGAAGACACAAAGTATTATTACTCCCGCGGTGAGTGCCCCCAAAGCTGAGAGAGCAACAACGAGCAGAGCGGTCTTTAACAACAAGGTCAATCCCCCATCTTTTTATTACGCAATGTTTAGTATACAATCTTGATAGGCGTAGTCTATGCTGCATGGCTAATAATATACAAAGGAAACCCGGCGCAAGAACAGGGACGGTTCTTGATTCTTGCACACGTAGACGGTGCACATGAAATGTGCCGTCTCGCAAAACCCACGTCACAAAATACGGAAGCACAAGAACCGTCCCCCCGCTTCCTTAACCTAAGAATATAAAGCTAACAAATTGTTAGCCTTGTATACTAGAAACAAAACTCTTAAAATGGAACTTGTTGAGGTAGTAGGCAATTGATCCTTTTACATCCATGCCAAATTAAGAAGTAAGAAGGTATAACAATGAGCAACAATAGTATTCAAGAACGGGCCTTAAAAATCCATAAAGAACTGGTAGGTAAAATTGAAATCGTCAGTAAAGCGGAACTGAATTCTGCTGACGATCTAGGCCTGCTTTATACTCCAGGGGTAGCTGAACCTTGTAAAGTAATCGCTAAAAACCCGGACGCAGCCTTTGACTATACTGGGCGGGGCAATATGGTTGCAGTGGTATCTGACGGTACAGCCGTGTTAGGGTTGGGTGATATCGGTCCCCTCGCAGCTTTGCCTGTCATGGAAGGAAAATGTGTCTTATTTAAGAAGTTCGGGGGAGTCAATGCCTTTCCCATCTGTCTAAATACGAAAGATGTCGATGAAATAGTTCGGGTCGTTAAGGCCTTGGAACCCAATTTCGGCGGAATAAATCTAGAGGACATTTCGGCACCTCGCTGTTTTGAGATTGAAGCACGGCTGAAAAAGGAGACCGACATTCCGATCTTCCATGACGACCAGCATGGTACAGCCATCGTTGTGTTAGCGGCGTTCATCAACGCCTTAAGGGTTGTTAACAAGAAAATAGATGAGGTTAAATTGGTACTGAACGGAGCAGGCTCCGCAGGAATAGCCATTACTAAATTACTGCTGCAAGCGGGTTTGAAAAATGCAATTATGGTCGATCGTGCAGGCATGCTTTGCACGGGTGAACGTTGGATGAATCCGGCTCAGGAAGAGATGGCGGAGCTAACAAACCATGCAAAACTCAAAGGCTCCTTAGCCGATGCACTGGTGGGGGCTGATGTCTTTATTGGAGTTTCGGCTCCCGGTGTCCTAAATGGGGAAATGGTAGCCACTATGAATTCTGGGGCAGTCATTTTTGCTATGGCCAATCCGACACCGGAAATATTCCCTGAAGAAGCCTTAGCAGCAGGAGCGGCGGTTGTTGGTACAGGCCGTTCTGACTATCCTAATCAGGTCAACAATGTCTTGGTCTTCCCAGGTATCTTTAGAGGCGCGTTAGATGTTCGAGCTAAAGATATTACGGAAGAAATGAAACTCGTCGCCGCCCACGCGATTGCAGAAATCATCACTGATGAAGAGTTACGCGCAGACTATATCATTCCGGGAGTCTTCGATCCCCGCGTAGCACCTAAAGTTGCTGCCGCAGTTGCTCAAGCCGCTATTAGCTCTGGAGTGGCCCGTATAAATGGGGACCCCAAGGAGATTTTTGAAAAGACGAGTCTGTTAGCTAGCCGGTAAGTTCGAAGAAACTCTCTTCATAATGGAAAAGAGCATTACAACCTGAAAAAGGTTATAATGCTCTTTTTATTGACCGCAAGTGGGGACTTACTTATGACGGGGACTTACTTATGACATATCCCCGAGCAGTAATCAAACTTGACTCGATCCGTGCTCCCATTAACGAGGCGGAACACGGAGTGTTCCCTCGTCCCCTAACCACCTACGTACTCCGAGTTCCCAGCCCGGAACTTCGCGCTTACAAAAGCGAATCTTCTTTGATAGAGCAGTAATCAAACTTGACTTAAGAGCGCTTTCATACAGCGGGGCAGTGTACAAGGATGTACACTGCCGGCAACCGGACAAGGATGTCCGATTTGCCGGGCACCCCGCCCTCTCACCAGCAAGCTCTTAAGTCTTAGTTTGATCTGCGAGAGCAAGCAAGTGAGCGTTGTAACGCTAAGTTCCCTACGCTTGCCCCCATTTTCCCCGGAAAACAATCTCTGCCATACCTTTACGTGGACGCGGACGGCGTTCCTCTGCAGCATAGCCTAATGGCGTCATGGCCACCACACGCACATCATCAGGGATATTAAAAGCTTCTCGTACCTTCTCCTCAGTGAACAAGCCCTGCCAGCACGTTCCCAACCCTTGTTCTGTCGCCGCCAAAATCAAATGTTCCATCGCAAGTCCTGCATCAAGCATCATATTGTCCTTGCCTTCCCATACTTCCGATTCCTTGGGCAGAGCACAAAGCACAATGACAATTGGGGCTCCCGTTAAGGCCTTGCGCCCAGGATTGCTCTCCCCCATGCAGTCAGCCAAAGCCGCCCGCCCAGCCGCATCTTCAACCACAATAAAGCGCCAACACTGCATATTTTTCCAAGACGGCGCCAACCGCGCAGCTTCCAAAACATACTCAAGTTTCTCCCGCTCAACTGGCTTATCTAGATAAGTACGTAAACTTCGGCGGGTCTGAACCAATTCAAGAAAATTCATTTTTAATTCCTCCAATTAATTTTCTTAGTTTTGTTACGTATAATCTCCATCCGTTTTAAGGCTCATGAGTTCTGGAGATTTCTAAGGATTTTCTCCAAATTTCTCTTCAAATGCGGCAAATCTTCTTCTATCATTTGCCAGACTTGACTCATTTTAACCTTTGAATACTCGTGGGCAACAATATTCCTAAAACCATATATTTCTGCCCATTCTACTTCATCATGGAGTTCTTTTAAACCTTTAGAGATATTTTTGGCGTATTCACCAATATTCTGAAAGGATAAACAAACTGCTTTTTGCTTTTCTTTGTTCAACATGAACTTGTTTTCAGTAATGCCTACCGTAAAACACTCAATGTCGGTTATTTCCTCAAAAATCAGTTCTAGTAATTTGCCGTCTCTATTGCGTCTCATACAGAATCACCGCATCCTTTGCTATCTCAATAACAAGATCAGCATCAATATTATCAGGTTCTACTAAATCAACTTTTTTCCGTAAATCCGCTTCGAGTCTAGTCTTTAGGCCAAGAACTTTCATCAAACTTACTTTACCCTCAAATTCAATAATCAGATCAATATCGCTATCCTCGTCAGCCCCGCCGCGAGCGTACGAACCAAAAAGTCTGATTTGTTTAATAGGGTATTTAGTGCAATATGGAATCACTGCCCGCTTTATGTCTTCGATGTCCAACACGTCTCTTACTTGGGGTAACCCCTTTTCCTCCAAGATTAAGTCAACTAATTGTAATACCTTAAGTTTACTTTCATCGTCCAAATTATTTAGACGAAATAGAATTTTTGTTTCTATGCTCAACGACAACTCACCTCAGCCATCTATATTAATCTGATAAGGAATTTCGCGTAATTTTTTCTCTGCTTATATTATCATTGGATTCAGAATCCTCAATGATTCCCTGACTTCTTTTTTAGTATACCTCAAAGTTTGTGCAATGCCAATGCACCTTTCAGGAGCACCAAACTCAATAAAAGCGGTTCTAGCATAAGCGGGTCGGAACACGGAGTGTTCCCTCGCCCCCTAAACTACGTCCTACCAAGTTCCCGGCCCGGAACTTCGCGCTTACAAAAGCGAATCTTCTTTGATAGAGCAGTAATCAAACTTGACTTAAGAGCGCTTTCATACGGCGGGGCAGTGTACAAGGTCCCCTCTCGCCATCCTTGGCTCCGGTAACACTAGACCATCCGACACCCTGCCATCCATGGCGGCGTCTAATCTCGAACGTCCTGTTCGAGTCATGGTCGTCGGATGTCCGATTTGCCGGGAACCCCGCCCTCTCACCAGCAAGCTCTTAAGTCTTAGTTTGATCTGCGAGAGCAACAAGTGAGCGTTGTAACGCAAAGTTCCCTACTTCCGCAGATGTTTCGCTATGACCACCCTTTGAATTTGATTTGTTCCCTCGTAAATCTGAGTAATCTTCGCATCTCGCATATAGCGTTCAACCTTGTACTCCTTGCAATAACCATATCCACCGAAGATTTGCACTGCATCCGTCGTCACTCTAACGGCAGTATCGCTCGCAAACATCTTGGCCATTGAGGCCTGTTTACCATACGGAAGTCCAGCCATTCTGAGTGAAGCTGCCTGATAAACCAAGAGTTTTGCTGCTTCTATCTGAGTTGCCATATCTGCAAGCATGAACTGGATCCCTTGGAAGTTTCCGATGGGTTGTTTAAACTGTACCCGTTCCTGAGAGTAGGCCAGTGCTGCCTCCAGCGCAGCCTCAGCGATCCCCAAGGCTTGGGCACCAATTCCGATCCGACCGCCGTCTAGAAGAGACATAGCCACTTTGAAACCTTGCCCTTCCTCTCCCAAAATGTTTTCTACTGGGACCATTGCATCTTCAAAAATCAGTTCACACGTTGCGGAGCCGTTTAGCCCCATTTTTTCTTCCTTTTTCCCAACTTTAAACCCTGGTGTATCCTTATCCACCAAGAAAGAAGTGACTCCATGTGGCCCTTTAGTGCGATCCGTGGATGCCATAACCAAATAAACGTCTGCATAACCAGCGTTCGTGATAAAGCGCTTTGAGCCATTTAGGATGTAGTGATCCCCTTGACGCACTGCAGTCGTTTGCAGGCTGGACGCATCTGAACCAGAGTTAGCCTCTGTCAAAGCAAACGCTCCAATGAATTGTCCACTAGCGAGCTTGGGTAAATATTTCTGCTTTTGCTCTTCTGTCCCGAAATAGAGAATTGGGAAGCTTCCCACAGATGTATGGACTGCTAGAATAACGGCTGTTGAACCACATCCTTTGGCAATTTCTTCAATAGCCAAGATATAGGACAAAAAGTCCGCGCCAGCGCCACCGTATTCCTCTGGGATAGGAATCCCCATCAAGCCGAGTTCACCCATCTTACGGATAGTTTTCAAAGGAAACTCGTGCGTCTCATCCGTAATCACTGCTTGCGGAACGATTTCTTCTTGGACAAAATCCCTAACCATCTTTTGCATCATTAATTGGTCATGGTTAAACTGAAAGTCCATTTCACTCCACCCCTTCTTTTCTCTACTTTGAAACCTCTCTACTGCTCCACTCTTTCCTATTTACTTTTACGCCACGTTCCATGCCTTAATCGCCATACACCTCAAGCATGATCGCATCACCCTGGGCTGCTCCGCTGCAGATCGCTGCAATCCCTATGCCGCCACCTCGCCGACGCAACTCATAAATCAAGGTCATAATAACCCTTGCACCACTCGCACCAATAGGATGCCCTAACGCAATAGCCCCACCATTAACATTGACTCTTGCCGGATCCCATTTTGCGATCTTTTGGCTCGTCAAAGCAACAGCCGCGAACGCTTCATTGGCTTCAATTAAATTTATATCCTGAATTGTCATTCCTTTTTGTTTAAGGAGTTTATTTATGGCCAGTCCAGGCGTTGTGGCAATATAGGCCGCTTCTTGTGCCACGCTGGCATGCCCTAGTATTGTCGCCAAAGGCTTTTTACCCATTTCGCGGGCCTTTTCTTCACTCATCAGAACCATAGCACCAGCGCCATCATTCACGCCCGGTGCGTTTCCGGCCGTGACTGTCCCGTCTTTTACGAAAATAGGAGGTAAAGATGCAAGCTTGGCAAGAGTGGTTTCCCGTCGAGGACCTTCATCCACTGAAAACCAAAGAGATTCTCCTTTTCTTTGTGGGATTTCAACCGGAGCGATCTCATCTACAAACTTACCCTCATCAATCGCTTTAGAAGCTAATTGTTGGGAACGAAGCGAGAAGGCATCCTGATCCTCACGCGAAATTCCATATTCCTTGGCCACAGTAGAACCATGAACGGCCATGTGAACATTGTGAAAAGCACACCACAGTCCATCATTTACCATCAAGTCCAGAATACTGTCATTTCCCATGCGATAACCAAATCGAGCCTTTTTCAAAGCAAATGGAGCATTAGACATGCTCTCCATTCCACCGGCAATAATAACGTCCGCATCCCCAGCACGGATAATGGTTTCTCCTATGGTCACAGCACGCATTCCCGAAGCACATACTTTATTGATGGTCTCAGAGGTTACTTCCACTGGGAGTCCGGCTTTGATACTCGCTTGACGCGAGGGGATCTGTCCTGCTCCACCCTGGATAACCATCCCCATAAGAACATTATCGACAACGTCACCGGGAAGATCTGCACGTTTAAGAGCTTCCCGAATCACATGTGCACCAAGATCAACAGCGGGAATCTCTTTGAGACTTCCACCCATCGTGCCGAAAGGGGTCCGTGCGGCACTCACAATAACTGCTCTAGACAATTTCATTTCTCCTCCTCTTGAATTCAATATCTCTGGTGTTTCCCTCTTTCCCTCTTTTAATATTCTAGCCCTGAGCGCAAAATCCTTCCCTTAATTCATAATGTTCAAACTATTCCATAAACAATATTATCTTACTCGATCCGTGCTTGCATTAACGAGGCGGAACACAAAGTGTTCCCTCGCCCCCTAACCACCTACGTTCCCATGTCCCCAGACCAGAACTTCGCCTTACAAAAGCGGATCCTCTTTGATCGAGCAGTAATCGAACTTGACTCGGTCCGTGCTTGCATAACGAGGCGGAACACAAAGTGTTCCCTCGCCCCCTAACCACCTACGTTCCCATATCCCCAGACCAGAACTTCGCCTTACAAAAGCGAATCCTCTTTGATCGAGTGGCCCGCCAAACTCGGCTCAAACGGTGCTTGCATCAGCGGGGCGGAACACAGGACGTGTTCCGCCGGCAACCGGACACGGATGTCCGATTTGCCGGGTACCCCGCCCTCTTTCATCAGACCGCTTGAGCCCTAGTTTGGCCCACGACATCATGAGGTGAGCGTTGTATTGCGAAGTTCCCTATTCTTCCCACCAGGGCTTCCTCCCCCCCACTTTGCCCTCACTTAAATTATTCGCACTCGCTCGGTTCCCCCCATACACATCGGCCCAAACCGGGTCTGGCTCTCTAATTCTAGGCGGTTCTGAAAATCCCGTTCCAGAAGATAGCAAGTTCTTATTATCCTCCCTATCCCAAGACCACTCAACCTCCTGACTCTCTTCCAAATTCCGCTTAACACCTCGAGTTTCTTGACGCTCGTCCTCCGCGCTGTCAATCCAATTCGATATTGGCTCATTTTCCACTACCTGAAGTTTCTCCTCCGTATCCCATTCGAACTTACCATCCTGATCATCAGTATCAGAGCCATACCCTCCATAAGCAGGGGTATAATGCGCATTACTCCGTCTTCCCCGCCGTGTGCCCGATACTACCCCTTTCGTACCTCCAGCCCCTACAGCTCCTGCTACTAAACCGATGATCACCCCTTCAGCTAAAATTTGGACAAATCCTAGTCCTCGAATCGGTAAAAATAAAGCTAGTAAGAGCGTTCCCACAGTAACATAGCCAGCTCCGGTTGCCCCACCCAGCAGCCACACTCCACTTTCTTTGGCCGTGCGGTACCCACCTATTAGGCAACTTGCCAAAAGTCCGATATCTAACAACCTAGAAACACTCAAGCCCCCCAAGCCCATGGCACCCCATACTATGCCTGCAAAAAGGGTCAAGACCGTAACCAATAAGGCCGTGGTGATTCCCTTTAAGACGAATGGCCCCATTCCTAACTCCCCTTTCTTCAAAATTATTATTTCTTCAATTTCCCCAAAGTTTAAACCTCATTGTTTATCCCTCTATCTATAAATACGTCGAACCTGTCCAAACATTCCGCCCTCAACCCACTATTATCCATTACCATGTTTCGTTGTTCGAGAATATAGTGTACTATCCCGCACGAAAAGGAGGAGTCCTAATGAATTATGCACGATATGTTGTGCAACCGGGCGATACAATTTTCAAAATCGCCAAAGCCTACAACGTTAACATGGCAGAAATCATTCAAATCAATCATCTGAAACATCCCGATCGCATTTATGCCGGTCAAGTTCTTCTACTCCCCGTCCTGGAAACCCATGAACCTACTTGCGAGGAAATTCCCGAACCAAACTTTACATATGCCCTCTGGCTTTACGAGGCTTATGCAGGTAAGGATTCGGAATTAACTGCCATTACAACCTACCTCTATCAAGCCGTGCTTCTAGACCGTCCGGAATTCGATGCTCTATTAAGACCCATTGCTTATGACGAAATGCACCATCTTGAAAAATTAGCCCTAGCCTTACGCCACCTAGGTGTAGACCCCAGGTACGGATCATTAAGTAATGGACATTGGGTCGATTGGCGTTCCAGTTTTATCAACTATACCAGCGAACTTTGCGCACTTCTTGACGCCAATATCGAAGACGAGGCCAAAGCCCATCGATACTATCTTGAACTCGCCCAAAAAATACCCATTCCTGATATTCAATGCATCCTGACCGAATTGGCGGCAGACGAAGAACGTCACTATCATCTCTTCTGTCAAGCGAAGCAGCAATTTTGCTGCGAAGCCGCACCATATCCTCCCCCGCCCTGCTCCCCACCGCCAATTTATACCCCAACAGAAGGTACGGAAATTCCACCAGAGTTTCAAGGACCCCATGAGGGAGGAAAAGGTTAACAACTGCCACTTTTCCAAAATTTCTCTTTTCAGTAGACATTTGTTCCGTTATACTAGAAACTGCGTAGCCAACAATGCCACAACCATCTGATCAATTAGAAAGGCCGTTGCGTGTTCATGCAACGACCTTTCCTTAATATTTAAGTAAGAGGAGTAAACAAATTGAATCAAACTAAAAGTCTTTGGGCTGATTTTTCGTTACTACTGGTGACCTTAGTTTGGGGCTCCACCTTTGTGATTGTCAAGTGGGCAATTGAAGACCTTCCCCCGTTTCCATTTCTGGCGATACGCTTTGCCCTCGCATTTATTAGTCTCTTACCGTTTCTCTGGTTCCAGAAGGCGCATATCTCCAAAGGAACTTTACTCAAAGGAGCAGCTTTGGGGGTCTTTCTTTTCTCTGGGTATGCTTGGCAAACAATCGGCCTGCAATATACGACTGCCTCCAACGCTGGTTTTATAACCGGACTCTCCGTCGTCATTGTTCCAGCTTTAGTCACTTTAACAACACGGACACTCCCACGCCCCAACCTAATCCTCGGAATTCTAAGTGCTCTAGTAGGCCTTGCTTTCCTTTCTCTTGGAGATGGTTTTCAGCTCAACAAGGGTGACCTTATGGTTCTTGCTTGCGCCTTTAGCTTTGCCTTACATATTTTCTTAGTCGGACGTTATGCCCCTCAGACGAATGCCACAGTTTTAGCCAGTGTACAAATCCTTACAGTGAGCGTTCTGAGCGCTGCTTTCTCGCTGCTCTTGCCTCAGCCTCCTATGCACTTTAGCACAAATGCTTGGCTGGGTTTATTAATCACCGCCGTTCCTGCAACCTCACTCGCTTTCTTTGTCCAAACTAAAATGCAACAATTCACAACTCCAACCCATACCGCCCTCATTTTTTCCATGGAACCCGTATTTTCCGCTGTCGCAGCCTTCTTCCTTGCAGGTGAACTCTTAACACTTAAAGGATTTTTGGGAGCTGGGTTGGTTTTAGGGGGCATGCTCATTGCCGAGTTCACGGGCTCGGAAAGCGAAAAACTGTCAGCATAAACAGGAGGTAAAAGACTCCTCCGAGCAGGAGACTGGACGGAAAGATAACTCCTTTGCGGCGGAGAGAAATGTACGGAACCATTGCAGCACCCAAAGCAAGAAACGCACTCCACAGTGCCAAGGAATCTAATTTCCAAGGCGTGATCACAATCCCAATTGCCGGAATCACCGAACTCTGAAACACCATGGCTCCGGTCAAATTTCCTAAAGCTAAGGTGTCCTTTCTACGACGGACCCAAAGAACACTGTTAAACTTCTCCGGTAACTCCGTCGCGATCGGTGTAATAATTAGAGCGAGCACAAAGACGGGAATCCCAGCAGACAAGGCGATGGGTTCTACGGCGTTGACAAAGCCACTCGCCCCAATCACAATGGCTACCAAAGCCAATGAAATTTGCAGTAAAATCATGAACAACCTCGGATTATGGGATCGTCGTGCCACATAGAGAGGAGCTAACTTTTCAGATTCACATTCATCCTTGCCGGCACGCAGTGTTTGGACGACGTAAACCCCGTAGGCGGCAACCAAGGCCCAAGCCGCTCCGTTCTTAAGCACTTGAGTCGGTAAAAAGGAGGCCAGAATGGCCATTGAATAAACAATAAGAAAGAATTCCAAATCATGTTTTACGACTTTAGCATCCAAAAGAAGAGGGTTATTCTTGCGGCGAAACAAGAGCACTGCAAGCCCTGTAATAAAGAAAGCAAGTGTCGCTAACATGAAGGGCGCCCCAAGTATCGCACCAATGCCAATATCTGATCCTTCTGTTCCTTTACCCTGATCCAAAAAGGCCATAATCGGAACCATAGTCTCGGGCAATGCCGTCCCGACTGCCGCCAGAATACTCCCAACGGCTCCGGCACCAAGCTTTAGCTTCTGTCCCAACCACTCAATCCCGTTGGTAAACGCTTCAGCCCCCAGCAAAATGACCCCTAAACTGATCAATAACAACCCTATATCTTTCAAATATTACTCTCCCTTCTTGCTGCATATCTCACTCTATAACTATACGAGGGTGGGTTTTTTTATGTATAGGAACTAGGGGTGCAAGTCAGGAACCGTCCCCTACTTGCATTTAGGGTGTGACTTTTATCACACTAAAGCAATGTCTAGAAGCACAGTAATTCGACAAGATTTAATTTAGACTTGACATAACGAACTATATTTTGATAAAATTTTCACAAAGAGGAGGAATTATTTATGAAACATCCAATCAAGGCAATTATTGCCCTGCTACTTCGTCTCTATTTCGGGTACGACTTTTTAACGGCTGGTATCGGAAAATGGAAGAGCGGATTCGACGCCAAAGCGGTAAGCGGATTCTTAAAGGGTGGTCTAGCGCAAACGCATGATGCTTTACTCGCCAGTAAAGGTGCTGCAGCAGCCGCTCATGCCAATGTCACTGATACCTGGGGTTGGTTAATCAGCCATGTCTTTCTTCCTAACGCAGGAATCTTTTCCGTTGTGGTTAAAAGCGGAGAAGTCCTCATTGGACTGGGTCTCATTTTAGGTTGCTTCACAACGCTAGCCTCATTTTTTGCACTGGCAATGAACTTCACCTTTTTACTCACAGGTACTGTTTCTACCAATCCCCAGATGGCCATCGGATTTCTGATACTCATCGCAATGGGTGCAGCCTCCTATGAAATCGGTCTAGACCGCTTCTTTATGAAAAAACTTATTGCTAAATGTCCTCGCTTAGGCAAAGGATGGCTTCGTACTCCTTTCCCGATAGAACAATAATGTAAAAGGATCGATCGAAGGTTTTAAGCGCAAAAAGGCCCAACAACCAAGTAACTTGGCTGTTGGGCCTTAATCATGTCTATATCTATGCAAGTCAAGAACCGTCCCCGACTTGCATCCAAGCGCACGAACCGTCCCCGACTCTTGTATGCAGACGATGCACATGAAATGTGCCGTCCACCCCAAACGGTCCATCTCCCCGTTCTCCATTCTCCGACCCAAGCCAAGGAAGCAAGAGAACCGTCCCTTCGCTTCCGTCCCCCGACCCGAGCCCGGGACGCAGTGTGACACGAGCGCGACGTATTTACGTAAGCAGATTAGCAAACTTCCGTTAAATCGACCGACCCCAAATGCGGGGACCCCGCTCCCCATAGTAGGAGCTTGAACGGTTAGTTTGCTCTGCGTCGTAACACCGAGCGCTGTGTCACACAAGTCCCAGTATCTCCTCGATCGCTTCATTTAGCTCTTTTCCACCGACCCCTGTTTCAGCTGAAAAAGGAAGGATCAAGGACACATCTGGAATGTCTAACGACTTAGCGATAACCTTCAAGTGTTTAGGCCACTGGCCACGAGCAATTTTGTCGACTTTTGTGGCCACGACCATAGTAGGTACCTGCATTTCGCGTAGCCACTGCTGCATTTCAATATCTTCAACACTCGGAGCATGACGGATATCCACGATTTGAATCACCGCACGCAACGACTCTCGCTTCTTAAGATAGTTCTCCATCATGGGACCCCATTGAGCATTAACCGTCTTAGCGACCTTAGCGTAGCCATAGCCCGGCAAATCAACAAGGAACCAAGCATCATTGACACCGTAAAAATTCAGAGTCTGTGTTTTACCCGGTGTATTCCCTGTCCGCGCAAGGTTACGTCGACCCAAGAATTTGTTAATCAACGATGATTTACCCACATTTGACCGCCCTGCCATCGCAATCTCTGGCAATCCTCCAGTAGGGTACTGTTCGTATTTAACTGCGGAGGCGACATATTCAGCCTTCCGAATTACTATCAAGGTTTTAGCCACCTTTTTATAATTTTCCTAAGACACCACTGGTCGTTCCTCCGGCCTTGTTTCCTCAACTGGAATTCCCTTTTGTCCATAAACGGCATGCGCCGCAACATCTCCAGGAACTTCATCCGAATGGGCGAGTGGCAAGAGGGCCAGGTTCAAGACTTCTTCAATCCGGCTCACAAAGTGAAATTCCATGATTTTGCGCACGTTCTCTGGAACATCTTCAAGATCCTTGCGGTTTTCTTCCGGGAGCAAGACGACTTTTATCCCTGCTCGATGGGCCGCCAATACTTTCTCCTTGACCCCTCCGATCGGCAAGACATTCCCACGCAGGGTTATTTCACCCGTCATGGCGAGATCCGAACGAACCGAGCGCTGGGCTATGGCTGAGGCCATTGCCGTGGCCATCGTGACTCCAGCTGAAGGGCCATCTTTGGGAGTAGCACCTTCTGGGACGTGAATGTGGAGGTCAGTTCTATCATAAAAATCTTCTTCAATTCCTAGTTGAACAGCGTGCGCCCGGACAAAGGTCCAAGCCGCTTGCGCTGATTCCTTCATGACATCCCCCAATTGACCAGTTAACGTCAACCTTCCTTTCCCTGGCAACGGGGTTACTTCCACGGTTAAAACGACCCCTCCGACTTCGGTATAGGCCAGTCCCGTTACTGCCCCGATTTCAGGTGCCTTCGCCGCGACTTGGAAATGATAGCGTGGTGCGCCCAAGGCGGACTCTAAATCTTCCACGGTCAAGGTATGGGGTTCCCATTCCTTTTTAACCCAACGTACAGCTATTTTTCGGCAGAGATTGGCCACCTGCCGTTCGAGTGTCCGCACTCCTGATTCTCGCGTATACCCCTGAACCAGTTTGAGCAAAACCTCATCATCTAGAGTTAAAACTTCTTTCTTAAGCCCATGTGCCTCCATCTGCTTAGGCACGAGGTAGCGCTTAGCAATATTGACTTTTTCATCTTCTGTATACCCACTGAGGGTAATAACCTCCATCCGATCTAAAAGTGGACGGGGTATCGTGTGCAATGTATTAGCCGTCAACACAAAAAGTGTTTGAGATAAGTCAAAGGGAACTTCCAAATAATGATCCGTAAAGGTACTATTTTGCTCTGGATCCAGGACTTCTAAGAGAGCTGAAGCCGGGTCCCCACGAAAATCCGAGGTCATCTTATCAATCTCATCCAAGAGAAAGACTGAATTACGTGTTCCAGCAGTTCGAACTCCCTGAATAATCCGTCCCGGCAAAGCCCCAATATAGGTGCGGCGGTGTCCTCTAATTTCGGCCTCATCCCGTAACCCACCCAAGGACATGCGCACGAACTTGCGGTCTAAGGCCCTGGAAATAGATTTAGCCAAAGAGGTCTTGCCAACTCCCGGGGGACCTACTAAGCACAGAATCGGACTTTTCATTTTAGGCGTCAGCTTGCGGATGGCCAAAAATTCCAGAATCCGCTCCTTGATCTTTTCCAATCCATAGTGATCCTCATTTAAGATATCTTCGGCCTTTTTTAAATCGATTTTGTCCTTAGACGATTTTGTCCAAGGAAGGACTAAAAGCCAGTCGAGATAAGTACGCACGACGGTGCCTTCTGCTGAGGAAGGAGGCATTTTTTCTAAACGCTCAATTTCTTTAAGTGCTTTTTGCTCCACTTCTTTGGGACATTTTGCTTTAGAAACTTTCTCGCGGTATTCCTCCGCCTCAACCAGTCGCTCATCCTTATCTCCAAGTTCCTTCTGGATCGCCTTCATCTGTTCACGCAGATAGTATTCCTTTTGAGCTTTATCCATCTGTTTACGCACTCGTTGACCAATGCGTCGTTCCAATTCCAAAATCTCAATCTCGCGCATGATCAGTTCTGTTAAGCGTTCCAAACGCAGGTTAACTTCCATGGCTTCTAAAATAGTTTGCTTATCGGGTACCTTAAGGTTTAAGTGAGAAGCCACGATATCCGCCAATTGGCCTGGTTCCTCCACCGCCAATACCGTTCCTAAGGTTTCTAAAGGAACTCGTTTTCCAAGTTTAGCATAATCTTCAAATTGATGCGTCATGCTCCGGATTAAGGTTTCTATTTCCGGAGTAAGTGGTATCTTTTCCTCGGGCAATTCCTCAATGCGCACCTTGAAATACGGTTCTTCCTCCAAGAATTCGAGTACCCTGCCACGCGAAATACCTTCAACTAGAACACGCATGGTACCTCCAGGAAGCTTAAGGAGTTGCTTGATTTCAGCTACTGTACCCGTTGTGTAGAGATCGCTCGGGTTGGGTGAATCAATTTCCGTTTCTCTCTGTGACGTCAAAAGAATAATCCGATCACTAAGCATGGCCTCTTCAATGGCAGCCATGGAACGTTCTCTACCGACATCCAGATGAATCACCATATAGGGAAAAACTAAGATCCCTCGTAATGGGAGTAAGGGTAATTCACGTTCTTTGATCAATTAATATCCCCCCAATTGAAAAAATCAAAAATCCTAAGTAAAAAAAGACACACTAGAACTAGTGTGTCAGATATATCTTAAACTATTCTAACATGTTTTGCCCCGTTCAGGCAAATTCGCCACGGCGTTGGTAACTACTTTGTTGACTGCAAAGTCCAAGCGGCTTAAGACCTCTTCAAGCGGAGGACGCAGCTCAACTTTCTCAAGTTTAATTTCCGGAGCCATAGCTAGATCTAAAACTTGAGTAAGCTCTTCAACCGGAATAATCTCAATCTCACCGTTTAATTCCACAAAGCGTTCCTGCCAGTTTTCTTTAGGAATTAAAACTCGCTTGCACCCGGCCTGCTTGGCCGCTTCAATCTTGGCCGCAACACCACCCACAGGTTTAACCCGTCCACGGATGGAAAGCTCCCCTGTCATGGCAAGATAGTTATCGACCTTTTGCTGACGAATGGCAGAAATTGTTGCTGTCGCAATTGCAATTCCGGCAGAGGGTCCATCAAGAGGAACTCCACCAGGAAAGTTGACGTGAATATCAAAATTCCGAGGTTCAATCCCCATTTGCCGTCTCAAGACAGTCAGGACATTTTCGACTGAACTACGAGCCATGCTCTTGCGACGGATTTTCTTGCCATCGTTCCCTTGTTCCTCTTCCTCGACAATTCCTGTTACTAAGAGTACCCCTGTGCCCGGATCAACGGGAAGAGCGGTCACTTCCAACTCTAGCAGCATTCCCATATTGGGTCCGTAAACCGCAAGACCGTTGACTACTCCAACACTGGCTTCAGCCGGCACCTTTCTATCCGGTCGAGGCGCATATTGCCCCGTTGTCACGACCCATTCCATAATTCCTACGTCAACCTCGTCTAACTGATCGGTCAAAGCGACACCAGCCGCTAATTGTACCATATTGACAGCTTCTCGGCCGTTGGAGGCAAATTGTTTGATGACATCAAGCGCAGCTGGGGTAAACGGCATTTCCATCTTGGCCGCAGCCACACGCGCGATTTCCGAAATTTCATCTGGGAGCAAACCTCGGAAATAGACCTCCATACACCGTGAACGAATTGCCGGCGGGATTTGTTCCGGACTGCGTGTCGTCGCCCCGACAAGACGAAAATCTGCTGGAAGACCATTTTGAAAAATATCGTGAATATGTTGTGGAATATTGGGATCTTCCGAGCTATAATAGGCACTTTCGAGAATCACTTTGCGATCCTCTAAGACTTTTAAAAGTTTGTTGATTTGAATCGGGTGGAGTTCTCCAATTTCATCGATAAATAAAATTCCCCCATGCGCTTTGGTGACCGCCCCTTGTTTGGGCTGCGGAATTCCTGCCAACCCCATGGCTCCAGCTCCTTGGTAAATTGGATCATGCACCGAACCAATCAGTGGGTCAGCAATCCCCCGTTCATCAAAACGCGCTGTCGCTCCGTCGATTTCCGTAAAATGAGCGTTCTCTTTAAAGGGAGAAAGAGGATTGATCTTCGCTTCTTCTAGGATTAAGCGGGCTGCCGCTGTTTTGCCCACACCAGGACTGCCATAAATCAAGACATGTTGTGGGTTAGGGCCGCACAAAGCTGCTCGCAAGGCTTTAATTCCCTCTTTTTGCCCGATAATCTCAGCAAAATGAACCGGGCGAGTTCTTTCGGACAAAGGGGTAGTTAAGGCAATCTTGCGCATTTTTTGTAACTTTTCAAGTTCCTTCCTCGACTCTCGTTCAACTGATACTTTATTTCCCTGTTGCGACTTGAGCATCCCCCAAAAATAAAGTCCAATGACAACAGCAAAAACCAACTGAACGACCATAACTATTCCGTTGAGTCCATTCATGCACTCATTTCCTCCCTGTGGCTATCACTCTTGTGATAGTATTGCCACAACGTGAAAATTAAAACATCGACGGATAATATTACCCCATTAAAGACATTCTGATTTTTTGATCGACGGATAAAAAACACCGGAATAGCATCAAAAGCTACTCCGGTGTTTATAAATCTTCAAGCAAAGTGAACTTTACCATATTCGATCCTCGGACTTCGGACCTCGCTTACGCGGATTCTTCCTTCTTGCCTTTTTTGACCTTATCAGCCATAACGAGAAGGGGCTCTTCTTTCTTCAAGACCACATCCTGGGTGATGACGCATTTCGTAACATCATTGCGTGAAGGCAAATCATACATCACGTTAAGCGTGAGCTCCTCCACAATGGCCCTCAAGCCCCGTGCCCCAGTATTCCGACGAATCGCTTCCGTCGCGATCGAAGAAAGTGCCGCGTCTTTGAACTCCAGGGTTACACCGTCAAGCTCCATCAGCTTTTGATATTGCTTAACTAGGGCATTCTTGGGTTCCGTCAGAATACGAACCAACGCCGCTTCATCCAACGCTTCAAGGGTTACAATTACAGGTAACCGTCCCACAAATTCGGGGATTAAGCCAAATTTCTGAAGGTCTGATGGTAGGATCTCTTTTAAAACTTCGCCAATTTTCATATCTTTTTTGTTTTGAATATTGGCGCCAAAGCCCATCGTCTTTTGACCTGACCGGTTTTGGATAATTTTTTCGATCCCGTCAAAGGCCCCGCCGACAATAAAGAGGATATTGGTGGTATCCAACTGAATAAATTCCTGATGGGGATGCTTGCGGCCACCTTGAGGGGGTACACTGGCAACCGTACCTTCCAGAATCTTCAGCAAAGCCTGCTGAACCCCTTCTCCTGACACATCACGGGTAATGGAGGGATTTTCCGACTTACGGGCAATTTTATCGATTTCATCGATATAAACAATACCCTTTTCCGCCTTTTCCACATCATAATCCGCGGCTTGAATCAATTTAAGGAGAATGTTCTCTACGTCTTCCCCAACATAACCTGCTTCTGTAAGTGAAGTGGCATCCGCAATAGCAAAGGGAACATTAAGAACTTTAGCAAGAGTTGAGGCCAGTAAAGTCTTTCCTGAACCCGTGGGTCCCAGCATAATGATGTTTGACTTTTGCAATTCGACATCATCAATTTTCATGCCCAGGTTAATCCGTTTGTAATGGTTGTAGACTGCCACCGAAAGGGCCTTTTTCGCTTGTTCTTGGCCGATGACGTATTGATCAATAATCGCCCGGATTTCTTTCGGTTTCAGAATATCCCCAATTTCCACACCCAAATCATCCGTCAGTTCTTCTTCAATAATCTCATTGCATAGCTCAATACATTCATCACAAATGTAAACGCCTGGACCAGCAACCAATTTCTTGACTTGCTCCTGAGTCTTACCGCAGAATGAACATTTTAATTGATTTTTATCGTCGGTATACTTTGCCATCCTCTCACCTCTATACCTCAGAATTTCCCTCACGTCGTTGTCTTATGCGTTATGCTCTACTAAAAAGTTGACCGTCTTGTCGTTAATCAAGCTTTGTTTATAGAACCCGAATTCCCCGCGCGCCATGAGGGTTTGTTTGAGTGATTCAGCGTCTTGTTTATAACGCTCACCCAGTTTCTTGAACTCTTCGTTTACTTCGTCTTCCGTGACCTCAATTCCTTCTTCTTTGGCAATAGCTTCAATAACTAAATCCATTTTGACGCCTTCTGCAGCTTGAGGACGTAATCGTTCCTGCATGGCTTCCTCTGAAGAACTGGTAAACTGATAATACTGTTCCATTGTTATTCCCTGTTGAGTAAAGTTACGACTTAAATCCTCTAACATGACTTTGACTCGTTCATTAACCATAGCTTCCGGGATTTCGACGCTAGCATTGTCGACTGCTTTAGAGATGATCGCCTTAACATAATCTTCTTTTACCCTTTGTTCGGCGCTCTTAATCAGTTTATTCCGCAAGTCATTTTTCAATTCATCAAGCGTCTCAAATTCACTAACATCTTTGGCGAATTCGTCATCTAAAGGAGAAAGTTCTTGGCGTTGAATTTTTTTGATATCTGTTTTAAAAACAGCTTCTTTTCCAGCTAGCTCTGCACTATGATATTCATCCGGGAAGGTAACGTTGACATCAACATGTTGTCCAATTTCGGCTCCAATTAAGCCTTCTTCAAAGCCAGGAATAAAGGTTCCCGAGCCGATTACTAGTTCATAGTTCTCTGCTTTACCGCCAACAAAAGCTACCCCGTCCGCAAATCCTTCAAAGTCAATCGTGACAGTATCCTCATTTTCAACCTTGCCAGTTTCCAGGGTCGCAAGGCGGGCATGTTGTTGCTGCTTGTTTTTCAGTTCTTCCATCACTTCTTCGTCCGAAACCGTCGCTGCATCCTGTTCAAGATGAAGCCCTTTATACTCTCCTAGTTCAACCTCAGGCTTAACGATGACCTTTGCTTTGAAAATCAGGTCTTTTCCCTCTTCGATTTGAACCAAGTCCACTTCAGGACGATCCACGGGCTCGATGCCGCTTTCTACAACTGCCTCAGCGTAAGCGGGTCCAATGATATGATCCAATGCTTCATCATATAGGGCTTCCTTCCCCACATGAAGTTCCACCATTCGCCGCGGCGCTTTACCTTTACGAAACCCTGGAACATTAACCTTCTTAGCCAAAACCTTTGCCGCTTGGTTCACCGCACTAACAAACTTTTCGGATTCAACCGTCACTTCCAAAGCTACAACATTTTTTTCTATTTTTTCAACCGAGACTGACAATATATTTCTCCTCCTTAAATAACGATTTGCTCTATGTGCAAGGCAGCTGCGGAAACTTCAATAGTCTTGCCGATTTATCAAGACTACAAACCCCAGCTTAAGCCAACTACATTAAAGAAATTCCTTGCAATTTCGTCCTAAAAACCTTAAATCTGCCTAAAGGGGGAACATTTCGTTCCCCCTTTTATTAGTCAATGTCTCATTGACAACCTATAAGGGTCAAATCCAGCAAATTTACTAGCCAATTATACCAGACTTGCTCAAGGTAATCAAATAACAAATCACCTTATGGTCCCTTTCTACTCCCTATTCCCTAAAAGTTTCTCCCGCCTAATCCACACCAACCTCGTCTTATTCCCAAGTCGGCCATTTTCACGCTCTTTCCCCGCAGGATGGTATACCCGCATCACCATTTTCTGCAGCCAAGCAACCCCTCGACTTTTCCATGTGTCCGGTAAATCCTGAATGGAAAACCCAAATCCTTTAACCCCTCGATACAGTAACGTCTGAGCCACAAAGACCTTAATATTATCATACGTCGGATCTTCCGCAATATATCGGACCAAACCCGGCAACGATTCACGGGATTGGCGCAAGACCTTGAGCGCCGTTTTCTGCATATCCTGACCTTTTGCTTGAAGCCGAATATTATCTAAATGAATCTCCGCCACAGAATCTCCCTTTGTAGCCATCAGCATTCCATCCTCAGCAAAGAGATCGGGACCTTCATATCTGGTTTTTTCTAAGCGAAAAATATTCGTCGCGTCAACTCGCTCGACGTGGTGTTTCCTGGCGTAGTAATGCTCCCACATTTCCCAGACTCGAAACACCAAGCGTTTCTCAAGCGGCCAATCGGGGAATTCCAAAGGAACTATGGGGAGCTTCCGTTCCTTAACGATTCGTTCACATAACTGTTCTAAGGCCAAAATAGTATTTTCCTGAGCCCCCTGTTCCCCACCACTGTCATGCATGACGACAATCGTTCCTTCATCTGTTCTTTTTAGAATGCGCTCTGTGATTTCTTCTGGTGTACGCCGCACCTCCCAGTCATGCCCTTCGGCGTTCCATAGTACAGCTCGCATCTTATTTTGCTTATGCCACCACCATGTCGTGAGGTTAAAGGTACCCCAAGGAGGGCGCAACCATGTTATTTTACTTCCAGTGAGAATTTCCAAACAACGCACACTTTCCGTCCATTCTTTTATCGTCCGCCCTGGAGAAGCAAACCAAGCATACCGATGATTAAACGAGTGAACCCCGATCTGATGTCCCTCCTCTTGTATCCGTTGAATCAGCTCCGGATACCTTTTTGCCTTTTCCGCAACCACAAAAAAGGTAGCCTTAACTTGATGTCTTTTCAAAATCTCAAGAATACGCGGGGTAAAATCCGGATCAGGCCCGTCATCAAATGTTAGGGCAACGCCCGGGCTGTATTGACGTTTCCAACTCCCGATCCCCAAACGGTGTAAAAATAAATCAGGAATGACTGTATAGACAGCCACTCCTCCCAGAATGCAACTTAACAGCACATATCCCCAACCCATACTTGTTCTCCTCTGCATCACCCGATCTTTTGTGTGTTCTGACGATTTTCCAGAAGTTCCAACATACTGTTAACAGCGTGCTCCGCCGTCCGACCCGGCACTGCTTTCGCGGCTGCCCGGCGCATCCTTTCCAAGTCCCTCGGATTTTTCAGCAGATCGAAGATAACCTTTTCCAATCCGTCTTCATCCTTAGCAACCCGCCCTGCTCCAATCCCGTCCAGATAGATGGCATTTTCCTCTTCCTGTCCAGGTATCGGCCTGAAAATAACCATAGGCACCCGTTTTGTCAGAGCTTCAGAAACCGTTAAGCCGCCTGATTTCGTAATAATAATATCCGAAACGCTCATCAACTCTTCGACATTTCTAACAAATCCAAAACGTGCAACCGGATTTTGCCCTTCTTCAATTATGGAATCGAGCGATTTGTACAGTTTCTCGTCTTGTCCACAAACAATAATACTTTGCACTGGATATGTAGCATCCGCCAAGATTTTGCAGACTGCTCTTGCCCCGCCCAGGACACCATAAGCTCCACCCATCACTAGAACCGTCGGGCGATCAAGATCTAAATTCAGCTGCCTTAATAGTTCAGTCCGATCATATTCCAAGTCGAATTTCGGGCTCACGGGAATCCCCGTAATCCGAATCGAGCGTGAATCAATCCCTCGAGCCACTAGCCCTTTGCTGACACCCTCACAACCTACAATATAAAGGTCAACCCCAGGATGAATCCACTGACTGTGAACAGCATAATCGGTCACTACAGTAACCAAAGGGACATTCAAAACTCCCTTTAACCTCTGTTGAGCCAAGACCCCAGCCACTGTGGGATAGGTACAAATCACGAGATCTGGTTGTAATGCCTGAATCAATTTCACAAATTCCCGTCGCCCCAAACCATTCAAGAAACGTTGGAATACAGAATCTGGGGGAATCTTCGATGTGCGGTAGTAAAATTTACCCCATAATTTCGGTGTATGCTTGATAAGCTCAATGTAGGTGTTCTTGATCACAGAGTTGAAGGTCTTACTTAGAAATGCCCCAAAATCCAAATGCGTAATTTTAACATCCGGGTCCTTAGCACGCAACGCTTCAATAATTGCGTCTGCCGCGCGCACATGTCCCGCACCAAACGTCGCTGAAAAAATCAGCACACTTAATTGTTCCACTATGTACCCTCCCTGTATTAAAGTCCTACCCTTTCAATAAAAAAGAGTGAATTATTCAAATTCAATTGCTACGCTTTCCACAATTTTGCACCGCCATACGGTTCATAATCCTCTTTGCTAATCTTTTTACTGACTATTATAGCGTGAATTCTCCAAATCACCAAATTATGGGGGAACAAGAATAGAGTTTCCCCGAAAAAACATCACACGCTTAGGCGGATAACTCCTAAAATTCGGGGTAAGATAACCTTCAAAAATGCAACCAGTATTTATGAGAAAGGAGAACGAAATGATCATTGTTGTAATCAGGACTCTTATTCTATACACGTTGGTCATCGTCGCCCTTCGTCTGATGGGGAAACGAGAAATTGGTCAATTGCAACCTTTTGAGCTCGTCGTTATTCTCATGATTTCCGACCTTGCTGCCGTACCCAGCGAGAATGTCGGCATTCCACTTCTCAGCGGCATCATTCCCATCCTAGTTCTCCTCTCAGCGAGCCTAACCTTAGCTTGGATTTCCTTAAAAAGCGAAAAGGCTAGAGATATTATTTGCGGCAAGCCGAGTATCCTGATCGAACGAGGACAAATTATTGAAGAGGAAATGAAGAAAAACTGTTATAACCTCACCGATCTGCTAGAAGAACTTCGCCTCAAGAACGTCCCAAACATTGCTGATGTCGAATTTGCTATTCTGGAAAACAACGGACAATTGAGCGTTATTCCCAAAGCACATAAAAGACCCACCATTCCTGAAGACTTTCATATCATGCCCCAGTTCGAGGGGCTACCCCTCACGATTATCATGGACGGTAAACTCAATAGTAAGACCCTTGAAAAATCCAACAAGACCTTGAATTGGCTTAAAGATGAACTAAAGAAACAGGGTACTAAGATTGAAGATGTCCTCTTAGCGAGCCTCGATTCTTCAGGCACGCTTTACGTACAGGCTAAGCTCGAAAAAAAACCACAGCTAAAGTGAGGTGAAATCCGTTGCGCACCCTTACAACTATTTTTGTCATCGTCTTCTTATTGGCAGGAGGCTCTTTCATTTCCCATGGCTATATACAGACAACGACTCATGCGTTGGTAACCCAACTTGAAACAGTCGAGCACTCAATCTCCACCCAAAACTGGAAGGTCGCTCAAACGGAATTAAACACTACCCATCGACGCTGGGATATAAATAAAACCTTGTGGACCATTCTCCTCCACCATCAAGAGATCGACACCATCGACCTCAGCATGGAGCGCTTGGAAAAATACATGGCTACCCAAGACAGTCCACTCTCGCTAGGGGAAGTATCGACCTTGAAACTTCTCTTTGCCCATATTGCCGATTCAGACCAGCTTAATTTGAAAAATATCTTGTAGGCTTTTCAAATCCATGGCTTCGGTTTATGATTTGATTAGAAAATGAAATTGCTAAACCACGGGCTTGTCTTATGATCGAATCTATGTTACAATTCTCTTCGACACAGCGGTTCCAATACAATGGAAAACAACGGTTCCAGTGTTGGAAAGAGGAATTCTAAGCGATATTTTTGCGGGAGTGGCGGAACTGGCAGACGCACTGGATTTAGGTTCCAGCGGGTAACCGTGCAGGTTCAAGTCCTGTCTCCCGCACCAATTATAAAGGTAGTTCAACTTGTAAAAGGTTGAACTACCTTTAATATTTTTACACGCATTGAATTTGTAAACCTATTTTAGTCCGAAAAAAATCTCGCTAACCTTTGGTTAAACGAGATCTTCTGACGATCGTTGTTATTTCATGAATTGATGGCTGGGGTGGCTGGATTCGAACCAACGAATGCCAGAGTCAAAGTCTGGTGCCTTACCGCTTGGCGACACCCCAATGCAATTACTACTATAACTGTATTGTACCACCTAGTTAATATAACCACAAAACATTTTTTTATTTACCCTCAACCAGATTTCTGTTTGGAGAAGAAAGCCCTTAACTCATGCTTTGCATTAGCCAAAAATACTCGAACAGTAAAATCAACAGGTTAATTGCCACCAAAGTCAATAAATTTTTCAACCAATCCTTAGGGTATTTCCAGTAATAAAACAGCACGTTAAAAGCGACAAGAAAAATCGAGCAAATTAGCCAACGCCAATAAAGTCCCGCATCCTGTGAAAATAAATGGATAAACCACAAAATAGGCAAGTACAAAAAGACGCTCATAAATGTAATCATGCTATATCCAATCATGCGGCGCATGTCATTCGCATCTGGCTTGGCTTTGCCCACAGTCATCATCCCCAGTCAGATTCTTTATACTTAATTATAGCATGCTTTATCCTTTAGGGAGTACTCCCTTCTTTCATTTAGATTTCAGAATTGTTATATCATGATTGGAACAACCTAATTAAAGTAATACAAGTCCAGGATAATAACATATAACCTAGAAAAGATTTTACTGACTTGCTACCTTTAGCGACAACTAGGTCAGAACAGGTGATTAAGCCAACCGCTGTTAACATTACATTTGTTAAAACATACATAGTGTAGTTAGATAAAGAAGCATACCTGATGTAAACTGCAATTAGGTCAAGTACTGAGAGCATGAATACGGATAATGAGAGCGTAGTGATGAGCGTTGTCCATATTGACCTTGTTTCTGGATTGACGTTTACCCCAGTAGAACTGATTCTTGAAATTGACATGTTGAATTCCTTCTTTCGTCTTATGTTTTTTTACTTGGTACCACTATAGCACTGCGCTTGGACAAATTATTGTTGTCGACCTTTTGATGGTTATGTATAAGCAGGGAGAGTGGTATAAATAGGAAAAGGCGGCTTATTAAAGCCGCCTGGTGATTATCGTCAAATTATTTATCCCGCTGATTGCCCTCTTTTTCTCTCCCCTTATCATTTCCGTTCTCTGCCTGTTTGTGCATACCGTCTTTGTTTTGTTCAGATAACCGGGTGACCGTTGGCGCCGTTGGTGGATTAACTGGAGCAACTGTTACATGAGTTGGCTGACTTTGGGGCGTGGATTGAGCTTGTGGAGTCGGAGTTTGGTTTAGATTTTTATCCTCATTGTTTTGTTCTCCTTGGTCTTGTTGGTTTTGTTGGTTTTGTTGGTTTTGTTGTTTTTCGTCTTGATCTCCTTGGTCCTCAACGGAGATCTTTTCTTTCTTCAAGGACTTCTTGAACTCTTTTAAAGCAATTTTGGCTTGATTTTCTAACATTTTAGCATCTGTTACCGATGTTCCCGAAGTTGCTGGCGTCGTGCCTGGAGTAGTCACAGTTGTTGTTGTCGTTGGCGTCGTCGTTGTATTTGTTGGTGTCGTTACAGGAGCGACCTTTGCGCCCTCCTTCTCCATCTTGGCGACAGCCTTCTCCATGGAGCGCACAACATTAAGGGCTAACTTTTGGGCAGCTTGAGGAGGAAGTTTATCCAACAAACTACTCAGAACCTGAATATTATTAGTATTAACATTAGAGAGAGCTATGACGAGGTTTTTAGCTGCTTCAGAGCTAGGATCTTTAACTTGAGTAAGAAATTCCTGCGCCATGGTAATCTTATCTGCGTACTTGTTTAAAGCAACCTGTGCCTCATCGGCTTTATCTTCTTTCATTAGCTTTTGGGCTTCAGCCAAGTTAGCTAGTGCGTGTCGTTCACTTAATTCAGCTTTTCGCGCTGGATCAAACGTCAGCATGAGCTGGAGTTTTCCGATAAGATCGGTAAACCAGTTGGCCGGAGTAACTGTGCTACCACTGGAATCGACAACAGGTGCCGTAATAGCCGAGGTGGTTGTGGTTGTGGTCGGAGTCGATGTTGTTGCTGAGGCAACAGTAGTAGGCACGCTTGTAGCCGGCGTCGTAGTGGGTGCTGTGGTTGTTGGAGATGAGGTCACCGTATCCGCCAACGTTGATGTCGTACTCAAAGGGAATGCCAAAAATGCAACCGTTACACCAATCGCAAGCCTTTTTTTCATCTTATTCATCTTATTCATTGTTCTCCTCTTTCCTTTACCAGTCGTTTACTAGATGCAACGACCTTTATTTTGCGAACTATTTTGGGGTTGTTTAACCCTTACATACTATCTTTACGAGCCTAGCCTTATTTTTGAGGGGGTTTGCAGAAAGTTTATTTTTCGTCTGCAAATTAGGAAATCCCGTCTTTACTTTTCCCAAGGTCATGTTAAAGTAAGAAAGTGAACGTACAGAGGAGGTGGTCTTGATTTTCAAACGTAAATTCTTGCTTCGTTCTATTGTTGAGCTGATCGTGTTTGCCTTGCTTATTGCTCTGCTCGCTGTCATTCAGCTTGTTATGCCCCTCAAATACACCCAACAAATCGTCATCCTAACCTATCACCGGGTCAGCGATAACATGCCCAATCCCTGGGACAGCCGTGAAACCGTCACTCCGCAACAATTTCGAGAACATCTTGCATTTTTAAAAGACCACGGCTTCCATGTCATGGCCCTTAATGACGCTCTAACGACTTTGCAAGATCCTCAGAAAGCTATTACGCCTAACTCTGTCGTCCTTACCTTCGACGACGGAGACCGAACTTATGCTGAAAACGCCGTACCCATCTTGAGAGATTTTCAGTATCCTAGCACAGAATTTATCATAGGCAAAGCGTCCTTATTCTCAAAAAAAGACTATCTTTCGTGGCCGGAAATCCGCGATCTTGCCAAAGACCCGCTTATCACCTTGCATTCCCATACGTTTAATGCTCATGCGACCATACAAGCAGAGGGGAAAACCTACTTTGCGACAGATCCCTTATATTTACCCAGAGAGCATCAAATGGAATCGCCATCAGACTACCAGCGCCGGATTCTTCATGATTTCAAACAAGAACAAGATCTTTTCCAAAAGTACCTAGGCAGAAACGACAACGTCATCGCTCTACCGTATGGTCATGCTGCAAAGTCGTTCATTTCTCTCGCCCAAGAATCCGGTTATTCCTACGTACTGACCCAAGATCGAACCCAAGCCAATTATCACAAAGTGGATCCCACTCACATCTTCCGCCTCGATGTAGGAAATCGGATCACAGATACCAGCAGGCTCTCTCTCCTCCTTAAAGGACTGACTTCTTCCGGCCCACTACACGGTATTTTTTGGCTTAAGGTTAAGTACAATCAAATTCTCTTTGACTTCTCACCGCGATTTTAGAAAAAATCCTTCCCTGTCCATTCTATGAAAGAACGATTGGGAAGGATTTTCTATGGGTGATCACCACTGTTTATTATTGCACTCGGCGTTTGTTGAGAAGATATCCCGTACTCCAGAAAACAATGAGGGCAACAGCACCCAAAACCAGCCAGATCCAAGTTTCCCGGGCGACCCCCAAAAATACGAGCGCAGTTCCAACATAATAAGGGATCATGGATAAGGCGGCTGTCCAAAGATACGTCCAGAGTTTCATGGATGGCATTGCACCTGCTATGTAATTGACGGCAAATGCTGGAATGGGGAGTAAACGGGCTACTAATAACCCGATTGACCCCTTGCCCTTAACCCAATGATCAACGGTATTAAACCGTTCTGGTGTGATCAGCTTTTGCATCAACGTTTTCCCATAGAATCGTACAATAAAAAAGATAACCAGTGCACTAAGCGTAGAACCCAACCACGCTAAGAAAATCCCTTCATAGATGCCATAGATTTTTAAAAACATTACCACTAGCCCTTCAGAGGGTATAGGCGTCATACAGAGTGCTGTCATCAGTAAAATGGCAAAAACGACTCCCATCGCTCCCCAGGCCTGAATGATCACGGAAATCTCATTCCGTCGGTCAAAATAGAAAAACGCTGCGATAAGGATAACAAAGGCAGCGATAATAACCCCTGTCCATCCATACTTGAGCAAATTATGTTTGTGTTTGTCTCCAACCGTCTGAGCCATCGGTCTTTCTCCCCTTTTCATCAACATCATTAATACACCTTCAGTGTATCGTCCCCCAACTTACGTTGGGTTATTTATTGATGATCTCATTATAACCTATAGCGGTTGTGCTGTACTCCATGTGCCTAGAGGAAAAAAGTGATAACTAAAAAAATAGCGGTTTAGATGTCCCTCAAAAGAGAAATTCTAAATCGCCGTCCAACACACATTAGGAAGTCAGTTAACAAAGCGTCCTTTGCTAACTGACCAACGTTTCCACGGTCGTAGCAATTGCAATTTCCAGAGCTCTTACCACGGTTTCTTTGCTCATGGTCGGCTGACCTGCCTGAGCGATCCCCTGTTCGGGTAGGTAAGGGATATGGATAAAACCCCCTGGAAGCTTCGATCCGGTTTCTGTTAAGAAATGCTGCAGTCCATAGAAGAGATGGTTGCACACAAAGGTCCCTGCGCTGTCAGAGACCGAGGCCGGGATTCCAGCAGCACGAAGACGAGCGACAATCTCCTTAATCGGCAGGCTTGACCAGTATGCCGCAGGTCCGCCTTCCGCAATCGGTTGATCCACAGGTTGTTGCCCCAGATTGTCCTTAATCCTTGCGTCATCCACATTGATTGCGACACGCTCAATGGTGATGTCCGGTCTTCCTCCGGCCTGCCCGATGCAAAGAACAGCTTGGGGCTCCTCCTGTTGGATGAACTGTTTTAAAAGGTCGACAGAATGCCCAAAAGCCGTGGGTAATTGTTTGGCAGCCACTCTATAACCGTAGATCTCCCGTTCAGCCAGCTGGAGCACTGCTTCCCAGGAGGGGTTGGTGGTTTCTCCACCGAAGGGATCAAACCCTGTCAGTAAAACTTTCTTCATATATCTCCTTCTGACGTCCTCTTAAGGGACGTTCGAACGTTTCTTTCTTATACCTGCCGAATGGCCACCTCGCGCTTCTCCAGGGCCTCTCGCAAGGTCTGAGCGTGAACTAAAGCTTCTGGCTCGTCTCCGTGGAGGCAAACCGTTTCAGCCAGCAGCGGGACTTCCTGACCGTCCAAGCTGAGTACGCTCCCTTTCTCCAACATGTTCAACAAGCGCTCAGCCATCATGGTGCCGGAGTGGACCATGGCCTGCGGATGAGAGCGGGGAACTAAGGTTCCGTCCGTTTGGTAATTCCTGTCCGCAAAAACTTCGGAAACCGTGCGGAGTCCTGCGGCTTGTCCAGCCACGATCAGGAGACTTCCCGAGAGCGCAAATAACCTCAGTTCTGGATCGAAATCCCGGACCGCCCCGGCAATTGCCTCCGCAACAGAGCGATCGACGGCGGCTTTGTTATACAGTGCTCCGTGGGGTTTAACATGAACCAAACGGCCCCCTTCGGCCCGGACAAAAGCAGCTAAAGCGCCAATCTGATACAAGACTAAGTCATAGATTTCCCCTGGGCTATAGGGGATCCAACGCCTTCCGAATCCTTGCACATCTGGTAATCCTGGATGGGCCCCGATCGCCACGTTATGAGCCATCGCCCTTTTTACGGTATTGTGCATCACGGTGAAATCCCCGGCATGCAGCCCACATGCGATATTGGCGGAAGAAACAAGCCGAAGAACTGCTTCGTCCGACCCCACTTGAAACATCCCGTAACTCTCTCCCAAATCACAGTTTACATCCACACTTCGTCGCATACTTAATGCCCTCCTAGAGCGAGAAAATACATAAAAAAGATATTGGCGGTGAGTAAAATTAAAGCGGTCGGGATTTGAGCTTTGATCACTTGGTATTTATCCGGCAAATCCAGCAGAGCCGCGGGGACAATATTGAAGTTAGCCGCCATAGGAGTCATTAAAGTCCCACAATAGCCGGAAAACATTCCGAGTGCGGCTAAGGTATTCGCAGATGCTCCGTGCATGTGAATGAGCAGCGGGACAGCAATTCCTGCGGTCATCACCGGAAAGGCGGCGAAAGCATTCCCCATGATCATGGTAAATAGGGCCATGCCGACGCAATAGGCAACTACTACGGCAAACGTGTTATGGACCGGGATGACATTTGTAACGATTTTGGAAATGGCTGTACCTACGCCCCCTGCAGCAAAGAGTGCTCCGAGAGTGGCTAACATCTGAGGCAAAATGGCGGCCCAGCCAATTGCATCCATGAGACGTCGACCTTCATTGATAGCTCGCTGTGGAGTATCCCGGGTAATAATAAGCGCCACAATCAAAGCAATGACTCCGGCAGAGCCCAAGCTCACTAAGGTCACATTTTTCGGATCAAGCAAGGGAATGCCGCCAATTTTTGTATTATTAAGGGCAACAGTTCCGATCATGGTAATTGTTGGGATCAACAAAGTCGGCAGAAACACCCAGTTGCGAAGCTTTGAAGCATATTTCAGGCGTTCTGTGCGTGAACGCTCATCATAATGCCCCAAACGAACCCCACCAAAACCGGCTAAAGCGACAATTACAAGAACAATTCCCCCCATGTAAACTGGAGGAATTTGTTGCCCGAAGAGAAACGTGAGTGCGTAGAGTCCCCAAAATGACCCGGTCGTCCAGCGCCGGAGATTTTTCTGATCCCGAAAACTCAAGAAACTTACGACCAACAGAATAATCCCAGTCAGAACATAAATCGTATTTAACGATAAAATCATCAATCTACTCCTCCTTGACCACTATTTTTTGTGCTGGCCAGACTGGGCTCCATCTTCGGGGTAGCCGGGTACTCCCTAGCTAAACTCCGGTCGAGAAGGAATAACCGAACCGAGTGGACGAGGAAAGCGGTGATCGCGGTGGGAATTCCCCACATAGCCATCCCTATCGGCGTGACCGGAATATTGAGCTGATCAAAAAATCCCTTCATTAGAAGGATGGCTCCGATGGCAATAAAGATATCTTCACCAAAAAAAAGACCGATATTATCGACGGCTGCAGAATGGGCCCGAATTTTATACTGGGTGGCGTCAGAAATTGGGCCAAATTTGGCCTTAGCTGCGCCTTCCGCCATGGGGGCAACCAAGGGACGTACCATTTGCGCATGTCCACCAAGGCTTGTTAAGCCCAAAGCGGAGGAAAGTTCACGCAATAACAGATATAAAATCAGGAGTCGTCCGGTCGTCGCCGCTTTAACCTTTCCAATCAGGGCTTCAGCCTGTTCTTTTAGGCCATACCGTTCCATGAGCCCAATGACCGGCAAGATCAAGATGAAGAGAGACATGTAGCGGTTGGTGACAAACGAGGTGCCAAATTGGGCTAAAATTTTAGTAAGGGGTAAGTGGGCAACAATGCCCGTGACCAGTCCAGCCACGGTAACAACAATGAGCGGGTTAAAGCGTAGGATAAACCCCACAATCACAATGAGGACACCGAGTAGAGACCACATCATTGTATCTTCCTCTCCTTTTAACGTTCAGATTTAATTTGTTTTGAACTTAAGCAAGTGCCAACGTGCTAAGTAATCTCTCTTGTTCACGACGTAATGACTGAGCCTCTTCCAAGTCAATCGACCGAAAGCGAACGCTCTGTCCGGGTCGGAGCTGGGCCAGGGAGCTGAAATCCACCGAGGCCACGACCCCGATGACTGGGTAGCCTCCTGTCGTCTGGTGATCTGCCGCTAGAATAATCGGTTGTCCATCAGGGGGTACCTGGACCACCCCAAAGACCACAGCATCAGAAATCAGGGCTGCGCCTTTTGCAAGATTTAACGCCCTGCCTTGTAAGCGGTACCCCATTCGGTTGCTTTGAGGAGTGACAACGTATAACGTCGAATAAAATAAATCCAAAGTTTCCCGAGAAAACAATTCCTCATGCAATCCGGGCACCACTCGTAGTGTGCAAACATCAGGGTAATGGGGTACAAGTTCCGGGACTAAAAACCGGGTTATGGGCCGTTTTTGGGGAGTGGACTTAGGGACCGCAGAAAGAATATCTTCTCGTACTAAAGCTCTCCCATTCATACCACCCAGGCTGGCCGGAAGGTAGGTCGACCCACTTCCCAGAATCATGTTGACGTCCAGCCCACCTGAGGCGATCAGATAAGCGCGACAGCCTTCAGTGATAACCCCGATATCCAGCACATCTCCCGGTTCGACGGGAAAAGTTCGCCAATTCTCCACGCTTTGACCGTTCAGCGTATACACACCAGTCCCTCCGGTAATCGTGAGGACTGTTCGGGATAAGATTTGAGCCTTGATTCCTTGGATTGTCATCTCGAGCCCCGGTGAATTGCGCGGGTTACCCACGAGTAGATTCCCGATCTGCAGAGCCCAAGGATCCATGGCCCCTGCCGTGGGAACACCGTATTGTCCGTACCCTCCCCGGCCCAAATCCTGCAGGGTGGACAAGGGGCCGGCGCGTAGAATTCTCAAAATCTTCACGAGCGTTTCCCTTCCAATTCGTTGTAATCTTTTCGACTAATGGGCATAAACCGAACTCTGTCCCCACTACGCAGCATAGTCGGTGGGTTATAATTGGCATCAAATAGGCTGAGGGGCGTCCGGCCAATCAGTTGCCAACCTCCGGGTGAAGCTAAGGGATAGAGGCCTGTCTGTTGCCCAGCAATTCCCACCGAACCTTGTGGGACAAGCGACCGAGGGCTGATGAGACGGGGTGTAGCGAGCTCAGGATCCAGACCGCCCATATAAGGGAAACCTGGCATGAACCCGATCATGTAGACTAAATACTCTGAGGCTGTGTGCCTGGCGATCACTTCCTCAACCGTGAGCTTGTGGTAATCTGCGACATGTTTCAGATCCGGCCCAAATTCACCACCGTAACATACGGGAATTTCTACTTTCCGGAGGAGAGCCGGCCGAGAAGTATCCATTTCAATCTCTGTACTTCGGTGATGAACCTCTTCGACAAGGTTTAGCATTTCAAGATAACTGCTCCCAGGACGATAAAAGACTGTAACGGAATGGTAGGTTGGAATCAGTTCTAAAATGCGCTCATCTTGAAGATGACTCAGATGATTGAAAAAATTCTGAACCTTTTCAAAACCTTCTTCACTAATTGTTTCTTGAAACTGGACATGGAGCGCCCCATCCCCATAAGGCAGAACTTTAAACAACGAGATCACTCCCTCCGCAACGATCTTTCTTAACTTTCAATATTTACAAATATTTTACATTACATCATTTAACAGATAATCCTAATTAACTTTAATAAGTATTTTTCATCCATTTAACAGCTACTCCTTTCATACTTTGAAATTAACAAAAGACACCCCTTGAAGATTGTTTCGAATCTTCAAAGAGCGTCATTGCTCAGTTGGAATTTATACTTAAATTATCACTTTATCAGCCTACTGACAAGGTAAACTTTAAAAGAATACAGTATTAGTAGTGATTTAACATCTCTAAGCCTCTAACTACGCCGTCTTAGTTGTGATTACAAGGATGATACAAAGTATAAAGTCAGGACTTTGCAGCTTGTCGCAATTCGTGTCCAATTGGGTGTCACAGTGCGGAAGAATAAATTGGAGTTCTTTTTTCAATGGGCACAATACCTTCCTCTATTTTAGGGTTTTTTGTTGCGCAGTCTTCAGCAAAACAAAGGGTCTCGCATTAATGTGCGAGACCCTTTGCTTGAGACAAAAGCACCGGGAAAAACAATTCCCGGTGCGACTTTTACATTATGGGGTGGGTGATGGGGCTTGAACCCACGAATGCCGGAGCCACAACCCGGTGCGTTAACCACTTCGCCACACCCACCATAGGGACTATTTTTTTGGTGCGCCTGGAGAGATTCGAACCCCCGACAACCTGCTTAGAAGGCAGATGCTCTATCCAACTGAGCTACAGGCGCAGTTCAAAGGATTCTGTTGTCAACCCAGGTTACCCATTACAGCGGAGAAAAGTTGGGAATAATGGTCGGGGCAGAGGGATTTGAACCCCCGGCCTCCTGCTCCCAAGGCAGGCGCGCTAGCCAAGCTGCGCTATGCCCCGATTGGTGACTTGATTAGTATAGCTCATCTCAGTGTATTCGTCAAGGAAAAACATCAAATAATTTTGCATCATTTAGGTAGTAGCACGATGCATCGTGCCACTACCTAGGTCTTTCAGAATCGGGATCACTTTACGAAAAGCCTGGGCTCTATGGCTTAATTTATTTTTCTCATTCAAAGTCAGTTCGGCCATAGTCCGAGCAAACTCCGGAACGTAAAAGAGCGGGTCATAGCCGAATCCATCCGATCCCCGACGTTCTCTCAAGATAAGCCCTTCAGCAGTGCCTTCTGTAAGATATTCTTCCCCTTCCGGGGTTGCCATAACCAATGCACAGCGAAAACGTGCTATCCTCTTGTCATCCGAGACAGTTTCTAAAAGCTGTAGCAGTTTATCATTATTACGTTCATCATCCTTAGGTTCCCCCGCAAAGCGTGCAGAATATACGCCCGGTGCACCATTTAGAGCATCCACTTCCAAACCGGAATCATCGGCCAGAGCGATTAGCCCTGTTCTCCTGACTGCTGCCCTTGCTTTAAGTGCAGCATTGTCAGCAAAGGTTTCCCCGTTTTCCTCTACATCTTCCCAGTTCGGGATATCAAGTAAAGAGAGCACTTCAATATCCTCATCTGCAAGCAGTTCTTGAAACTCTCGAATTTTTCCCTGGTTCTGAGTTGCCAGTATTATCTTCATGCGGTCGTTTCCACTGCAGACTTCTGCACTTCCATCAGTGTGCGGATCCCCTTTTCAGCCAGTTGCAAAAAAGCATCCAAATCTGCACGATCAAAAGGAGTTTCCTCCGCTGTTCCTTGGATTTCCACAAACTTTCCTGCACCAGTCATAACCACATTCATGTCCACTTCCGCTTGTGAATCCTCTTCGTACGCCAGATCAAGAACTGCCTGGCCTTGGACCTTCCCTACGGAGATGGCTGCCAAAGTATCTTGGATTGGATTAGTTCTAATCAGTTTCTTCTCCAATAAATACTGAACAGCATCGACTAAGGCAACGTAAGCTCCGGTAATGGCCGCGGTTCGTGTGCCTCCATCCGCTTGAAGCACATCGCAATCCAACCAAATTGTGCGTTCACCGAGCTTTTTTAAATCCACCACAGAGCGAAGTGCACGTCCGATTAAGCGCTGAATTTCCATCGTTCGGCCGGTAAGTTTTCCTTTGGTTGCCTCTCTTTGTGTCCGAGACTGCGTTGCCCTCGGAATCATGGCATATTCTGCAGTAACCCACCCCTTGCCTGATCCTTTCTGAAAGGGAGGCACTTTTTCCTCAACGCTGGCAGTACATAAGACCCGAGTTTCCCCGATTTCGATGAGAACTGAACCTTCAGGTATGTTGGTAAACTGCCGAGAAATTTTAACAGGACGTAATCCATCGAAAGCCCGACCGTAGGAACGTTGCATATTGAAAACCTAACCTTTCTTTTGTGCAAATCTATTTATTAATTTTAGTTTACCAGAATAGGCTGAGAAAAGCCAATCGTTTCCAGTATGTACTGGGGCTAAATAGTCCGATTCCCCCCGGCGAACAAATCAACGGAGCGGCTTGGTGTCGTTTCCTCGCCCACAATACCCGCTATAGTATAGAGCTGGGCAATAGGGTCGAACCGGAATTCCTTTAGCAAGTGAAAACCTTTAATTTCGCTAGTACGTCGAATATGAATACGCGGGCCTGTGCAGGGATAAAGCATCTGCCCAACTCGAATGTGTTGATCATCTCCAAAACATATGGGCAGATCCGCGTTAATCAAATCCAAAACTCGTTGTTCCACCAAGTCTAAATCAATATCTGGTTTCTCAGGCAGTTCCAAGACGAAACCATGTTTAATGTCACTATGTACTTCAGGTTTTTCTAAACCCATTTCCTCCAGAATCATTGAGGTAATGTCCTCGGCACTGTGCGCCATACGTCGATACTTGATCGATTCAAAAACGATATCGGCAATGCTTTGTGGTTCTGGCCCGAAAACCGTTGGACGAGTTACTATCACTTCTTCCCCTACCCCGATCAAGACCTCAGCATTAACCCCAAGCTGCGAATAGACAAGGTCAAAATGCTCAACTACCACGCGATGTCCCTTTGAAATTGCTTTCTGAATCGCTTCAGCAATTTTCCAAGATTGCGTAAACGCGGACTCAAATCGAACATCCAAATGGTAGGTATGATAGCGAAAGTGCCCGCGATCGGCATCCTCCATTAAAGGCAACGGTCGAATATTAATTCCATCGTCATCGTTCGTTAGTTCCAATCCCGGAAACATTCCTCGAATAAGCAACGACTTACCGGCCCCTGCATCACCCACAAACCCAATCAGCTTGTCCTCCGGGCTTAAATACCGTTGTTGAATATTCGTGCCCAAAAAAAGAAGGCGTTTCTTCCCACGTGGAGCAAAATAAACCGCCTGCATCAAATGCTCATGAACAAACATAGTCATCAAAACCCTTTACCCCCCTTAAGTTTCCCAGACAGCGTCACTCCCAGACAGGGGGACGGTTCTTCTGTCTGATTCCCGAGATCCCCTATGACCGTCTTGCTGACATGTCCCAGGTGAATCATGGATTCTTTTGGCAAACCAACTCTCTGAGTTATTTACAATTTACGATTAACAATTAAAATGATGAGCAAGAGTATGGGCTGATGGACTAAGTAGATACCCAAGGATTTCCGGCTCACCCATTGAATCACCTTGGAATTTAACTGAAAAGAAAATCGGGCTTTCCCCTTCAACCGCTGGGCATAAAACTGCTTGTAAGCTAGAATACCCATAAAAGTGGCACCAAGATACGGAAAAAGGGGATAATAGTCTATGGATTGGAACCCCTCGTACATAAGACCAAACGGTAGCAGGAGACTAGTTTTTAACACTAGTTCTTTAAACCAAAACCCCAGCAGTACAGACGAGCCGGCAAGGCTCCAGAGCGTCCATTTCGGCAATCGGAAGAAAATAGGGGACAAAATCATGCTCACACCCAAAAAGTGCAGAATACCAAAGCGAACATACTCTTCCTTCATGACTATATACGTCACAACCGTGATACCCATGCCATAGAGCAGTACTTTAAATCCCCGCTTAACAGGGAATCTGCTAAACCCACTCGAAAGTCCAGAAATAAAGATAAAGGTCAGTGCCGATGCTTTGCCAATAAAAAACCAGAACGGGGCCTGATAGTCAATATCGACGCCAGCAAACTCTTTGAGATCATATACAAGATGAAACAAGACCATCAACACAATCGCAACCGCCCTTAGAACATCAATCTCTCCATGGCGTTGCTCCGCTTGTCTATCTATGTTCATCTTGATCTAATCCCACTCCCACACGCCGGCTCACTGAGACCCCATCTCCAAACGGCAATACCGTAGTGGAAAAGTCCGGATTCTGGCAAAGCTCTTGCAAAAACTGACGCAATCCACCCACCATCCGATCATATTTAGGTGCGTACGTACTTTCCGGAACCACCCAGCCACGGAATAGCACATTGTCTACCACCAGTACCCCTCCCGGTGCAATTAAGGGGTAGATGAGGTTCAGATAGTCCAAGTATTCTCCTTTAGCAGCATCGATAAACACAAAATCAAAGGTTGAATCAAGCTTCGGTATAATCTTCCGAGCATCGCCCTCCAACGCCGTAATGCAGTTTTGAAGATCAGCCCGTTGAAAATAACCTTGGGCCCGCGCAAGCCGATCTTTGTTCATATCAATCGTCGTGACATGCCCTTCGGTCTTCTCTGCCGCACGCGCCAACCAGATCGTCGAATACCCGATCGCTGTCCCAATCTCCAAAATCGCCTGCGCCTTGCTCATATCCACCAGTAAATTGAGGAAATTCCCAACTGTAGGTGTCACCACCGGAATCGTTTCCTTCAAGGCCTGCTCTTCCATTTCTTGGAGTAGGGAATCTCTTTCTCCCAACAAGGTCTCAAGATAGCGTTCCATTTCAAAAGGGTAAAACAAAGTCATCTCCCTTTCCAAATTCACGAGGATAGTTCATATGCTTCTTAGGTGGAAACAAGAAAGACCAAAATCATAGCCTCCCCAAAAAAGCATGCCCTCATATCAATTTCAAAACCAATCTAATTATAAAAAGCTTTACTCTTAATAATTATAGCATATCAGTGAGAAATTATTTGCACCCGATAACAAGGAAGAATCACAATTTAATAAGCCTATTCTTCTAATTTTCCGTTTCTCCTCCTGATGAAGTAGTATACTTAAACCAAGCGTATGAAAACATCTAGAGAAACTCATTTTTTTGATCTAAATAAAAGGTATTATTCACGTTATCGTGGAAATACTTAGCAAGAACTTTTTCCTAAATCATAAATTGCGAGGGCACAGCATGTCTAATAAAAGTATTGAAAGTTTCATTGATCCTAGCTACTTAGAGGAAGTCCTCGGTAGTTTCTCCAAGGCTACCGGTTTGCACATTGAAGCCGTTAATAGAAAAGGCGAAACACTTGCCATACTAGGCAATAAAAAGCGAAATGATTTTTGTCAGTTTATCCGTAGTAATAGTAAAGGAGAAAAGAAATGTTTAGCTTCTTATAAAGAAGCGACTTTAGAAGCCGCAAAATGGAATGAGCCCTATTTCTTCCGTTGCCATGCTGGAATCGTTATATGGGCAGTCCCTATAATATTAGATAATGTGTTTTTAGGCAGCATTATCTGTGGACAAATATTATTATGGAAACCCGATGAATTCTTTCTTCGCGATTTAAAAAAAAGCAATGCCAAAGATCTTGACTATGATATTTTACAAGAAAAGGTCAAAAGCGTCTCCATATGCTCTCCTGAGCAGTCCCAAGCTGCGGCCGATATGCTTTTTGTTGTAGTAAACCATATTGTTAAAAGAAATATCCATAAACTAGAGGAGGAGAATGCTTACCGTTTAGAGAGCCTGAAAATAAAGGCTGATTTAGAGAATAGAAAGAAAAAGAAAAGCAACCTTGAGTTTACTGATTACGGAACGTATTTAAAGAAGGAACGACGTTTTTTGAGTTATATCCGTCTTGGTGATAAAACTAGAGCTGAAAATTATCTAATGATCTTATTAACAGACCTCTTAACCAAGACGGCCGGTGATATAGCCACTATAAAAATACGGATTCTTGAATTGGCTTCGCTATCATCAAGGGCCGCTGTGGAAGGGGGAGCTGATGCGGAACAAGCCATGTCCATACTTAAAGATTTTAATGACGAGGTCGACCGCATTGATCGAGTAGAAGAGTTTTTTGTTAAAGTCCATAAGGTCATAGCAACATTCCTCGATGGAATCTTTAAGCTTGCAGATAAGAAGCATCTTAGCCTAGTTACAAATGCCCGTAATTTTATTATCGAAAATTACCATAAGCCCATTACAATTAAAGCCACCGCTGATCATCTTTTTATTAGCCCTTCCCACCTTTCTCGTTTATTCAGGTTAGAATTAGATTGTACCTTTAACGATTATCTGACGAGAGTACGCGTCGAAAAAGCAGTCGAACTTTTAAAGAAACCCGAGTTTAGCGTTGAACAGGTTTCTAAAGCCGTAGGTTTTAAAAGTCAAAGCTATTTTGCCGAGATATTCCGGAAATACATTGGAGTAACTCCTCTGATCTACAAGAATAGCTTATTTTAGGGGGTGATTTGGTTTGATATTTGACGATATAATCCATTCAATAGCAGAAGGTGAATCCGAAGAAACGCTTGAATTAACCAAACAAGCTTTGGCACAAGGATATTCTGCCAATTCCATTCTAGAAAAAGGACTCATTACAGGAATTAACATCATAGCTGAAAAATACCGCAATGAGAAAGTTAATGTTCCGGAGGTTCTAATGGCTACCCATTCAATGCACGCGGGGCTATCCGTCATTGAACCGATCTTGACTGCACCCACTAAAAAGGGGCTTGGAAAAATTGTCGTGGGTACAGTTGCGGGCGATTTACATGATATTGGCCTTAGCATTGTAAAAGCCATGGCGATGTCAGCCGGTGCCCGCGTTATAGATCTTGGCGTCAATGTATCTCCAAAGAAATTTGCCCGTGCAGTGCGCAAGGAAAAACCTGATATCTTAATGATCTCAGCCTTGTTAACCACAACCATGTCCGTTATGAAAGATGTGATACTTGAACTAAAAGCTCAGGAATTACGTAACGATGTTAAAATTTTCGTAGGAGGAGCACCGATAACTGATGCTTTTGCCAAGGAAATAGGCGCAGATTATACGTTTGAAGATGCTTTCCAACTTCGAGATTTCTTAAAGGAAAACATAAGCAAACTACTAGCTTCCAAACGAGTCAGCCAATAAAGACCTTTCTACAGAGATCTCATTTAACTATAACTATTATAAATTTCAAGAGCCCTTCACACTTATGAACTCAGTTCATTAATGCGAAGGGCTCTTTGTTTTTTAAGAGGCAATTTCCTCTCATGACCCATCTATGATTAATTTGTTCTTTCCAAGTACATGCTTTTCATCAAATTACTAGTAAAGACCTTATTACCTCCAAGCTCGATATGCTTCACCTTTGTCGCTAGTTCTACCGCATCCTTGAACACAGTTCGATTTAGTAACGCTCTCATCGCTCCCACGTGGGCTGCATTACCCGCGGTCTTTACTTTTTCAGGATTAATGTTGGGAACTAGGCCAATTTCCAAAATACTACGTGCTTTTAAATAGGAAGCAAAGGTGCCCGCTAAAACAATGGAATCAAGGTCTTGGATCGAAATTCCTACCATCCCTACAAGAGTTTTGATACCTGCACAAACAGCACCCTTAGCCAGTTGCAATTCGCCAATATCCTCCTGATTCAAAAAGACGTCGCTTCCTTCTTTCCCTCCATAGGAAAGTACGAATTCTCGACCAGATTTTCCGCCGGATCTTATCCGATCCCTGAGTCGCGGCGAAAGAGAACTCCCTTCTTTTTCCGGATCAATTATTTTTCCCTTCTTATTAATAATTCCCGCTAACTTCATTTGTTCAATCCCCTCGACAAGACCCGACCCACAAATCCCGCTTGCTTTTTGACGACCAATAACCTTAATCTCAACTCCGTCCTCTGTGATCGTTACTGCCTCAATAGCTCCTGGTTTGGCCCTCATTCCGTGCGTGATGCGAGCTCCCTCAAACGCCGGCCCAGCTGCCGTAGAACAGGCCATCATTCCCTGTGAGGTCTTTAGAAATAATTCACAGTTAGTTCCTAAATCTATTAGAAGATGATTCCCATCTTCTAATACTTCAGGTGCTCCTATTACTGCGCCAACTGTGTCGCCACCTACAAAGCTGCCGATATTCGGAAACGTTAAGATTCTACCCTCTGGATTTATTTCGATGCCAAGTTCTGAAGCGCTTAACTCAATAAAATTATTCAGTACAGAAACGTAGGGTGCCACTGCAAGATTAGCGGTGTCTAGACCTAAAAATAAGTGATTCATAGTGGTATTAGATACGACCGTCATTTTGTAGATACTATGTGCTGGGATTCCACTTTCTTCAATAAGTTGATTTATTAAATTATTAATAGTCTGTTTGACAGCATGTTTAAGACGGAGTCGTTTTTCCCCACTCTCACTCGCATAAGATATTCGTGAGATGACATCAGCGCCATAAGCCGTTTGTTCATTTTCATGAGAAAGAACCTTAATAAGTTGGGCACTATTGAGATCGACTAAACTAACCGCCACACTTGTTGTCCCAATATCCACTGCCACCCCATAAAGTGTTAAAGTGGTATCCCCCACTTCGACGTCTAAAACCTGATTGTCCCACAATGTGGTCGTCACGACAAAATCCCCAGCCCGCAAAATACTGGGTAACTTTTCAAGAGCGAACATCTTAATATTCACTGTCTCAACATCGAGGATTTTTAATAATTCATCTTGTAAACGGTTCCAATCCCCCCGTTCATCTTCAAGTGAAGGTTTAGGTATTTGAACCTTCACTTTCTGCACTCCATGATCGAGGTTTATTTGAATCATATCACGGAACGCAGCCTCTTTGCGATCATAGATCTCAACAACAACTGGCTCTATCTCCATTCCTTCTTCCGCTTTCACTCTGCAAGAAAGGCGAAATCCAGCGTCAATTTCCTGGCTTGTCAAATGTTTAAGATCCGACTGTGTTGGCTCCGGCATCCCAGAATGGAACCACACTTTACATTTGCCGCATGAACCTTTTCCACTACAAATATTTTGTACGGGGATTTGATTACGAACTAGGACCTCCATTATGGACTCGCCCTCGAAGCCCTCAACAACTCGATTAGGTCTGATCGTTATTTTCATGTTTCCCTCCTGCTAATATTTCCAAAGTAATTTCTTGACCTGCCTCGACAAAAATTGATTCTGGAGCCCTGATCCCTTTGACAACCGAGGTAAGGAGACTTAAATCTCCCTCGATCTCTCCCACTTCCCAGCCAAAAAAATCAGCTATTTCTTGAACCTTCTGTCGATATCGTTCAAGGTCCTTGATCCCTGGTGTGATAATAAAGATTGCTTTTTTATAACTTCCATACAAGATTTTAATCAACTTACGAGCTTTTTTCTCACCATATTTTGCTTCATATTCGTAGTATTCTTCCAAAGGAGTGCGCCCATAATCCAACCAACCCTGACTAAAATAATAAGTAAGGGAATTCTCGCTGAACAATTCCATATGCCTAGCCTTGGACCCTAACATTAGGCCAATACAATCGTGTGTCGCCGGAAATAAAAGCGGCACGTGCGTTGACAGCAAACCAAGCATTGAATTAGAGCATCGGCCATAAGTGAGGATGATCAAATTATAATCCTGACTCTCATTGATTATCTCTTGAATTTTATCATGCAACTTATCTGGTCTAGCGTGGAAGCTGTAATCTAGAAATTCGCAGTCCATTCCTTGATCGAGCCCTTGGGCATGGACTTCATTCATTGTGGAATGACAACCAATTAGCTTGATTCTCAACGGCATTATCCTCCATAACACTATGAAAAATTTCTCTCAATTGTTAAATTTCTGGGAAAAAGGCTTTCCGGCTCTGATATGTCTGTTTAGATTCATCGCTTTGAGAGTTTGGAAGTACGGTCACCATTTCACACTGTCTATTGAGAAGTACCTCTACAAATTTAAGGTTCCCTTTTTCCTCGGAATATATTTTATCGAATTTTTCACAAGCCTCATGAACATGTCGCCGGTACTTGTCAAGTTCATAACAACCATTATCAATTAAAGTGAAATGAGTATAGTTCTTATACATAAGCTTAGAAACTTTCCAGCCCTTTTTCTCTCCATACGTCTCAATGTATTTCTTACTCGAACTCAACGGATCTTCGCCTGCATCAATCCAGTTCTTGTTCAAGTAAAAAGTTCCTATTTTTTCAGTCTGAATAGCCTTAAACCTTTCCATTGATCCTAATATGACCGGGATACAATCATCAACATCCGGATAAATAAGAGTTAGAGTTTGGGAAGAGATTCCCTTTAGGGCCCCTCCACAGTTCCCTAAGAATAAGAGGACAATTTCCCCAGGTTTCAAATATGTTTCAGCATCTCGAATCTTTTCCAGAACTCTTTGATGTAGTGTATCTGGGACGTTATGCAAAGCTTGCTCAATCCATAGAATATTAACCGTTATTGAATCTTTGAAGGCTTCTAGCTCACCCTTGAATACCTCACAAGCGATAATGAGTTTAATGCTTTTATCCACCGAATCTTCCTCCCGGCTCTTGCTGAATTCTAATTGTAGGAAAGAACACCCAAGTTTCACAAACCTGGGCGTTCTCTCTTTCTATGGATTGGGATTGGGATTATTATTGTTATTGAAATCCCACAATCTTTCTAGCCTAAAGGCTTCTCTTGCGCAAGTGCTTTGTAAATGCTGAAACACATAGCTATCATAATCAACATGAAGGGGAATGCTGCGACAATAGAAACTGTTTGCAAGATCGATAATACTGCGGTGCCGCCGCCGACTAGAATCAAGATGATGGTGAAAGCACCCTGTATGATACCCCAGAAGCTACGCAGATTCTTGCCAGGGTCCATGTCGCCATTGGAAGTCAGCATCGCTAGTACATAGGTTGCGGAATTCGCAGCACCTATAAAAGAGGCAATGATGAGCAAGATTGCTAAAGGAGCGGTGATTGAATACAACGGTAACTGTTTCAGTAAGGCGAAAAAGGCAGTAGTGTACTCTGTTTTAACAGCGGCCTGGATGGCTCCATTAGCGAGCTTATCCAGGTTGAAAGCAGCACCGCCGTAAATCGATAACCATATCATGGAGAATCCAGAAGGCAATAACGTAACTGCCAAGATGAATTGACGAATAGTACGACCCTTGGAGACCCGGGCCACAAATTGTCCAACGAACGGAGCCCAGGCAATCCACCATGCCCAGTAGAACACAGTCCACCCCTTCAGCCAGTCGATATTACCCATCCACAAGGTCTGTTGGACAAAGTTTTGCAAGTAGGCGCCAAGAGTATCTGTGAAGTTATTCAGGATTAAGACCATACCTCCAAACAAGAAGATGAACACCATGAAGCCGATTGAAAGCCATACCTTAATGTTGGCAGCAAACTGCATAGCCTTATGCAGACCGGAGATTGTCGCTAGAGTGAAGAGGACCGTCATTACTGCAATGACTATAGAGATGGTCGTGGGCGTCGCCTGAATTCCCCAGATATATTGCATCCCTGTGGCTATCTGGCTAGAGCCGAGACCCAAGCTCGTGGCTACCCCGAACACTGTGGCAAACACTGCCAAGATGTCAATCGCTTTGCCGATCGGTCCGTAAATTCGGTCGCCAAGCAGTGGATAAAAAGCAGAACTAATTAGGAAGGGCAGATCCTTGCGGAATTGAAAGTAGGCCAGAGCTAGGCCTGCAATTGCGAAGATTACCCAAGGGTGGATACCCCAGTGAAAAAATACAATTCGCATGGCAGTACGCATGGATTCGGGAGTAGCACCCTTACCCATCGGCGGAGTCAGGTAATGCATCATCGGCTCAGCAACCGACCAGAACACGAGGCCGATACCCATACCTCCACCGAACAACATCGAAAACCACTGAAAATTACTGAACTCAGGCTTGTCGTCGTCTTTTCCTAGCTTGATATTACCAAAACGACTAAACGCAATTCCGAAAATGAAAACCACAAAAAAGGCAACCGATAAAAGGTATAGCCAGCCGAAATCAGTCGTTAAAAATGCAAACGTATCATTGGCAACTTTTCCCATTTCCTTAGGAAGGAACATTCCGAAAATTACAAACAAAACAATGATGACCGAAGAGATATACATAACGCTACGATTTGTTGTTGAATCCTTACCCTTGCTCATGGATAGCATTACTCCTTTCATAACTTTACTTATAAATTCGATTGTATTCTAAGCCTGGTGCGTGAAGTCAGCAAACTTTAGAACTACCACTGATAAAGATTAATTGCAGAAAGAAATCCTAGGGACTTTAAAAGGAAAGATCAATAATTATAAGGTCCCTAGGATTCAACTTCTTTAAGCAACAGCCTATATCAGCATTAGTTGAACAACTTATTTAGCGAGAAGACGTCCGGCAAGTTCGACCGCTTCGTCAGCAGTTTCTGCCCACCCGTCTGCTCCGATTTCATCGGCCCATAATTGGCTGGTTGGTCCACCACCGACAAATACTTTGAACTTATCTCTAAGATTATGCTCTTTTAAATAATCAACGAGTTGCTTTTGCCCGACCATAGTTGTCGTCAGGAGGGCACTTGCACCGATAATATCTGCACCGACTTCTTGGGCCTTTGATACAAAATCTTCGGCTTTTATATCCGTACCTAAATCAAACACTTTATACCCTGCTGCTGTAAACATAGCACCTGTAATATTCTTGCCGATGTCGTGAATATCACCTGCTACTGTACCTAAGACAATCTTACCTTTGCTTTCCCCTTCACTCATACCTAATTTGGCGATTTCTGGCTCCAAAAGAGCTAACCCGACTTTCATGGCCTCAGCTGACATCATAACATCCGGTAGGAAGGCTTCCCCAACTTTCCAAGCCTCACCTATAACTTCAATTCCCTTGATCAAACCAAGTTGAACAGCGTCAACAGGATTAATTCCTTCATCAATTACTTTTTGCGAGGATTCACTAACGATATCTTCATCACCATCAATTACTGCTTGTTTTAATTCTGCAAATAGTTCACTCATTCTCAATTCCTCCAGTTTTAATAAAATAGAGACGTATTAGAATATAATTGATTAAGCTCGTTTAGCGATAAATTCCAATAGCTTTCTATCAATAGTTTCGTCTAGAGCCGGTGGCACATAATTAGCCAAAATCTCTTGCCATTTTCTATTGGCCCTTTGGTTGGCATCCAACTTTTCCTTAGACCAGGATTCAAAAGCAGTCCTGTCACTCAATTGAGCCGTGCGGAACTCCCGTTTATGATTTTTCCGTGTATGCTTCTGTGTCAAGTAATGCCCACCCGGTCCAACTTTAGCGATCACATCAAAAGCCATTCCCTCTTCATCAAAGGTGAACCCTTTCATATAATGCAAGAGCATACCCGCCATTTCGTCGTCCATTATAAACTTTTCATAAGACATAGCCATAAAATATTGCAAAATTCCGGCAGTATGAAGAACAAAGTTGATACCTGTGACACTGGCCGCCATCAGAGTCATCATCGATTCATAGCCTGCTTGAGCATCGACAATCTTAGAATCGTTCAAGCCGCCGCCTGATCGACTGGGGACACCATAAAAGCGAGCTAGTTGAGCACTGGCCGAAATAAATAACGCGCACTCAGGGCTACCGATGGAAAGGCTCCCACTATGCATGTCACTAAGCGCTGAGGTTGAACCGTATACAACAGGTGTTCCAGGATTAACAGATTGGGCAAGAGCAATTCCTGCCAATACTTCAGCGTTTTGCAGTGCTAATGTGCCTGCCAATGCCGCAGGTCCAGTTGAACCAGCCATAACCAAGGAAGCAATCACAACAGCTTGGCCAGCTTTCGCATAGGCCATCATGGCTCCTAACATTCTTCCATCATATTTTAAAGGAGTTAACGAGTTTATGAGGGAAATAAGCACAGGTTTTTCCTTAATAACATCTTTACCACCAAAAAGGATGGACGCTATTTCGATAGAATCTTCAGCCCGTTCTCGACCCTCGGCACTACCCATAAAACACTTGTCCGAATTTTTTATGGAGCTATAGAGCATTTTTAGATGACGAACTTCATCCGGAATATCCTGCGGTTCAGCCACTGTTCCACCTGTCATATGCAAGTTATTACTAGCCCCTGCTAATTTGACAAAGTTATCATAGTCCTGCATCGTGGTTTTACGACGATTTCCATCAACATCATGAATGAAGGGAGCCCCATAGCCAGGCATATAAATGATATTATCTCCACCACAGACTAAATTGTGTTCTGGATTACGTGCATGTAGGGTGAATTTCGAAGGAGCCAATTTTACCTTAGCCTCAATAAATTCTCTCGTAAAATGAACACGGTTTCCTTCAACCTTTTGTCCCTCAGCTCTAAATACCTCTAAAGCCGGTTCATATTCAAACTCCATACCGATCTCTTCGAGGATTTTCATGGTTTCATCATGAATCGCCGTTACTTGTTCCTCTGTCAAAACATCATACTTACGTAACATTGCTAACACCCCTTTAACTGTTTTTAAAATTTACTCGTGGCGAATCCCCACCAAAGCTTTCTAAAAAATCTTTAATAACGGATGCTCATTGGTTCCTAATTTGATACCTGTTAGTTTATTATTATAGGCCATCATAGCATCGGTAGTTGCAACCGCCCTGTAAACCCAGGGAGCGTTAACCATCGGGCCGTAAAGAATAAAGTCGGCACCTTGAGTCACCGGATAGGTAAAGACGGAGGCCCCGGCAACTTGAAAGAAGGGAGTCCCTTTAGAACGCATTTTCTTCCACAAATAAACGGCGTTTGAAGGAGCACAGCCTCCCGGATAGCCGAATTCTTCCTTCACTACATTGATAGCCTCACTTGTCCAGCTAGCACTAGCAACATCTAAGACACCAGGATCAATCAGAAACTGCTCGATTCCCGCTCTCTTTGCTACGTCGATTAACCCCTCTTTCTTCTCATCCCCTGTTAAGAGTTTAATTCTAGCTTTAGGCTTGAGTGCTTTATTACTGAAGGCGAGAATGACAGCAGTTTTAACCCCACATTCTTTGATTACCGCTAATTCTTCCTCTGAATAGTGCTCTTCAATCGAGTTATAGATTAGTCTTTTGCGTACTTCCAGATCATTGGCAAAATTCTTCAAAGCACCCATCCGGACTTCAGGACTAATACTATCCAATAGAAAAGGAGCCTTTGAGTTTTTCATTACAAATTCTACATAACGGGTTAATGCTTCTACCGATTCACCTAAAACATCTATAATACAAGGATTACCCGTTTCTGCACTCAACTCGGCTTCTTGATCTAGGAGTGCTTTTGCAGCTCCTTCATCAAAGATCCCCTTCATACCATCTTGGACAATTTTGTGACCCCGATAGAAGATGCTACCGATAAGCACGGTAGGGTATTGACCTGGTTGTCCGCCAACCTTTACTCCGTTAATATCGTAGACATGCTGCTCTGAAGTATACTTAACCATTATCGATTCCCCCATACTTTTATATTGCTTGGAACGATTTCATCGTCGAGAATGCGGCTTTTCATATCCATCTCTAGTATTCCCTTTTGCTACAAACTATCTGGAACATTGGGAACTATACATTATCTACGTCCATTCCGCAATCCTGAGAAGTTCACCCCCTGTATATTAATGACATGATGCAATTTATTTGATTGACTTCCCCTGCATTTATAATAACACCATAGTTCTGCGCATTATCACTACAGTTATGCTCGTTTTACTACATTTGAGTCAGGAAATGAAAATTCGGATTATTCATTCTTAGAGATAATTTTCACATTTTTAATTTGTTCAAACCACTTGGCTAAAGGAAATAAATAAAAGGGGCCCTACTACATTTAGTATGGGCCCCTTAACGGAAGTCGGATAGGATACCTTCTTATACGGATTCTTCACGGAAAGCCTTTATTAGCGAAACCGCCATTGCAAACATGACAAACATGAACGGAAATGCTGTAGTGATGGAGGCCGTTTGCAGCGCGCTCAGTCCGCCGGCTAGCATCAAGGCAATAGCAACAGCACCCTCAATCAAACCCCAAGTAATCTTTAACCCAGCTTTAGGGTTTAAATCCCCACCGGAAGTGAACATGGCCATAACAAAAGTCGCAGAATCCGCCGATGTAATAAAGAAGATCGCGATGATTAAGGTTGTCAGGATCGTTAAAACACCCGTAAGCGGGTAGTACTGGTACATGGCAAAAATGGCTGTACTTATATCTTTAGCTACTTGAGCAGCAATACCGCCATGTCGAACCACATCGATATACAGCGCACTATTGCCCATGACTCCCATCCACACAAAACTCATCAAAGTCGGAGCAATGAGCACACCCAAGATAAACTCCCTTATGGATCGGCCTCTAGAAATTCGAGCAATAAAGGCACCAACAAATGGACCCCAGGCAATCCACCATGCCCAGTAGAAAATAGTCCACCCCCCTACCCAACCAGGATTAGTATTAAATGTATCGGCCCAAAAACTCATTTGAATAATGTTTTGAAGGTAAGACCCGATCGTTTCAGTAAAACCGTTAAGAATAAACCGAGTGGGTCCAACGATTAGCATAAAAGCTAAAATTATAATGAGTAATAGCATATTAGCGTTGCTAAGGAACTTAATTCCTTTTTCAATTCCAGTTACTGCAGATGTAATAAATAAGATTGTAATCACAACTATAATCACGACAGTTGTCGTAGTACCAGTAGGTAGGCCATAGGCATAATTTAACCCAGTGGCAATCTGCATCGCCCCTAGTCCTAGAGATGTAGCAACCCCAAATATCGTTGCGAATACTGTCAGAATATCAACTAACTTGCCAATCCACCCGTTAATTCCCTTTTCTCCAAGTAATGGGTAAAGAGTGGAACTGACTAAAGCAGGTAAGCCTTTTCGGAACTGAAAATATGCCATACACAACCCCACAATGCCAAAAACACTCCAAGGATGCAAACCCCAATGAAAAAAGGTATAGCGCATTGCAGTTTGGGCTGATTGGATAGTATAAGGTTGACCGTAGGGAGGGATAGCATAGTGCGTTATTGGTTCAGCTACTCCCCAGAAGACAAGGCCAATCCCCATACCAGCCGCAAAGAGCATCGCAAACCAGCTCCAAGTACTGTGCTCAGGCTTCTCACCATCTTTGCCTAGAGTAATGCTTCCGTATTTACTTAACGCTATAAATATGGCAAAAAATAAAAAAGACGTCACGCCGATTAAATAACTCCAGCCGAAATTGTCCGTAATAAATTTCTGCACTGCACTGAACGTGTCACCCGCTTCTTGAGGCTGAAGTAGTGCCCAGAGAACAAACAAAACCATGATGATCGCAGAAATTGAAAAGATAGGACGATCAATTTTGCCGAATAAACTTCCTTTTGTACTCATTCTTAGTCTCCTCCTTAATCATCCTCCTAAATCGAAGTAAGTAACTGATTCCAATAACTTAGAGATACATCAGGGTAGTATATGATCTTCCCAATCGAAGACCCTTTTCATCATAACATCTTTTCATTATCCTAAAAATGCCACAATAGTGCTCGTTTTGCTACGTTTATGATGTTTTCCAAAGATTCTAACTACTCCTGATCCTGTAATTTCTCCTTAGAACTTCCTCCTTAGAGGATCTACAATGTCTCCGTCCATTACAGTACATTTATCACACTTTTAATGGTTGGGATTCCAACTAATAGTTTATGTTAAAATTGAAGGCTTTCCCTTCACCCTTAGTTGTTAATTCCTGTAGGGCAGTCGTCCAATTTAGCAAAACAATTTACTGGATTTAACACCTAATATTATTCCATATTCTGATTCAATTATCTTCGTAGTCCGATTTGTGTTAGTTCTTTTTCTTTTTAGCCAAAAAACAACCTCTACCGTTTTAGATCAGTAGAGGTTGTCGGTTCAATCTTTTTTATTTCGATGGACCCAAAGCGCATCGATAACAAATGTATGCATTATTTGTCTTCTATTACGATCTTGATAACATGGGAAGAATATTAAATTTTCATGGATGCTGTGAATAGTTAAAACGTCCCTTCCATAAATCAAAAACGGTGATTTCTAGAACTTATTTAAGACGTCATTTCAATAAACGTTAATGCTTTATAAAACCTTCAGCATGCTCCTTATCATAGGGTGCTTTTCTGCTAGGACACTTCTCACGGGGACACAATTGGCAGTTTTCAAAAGTTCCTTCTTTTGCAAATCGAATACCTGAAACAGTCTTCATCGGAAGCATGAGGTAACTATCTAAAATTTGAACTCCAATCAACTCTTGTACATTACCTATTAGCTCAAATAGATGCCTTTGCTCGTTGATAGGCCAGTCAGCCAATGATCCAGGATTCATGTTGACGGCATGCCCTAGTCCAAACTCTTTTTCAAGATGCTCTTCAAACATTTGAATAGCCGAACGTAGTATTATTTCTAATATTGTATCTGCACAAAAACTAATAAAAAAATCGTTAAATTGCTTAGACCAGACCTCTAACTCAGTTCCACAAGTAATAACATATGGAAAGACATTTGAATTTTCTTCTAGGTTAACTCGTAGAACATGACTAGTAAATTGGATTCCGTCGATAACAACAAAGTTATCTCCTTTAGCATCAATAATTGCTTTCTTATATGCTATTTTAGGTTTGGCAAGTAACTGAGCCTCAACTGCCAACTTTTCTATTTCAGTAAAATAAATACTATCTTCTCCAATGTGTAGCTTCTTTTGGAGTTCTTCAATTTTTATTTCACACGGGATATTGTTTAGGACAACCGTATCCATCAAGCATCTCCTTCCTTTGGAAAAGGAATTGCAAATACCAGCAAACCCTAGCATCCAATAGTGTCGACAAAGAATTTTTCTTTTAATTCTTCTCTTTCCCACTCAGGACGCTCTACGGCAGTTACTTCGATTAGTGATTCTACGTAGATATCGTTTTCTAGCATACCAGGATGTGCATAGCGATCCTTATGGTTTACTACTAACTCAAACTCTTTTGCTCCAGCTTTACTTGCTGCTAGTTCTGCCTGTTTCTTTGCTTCGCTCAGTGCATAGGATACTGCTTCTTCCAGGTTCTCGAACATCTTGCGTTCCCAAGGGGCATGCATCAAATAGGTTCCATCTGTTTCTCCTGGCTTAATTAATACCTTTACCATTTCCATGATCTTGCCGGTTGCTGCCCCAACAGCGTTGGCTACTTCAGCATGCTCTGGAATGACCAAGCTAGTATTCAACTTCTCAGCGACCTCTGGCAACCAAGCCCTAACCGGAGCTCCTATACCAACAATGGGCATATTCAATCTAAAAGAACAGTCAAATCCTTGACCTTGAGCCGGCGATAAGGCTTTTTTGATGAAATACATGACTTCTGGTGTGTTTTTTATCTTAATGTTTTGTTCATCACAACCTACAAGGCTCTGAAGACAGGTAATACAAAGATCATTAATTATTTTTTCTGAAGCACGTCGAATAAACACATCCGGGCTTATTCTCGCCCGACTTGCTAAGACCCCTACTCCTACTTCCGCCGCTTCCCTGTTCCATTGATTATAAGTCCCTTGGGCATGCAGGATATCTGTGGGAGTGAGAGAGATTCTGGCTAAAACTCCTACATTGACGAGATGTTGCAAATTTAGAAGATTAGGATCGATATTCAATCTTTGGGTAAGATAATATAAACTTCTTGGGCCAGTCTGAAGAATTTCAACGACTTTATTTTCTAGGTCATTTAACACCTCAGAGGTAGTTTGCTTGAGGAACATAAAACAATCCACCGCCTGGGAAAACATAAGATCGTAGTTTTTTTCAAAGTTAACCTTCAATTCATCAACTAAATGGGGATGATTATACGCAACCACGGACAACGGCCATACCCTTTGAGGACCTACCTGTATTTCGCCATCTTTGTGGATTTGGATATAACTATCTCCCCCTAGACCATAAGTATAGATTTGTGCGGCCTGGACACGTGTAAGCCAGCCACCAACTGTAGCCCCTTCTTGATTGATCCTGGGTATTCCGTTTTTGAGAATGGCAATATCAGTCGTAGTTCCACCCATATCGAGTACAAGAGCATTGGAGGTTTTAGTAAGGAAAGTTCCTCCTATGATACTAGAAGCTGGTCCAGAGAGGATAGTCTCGATGGGTTTTTCACGTGCTAAAGCTTCGCCCATCATACACCCATCACCTTTAACAATCATGATTGGAGCTTTTATTTTCTTTTCATCGAGTACTTTCTTCACAGATTCAACTAAGTCGGTAATGATTGGAATCAAACGAGCATTGAGAACTGCTGTGACTGTTCTTTCATGAAATCCTAATGAAGTCGTTAACTGGTGAGCACACACCACTGGAAGATCTAAGATTTCCTTTACCATACCCATTACAGCATTCTCATGTTCTGGATTCCTGACACTGAGAAATCCAGAAATTGCTACAGCATCTACTTTGCCTCTTAGGTCTGTAATAACCCGACGGGTCTTTTCTAGATCAAGTTCTTCGTTAGGAAGCCCTTTAAGATTGTGTCCTCCCGGCAGAACATAGTAGTGCTTGACTGGTAATGGATCTATGGGAGTATAGCCAATCATCAAAAGGCCAACCTCACAGCCGCGCCCTTCCACAATTGCATTAGTTGCCAATGTGGTTGATAGTGAAACCGCACTAATGTTCTCAAAATCTTCAAAGTCCAAATTCAAGATACAATTCCGAATGCCAATTGATAGATCCTCGCGGGTAGTCAAGGCTTTGGCCTTCTTCAATATCTGCTTGCTCCTGAGCTCCACGACCACACCATCGGTATATGTCCCTCCGGTATCGATTCCCAATACCAGTGACATTTTTCTCCCTCCTTATATAACTAGTGGCTACCTGCTTAAAGCAGGCAGCCTACCAAATTTTTATTACTCTTCTCCTGGCATATGACCAACAGCGTTTTCTACAATACCTCGGATCTTTTCCGCTACATCC
>NZ_MLBF01000014.1 GCF_001936615.1 Desulfosporosinus metallidurans
AAACTATAGCTCTCTCCAGTGAGTACTGAATACTTTTGTAGCAATTTTCCCGCCCTCAAGCCACCTAAAAAGCGAAAAGAGCCCTTCGCCCGAAGACGAAATGACTCTTTTGCTTAAATGTCAGCATAGATCTCAATGTGTGAGGGTCGTACCCGGGGGAAGTAGCCGAAGGCTTCTTCCCTCTGAGCACTAGCACCTCGGTGAGGAGTCATAAGGCTAATTCCTTACTTTTCGACGATCACCTTAATGGTTTTTACTAATCCGTTAGTTGTAATACCACTAAGTGTAATAACCTCATTTTGACCTGTAGTTGCAGTGACTCCAGAAGTGACTGTTCCATATTGATTTACAGCAAATGAACCAGGACGTACATCTACACCTGCGGCAGTGGTGATTTCGTCTGAAACTACTACAATCTGTGCTAATTGATCAGCTTTAGTCCCATACGAATCTACAGCCATGAAGTAAACTACTGTTCTGTTAGCATCAGTTCCAGCTTCATTCACTCTTGCCAAAGAAGCGCCAATACCAAGATAATCTGTTCCTGCCGTAACTGTATTAATTGTTACAACATCGCCAGTTCCATTTACTGAAACACCAGCCTTGAAAGTACCTACAGCAGCAACAAGAGTTTTATCTACAGGTGTTGCAGTTGAAGATTTAATAGGTGTAGTTAATGAATGTACCTTATTATCTGCACCGTAGAATGTTACTGTTAAGTTAGTGCTTGAGGATGTGACGTTATTTGCTAATGGCTTTGCATATACACTTACTCCATCAAAAGCCGCCGGAGTAGTAGTCGAGATTGGACCCTCAATTGCAAAGTCAGTAGAATCAACATATGCTCCAATTACCCTTCCAGCACCCATTACTACTTTTGATCCACCTGATGTTGTACCATAAATGGTTGGATTAGCTGCATAAGCATCTTGTCTAACATTTACTGTACCAGATGTAGGACCATTTGCATAGATAGGATTTGTTACTGTATCCATTGTGTATGATTTAATATCTGTATCCTTAACAACGGAGAATGTTACTGATTTCGAATCAATCACAGTATATGGGTCCGCTGTAGTACCAGCATGACCACCATTCGTTGCAGTATTTGTATCAACCAATGAGAAGACAACTGTTCCTGTGTCTCCCGTTATTGCTGATCCAGTTGCATTGATCACAATAGCTTTTCCGCCATAAGCTACTGCATTTGCTGCCCCTGCTAATTGGGTTTTACCATAATCATCATCCTGACCTGATAAAGCAATAGCGGTCGTGGCAGCAGTAGTTGCGATAACCCTATAATGACCAACTGCGCTATCAGCCTTACCTACCATGTCGTAAACTCTACCATATTGGTCTTTAACAGTGAAACCGCCATAACGATATCCGAAGTCTACCTTTTGGGTTGCACCATGTTGCATTGCACTTAGCAACACTGAAGAATCTAACGTTAACGAGTCAGCCTTAGCAACATCTTGGATATTTAGAGTCAAAGAGCTGAATTTTCCACTCTTCGTCATTGCTGTTATAATGCGTGGTCCTTTGCTGGAAGGTGCCGTAACCATAACTTTGGCAGTTCCATCAACATTTTCTACAAAATCCGCACCGGATAAGGTTACTGCGTTTGATCCTGTTGCTAAATCACTATATTTAGTTAATTGAACTCCATTTTGATCATATGCTACGAATGGAATTTCTTTAGTTTCATTAACAGCAATATCATATGATGGAGCCATTAATGTAAATGCATCTGCTGCCGATGGCTTCTTCAATGTCACATTAAATGTTGAAGTTTTGCCTGTAAAAGTCATAGCAGTAATTGTTACCGGAACATCCATATTCATATCACTGCCAGCAATAACTTTGACTTCAATGGCAGCTTTCGATGAATCATTTGGATCCTGTATAACTCTAGCAGTTACATAGTTGCTTGCAGATACACTTAACCCGTCATTCGAATCTAAGATCATGCCACCCTTAACCAAGTTATAATCTTGTGTAGTATTACCACTGATATCAGTAGCTGTATAGCCCAGATAGAAGACGCTTGAAGTATCTCCTCCAGTCAACACTTTGTTATCAGCATTTGTTAAAGTTGTAAGTTGCATATCGGTTAATGTACCAAGTGCTGTAGATACAGATAATGTAGCACTTGTTGAAACTCCACTAGTGTTATCATAGCCAGTTATCACAATATTACCAAGCTGAATAAGACTCACTGTACCAGTAGGTGTTACTTTAAGCACACCTTTACTTTTGGTAACATCACCAGCACCAGTCTGGAATGTTACATTATTAGCAAGAGATGAGGTTGTAATATCATTTCCATATTGATCTAATACAGTATAGGTAGCATATCCAATTGAACTAGCAGTAGTTGAAGCAGTAGCTGCTACATTAACAACTGCTAATTTGGTAGAAGTGATATTGATCTTAGCAATCTTTTGCTGACTTATAGCTACCGTTGAAGTTCCAAGATCAGTCGTATCATTCTTTACAGCAACGGTATAAGAACCTTCAGGTAAATTTGAAGCACTAGTCACAGTAGCTTCTGTCTTAGCTGCATTCCAAGTCGCTGTTACAGTTACAGGAGTTGTTGATCTTTTAACTGTAAAAGTAACCTTAGTTGTATCTACACATGCTTGGTTAAAAACTACTTTAAAGCTTGCAGCGCTAACAGCACTTACAGACGTAACTGACAACGCACCAGTTGGTGGTGTAACTACGCCAGTAACAACTCCAGTACGTACAGTCTCAGGAACAACAGCTGAACCACCGAGAGCAGTAACAACACTGTCAGCAGCGAGTTTGCTGTGTACGAAAGTTGCTGCAGCAGGAACTGTTCCGTCAGTAAGTACGATAGCTGACTTAGAAGCAGCTGCGAGTGGTGCACCAGCAAGAGCATCAATTCCGGTTACGCCACTAGCAACGAATACATTGCCATAGGTGAGCGAAGAGTTGAAGTCTTGGATGACTTGGTTGTTGGTGTCATAAGCTGTGTTGCCAGCATGACGGGTTGCGTTAGGCAATGCTGCTTTAACAGCATCACTGATAACGCCTGTTCCACCGATAACATCTGAAGCTGTAACGCTGGTGTTGGCAGCCAAGAAAGCTTGAACGCTTGCAGGAACTGCATTTTTTTCAGTTAAGAGAATAGGGGAATTGGAAGCAGAAGCGATCGCTGCGATGGAAAGAGCGTCTTGGTTCAACCAGCCGTAAGCAACAGCAACTTTGGATACTGGAGCACCGAGAGCAACCATTTTCTTAGCGATATTCACGGAAGTTTCGAAGCGATCAGCTCCGCCGAGAGACTCAACTGTGATACCCATGCCCGTCATTTGGTCAAGCACTGCTTGGCTGATGACAGAAGTTCCACTGGTCACATATACTTTCTTAACATTGAGTTTAGTGAGTTCAGCTTTGGTGTCAGCATTCAAGACTGCGCCAGGCTCTTGCAATAGGATAGGAGCTTTCAAGAATGTAGCGAGCGGGCCAGATGTCAGTGCATCCACCATGCCATAAGAAGCTGATGATGCAAGGATAGCTGTACCAGTCCAACCTGTTTGTTCAGCGATTGCTACTGCAGTTTGTGCAGCAGTTCCACCTGCTAATCGAGTCGGGACGGTTGACGCAGCAAAAGCATTAAATGGGAGCATGCTTAATGTCATACCTGCGATAGCTAATGAAGCTAAGGCTTTTTTAGTTTTTTTCATGTAGTAAATTTCTCCTCTCAACTTTTGGATCTCTTCATTAGGTGAACATTTTCTCTTTTACCCAGGACGTTTCTTAGTCGTCCCTCACCCCCTTAAAATGTGTAGCACAATCTTTAGACATTGCGCAATATCTAAAAGCATTCCACAGGACATAAGTGGGAGCGTCCCCCCTAAGGATGATCACATCATCCCTCCTGTGGCGTACCCTTTAGAACCGCATAAGAATGAGGAACCCATAAAAAAGGGTCTGCATTAGCTATATGTATTCTACATGATAGCCAATATTCCTTCTTGCTGTCCGATTTTTTTTATAAAGACCCTTATGAAATTTATTATGGTCGGACAGGTTCTCCATTGATACTGTTCAGTTTACACTAAAACTTACTAGTTTTCCACCATTTAGTCAAAAATATCCTGACCTCGAATGGAATAATTGAAGTATAGCATAGGGTTCGGGTCTAAATGTTAGTATTTTGTGGGCATTCACTAAACAAATTGTTAAACTTTTAATAGCCTTTGAATTTCAGGATTCCTCTGTAGATACCTAACGCGGCCTTTCGTTGGAAATCTGATGATCCTAAAAGCTGTTCTTCGGTCGGATTAGAAATGAAACCTATTTCTACAAGGGCCGCAGGCATCTTGGTATTTTTAATGACGTAGAAGGCTGCGTCCTTTATCCCGCGATTCGTTAAGGAAATTGTTTTTACTAACTCACTCTGTATGCTAGTTGCTAAGGCTTTCGACTGGACGGCCACAGGACTAGACGAACTATAATAGGTCGTTGTCCCTCCTGCATCGGGATTGCTAAAGGAATCATTGTGGAGGCTGATATAGAGATCTGCCTTCTGATCGTTCGCAATCTTGGTCCGCGCCTGAAGGTCGGAAAGCTCTGAATAGGTTCCAGTTGCGGGAGTAACATCCGTGCTGCGCGTCAAGATGACTTGCGCACCTGCCGAACGCAATAAGCCCGCGAGGTTAAGACCCACCGCCAAGGTGTTGTTTTTCTCATACGTTCCGGTCGCCCCAATTGCCCCTGTGTCCGGTCCCCCGTGCCCTGGGTCAACAACAACGGTATATCCCGCCAAAAGATAGGCGGGCTGAACATCTCCTTGTACTATTCCCTTGACTTGGTCTGTGACCACCGCCGTTCCTCCAATGATCACGACATTTAAGGGACTTTCCGTTGGTCTAGACAACACGGAATAAGTTGATCCCGGTAATGTAGCCGTTTGAGACATGACGATTTCGGCTCGTTGCTTGGCGGCTAGACCTCCTGCTGCGAGTGCATCGGGAAAGTTCTCGCCGGTAACAAGATACGTCGTTTGAGCGGTCAGGTCATCCATGGCAAATTCATAGACAGCTGCAGCGGTCTCATAGCGGTCATTGCCGGCAATCCGTTGAACACTGTTCAAGCTGCTCAGTGTCGCACCGGAGACGACTGCTTCTCCCCCCACAACAAGGGTGTTGAGATCCCCTTTTTGCTGTAGACTGTTGAGCTCTTGCTGCGTCGAGGCAGGCATCGTCTTGGCACTGGTCAGAAGAATCGGAGTCTCTGTCACACCTGCGTACGCCGATATTGCGAGAGCATCCGGAAACTGTTCTCCATTAGCCAGGATCACTTGTCCCTTAGTCCCGACACGTTCAGCCACTTTTTGGGCCGTTTCAAACTGATCATACCCTGCAATGCGTTCTGGTTTGCTTAAGCCTGCGTTTTGGATATCTGCCACAACTTGTGGGCTTAAGGCTACTTCTCCGCCTAAAAGGATGACCTGCTGTGCACCCAACCGCTTAATTTCTTCCATAACCTTCGCATCAACTCCCCCCGCTGGAGTTAGCAGAATGGGGGCATCTAACTGATGGGAAAGTGGCGCCGCGACGAGGGCATCTGGGAAATGGTCGGAATTGGCCAGTAAGACTGTATTGGCATGCTGCCACCCTGTTTTAGAAACTTCAATAGCAGTATCTATTTGTCGTACCCCGGATATCCTTGACGTCTCTAAGGCTAGGGGAGAAGCGTTCGCAGGATTCTGTAACCCTAACCAAAATACTAATACCAACATTCCGATGAGTCCCCATTTTAATCTTGCCACACTTTAACCCCTCCTTAAATTTAATACCTTTTAAATTTCGACATATTTGACCGATGTCCTGCCCAAAAAGAAAGGGACTTTCGTCCCAATCTATTATTGAACCCAACGTTCTACGGTCTGTATAACATTTTCTGGCAGTGCTGAGACCCCGCCAAACTCCTCTACTTGCTTTCCTTGCCAAGAATCCAGGAGGGTAGCTAAACTGGAGGGAATGGTGGAATGCGTCGGGACCAGGACTACCATTGATCCGTAGAAAGCGGCACGGACAGCCCCAGTGAGGGCATCTGGGTAATTTTCTCCAGTGGCGATTTCCAGTTTGGAGGTTGTCGGAGGATAAGCTTGCAAAACGGCTGCGGCGGTGTCGTAAGCCGTGTCACCGCTGATCCGTTTGGGAAGTGGGAGTTGATCCATGACGTCCGCGCCGACCACAGCCGTCCCTCCGATGACCAGGGTTTGAGTTACATTGAGCTCCCTGAGAGCGGTTTGCGTATCCTCCGCTAAGGTTGACGGTTCTGTGAGTAAGATGGGGACCCCCTGTCGTGCAGCCCAAGAAGAGATGACTAAGGCATCCTGGAAGTAACGCACGCTGGCCACGATGGCCTTTCCTCGGGTACCGAGTTCTCGGGCGATCGCCACCGCTGTTATTTCTGCCGTGTAACCGGCTAGACGTTTTACGTCATAGTTCTGCTGAAGCTCGATTTGAATCGTCGAGGACAGAGCTGCTGTGCCTCCTAAAAGATAGATGGTCTTGGGGGCCAGTCTTACCAGCTCCGCCCGAATCTCATCCGTGAGACCTGAGCTTGGCGAAAGCAAGATCGGGGCTTGCAACTTATAGGCGAGAGGGGCTCCAGCGAGGGCATCTTGGAACTGATTAGCTTGGGCGAGAATCACAGTATCTGCGCCGGTTGTAAAGGTAGCTTGGGAGATCTTTACTGCCGTTCCCTCAGCCGTAACTCCTGCAAAACGATTGCCCTCTGTCGTTACCTGAGGGGTCCCTACCGCATAGATTCCAGGCTCATAAAGGCCAAGCCTGGCTTCACCATTTACGATCTCTCCACCTAAGGAAATCCAGCGTGAACCATCCCAGCGATAGACTGCCGCAGTCGCTGCAGAGCCCGCTTTAAGTGAGGGATCGTTCAAGGTTAAGGAGAGCATGTTCTGTGCAGTGACACTTCCCCAGTCCAGCTGAAAGACTGGGGTTAAGAAACTTGCTCCGTTTGGTAAGCTGGCCGGAGCCGGGATTGTTTGTGCCGATACGTTGGCGGAGCTGCTAAATGCTTGGGTAGGGATCGTTAAGCTCACCTGTGTCGAACCTGCTACTGCTTGGACAATTCCACCCCATTGATTGACAGTACCAGGAGAGGTTAACGTTTTCATTGTTTGATTAGCAAGGGTCAAGGCTTGTTTCACATCCACAAGCCCATACCCGTATGCATTATCCCGTCCTGGCGTGCCTAAATCCTTTACCCCCGCCTCAAGAACCTGAATCACTTGATCTCTAGACCAATCGGGGTGTTGACTCCAAACCAGGGCCGCTTCTCCGGACACGAACGGAGCGGCCATAGAGGTTCCACTCGCGTCGGCGTAACTTGCCCCCTTGGTTTTGCTCCACCAATCACTAGCGATGGCATCTCCCGGGGCAGCCAGGTCAACCTCTGGACCTGTGACTGAGTAATCTGCCACCTTGTTTGCTGTGTCTGTCGCTGTTATGGCCAGCACGTCTGGGTCAGAGGCTGGGTAGCTCACACCGGGATTTCCTTCCGTCTGAGGGTCATAATTCCCCGCAGCCGCGATTAATAAGCACCCCTTTTTATAGGCATAGGCAACGGCTTTCCTTAATATATCTGAGGAGACTGAACCATTTGGCGAGCCAATGCTTAAATTAATAATTTGTGCTCCATGATCCGCAGCCCAGACAATGCCATCGGCAATGGCATCGTCATACCCTTCTCCCACGGAATCAATGGCCTTTATCGGCATAATTTTTGCCTGATAGGCCACTCCGACAATACCCACGCTGTTTCGTTCGGCAGCGGCGATTCCAGAGACGTGGGTTCCGTGTCCATTATTATCCTGATTTGCACCTGGTACTTCGCTCTTGGTGATGGCATTGTAGCCGGGGACTAGATTGTCCTTTAAATCCGGATGTTGAAGCGCCACACCCGTATCGACGACGGCGATCGTTATTCCTTTGCCAGTGGCTCCCATGTCCCAGGCTCCCTGGACGTTGCCATTGATGATTGACCATTGGTCTTGAAAAAGGGGATCGTTCGGCACGTTTGATCCTGGTGACGTTGAGGTTGTGGTTGTTGATGCTGTCGTTGCCGTTGTAGCTGCGGTTGTGGTGACTAAAGTACGGCGATGATTTTCCTCCGCCCCTAAAATCCCAGGGGTACCCTTTAGGGCCGCTATGACTTGGGGCATATTTTTTGAGGCCTCGAGTTCTAGGGTTGCAAAATTAAGCGGTCCTCGTCGCACAACCTTTGCCCCGAAGTCTTGGGCCACTTTGTCAACATCCGTCCCTGGGGCTAAGGATACGATGACTTGAAAGGATTGGGATGGGGCTTGTGCTTGGGATGGAGTTTGTTGTCCGAGGGCTGGTGGAGCGAGCCCCAAGTTAAGAACCATCATCCCCAGAACTACCAAAGACACTAGCCCTACTTTGAGTTGATTAATCACTCTTCTTCTAATTAACATCTTCTTCACGTCTCTTTCGTGTGTCTTTCTTGTCTTTGGTAACTCTTCTATGTTTATTTCAAACCGTTATGGGATTCCATTCGACAATTAATGTAACTTTCCTTCCCTTTTTGCGTCCCTCAAATGTTAAGTTTTTGTGTTCTCTATGTTGACTGTATGATTTTGGAAGACTATGTTTCACAATTTTTAGGAGGATTTCTCCTTTTGGCAAAGAATATCTTAGGTATACCCGAGATATAGGCTGGTGCTTGAATACATTAAAACGTATAGAAACAAAAGAAAAATGGAGGAATTTTATTAATGCACTTTTTCACTAAGAAAACCCTTAGTATTTTTTGTGGTTTAGCCATGCTTGTTAGTGTTATACACTTCCACCCGCTAAGTGTACAAGCTGACCCCACCGAATCCGTGACGGATCGTATTTATGGGAATACACAATATGATACTGCCGTAGAGATTTCCAAGAAGGGTTGGGATTATGCTCCTGTCGCGGTGCTGGCAACCGGGAGGAATTTTCCGGATGCACTGACGGGGAGCGTTCTAGCGCATAAAGTAAATGGGCCTTTGCTCCTTACCGAATCGGATCATCTAACTCCCGCTGTTTCCGCAGAACTCAAACGCCTCGGTACGCAAGAAGTGTATCTCTTGGGCGGTACGGTTGCTTTGAATAGTGGGATCGAACAGTCGCTCAAAGACCAAGGGATCTTGCCACGGCGGCTTGCGGGCTGGGACCAGTATGGAACAGCTGCTGCCATTGCTGGGGTGGCCACTCCGAGTTCTACCCAGGCTTTCTTAGTCAACGGGGAACATTTTGCGGACGCTCTGAGCATCTCATCGTACGCAGCTGCTCAAGGAATTCCTATCTTACTCACACGAAGCGATTCTCTCCCGGCGGAAACCGCGACGGCCCTCGCCCAAATGGGGGTTCAGAACGTGACGTTGGTGGGCGGCACGGCTGTGATTAAGGACTCCATTACAGAACAGCTCGGCAAACTACCTCAGCCTGTTAAGGTCACCGCGAGATATGCTGGGTACGATCAATACGAAACCAACACGACAGTCTTAAATCAATTAGGCTTCGAGACATCTAAAGTTTATGTAGCGACGGGAGAAAACTTCCCGGATGCCCTAGCCGGTGCTGCTCTGGCTGCCAAGGACAAGGCGCCGATTCTCTTGCTACCCCATGCGCAATTGGGCGCTTCGACAACGACTTATCTCAATCAAAAACGGACTTCAGGCTCAGCCTTTACCATTTTTGGGGGATGGGGCGTTATCAACTATAAGCTAGAAAGTATCGTTCGCACTGGGGTGATTCAGTCACGGATTTCCCTCCAATACACCCAGGGCAGTGTACAGGGAATGCTTAACCAGGTCCAGTCCATTCCTTCACCTGCTACGGATTATGCCGACCTTATTGCGCCAAGTTGGTATTACCTTGATGATACCGCTGATGGAAATGTAACTGGGGGCTGGGATACGGGCACAGGGGATTACTCCAAGTTTACAGCTGCGGCTCATTCCCGCAACTTAAAAGTCCTTCCGGTTATCCAATCGTCTTGGGACAGCGGCAAAACCGTAGATACTGTACTGGCTTCTGATACTGCTCGTGCTAAGCTGGAAAGCCAAATTATCCAGCGGATCCAGAGGACAAACTCAGACGGCATCGTGATCGACTTTGAGCTGATGAGCACTGCCACTGGGCCCAACCTCACTCAGTTCATGAAAGAACTTTACGCTCAACTTCATCCCTTGAATAAGTTAGTCATCGAGGCCGTCATGGCCCGAACTGGTTCAGAAACCTGGCTTGGCGAGTTTGACTACCATGCCCTGGCCCAATATGTTGATTACTTGCACATTATGACCTATGACTACAGCCACTCTGCCCCCGGCCCCCTGGCCCCACTGGATTGGAGCAGCAAAGTCTTACAATATACACGCGGGCAAGGGGTAGACATGCATAAAGTTCTCCTCGGTCTCCCCTACTATGGGGTTGACTGGTGGACAACTGACACGGGAACCAACCCAACCTATAAACGGCGCTCGGGCGGGATGGCTGAACTTTTGGCCTTAGCGAAAGGCCCAGTGCAACGCGACTCTTCACAGATTCCCTACTTCAACTACACCGATGCTTCAGGGACTCACACCGTCTATTTCGACGATGCGCAAAGCTGGAATGCCAAATTAGGGTTGCTCAATCAATATAACCTAGGCGGAGTCGGGGCTTGGTCCCTGATCTGGACGCAAAACCCTACCAGCTCGAACGCGATCTTCCCCCTTTTGAAGCAGTATCTCCGGTAGGGAAGCAGGGGGACGGTTCTCTTGCTTCCCCCGGCAGCGCTGGGTCCTTAATATTCATCCATCAGCAAAAACTCGGCAATGTTTTTATGCTTGACACCCTCTATATTGTCTTGCCAAAAGTCCTCCATTGTCACAACATATTTTGGATAATGGTCTCTTATACCGAGCAATGCTCCAAATTCTCTTTCTACTGTTGATTCTTCCGATAATTTATAGGCTACCTGATGGTACCGAAGTTGCGGAATAACCATTCTCTTTTTGAGCACAAAAAAAGAGCCGGCAAAATTCTTATTCGCCTGCTCTTTCCAACGTACCGTCATACAACTTTTTTGATATTCTGTAGCCGCTCTGCACCAAATCGTCGAGATATGGTCTGACTTTTGTAATCTTCTCCGTTCTTTTGGCCAACAATAAGATTCCAATAACACCGGTCGTTGTAAAGAGTAATGCCTCGGCAAGGTTACGTGCAGAACGATCATCAATAACCAGTGTTCGAATGCCAAGTTCTTTCGCTCCTATGATGACCTCCACTTCTCCTCGGTGTAATCTTCCTTGCAATTGCTCTACCATTGACTGATTTTCAACCCTAAAAACGGAGATATTTTGTTCCAAAACCGCCTTCTCCACTTCAAGTGTACTGGCATATTGGACCACATTTCCGTGGACAATTTCCTCAAACACTGCTTCTGGAATCATAACTTCGTCAAATAAGGTCCATAATAGATCCAGCTTTCCGATCTTGGAAAGACCAATGATTGGGCTGGAATCGCAAACAACCCTAATCATTTCACGGCTCCCATTTGATCGAGCAGCTTCCTAAGAGACTCATCATCCTGGGATTGCTGCTCTTCCGTATACTCGCCCCAATGCAATCCTCGGCTTCTCAAAATCTCCATGAAATCCAACAGTGACCGTCCTGAAAGCTGCGCTGCTTGGGCTAACGAGACGGCCTTGCTTGCGAAAAGCCCGATAGTGAGGGACAGCCTGACCCTGTCATCCAACGAAGTCCCGACCCCCAAGCTATTAACAATTGGCACAAGATCGTCTGGAATGTTCACCTGAACTTTTGATTGTTCCAAAGCCATCAGAATCACTCCCTTTTGCATCATATTATATACTAACTCCGAAATCATTTATACCCAAACAGTAGGGGAACTTCAAGTTCACCCACATCTTAGAATGATGCACTAGATGCATTCTTTGGGCCACGAGTAGGGTATCCACCTCCAACTTGAACCCAAAGATAAACTTGAGGTGCCGAAGACATGAGAACTGTCCCCATGTCTTCGCTTCGCAAGAGCTCGTCTCCGTCCAATTAGGCTTGCTTATAAACCCTCACATTGTATAATATTATGAAAGCTAGACTAGAGAATGATGAGGTGGCCTTTTTGTTAGTCTTACTGACGATTTTTAATTCCGTACTCATGGTGACGGGCCAAACTCTTTGGAAGCTGGGAGCCACCGGCAAGGAGATCCACAGTCTTGGTCAACTCTTGCGCCTTTTTTTAAGCCCTTATGTACTTTCTGGGCTCATGGTGTATGCGTTTGCTTCCGTCCTTTGGATTTATATTCTAAATAAAGGTGAGTTAAGTTATGTTTATCCGATTCAGAGTACGGCCTTTATTTTCGCCCTTATCATTGGCACAACGATTTTCAAAGAACATCTGACGCCTACGAAAATCATAGGGGTCTTAGTGATTTGCCTTGGCGTTATTATTATCACACGAAAGTAGGAATCCACATGTGGAAAACCGTTAAATACATGCCTGAAAATTTATCGGAAACCATTGATTTAACGAGGGAGTATTACGGAGAATCCTGGATTTCCGACCCTGGATACTTAAAATGGCAGTATGAAGCCAACCCGGCCGGTCCGGCAATCATCCAATTGGCCCGAGATGTGGAAACGAATCAGCTTGCCGGTCAATATGTCGTGATTCCGATGCGGTTTAAAGCGTATGACAAAACGGTTAACGGAATCCTCTCCCTAAACACCCTGACTCGCCAAATTTACACTGGACAAGGGATTTTCACAGGATTGGCCAAAACCGTCTATCAGGACTGCGCCGAGCAAGGCGCGGAGTTTTGCTATGGATTTCCTAATCCGAATTCCTACCCGGGATTCACTCGCAAACTAGGGTTTACCGACCTCGGAAGTGTCCCCCTCTTGCTCCGCCCCTTAAACACCAAGACCTTGGTCACACGAAAACTCGGTTCCCTGCTTGGGTCTCTTGCACTTCCCTTCCAGCTTTTCTATAAGGTGAAAGACCGCTCAGATGACCGCTATGAGGTTTATCCGCTCACCGCCTTTAATCTCTCCGCTATAAATGCTTTCTGGGCTAAAATACAAGATAAATACCCCATTATGGGAATCCGTGATGCAGACTATATACGCTGGCGGTATTTTGAAAATCCCTATCGGGACTATCAGATCTACGGGATTCATAAAAAAAACAGCTCTGAGCTTATCGGTTATATAGTAGGCCGATGCACCGAAGTAGAGGGTATGTCTTCTGGTATGATCGTCGACTTTCTAGTCGATCCAAGCGTTCCCGACGCAGGGAACTTTCTCATTAATCGCCTCCTGCGCTTCTTTGTCGATAACAACATGGATTTGGCCGGTTCGCTAATGATGCCCCAGACTGAAGAATCCCGCATTCTCAAAGCTAATGGCTTCTTCACCTGTCCCAAATTCTTGGAACCGCAACCCTTCCCGGTTATTTACCGCAGGCTTAGCAATCAAGGGGAAGACCCGTTCCTCCAACTCAATCACTGGTTCTTAACCATGGGTGACTACGACGCTATTTAAAGTAGGGGCACGATACCTCGTGCCCTTTCTGGATGAAAGCAGGATTAAACTATGAAGAATATATTAACCATCGATCTGGAAGAATGGTTTCACGCTAATTATCATGATGACGTTTTTGACCCCCAGAAGACGTATGAAGTACGAATTGTCCAAAACACGGAACGCCTTTTAGACCTTTTTGCCAAACACAAAGCCAAGGCTACCTTCTTCGTCCTTGGCTATGTCGCGGAACAACACCCCCAGTTGATCCGGGAGATCGCGACAGCAGGACACGAGATTGCTACCCACGGGTATGCACATCAGCTCGTTTACCAACAAACCCCTGCAGTATTTAAGGAAGATGTTAGTCGAGCCAAAAAGCTCGTTGAAGATATCATCGGCAAAAGCGTCAAAGGCTACAGAGCTCCTTCTTGGTCCATCACTCCAAAGTCTCTCTGGGCTTGGGAGATTCTCGAGGAATTGGGTTTTGTTTATGATGCCAGTGTCTTTCCGATTGAAACGTATCTCTACGGCCTGCCCTCTTCTCCCCGTTTTCCCTACCATCCTCAGTACAAGGAAAGGACCCTCAACCTTCTTGAAGTTCCTTCCTCGACGGTCCGAATTTTAAATAAAAATATTCCTTTTGCCGGTGGCTTTTATTTCCGTGCCCTTCCCTATTCTCTGATCGCGCAGTGCATTAATACGGTGAATAAAGAAGGTCACCCAGCCATCGTCTATCTCCACCCCCGCGAGATTGACCCCGGGCAACCTCGGCTCACCCTCAGTCTGAAAGAGAGCCTAATCCATTATTACGGAATTAGCGGGTGCGAGCAGAAGTTGATACGCATTTTGAAAAAGTTCGAGTTTACTTCAATTAAGGAGTCTTTAAACTATTCGGCAGAACATTAATCGCATATTTTTCTGCTGGTTATAAGTTGCTGTAGCACATATTGTTCAGTCAAAGCACCTTTAAACTCTTCAAATAGTTTATTCCCCTCAAGCAAAGATTTGATATCAAGTTCACTCATTGCCCCGAGCAACCCGACGTCAAGAACAAACAATTTAAACGCATTAAAATCTTGATAAGCCATAAGAGGCCTATCTGGCTTTGTAACTCTGTTTATCTTATAAATTAATCCGCAGTCGATAAGCCATGTCATCGCAAGCTCATACTCTCTCGCTCTTGCTCCTTGCCGTATAAGTCCGTATATAAATTTCCGATTTTCCTTAGCGAGCTGAGCAGGAATAGAGCTCCATAGCATTCTGATTCGTGGCACGGCTTCATTTGGCGCATGCTTTGAAAATCCTGTTCATAGGCCATCAATATTTCCTTTTGTAGTTGACGTACTTTGCCATAATCGGAGTCTTCTAGGAAAGACGCAACAACTGCTGGCATGCCTCCAATATAATAATACTGTTTTAATAAATCGATATAGTTACTTTTAAAATTTGTTATTAAGCTGAAATCTCCGCTCTTTAGCAATTTTACCAAATCATCATAGCCCATGGCGCTCATAAATTCTAAGAAATCCAAGGGATACAAGTCCATGAATTTCACTTTTCCAACAGGAAACGAAGTACCAGGATGAAGCGCTACACCAAGCAACGACCCTGCAGCTACAACATGATATTCAGATGCGTTTTCACAAAAATATTTCAGGGAGGTTAATGCTCTCGGCACTTCTTGAACCTCATCAAAGATAATTAAGGTGTTTTGTGCCTCAATTTTCTATCCTTCGAGTTTTTCCATACACTTAAATCCGTCATCGAATTTCTAAGCATAATATCACCTCTGATTCTAATATACCCCCAAGCATATCACACTTAAACACCAAAGTGGAACGACTATTGTTAATAATGCGACACTTTTCCTAACGACTATTCAATTAAGAAGTTTGAGGTTTACTTATGATACGACTTTAGCGCAAATAATCAGGAATAATATGGCAATTAATCTTTATATTAAGTATAATATAAATAACGAATTTATTGATCTATCCTTATATATTAAAGGGGGTTAGCTTGTGAAAAAATATAATTTTACGGTGCTCATTGAAAAGGACGAAGACGGAGGATATATTGCAACTGTGCCGGAGTTAAAAGGCTGCCATACCCAAGGGGAAACGATCGCCGAAATAATGGCTAATGTAGATGAAGCAATCAAATTGTGCTTAGAGGTTCATGCAAAAGACGGAATCCAGGTCTTTGATCCGAACTTTATTGAAGCCAAACAATTTGAGTTGGTTATCTAATGAGTAAATTAACGATTATCTCATCCAAGGAAATGGTAGCAATCCTAAAACGGTTAGGATTTGATGAAATACGACAAACGGGCAGTCACAAATTCTTCAGCCGTCAAGATGGTAGAAACACCGTCCTTCCTATGCATAGCAAGGATCTCAAACGTGGACTGATTAAAGCAATCCTCAAAGACATTGGGATATCCGATGAAGAATATGAGATAATGCGAAAGGATTAGAATAAAATACGAGATCGTAGGTTTACCCTACGATCTCGTTTCAATTTAAAGTATTCATTTTACAGCTTTAAGCCTTGCAAGGTCGCCCCAATTACTTGCTGTGATTATTTCAACATTTGATAAGTCTTTTCTGATGGCTTTGATTTCTCCACTTATCTCCGCTATATTAAACGACATTTTATCGTGTTCTGCTTTATCGACTTGTGCTAAATGTTCTAAGGCCTTTAATATTTGCGTATTTTCTTTGATTTGATTCCCTTGGTTATCTACTTTCTCTGCTAATGTGCTGATTTGATTCCCTTGGTTATCTACTTTCTCTGCTAGCACATCAAATTTGTGATTGAAATCGTTTTTGAGTCCTTCAATTGCTTGAAGGATTTTATTTTCCATTCTTATCACCTTCTTTCCATCTAGTAGTATTTGTTCAAGTATATCACAGTAAGCCTCTGACTTGTATCAGTGAGCGAGGTAAAAAACCTTAATCCGGCCAAATCTTGCTCATCATTGAGTTAAGAATAATCGCCAAGCTCACTTTCACCATATAATAGCCGCTCTTAAAGGGGGTAATCGAGGAATTCCCGGACAAGCGTGCGTCCATTTCTACCGAAACTTCGATCACTCTCAGCCCATTTTTAACCAAAGTCACAATCGAATCCGGCTCCGGATAATCTGTAGAATAATGCGTGGATACAACTCGCAAAGCCTTCTGATTATAGGCCCGAAATCCGGATGTTGGATCTGTATAGCTCTTGCGAACAACGGATTGGATCGTTTTACTTAAGATATAAATTCCTAGACGCCGAGGTATAGCCGATTTGTACGACGTTTTGGCTAAGAAGCGCGATCCGATTGTGACATCCGCCTCTCCAAGGAGTATTGGATCGATTAACTTCTTAATTTCTTCCGCCCGATGTTGCCCGTCCCCATCCACTTGCAAGGCCACATCATAGTGATTTTTCACAGCATAAAGAAACCCGGTTTGAACCGCTCCTCCAATACCGAGGTTCACGGGCAGAGAAATCACCTTTGCCCCCTGCGTTCGAGCTACCTCAGCGGTTTGATCGGTCGAACCATCATCAATCACGAGCACATCAAGCCAAGGGGATGTGGTTTTAAGATTTTGAACCACATGACCTATATTTTCTGCTTCATTTAAAGCTGGAACAATTACTAGAGTACTTTTCATAGTGTTTCCTAAACCGTCCTTACCCAAGAATTCCATCGGTTTCAGCCACGGGATTTTTCAATCGACTCAATTTCCATACTGACGGCTTTTTCCTCCAGAATCTTTATGTCATCTTCGAGTAGTGCAATCCGTTGGATCAAGGCCCGATTGTTCGAACTCAACTTGGAAATTGCTAAGGAAAAATGGATGCATAAGACAAACACCAACACCCCAAAAATCACGAAAAGCGCCGAAGGGGCATAATAAATTCCCATAAGGCCTGCCAAGTACTCAATCCCATTTCTCCAAAGGGAAAAGAAGATCATGCCTAGACCCGCGACAATCCAGATGAGAGAGTATTCAACTGCCAAGCGCCGCCGCCGAACTTGCTCTACGACAAATCCTGTGACCATCAGGCTGGTTAAAAGAGCGGCTATCTGAACACGAGACATCTATACCCTTCTTCCTATTCGCAGATTTGCCTTAAAAAGTTTCCCGATTCCCTCGAAGACCATAACCAAACCCAAGGACCCCAGAAGAATTAACGCAGGCATTACCGGTAAGCGGTAGCGAGCGCCGGAAACCACCGTGATCATCGATACTACAAAACTATAATATACTGTAAACAGCAAAAGAAAGCTGTATTTTTTCAAACGGAAAAAGCTCAGAAGCGCTCCGGCGAGCCCTAACAGGAGATACCATTTGTCGAGCGAATCCCCCTTCATCTTGTAGGCTTGACCGTCAGCGGGAGTCACCGGTTGCCAAAATAGGTTTATTTCTTTCGCCAGCGTGCGCTCCAGAAACAGCACGGGGTGTTGAAGAATATAAGACACTCCTAGTTGCTTATAGTCCTTTTCTTGTTCTGGAATCGGAAGTTTTTCGATCCGCGCTTTCACGACTGGGTCATAGCTCGGTTGGGTGTAATAAAAATAGCTGTTTGTCACTGTCAAAGGATTGTTCCCTAGGTAAAACTCATAGGAACCATAATTGGACACCGCAATAAACTGATGATATTTGAACGCGTTGCGAATCCACCAAGGACTCATAACCAGAACCGTCATCATCACGATAATACTGAAGTCTCTGATTGCTGTTTTTAAATGCCCGTGCTTCAACCAGAGAATCCAAACTACCAGGACTGGGAAATACAGCAGAAGCAACGGACGGACAAGGTTTGAAATCCCGATCGCAACTCCTAAGATCAAGAGGGTCCGGAGCTTAGGTCGTTCGATTTGTTTGGAATAGAACGCTAAGAGATAAAGGAACAGCGTGATCGTGAAAACATAGGTGGTTTCTGTGAGAACGTACATCCCCCAAAAAGCATACAGAGGGTATCCCAGGGTCAACCCGTAGGGGATCCAAGCATACTTCTTGCTAAATAGGAGTTCCCCTGTCTTATAGGCTAGCACGGCGCTGGCTGCTCCAAGTGCGGCGTGCAAAACAACAATCACCATTCCATAACTTTTGAATCCAAAGATCCCATAGATCAAGGCTAGAAGCAAGGGATAGATCGGCCCAACCACATACTCGCGTGTTTGAGCCACCTCCCGTACGACACCGTCAGCCCCTTGCGCGAAATTTGCGGTATTCACGAGTCCTCGCCCTTGAAGGAAATTCTCGGCAATGTTGGAGTAGTGTAGTCCATCCGGCGAAATAAAATAATGCACACTATACGATTTGATATAAAGAAGCTCTATGCCTAAGGCTATGAAAAAAAGGAGTCCTGTAATCCACAGCCCTTTTCGATGCTCGATATTCGATACACGATGTTCTAATTCTGGTGTTCTTTTATACTGTTTATCCAATGACGTCCATCCTCTGCCGATTTAGGAGTACTACTGAGTTAATAGACTACTAATCAATTTCTCGTTAACAGTGCCAATTACCCCAGTTCCACCTAAAATATAAGTTTTAGTGGTCTTGCCGCTCAAGCTTCCCAGATAAGTTTTAGTATCGTCATTCAGACTGTTTTTGGGGATTAGAAGCATCGGGCTCCCCGTTAAGGCGGCAAAAGCACCCCCTGATAAGCCATCTGGAAAGGTCTCCCCCGTGGCAACGACGATTGACATGGGATCTTGATTAAAATACTTTACAATCTGTAACATCGTATCATATTTTGTATTTCCAGCCAAGCGCTTCGGGCCATAGCTCTCCAGAGCGCCTCCCTTACTGTCAAACGCAGTCGATATGGCAAATTTTCCTCCGACGATGATCGTCTTAGTCACCGCGAACTCTTTCAGTATTTGTTTGGTGGAGTCGGGCAAGGTGTTCTTTTCTGTGAGCAAGATAGGAATCCCCAGAGCAGCCGCGGGGGCAGACGCAGATAAGGCGTCCGGGAAACTGGTACTGGAAGCAAGGATTACCTGAGTACTGGGGCCAATCCTCCTAGCGATCTCTGCCGCAGTATCGGCGGCTGTGTCCCCGAAAATCCGCTCAGACGGCAGGTTTGCTGCGGTAAGCGCGTCCGTTACTGTCTTTTTGATCGCACCCTCTCCTCCAATGACATAGACCTTACTTCCGGAACCGAGGCGTTTCAATTCTTGCAAAACAGCCTTGTCGAGCTGATCGGGTGCTGTTAAGAGCAAGGGCGCCTTAAGTTTCTTAGCTAATGGGGCTGCTGCTAGGGCATCCTGAAAACGGTCTACCCGCGCAAGGAGCACAACAGGGGAAGAGTTATCGACCCACCCTGCTTGTGAAATGTTGATCGCCGTGTCCTCCGCTCGCGTCCCTGACAGGCGTATGATACTCGGGACCACCGGCTGGGAAGTTGGCGTCGGAGTAGGAGTAGGAGTCGGGGTAGGGGTAGGGGTTGGTGCCGGCACAGGGATTGGGGTCGGGACGGGAGTATTCGTTTTTTGGTAGCCAACTTTAGCCCGTTCCGTCAGAGCTGCATCCAAGATTGGCCCCTGCAGAACTGTTAAATAATATTTAGCAGCACTGGCGTTTGATGAGTCTGTCCCTACTAAAGCTAACTTATCCGCTTCAGCTAAGAGCTTACTATAGGCACCCAAAAGGCCTGTTTTAGTCTGTTCCGCAAGGGTTGCATCCAAACTCTGGCCCTGAAGAATCATCCAATAATCTTGAACTGCGCTCGTGAGAGAGGATCCTGTTCCTGCAAGGGATAATTTATCCGCTTCAGCTAAGAGTTTGCTTAAAGCACTTTGAAGGCCAGTCGTGGCCCGTTGCGTGACTCCGGCATCTAAGCTAGGACCCTGGAGGACAGTCCAGTAGTATTTAGCTGCACTCGCGTCTGAGGTATCTTTCCCATCAAGGAGCAAAGCGTCTGCTTCAGCCAAGAGATTGGCATATGAGCTTAGGATTTTCTGCGATACGAGCGTCTTATCCGTGACCACCGGGCTATTATAAGCTGTCGCGTAAAATCCCAAGGCGTAATAGGAACCCCAACGGGCATAATTGAACCAGTAATCCCCGTTGGCAGCCTCCGCACCGGAACCTCCACCCGTAGCGATCAAGAGATTTTGATCAAGCGCTAGGTCTCCCAAATGAGTGGGCGTCGGTGTACTCCAGCGACTTTGGAGGCTAGGAGGATTGATCGGTGGCAACAAGGTTTTGGAGAATTTAGTGGCTCCGGGAGCGAAGGTAATAGCACTATTATATTTTTGGCCCATAAGGCTGAAGATCGAATCTTGATACGTGGACTCCCCGCTCAGGCTATTCGGGTTATTCCTTGCACCCCAACTGTTATAACCCCAGATTGCGAAATACCAATTTTCTAAGACGTTGCGGTCTCCATTTCCAATCTTAGGATAAGCTCTCCACTTCTGGTTAAGGAGCTGGCAACCCACTTCAATATTATAGTCAATGTCGTTTTTCAGTCTATCCACAGTTGCTGTGTCCGCAGAGTTATAGGAGGAAACTTGCATAATTCCAATGCCGATACCGTCATATCCGATGAGCGGTTTATCGGTGATCGGTAACCCAGTGGTTGAATCCCGTTCATATTGTTTCCACCCGCTCTCCATCCAAGCAACGGCCTTAAGAAGTACCGGCGGAATGTTATATTTATTGGCCCAAAATTCGAGTTTTTTCCCGATCTCAGTATAGTAAGCCGTTTGATCAACTGCCGCTGAAGCCGTTTTGACCGGAACTAACTGCAAAAAAAAGAGTCCGACAATCAGTACTGCAATGACCTTCCTGAATTGGTGCGTTCTCACCATTTCTACCCCTTCCTACTATAACAATTAAGTCATGATGATCTTTATTACATTCCTTATTCGACAAGAAAGGGATAGTTCCTGCCCAAAGTTATGCAAGATCGGGGACGGTTCTTGACTTGCATGCTTGACTTGCATGTCTCCAGTTTCTATTCTTTCGAATTAACGAAAGATCTCATTCCTGCAATTTCTTGACAAACATATTTACGTTCACTTCGGATAGAGATATAATATTTAAAAAGGAGAGATATAATAAGATTGGGGAATAGCGAAATACCTTATCAACACAAAGATATAATTTTCAAATCTCTAACTGAGATATTTGCCGATCGGGTCCTGAACTTTTATGATATTAACACTGCACCGATCGTACGTGCTGAACCAGCAAATCTACCTACAATTATGGTACAAGAAAAAACCATGGACTTTGTTTTTTATCTGGCTGATGATAGCTATTTGCATTTGGAATTTCAGAGTACTCAAGGCCCGGAGGAACTGGAGCGATTTTTAGAATACGATATAGCCTTGTATCGAAAGCGCAAAAAGACGATTCATACTTATGTAGTCTACGGTTCAGGAATTAGTGGAGCACAAGAGGTTTTAAACTGTGGATCCATTGAATATCGAGCCAAAGGAATATACATGGATCGTTACAACGGGGATAGCATCTTTTCGGACTTGGAACAAAAAATTCTAAGGGGTTCAAGACTAAATGAACTAGAACAAATGCAATTAGCCTTTTTACCTTTAATGAAGAGTATGCACTCCAAGCCTGAACGTGCTCTCGAAACCATTGAACTAGCAGGTATGATCCGAGATGAAGCCCAGAAGACGTTTTTGACTGGTTGCGTGATTGCAATATCCGATAATTTTATTGATCAAGAGTATACACGGAAAATCATGGAGGTTTTAATGATGAGCAAGGTATTACGAGCATTAGAAGAAGAGGCTAAGGACATGGGTCGAATGGAAGGTCGAATGGAAGGTCTTGATGCAATGAGAATAGCTGCTAAGAAGCTAAGGCTTAAGGGGATGAGCGTCAAGGAAATTGAAGAAATTACAGGGTTAAGTTCAGAAGAAATTCAAAAGCTAGATGATCTAAACTAATCCCCCTCATATTCCTACATTTAAAGCCCCCCTCGCCAAACGAGGGGGGCTTTAAATTGGATCGCCTTAAAAGGCACCCTTTCCTGAAAATACCACAAAGATAGTTTTCCACAGAATTTTGAGGTCCAACCAGAAACTCCAAATGCGGACATATTCCAAGTCATAAGCCATTGTCTCCCCCAGGGTCAGCTCACTTCGCCCATTCACTTGGGCCAAACCAGTAACTCCTGGAAGAACATTGAGGCGTTGCTGTTGTTCTGGTGTATAGAGCTTTACAAGTTCCGGCACCTCAGGGCGAGGGCCGACCAAGCTCATATTTCCCACCAAAATATTTAAACGTTGAGGCAGTTCATCCAAACTTGTTTTTCTAAGAAAACGACCGCTTCGGGTTATCCGCGGATCATCTTTTTCCTGAAAGACGAAATTCTCCAGATCTTTCACCTTTTCGAGTCTGTCCTTCATCAAAGCCTCCGCATTCTGAACCATAGTACGAAACTTATAAATGGTGTATGCAAGATCGGGGACGGTTCTTGACTTGCATGTCTCCAGTTTCTACTCTTTCGAATTAACGAAAGATCTCATTCCTGCAATTTCTTGACAAACATATTTACGCTCACTTCGGATAGAGATATAATATTTAAAAAGGAGAGATATAATAAGATTGGGGAATAGCGAAATACCTTATCAACACAAAGATATAATTTTCAAATCTCTAACTGAGATATTTGCCGATCGGGTCCTGAACTTTTATGATATTAACACTGCACCGATCGTACGTGCTGAACCAGCAAATCTACCTACAATTATGGTACAAGAAAAAACCATGGACTTTGTTTTTTATCTGGCTGATGATAGCTATTTGCATTTGGAATTTCAGAGTACTCAAGGCCCGGAAGAACTGGAGCGATTTTTAGAGTACGATATAGCCTTGTATCGAAAGCGTAAGAAGACGATTCATACTTATGTAGTCTACGGTTCAGGAATTAGTGGAGCACAAGAGGTTTTAAACTGTGGATCTATTGAATATCGAGCCAAAGGAATATACATGGATCGTTACAACGGGGATAGCATCTTTTCGGACTTGGAACAAAAAATTCTAAGGGGTTCAAGACTAAATGAACTAGAACAAATGCAATTAGCCTTTTTACCTTTAATGAAGAGTATGCACTCCAAGCCTGAACGTGCTCTCGAAACCATTGAACTAGCAGGTATGATCCGAGATGAAGCCCAGAAGACGTTTTTGACTGGTTGCGTGATTGCAATATCCGATAATTTTATTGATCGAGAGTATACACGGAAAATCATGGAGGTTTTAATGATGAGCAAGGTATTACGAGCATTAGAAGAAGAGGCTAAGGACATGGGTCGAATGGAAGGTCGAATGGAAGGTCGTGTGGAAGGGCGAATGGAAGGTCTTGCGGCAATGAGAATAGCTGCTAAGAAGCTAAGGCTTAAGGGGATGAGCGTCAAGGAAATTGAAGAAATTACAGGGTTAAGTTCAGAAGAAATTCAAAAGCTAGATGATCTAAACTAATCCCCCTCATTCTCAAATTAAAGCCCCCCTCGTAATCCGAGGGGGGCTTTAATTTGATATCTCCCTAATATGCACCTTTGCCTGTAAAAACCACAAAGATAGTTTTCCACAGAATTTTGAGGTCCAACCAGAAACTCCAAATGCGGACGTATTCCAAGTCATAAGCCATTGTCTCCCCCAGGGTCAGCTCACTTCGCCCATTAACTTGGGCCAAACCAGTAACTCCTGGAAGAACATTAAGGCGTTGCTGTTGTTCTGGTGTATAGAGCTTTACAAGTTCCGGCACCTCAGGGCGAGGGCCGACCAAGCTCATATTTCCCACCAAAATATTTAGAAGTTGAGGCAGTTCATCCAAACTTGTTTTTCTAAGAAAACGACCGCTTCGGGTTATCCGCGGATCATCTTTTTCCTGAAAGACGAAATTCTCCAGATCTTTCACCTTTTCGAGTCTGTCCTTCATCAAAGCCTCCGCATTCTGAACCATAGTACGAAACTTATAAATGGTATAAGGTTTTCCGCCAAGACCGACTCTTGTCTGCTTAAAAATCGCTGGCCCGGAAGAGTCTGACCGAATCCAAAGAACAATGATGAGCCAGAGCGGGGATAAAATCACAAGGAGAACCACGACAACTAGAAGGTCAAGCAGCCGCTTCAGAACTAATTGCCACCGGGAATATTCAAACTCTTTGCTCTCCACAGATGCCGAAAATCTCTGACCCATCATTTATCTCCTTTCTCTACTTCCGGAAACGCTCCACCACTCGCCTTACCGCATTCACCACATCACTCGCGTCTTGCATGCTCATCTTAGGATACAGCGGCAAGGAGATCGTTCTCTCGAAAACGCTCTCCGCGATCGGGAAGTCGCCCGGCTTGTATCCATACGTGTCCCGGTAATACGGGTGCATGTGAAGTGGAATAAAGTGGACACTCGTTCCAATATTCTCTTCTTTTAGTTCTTCAACAAACTTTCCGCGATCTATGGATAGCTTATCCAAATTCAGCTTGATGATATACAAATGCCAAGCGTGTCGTGCATAATCGAGTTCTACGGGCACTTCAATCTCCGGCATTTTTCCAAACTCAACCTTATAATAGTCTGCAATTTCCTGGCGCATCCCCTGCATCCGTTCCAGCTTATCCAGTTGGGACAGCCCCAGTCCTGCCATTATGTCAGACATATTATCTTTATACCCTGGTGCAAGGATTTCATAGTACCACGAACCAGCTTGAGCATAGCGATTCCAGGCATTCCGACTCATACCGTGCGTACTTAAGATGCGGATCTTATTATACAAATCTTCATCGTTGGTTGTGACCATGCCGCCTTCACCTGTGACTAGATTCTTGGTGGCATAAAATGAGAAAGCGGTGGCATTCCCAATCGACCCAATCATTTTCCCTTTATACTGGGTATAAACGGCATGGGCTGCGTCTTCCAGGACAAAAAGGTTATGTTCTCGCGCAATCGCCATGATTTCATCCATCTCGCAGGGATGCCCCGCTATATGAACTGGGATGATCGCTTTGGTCCGAGGCGAGATTTTCTCTCGAATTTTCTTGGGGTCAATGTTCATCGTGACCGGATCAATATCCACGAGTACTGGCCTTGCCCCAGTATGAATGACCACATTAGCTGAAGAGGCAAAGGTCATCGGAGTAGTCAAGACTTCGTCTCCTTCCCCGATACCAGCAGCCACTAGGGCAAGATGCAACGCTGCAGTACAAGAATTCACTGCAACAGCGTATTTAGCTCCAACATATTCGGCAAAACGTTTCTCGAATTCCATAGTTTTGGGGCCCTTTGCGATCCAGCCTGACCTTAGACTGTCCACAACCCCTGCGATATCGTCCTCTTCTATCAAAGGAATATTATAGGGTAAGAATTCTTGACGTACACTCATAACAATTCCACCTTCTTTGGAAGCGCCTACTAGAACACTACCTTTTTTCAATCTTAGGCTCCGCTGATCCCCCTAAAGCAATTCTATTAACTCGTTTATCGTTAGATCTGTCTGTTCCAAAATACTCTTTAATGTCTTTATATCCACAATCACTCCAGCATGAACCGGCACACAAACTAGGCTTTCACCGGATCGTCGAAGTTAATGGTGGCTTCCTCGTATATGTGAGAGCCTAAAGTCCGCCCTCTTAAGCGCAGCTACAACATCTTTCCCCTCAACTCCAGGTATTCTGACCATAATCAGTAACTCACCTGCACTTCGTCCATTTCTGCATCAGCTGAGGGGATAGGTAATCCCTCGATCACCAATGCTTCGAGAAAACCCTCAATTGCCTCCTGAACATGTTCGAGTGCTTCTCTTCGATCGTCGCCCTGCGTGACGCAACCAGGAAGAGAGGGGACTGTAACCGTAAAGCCTCCACTTTCATTCTTCTCAAGAATCACCTTAAATCTTCTTTGCATTCAGGAAAACCCCCTTAATGAATTTGACCTGAACTTATCCGACCTCTGACCTCTGGTTTACACCCCAAGCTCCCCAAGCCAACGCTGAATAATTTCTGACCAAGTATAGTTGCCTTGGACAAACTCTCGCCCTCTTCTACCCATCTCACGGCGATCAGGGTTCTCTTTCAAGGCGATAATGGCTCGCGCTAAATCTTCACTGTTCTCCGGCTCAACAACGACACCGCCCCCCGATGAGAGGACTAGTTCGGCTGCCTCACCTTCGCCAGAATAGATTACGGGGACCGCTGACCCGAGAGCAGGGAACATCTTCGAGGGCCGTGCCCCTTCAAAGAGCTTGTTTTTCTTCAAAGGAACAATACTTGCCGAGGACAAGGAGAAATATCTCGGCATTTCCTGAACCGGTTGAAAATCGACGAAGCAGACATTGGTTAATCCCTTTTCCTTCACAAGTGCTTCGAGCATCGGTTTTTCCGTACCGTCACCGACAAACAAAAATTGGAGGTTTTTTTCTTCTTTAAGTAGTTCCGCTGTCTGAATCACGGATTCAAGGCCCTGGGCATAGCCCATCGTACCGGCGTAGATCAGGACAAAGTCCTCTTCTTTAAAACCCAACTTTTGGGTCATCTCTTGATCTCGTTCCCGCGGTGCAAAAAGTTCGAGGTTCACCCCGTTAGGCAAAAAGGTCACTTTTTCCTTAGGCACGCCACGCTCAATTAAGGACGAGCGAATTCCTTCCGTTTGACAGGATATTTTCCATGCTTTGCGGTAAAGCAACTTCTCCAATCCCTCTGCTGCCTTAATCATCCATTGGCTGTTCACGAGTCCCAAAGCAACGGCTGATTCTGGCCAGAGATCCGAAATATTCATGATAATCCGTGTGTGATTGAACCACCCATAGACTAAGGCCGTGATTCCGAGAAAAAGCGGTGGGGATTCGAAAAACAAAATATCTTGCTTCCCTGCTTTGCTCAAGCCCCAGAAGGAGGAAAAGACAAAGGAAAAATAATTAAGCAAACGCTTCCAGAAACGGCCTCTCTGCACGGGATAAATCCAGGTCCGCCAGACGGGTATCCCATCCACTTCATCCTTCATTCGCCAATGCCCACGATAGTTTGGCGGAATTACACCACTCGGGTGGTTGGGGAACGCAGTGACAACCGTAACCTCGTGCCCGTTACGTTGCAGCCCCTTGGCAACTTCCTTGAGCCGAACCTGAGCAGCCCCGGACTCCGGTGGAAAGTATTGTGTTAGCATTAATATGCGCAAATTAGACCGCGCTCCTTTAAGATCGTTTAAGAAATTTCTTAATGGTTTCCCCGTGTTTAGCATAAACTGTACGGCCAACACGCGCCGCGATCGTCCGGTTGCGGTAAGCATAGAGGTAATTCCGCTCGATGCTCCCAAAACTCTTCTTGAATTTCGCGATGCTCGGAATGTTAGCCCCTACCATATCGTAGAGTTGAATTCCCATGGCTTGGGCCCGTTTTAAGTATTCCCATTGCACGAGATTATTAGGTACGACTTTATTGTACTCCCGATCGGAAACTCCGTCTAGGTAATAGCCGACATTCCGATCCCTCGGGAAAATCCCACCCGCAATTATTTTCCCTTCAAAACGAGCGAGCAAGACCACTAAATCCCCACTCGAATATAGGTTCTGCCAAAGGGCCGTGAAGTATTCTTTGCTGAAGGGGGGCTCCATTTCCTGACGACGATAAACCCCACACGAAAGTTCATAATACGGCTCAAGCCATTCTTCCAAGGTCTGAGGTTCAATCACTTCGACTCCTGATTTTTCTGCTTTACGTACGGCATTGCGACAACGGACTTCAAGCCCAGACCAGAGGGAAGTCTCATCCGTGGGGATCGGTAATTCCAAGGTGATTAGCTCCTCAACAGTATAACCATTTTGTTCGAAAGTGTCTTTTTCGGCCAAAGTAGGAAGACTCATTTCGAGATAATCAATGTGTTGTTCTGCGGCATACCCCTCGAGAGCAGCAAGGACTTCAGTCAAGGAGACGGCACCTAATGGTCCGCAGTGAGGGGTTGCCGCACCGGAAAGTGGACTCCCTGCCAATTTCAAAAGGCTCATTTTCCGCTCGATCAAAGGCAACAGGCCCTTAAGAACCCCCTCGTCGTCAAACAGACCCAAGCGGTTAACCCGCAAACCGAATCCTGTTTCAATAATATCTTGCCATTCCCAACGATGAAAGAGAGACCCTTGAGTCGTCCCCTTTAAATAGTCTTGCCATGCAGCGCGCTCGATGGATCGTAATTTTAAACCCACGTCGTTTTCTCACTCCCTACCTCACCCAACAAGCAAAGCATCATTCCCATGCTAATCCAGATTATCGGATCTTCAAAAAAACGCGCTTCGGCTTGTGAGCTGATAAAAACTGTCGTAATCCATAAAAAGTAACCCACCCCGGGAATATACCGCTCGAGGCTGTTTCTGTTAAAGAAAACTTGGCTGGCGCCAAGCCTTGGCGAAGGCGGCTGCCTAGTTGCACTTATGCTTGGAAAGTATATAACGGAGTTTATACTTTCTGACTGTACAAGCATACCGTTGCGCAAATGTCTAAGCACTCGAACTAAGGCCAACCAAACCCAAGCTAGTGCCGCCAATCCCATTAGGCCAAGTTCTGCTGCAATTGTTAGAATCGTTGTATGCGAAAGGGTTACCCCTTCAACATCCGGAATCACGGTTTTCATGCTTATGTAATGGGTTAAAAACATCTGCTGAAATCCGCCCAATCCGACCCCAAAAATAGGATGATCTCTAAACATCGCCCAAGCCACTTTCCATAAATATTGCCGCTGGGCATCTAAAGCGCCAAACCCTTCTCGAAACGTGAGCAAACGCTGCCAAATGGTCGGACGCGAGGCCACAATTACAGCCCCGATCAGTCCCAAAACTCCAATCGGCTGGATTATCTGTTTGCGTGGAATAAGAATAACCATCAGCATGAGGACGACAACCAAGGTTACGACCCCACTGCGTGAGAGCGTAATGGCCAGCGCCCCAAGCAATCCTAAGAGCGACCCAAAATACACAAGCCGTTTCCATGGTAAGGTGTTAAAAAATTGAAGAACCAAATTTGCCACAATCGCTAAAACAAGGTAGCGAGCAAAAATATTGGGATCCACAAAGGTTGCATTGACTCGGGCGATCATGCCCTCAGCCAAGTATCCTCGCCAGATAAACTGGCGTGTCATTCCTTCATAGAGCGCAAGTGGGACCAAAGCAACTCCGACCCAATGGACAACATGGAAAGGGAGGAAGGTATGTTTACGCTCTGCCAGTAGGCAGATCCCGAGATAGAGCAAAAATAACGTGAGCAAGCGAGCAACTTCCACTGCAGTCTTACCTCGCCCTATAGAATAGAGGAGACTTACAGCTCCTACTGCAATATAAATCATGAGGGCTCGAGTTAAAAAGTGACTTAAAATTCCTTTCAGGACCTGACGTTTCTCAGGTTCAAGCCAGAGACGCCAAAGTGCGGCTCCGATAACCCCGACAGTGAAGAGACGTGCAAGACTACCAAGCTGTGAGCCAAGTGGTCCCAAAGCCGGAAACCAGTTAATAGAGATATCAAAGGCGACCGCCCCTGCCAGCAGCGAAGGTAAGATAGCTGGTCTTTTCCAGCCATAATAGATCACCGTTCCAACGCAGAGAAGGAAAAAAACCCACTTTGCGAGTATAAGCCCCATCTCAACCCTCTCCTTCCACTTCTAGTGTAACCAGGGCTTGGACTGGAAAATCAAGATAACCCTCTCCAACCTCGTAGGGCACGGAAACCGCCAAAACCCTTCTAGGATCGATATACAAGCGAACCCGCACGGGCGGGATCTGCAAGGACGTTGGCGGAATTAAATCTTGGTCTGAAATGACACACCTAACTTGCCAGTGTGTCCCTTCAATAGACAAGTCAACCTCGCACTTGCGCCTTAAGTTGAACCAACGTAAGACATCCCGTGGCACTGCAATCCAAGCGCCGTCCGTCTTTCCTTGGTCTATCAGACGTTCATACACTTCTCCCCAAAAACGAGGAGCGGTGAAACTCTGATTATGCCACAATAAACTCACGGCGCCACCAAAGCGCTTGGCCCAAGCCAAGATAGGTTTTGCTTTATTGAAAGCATCTTCCCGATTTAAGTCCAGGTATTCCTCCCCCATGAGGGCCCCATCTTGAATATGTAGTGGTAGCTCCCAAAGGGTTTGACAATTTAAGGGATGATAGGGTTGAAGCGTTCCTGCCCGAAAACCGACGACTTCATTATATCCGAATGTCGCATCATATAGAAATCCACCTTCTTCTAAGGCCTTAAAGGAGTCTGGCGACTGAAAGTAAAGCCAGTGCATGCGTACCCCGATTTCATTTTGCCCGGTCAGCTGAGAAATCCGGTCGTGTTCGGCTTGCGCTGCTTGAACATCATGCCAAGCATCAATTCCATGTACCCCAGCTTCCCAACCGCCGTCTTCCAAGGTATCAAGCAAGGCCTGATGCTTTGTCACGTCATAAAAGGAGGCACGGTTGGCGGGGGCGCTTTCTCTTGCCTGATCATAAGCGTCATTTTTCGGATTACCACTATCGTTATCATTATCTTTAAACAGCTTTAAGGTTTCGGGAAGAATGCCCGCTTTCCCCGGCATAGGCATAAAATAAAGACTTGAGCGAACTCCAAGGCGTTTTTCCAGTGCAAGCAGCATAGGCAGAGCCCGCTGCCAGACATCTTGCCCCATACCAGCTTTCGCGGTCCACGTCCTCACCATTTCCCAAAGAGTGCGGGAGAATTCTAAGGTCTGAACCTTTCTGGCCCGCCAACGTTTCCAATTCAAAACAGAGCTGCGATAGAAGTACCCTAAAAACGTGCGCGCAATCGGCATTTCCTTGAGGCTTAAGATATCGATATCATGGGTTAATGTCATGGCATAAGAATAACCCCAAGGGATAGGCGGAAGTTCTATGTAATTTCTGACTTCCCGGCGCAGTACCTTGCGTAGTTCTTCAAGCATGAGATCGAGGCTAGGCTCACTGACGTTCTTTTCCGTATAGTCTCGACCCTCCATCAAAAGCCGAGTCCCCTCTTGCCCCAGATGAAAAGGCAGCGTCTTCAGTCGTAGGTCTGGGTTTTCCCCGCTAACCGGTCCACAGACCAAGATCAGAGGTTTATCCTCATGTGGCCGTCCTGAGTCAGAGTCTGAGTAGCTCAGCGTAAGCTCAGTTAAGCGCGCGAGTGAAATTCCATCGACCAAAATTACATCGAAGTCTGAAGACATTTCATCGTCAGAATTCCCACTCCAAGCAATTCCCAAAAGGCCCGCAATCTCCCGGTAAACTCCCTCTAACTCTGCGGAGACGAAAAAGCCAATCCGACGTTTCTCACCGTGTTGTGCTTCGCTCACGTACCTAGCCTTCTTTTCTGTTCGATGGCAGTTACGATCTCTTCACTAGCCCGACCATTTCCATAGAGATTTTCCTGATAAGGTGGCAAGGAGTTTTGGCGATAGCGGGCGACGGCGGCAACGATTGCTTCTGTTTTCGCGCCTGTCAAGGTATTCCAACCCGTATGTACGGTCTCGACCCACTCGGTTTCATCTCTCAGGGTCACACAGGGCACCCGCCAAAGGTACGCTTCTTTCTGCACGCCGCCGGAGTCTGTCAAGATAAGTTCAGCACCTTTTTCCAAAAGAATCATTTCCAAATAGCCCACAGGCTCAATCACTTCAACATTTCCCGGAATCGTGATTTTCCGATCTAGGAGGAATTTTTTAGTTCGGGGATGAAGGGGAAGAACGATCTGCCCATCAATTTGAGCGAAGGAGTTAATAATTCCTTCCAAACGGCTGGGGTTATCCGTATTTTCCGCTCGGTGAACGGTGGCCAAGAGATACGACTTCTTCTTATACCGAAGGTTCTCCGAGATGGTTCGTTCTTCCGCCGGTTGACGCTCCTCTACCCGCCGGGCATGGTAGTAAAGGGCATCAGCCATGACATCCCCCGTACGGACCACTCCTTCAGTCAGGCCCTCCTGACTAAGGTTTTTCACAGCCTGATCCGTCGGACAAAACAATAAGGTAGAGAGATGATCCGTTAAGACGCGATTTACTTCTTCTGGCATCTGACGGTTATAACTCCGCAACCCCGCTTCGACATGAGCGATCGGAATGTGGAGCTTGGCTGCGGCCAACGCCCCTGCCAAAGTAGAGTTCGTATCCCCATAGACGAGAACCCAGTCGGGTTTTTCCTTGAGGAGCACCTCTTCAACACCCGTTAGCATCTCTCCAGTTTGTGCTCCATGTTGCTTTGAGCCCACTCCCAAAAAATAGTCTGGTTTGGGGATCCCTAATTCTTCGAAAAATACATCCGACATCTGGTAATCATAATGCTGACCCGTATGCACAATTTTCTCCTCATGGTTTTTTCTGAGAGCTTCTGAAAGAGGAGCGGCTTTAATAAATTGGGGCCTAGCGCCCAGTACAGTCACTATTTTCATTTGAAAAACTCCTTGCCTTCCTAATATCCAGCGAACATCTTCCTATTTGTTCTCAATTTATTTTTTAACCTGTTCTCAATTTGTCTTAATTTGTTCTTATACGTTTTACTCGATCACTGTAAGCTTCAACGCTTAATTATTATCCTAACTCCTTGTTTTAAAGCGAAGAGTTCCTTGGCGCAAAACATACCCACCAATGCGTTTAAAATCGTCATCTAGGGCAATCAAGATAACGAGGTAAAGGATCCCCGCAATACCCGCAGAGACCAGCGGATGAAAATGGCGCAAGAAATAAGCTGCAAGGGCCATGACTATGGCAGCGAAAACGATGACAGGAAGTTGCCGCCAAGTTTGGACTTTATAAACTTGCCGCCGCACGATCCAGTAGTACATGACAAACACGAATAGTTCAGTGATAAGGGTCGCCACACTCGCCCCATAAATTCCATAACGAGGTATGGCATATAAATTGATGGCTATATTTAATAAAGCGGCACTTCCCTGAATCCAGGCCCGGGTCCATTGCCGATTTGTCGTTGTCAATACATCTCCTAGGGAGAAACTCAAGCATTCCAAGGCAAAAAACCAGCTTAAAATCATCATGATCGGGATTGATTGTGGAAAACGATTGTTGTAAAGCCACGTCAGCAGAGGATCGGCTAACACAAATAATAGGACACTGCCAGGAATCCCGACAGCACTCAGGACTTTGAAGATTTTTTCTATGGTACCACGATGTTTCTCCTGACTCTCCACTCCGAGCTGGAATAAGATTGGATAAAGCACACTTGTCAAAATTCCAGGAATAAATAAGAGAATGGAAATTAAGCGATAAGCTGCCGAATAGATTCCTACTTCTAAGGGAGGGCGCATCAGGGAAAGCATGAACATGTCAATCTGGAAATAGACATACAAAAAGATGACTGCAATCCCGTAGGGCAGTCCCCGTTTGATCATCTTGATTAGATGGCGTAGATTATATTCCAGGCGGAGGTCACGCCGTATGTGGACATAGAGCATGAACGAAATCAGAACTGCCGTCACGCATTGGGAAACGGAGATCATCACCACATTGCCTTTCATAAGCACAACCAGGATTGTCAGTGCCCCAATGAGAAAGGTGGACAGGAACTGATATACAGCGGCGTAATACATTTGTTGTTTGGCCTGAAAATAATTATAAACCGTGCTGTCTAGAGCATTTAACCCACTGGCCAGTCCAAAAACGATGATCATGCTCCGAATCGACTGACTATAACTTGAGGGCATTAAAACCAGCATAAGTGCGTAGATGGCCAGAGAGGAGAACACCTTAAATAAAAGGGTATTCCCTAAATAAAGCGGTAAAACTCCTTCATCTCGAGACCCCTCTTGGACCATGTAATTACTCAAACCAAAATCCGCAAAGAGGATAAACGTACTGACAAAAGCGAGGGCTACGTTGTATTCTCCATACGTTTCCGGTCCTAAGTACCGAGCGACCGAGATTCCCACAACAGCGGCAATCGCTTTGGAAAGCACACTGGCTACGCTTAAGGCGGCAGCATTCTTAAGGACTAAACGAAGCTCCACTGGGGTTCTCCTTTCTAACTCTGCCCTGAATAGTGTTTTTCAGTCATTAATCTGTGTAACCTGACATGATTACCTCCTGATAGACTTCTAGCGTCTTCTGGGCGTTGTACTGCCAGGTAAATTTATGGGTGACGAGTTCTTTCCCTCGGACCCCCATTTCCTTCGCGCGATCAGGATGTCTGAAGAGCTCCTGAATCCCCTTAGCGATGGCGTCGACATCCTTAAGCGGAACAGCGATACCAACGTCTTCCTGATCAAGAATCTCGGCGATTCCTTCACCGCTCGTGCCTATAATGGGCTTACCGTGAGCCATTGCCTCTAAATACACGACTCCAAAGGCTTCCTTCCAACTCGGCAAGACAAATACCTCACACTTAGCCATTTCACGCATGGCATCGTGATGGGGTAAGCTTCCCAAGAACACGACATACTCTCTTAAGCCTAACTCTATAGTAAGCGCCTCCAACGCTTGCCGTTCCGTCCCGTCCCCCACGATTCGGTATTCTAGGTCGGGAAATTCGCGGATAAGTTCGGGGAGCGCCTTTATAACCACAGCATGCCCTTTATCTGGGCGTAAGAACCCAACCGTCAGGAGACGCCGACGGGATGTCTTATGTTCAAGCTCTTGAACCACGTCGTTCAAATCCACGCCGTTATAAATAACCTTATACTTGGCCAGCTGATCCGCCCAAGTTTCCAGGCCGTACTGTTTTTTAAGCTTCTCGCTTACCAAGATAACTCCCGAGGCACCTTTAAGGGTTGCCCGGACGCTCTCGGCACAGGTGCGACTGCGGTTCAGCGTGTACGCAAAATCCTGACCATGAATTGTAACCACCACTGGAATGTTGTACTTCAGGCCAAATTTCAAAGCCGCTGCTCCATCTGGATGAGCGACGTGGGCGTGGATAAGATCAACCCCTCGGGCGATTTGTTCTGTGAAAACCTTTTCTATCCCGTGAGCATAGGTTTGAGGGTAGTATTCAAAAAAGAGGGAGCGGGGAAATTCGAGAACCCGTGGATGAAAGACTGGAAACCCATCCGGGTGTTCTTCTAGAGGAACCGAGGGGTAGCCACCCCATTTTCCTCGTCCAGCCATGAAGCCTGGGACCCAAGGAACTGGAGCGACGACGGTCACTTCTACGCCAAGTTTTGCTAAAGCGACAGCCTGTTGGCGGACGAAGATCCCACCTAAGGGAGAAACTTCATTTGGATACATATGAGAAAGTATTAAAACACGCATCGTTTGGCCTACCTCGCTGCCAAGATTCGTTCATATAGTCTTAAGAGTTTGCCTTGTTCTTTTTCCCAAGTATACTCCCGTTGGAAAGCGTCCCACCCATTTTGGCCATAGTTTAAGGCTCGTTCCGGGTTCTCTAATAAAGCACAAATATCACGAGACAGGCTCTCCGGATCACCCGGCTCAGTGAGTAGGCCGCACTGATTCTTGGCAATGATCTCTTCGATATAGCCAAAACGGGAGCCAACCACGGGAAGACCTGCTGCCATGTATTCTAAAAGTTTTACCGGGATCGCCTTTTGATAGTTCAACGTTGGGAGTAAGGGAACCAAGGCGATCGAACTCTTTGCTAAGATTTCAGGCACCAGCTCATAAGGGACCTTCCCTCTTAATCGAACATTTCCCTGTTCTAACCAGGGGGTGAGATCCGAAAATTCCGGACCCAAATCCGTAGTCTCAGCTGGGCCTACGAGCTCACACACTGCTTCAGGGTATTTTTCTCTCACTGTGGACATAGCACGCAAGATAACTTCCAAACCCCGTTCTCGGTTAATCCCTCCTAGGTATAAAATAACCGGAGGTTTTACGTTCTCGGGACGTGGAAAATCAAACTGTTTCTTGAGAGGGTAGTTATGTAAGATTTCCCCTTCCGAGTTTTCCCTGCGAAAAAGCTCCGCCATGTGACTGTTCACGGTAATAATGCCAGCAAAGGAGCGTGCTGCCCATTTTTCGACTCGATCCACATTCTTCGCCACAAATTTCCGAAATGGTCTTGGCAGCCAATAGCGCGTAAGAAGGCTATCTCCATAATATTCATGGACATCGTAAACCACGGGTTTATGATGTTTACGACTCAACCAGAGTGCCACAGGAATCAAGTCCGGATCATGAAAGTGATAGATGTCCGCCTTTTCCTGAAGTGCTGCTCGGTAGATATCCTTGATTCGCCAAATCCGATCCATCCTGGAAGAAAGCGGTGTGACCGCCTCGATCCGAATCCCTTCTTTTAGTTCAGATCGTTCATAAGGGGCCACGATGACTACGTCATAACCCGCTTCCGCCAAGCTTTTACCTTCCTTATGAAAAATGCGCTCATCAAAGGGCGAATGTGCTGTCGTTAAGATACAAGCTTTCAATCGCTTTCCCCTTCTGTTCTGTAAATTAAACCCATGAAAAGGGCAACCAGGGTCATTAACTGAAGATTGTAGAAAGCCCCTGCGGTAATATTATACACAAGTATCACAAGCGTAGCTGCCACAAAAGCGATGGAAAGTAAGGTTTTAGCTTCCCGTATCCCATATTCGAAGGCATAGGGATTCAATAATCTTCCCCTCCGAAGGGCTGCAAGAGCCGGCCGGAGAAAAAGCCAAAGATAAAAGGCTAACCCGATAACACCATAACGACGAGTCACCAAGGCATACTCATCATCTACGAGAGTGGTCATAGTGTCCTTGGCCGTACCCCAACCTAAGATCGGCGACTGTTTTATGAATACGAAGGCACTTCCCGCCCGCAAAATATGTCCTTGCGCCGATGTGCTTGTCTTAATATCGGTCCCTTCATTCATCCGAGCCGTAAAATCTCGCGGCGAGGTGAAAAATATCGCCAAGGTTAACATAGCCAGCAACCCAACTTTAAGTAGAATGCCCTTGTTCCAATGGAATTTAAACAGGCCCCAGAGACTTAGAAAGGTGAGTGCTACTGCTGTCGCTAAAAGAGCAGTACGCGAAATGGTCATAAACGTCAGTTTTATCGTTAGCCCTGTCGCTACAAAAAAGATCGCAGCTTTTGTTCGATCGTTTCTCTGAAAATAAAACCAGGTTACGAACAAAGTCATAATCAGGACGGACACGATACCCATGACATTTGGATTATCAAAGGTCCCTAAGACGCGAGGCGGGTTAGCATTCACTAGGTTATCCAAGTGAGACAGGGCAAAGAAAGGTGTTAGCCAGGCATTGACATTGGCTAGATTCAAAAATTGACTCCACGAAAGTAACATAATTATGCCCAGCCCCACGAGAAATGCGTTCCTTAACCCCTCGAATTCCCCTTCATGCAAGTCCAAAGATAGGGCTAGGGTGATTGCCAAGTAATATTTAGCAAGTGTCACTCCCTCCATGGCATCCCGGACACCGAAGGGCATTTTTAAGAAAACCAAGGCAAACACATTCGAAACAATGATCGATGCTAAGAAAAACAAGAAAACTTTATTTACTGCCCGCAAGCCCCTGCTCTGTCCCTCCTCAAAAGAGAATCCGAAGTCGTCCACCGGACGCGTCCGGTGTATCAACCCGAGGAGAAGGTTGAGAGCAAATGCTCCAAAAATAAGCGCATCATCCAACCGAACACGTGGCAAACTCGATCGGATTTCAAACGAAGGCAGAAGCATTGCGGACAGCATGACAGCGATTATGAGCATCAATTTATTTGAGTTAGTGCGAGTAATCCCTGTGTTCCAGAACATCTTTTTCCTCCTCGTTTTCCTAACCTTTAACTAAGGTCGCAATCTCTCGTTGTTGTTCGAGGCTTAATTCAGGGTAACACGGTATCGCAAGGGCTTGTTCACAAGCTTTTTCTGCAACAGGGAAATCTCCAACTTTGTAGCCGAGGGTACGAAAGGCTTTTTGTAAGTGGAGTGGAACAGGATAATAGATAGCATTAGCTACTCCACCAGCAGTTAAACGCTCCATCAGGACGTTTCGTTCCTCTGATCGGAGGACATATAAATGATAAATAGGTGTCGCCAAGGGATCGCGACCCGGTAGTTGAAGCGCTGCATCGGCCAGAAGTTCGTCATAAACCTTGGCCTTTTCTCGACGGCCTTCATTCCAATTGTCGAGATGTCGTAACTTGACTCTTAAAATCGCTGCTTGAACTTCATCGAGGCGACTGTTATAGCCAATTTCATCATGATAATATTTCGTTTTGCACCCATGAAAACGAAGCATGCGCAGCTGCGAAGCTAGGTCTGCATCATTGGTGACAATCATCCCAGCGTCCCCATAGGCCCCTAAATTTTTGGTTGGAAAAAAGCTAAACGTTGAGGCATGGGCAATAGAGCCCGCCCTTTTTCCCCGATACTCGGACCCAATCGCTTGAGCAGCGTCTTCAATGACTTTCAAGTCATGGCGCGCAGCGATTTCCATCACTCGCTCAACATCAACCATCTGACCAAAAATATGTACCGGAATAATCGCTTTAGTTCTGGACGTTATTTTCTCCTCAAGCTGAGTCAAATCCATGTTCAAGGTCACGAGGTCAATATCCACGAATACCGGCGTTGCCCCCACCTGAGCAATCGTTTCCGCCGATGCGAAAAACGTAAATGGAGTGGTGATCACTTCATCCCCCGGTCCAATACCAAAGGCCTTAAGTGTGAGTACCAAAGCATCCGTACCGTTACCCACCGCGACAGCATCCTTCGTCCCACAGTAAGCCGCAATTTCCTTTTCTAACGCCTTCATTTCTGGGCCAAGGATAAACACGGAAGAATCCAACACATTCATGATGGCTTGATCAATTTCCTCTTTGATGCTCAAATACTGAGCCTTAAGATCTAACAACGGAATACGCATATTTCATCTTCTCCTTTCTTTGGAAGCAAGGGGACGGTTCTCTTGCTTCCCTCCCTGACTTCCCTCGCTTCCGCGTGCAAGTCGGAAACGGTTCTTGAACTTGCACCTTCACTTGCACACAGCACCTTTGCGTATATGACGCAAACAGCCACGCAGAACCGTTCCACACCCCGTAGACCCCAAGTCAGAGGAAGTTTCTTAGCTTAGAGAGCACGGATAGCGGAATTGCGTCAATGAGCGCAGACGATGAGGCGTGAAGAAACGCATTGGGACTTGTCCATGACTCAAACAGGACGTTTGAGGTAAGAGCATCGCCATGGATGGGCAAGATGCCGGGATGGACTAAGAAACTTCCCCCCTAGGGCAGAAGCTCCTCTTCCTGAACCTCCCGAACCTCTTTAGCCGGGAACCCTTTAACCACACGTTTTTCCGTAGTATCTTTAGTAACCAAGGCCCCTGCCGCCACAAAGGTTTCTGGGGCAACTTTTATGCCCGGCAACAGGATAGCCCCACCGCCAACCCGAGCCCCACGTTGAATAGTCGCACCCTTGATTGATTTGAAGCGTTTTTCAGTGCGCCCCATATAATTATCATTCGTCGTGGTGACCATAGGCGCAATAAACACCCGTTCTTCGATCTCCATATAAGCTGTGATATAAGACCCCGTCTGGATCTTGGTAAACGCACCGATCTTAGTATCATTTTCGACCGCCACTCCGCTACCTATAACCACATTCTGGCCGATCGAGCATCTCTCGCGCACCACTGCTCCGTCTCCCACAAAGGAGTTGTCGGCATAGCTCGTCCCGGCATAGAGGACAACAGAGCACCCAACAGTGCATCCATTCCCCATCCTAAGAGGTGGCAAATCCGCATGTGCTTTAACCGTACTCGTAGCTGCGGCCTTGGGTAAACGTCCAAGCGACGAGTTGCTGCCAAAAAAGCCGTCCTCACCAAGCTCAGCTTGCGGGTAAATCGTGGTGTGATCTCCAATGCAGGTGCGAGCCCCTATGATTCCCCCTGTCCCGACCGTGACATAGTTCCCGAGCTCGCTTCCAGTCCCAACCCGAGCACCGTCACCAAGAACACACCCCACTCCTAAGACCACATTTTCTCCCAGCACGACATTTTCTCCCAGCACACAAAACGGCCCGATCGTTACGCTTGATGGCACGGTGGCACTTGAGGGGATTTGGCGTGGTATATTATTTTCAGTCATTACTTTTACCTCATTTCAGAAGAGTTAAAGAGTTATGGACCGTCCAGTGGATTTTGATTTACATCGTTCGCTCCATAAGCTGCGTAGACCAAACTAACGCTCAAAGCCGCCCGCTCCGACGAGTTCCCGGCAATTCGCCGTCCTTGGCTCAGTTGCCGGTTGGAAACGTCCTGTTTCCAACTCGTCTCCGCTGCCTTCTCGCGAAGTTTGGTGAGCTACTCGCTTGAGTCGTTCACTTTTGTAAATCAAACTCCCTGCAGGCTCACAAGAAACGTTGTAGCCAAGCGGTTGGTAACGCAACTCTCGCATCACTCATCACGTAATCTCTAAATTCACGAGATAATTTGCTTGAATGCTTTCTCGTGACCCGTAATCTAAGCCCGGAGAGTTACGATTACGGCAAGCGATGCCTCTACGTGAGCAGATAACCAAACTTAGGCAAACCTGCTCTCTTTCATCGGCGGGGCGGGATCCAAGGTCGCCTGCCACCATCCTTGGTTCCGGCGACACTCGGCCATCCATGGCCAGCGGATGTCGAATTTGGCGGAACCCCGCTTCTTGCATCCAGCAGGTTAGCCTTTAGTTTGGTCTGCGAGCGTAACGGTGGAGCGGCTGTAACGGAACTCTCCGTTACTCAACCGTCATCGGAAACACGACCGGCTCCTTCGTTTCCTGGCACTTGTAAATGGCCAGAATAATCTCCAGCGCCTTACGTCCCTCTTCTCCCGGAATGGCCGGTTCCCTGTCTTCTCGAATCGCCTGAATTAGATCCAAAATGAGTTCTCTGTGTCCAAAGCCGTAAACGTTCGGGGGATCCCCTTCCTGACTGGCGAAGATCTCTTCTTTCTCTTCCACACTATCAGGCAACTCCCAGACTTCGATGCGGTTGACAGCAATCCCTCCGACGATGACTGATCCTGTTTCTCCGAAGACATTCAGAGTCTCTTCGATGTTTTTAGGATAAATGGTTGAGGCTGCTTCAATAAGTCCGATGGCACCACTTTTAAACTTGATAACCGCCGCACCCATATCTTCCATTTCAATTTTGCGCATAAAGGTCGCTGTATATCCAAAGACAGATTCCACAGGTCCAAACGTCCACTGTAAGAGGTCAATATTATGAATGGATTGATTCATGAGGACCCCGCCGTCTTGGAGCTTTGTCCCACGCCAGGGTGCTTGGGTATAATAATTATCATTCCGATTCCAGCGAACCGTGGCTTGTCCATGCGTCAATTTGCCAAAACGGCCATCCTCTAAGGCTTTGCGCAGGAGTTTAATGGAGGCGTTAAAACGGTTTTGGTGAATAACGCCTAATTTGACGCCTGCTTTGCGGCAAGCCGCAATTAGAGCATCCGCGGTTTTCAAGGTCATGGCCATTGGTTTTTCTACGAGGACATGCTTGCCGGCTTCGGCTGCGGCAATCCCAATTTCGGCATGTATTCCGCTTGAAGTCGCTATGGTGACGACATCGATATCGGCCCTCTTGAGCATTTCCAGATAATCGGTATAGGGTTCTGCTCCGTATTTATCCGCAAAATTTTGAGCCAATTCCGGCACAATGTCACAGACCGCTACCAGTTCAGCCTCTGGAAGTGCTACTATGGATTCCGCATGTTTCGGGGCAATCCGCCCACATCCAATGATCCCAAAACGAATCTTTTTTTCTCCACTCATCTCAGTACAACAACTCTTTTCTTTATATTTTTAAATGATCTATGTTTGACTCATGGCATGTAGATTTCTTTATTTTTATAGATTTAAGGGGAATCTAATTGATTCCCCTTAAACCCAATCCCGGAGGAAGCACAAGAACCGTCCCTTTGCTTCCAAGGGGAATCTATTGATTCCCCTTAAACCCAATCCTGAGGAAGCACAAGAACCGTCCCCTTGCTTCCGCGAACACCTAAATTTTTATGATCTTCTCGCGATTCTCTTGGACGTCTTTCGTGGCATTGCGAGTATCCACCACCAGTTTGGCCTTCCCAACCACTCGTTCATAATCTACTGCGGTATGATCTGTTAAGATCAACACGCCGTCGGAACTCGTCAACACCTCATCCGTCAACGGAATACTCTCTAGGTGGAGAGTACTTCCGCCGTGGGGCTCGATGACTGGAATGTAGGGGTCATGATACACAATATTAGCTCCTTGTTTGCGCAAGAGTTCCATGATTTTCAACGCTGGTGATTCACGCATGTCGTCAATATCCTTTTTGTAGGCTACCCCGAGGACCAAAATCTCAGCGTCTTTCAAACTCTTATTCACACTATTTAAGGCTCTGACCACTTTGTTGACTACGTAATAAGAAACTTCCACATTAACTTCCCCAGCAAGTTCGATGAAGCGGGTATGGAAATCGTATTCACGCGCTTTCCAAGTAAGGTAGAACGGATCAATAGGAATACAGTGACCACCGACGCCTGGTCCTGGGTAGAAGGTTTGAATGCCAAACGGTTTTGTTCCGGCAGCTTCAACCACTTCCCAGATATCAATGCCCATGCGATCACAGAGCATCATCAATTCGTTGACCATCGCAATATTTACGGCTCGATAGGTATTTTCAAAGACTTTAGTCAACTCTGCCGCGGCAGGTGAAGACACGGGAACAACATTGGCAATCGTTTGAACATAAAGGGTATAGGCAATCTCTAAGCAAATTGGGGTCATCCCTCCAACTACTTTTGAGGTGTTTTTGGTGCTAAACCGTTTGTTGCCTGGGTCCACACGTTCCGGAGAGAAGGCGAGAAAGAAGTCTTTCCCCACCTTAAGTCCCGTTTTCTCCAAGAGAGGAAGAATGACTTCTTCCGTGGTTCCGGGATACGTTGTACTTTCTAAGGTGATGATCTGTCCGGGGCGAAGGCGTTTCACGATCTCTTCTGTTGAGGCCTGGATGTACGAGATATCTGGGTCACGAGTAATCGTCAAGGGCGTGGGAACACAAATGATCACGACGTCACATTCCGCTAAGCGGGAAAAGTCCGTAGTCGCCACGAGCAGGCCCTTTTGCACCAGATCTTTTAGATCCTCATCTTTGACATCTCCGATATAATTGTCTGCTGCATTCACACGGTCAACGCGGGCTGAATTAATATCGAAACCAATAACCGGAAACCCCACTTTTCCCTTTTCAACGGCTAGAGGGAGTCCTACATATCCTAAACCAATAACCCCAACTTGTGCTTCGTGCTTTTCTATTTTTCCTTTGAGAGTCTGAGCAACGACATCTTTACTTGTAATAACATTCTTTACCGTCATCATCCTACGTTTTCCCCCTTAATGATTAGCTACTGCTTTGGCCGTCTTCTTGCGAAAAGTCGGAATAACTGTCTGCAACAATTCAATGACTTCATCTCGCTTTAAATAGCTGCCCCGTTCTCGAATAATATGTGTCAGCTCTTCAAGACGTTCAACGTCGATTTGGTTGGGTTTAGCCACAAAAATTCGGCTGTGTTTCGTTGACGTTGTTCCCTCTTCTGCCGTCAACAATTCTTCAAAGAGTTTTTCTCCCGGTCGAATTCCTGTGAATTGTATCTTAATATCGACATCGGGCTCGAAACCCGAAAGCCGAATTAAGTCTTTGGCTAGATCCACGATTTTTACAGGTTTCCCCATATCCAGGATAAATATTTCTCCACCCTTAGCCATAGCCCCTGCTTGAATAACCAGCTGAGCTGCTTCCGGAATCGTCATAAAGTAACGCACCATATCAGGATGAGTGACGGTTACCGGACCCCCTTTAGCAATTTGTTTCTTAAAGGTCGGGATGACACTTCCTCTACTCCCTAAAACGTTTCCAAACCTTACCGCTACAAACTTGGTTTGCGAACGGCGATCCAAGTTCTGGATAAGCATCTCTACGGTACGTTTCGTGGCCCCCATGACACTGGTTGGATTGACTGCTTTATCCGTGGAGATGGAGACAAACGTTTTTACATTCACTTTGTCTGCCGCTTCTGCGAGATTCTGGGTCCCGACGATATTGTTTTTCAATGCTTCTTCTGGATTACGTTCCATCAGAGGAACATGTTTATGGGCCGCAGCGTGGAAGACGACGCCCGGTTTGTATCGTTCAAAGATCAAGGTTATTTTCTCTCGATCTTTAATATCCACAATTTCTGTTATGTAGTCGATGCTGGGGTGCTCGGCGCGCAATTCCTGCTCGATGTCAAAAATGGTATTTTCACCATGCCCGAGCAAAACCAATTTTCCGGGATTAAATCTCGCAATCTGACGGCTTATTTCCGAGCCGATGGAGCCCCCCGCTCCGGTAATGAACACCGTTTCTCCGGCTACATATCCAGCTACTTCCTCTAAATCAACGGAAACAGGGTCTCTGCCCAGTAAATCTTCCACTTGAACCTGTCGTATGGCGTTGACATTAATATCTCCACTAATAATGTCATAGACACCGGGCATAATCTTCAACTCGACCCCGGATTTTTCACAAATTTGCACGATTTCTCGAACTGATTCGCCCGAAGCCGAAGGCATGGCTATGATGACTTCATCAATACTATGTCCTTTGACAACGCGATTGATATCCTTCCGGGTACCCAAAACCGGAATGCCCAGTAAATGTAACTTCTGTTTGGAAACGTTATCATCAATAAACCCGATCGGGCGCCCATCTCGGTAATTGCGATTTTTTAATTCTCGCGCTGCCAGCACGCCTGCATCCCCAGCCCCCACGATAAGGACTTGCTTTTGCGACCCTGGAACGTGACGTTCAAAGGCATTTTCCTGCAAAATTCGCCAGATAAAGCGAGATCCTCCGATCAAAAAGACCATGGCTAGCCAAAGCAACATAGCTGCAGTATGAGGCAATCTATACACAGCCCTAACCAAACCGTAAACATAAACTACTGCAACCGTTCCACCCGTTCCGACTGTCACAGCATAAACAATGGAGAGTAGTTCCCCTGTACTCGCATACTGCCAAAGACGATTATATAAGCCAAAAACATAAAACACTGCAAGATAAAGAATCGTAGCCGCCGCAGCGGTATGGTAGTACGTCTGATAATACTCTAATGGGATGGCTCCTTCGAAGCGTAAATAAAAACTGCCGAAAGCTGCTAAGTTGATCAACATAGCATCAATCAGCATCAGAATCAATGTTCGTTTGCGTAATGACACACTGCTCAGCCCCTTCTAAAATGAACCTGCCCGTAAACTTATCGTTCAAAGTTTACTACAAATTACGTGCCTTTACAACCTTACAATCGAACGATGAGACTGTGGCTTGCTCCTGTGACCGATAATATAGTAGCTATAAGGAAGGTAACTCATCAGCCTTACGGCTAGATAACTTAAAATCACAGTCACGCCAAACACGACCGGATAGAAGATCCAATGAGTATCATCAATAGTATAGTTCCTCAGGAACTTAATAGCATACTGGTTAAAGAAAATATGAATGAGATAAATTCCAAAAGAGTAATTCCCTAGCTTAGAAATAACCTTTTCCAGGCCATTTCTTTGTCCAACAAGATTCCTGGCTAGATTAAAGAACAATAAAAAGGTCGAAATCCGGAGGACAGGATAAATAAGTTCTGGACCGATAAAGAAATAAGCCGGAATATCCGTGTATCGATAACCCATTGTTAAACCAATAATTATGAAAGAGCTTGCCCCTAAGGTTAAAGCTAGCGATATCGTTAAGAAGATGGGCGTTAAACTCTTCCCAGAATTTCTTAGATGTTCAAAGTGATCCCCACTGTAAATTCCCATTCCGAAGTAGAACAAATAGGCTATGAAGTTGATTTTTAGAGTTCCAAAATAAGGGGTATGCAGCCCTTCCATCCAAAGGATTTGAACGATTAATAAGATGGCCATCAAGAGTTCGGCCTTGTTTTTTTGTTTGAAGAACGTGTAGATTTTGATGATTAGTGGATAGAAAATATACAGCTGGATTATGATGGAGAAGAACCATAAGTGGTAGGAGGCATCGGCATGAATGATATTCTTAAGTAGGAGAACAAGATTTGCTTTAAGGGGATTATTCCTCATAACTCCCCAATTATTAAAGGCCGTATAGGCCACTGAAAAAATCAGGTATTGAGGAATGATCGAGCGTATTCTCTTCTGGTAAAACGTCTTTAAGGAAAATTTAGATCGGTAGTTCTTAGCTAGGACAAATCCTGAAATTAAAATAAATAAGGGCACGGCAAACTGAGAAAATACGTCCGTCCATAAATTAATTAAGACTAGGGTATTAAAGCGCGGTATTTCAGTAAAATAGCCTGTTGTATGGATAGCGATGACTGCTAAAACGCCAAATCCCCGCAGATAGTCAATTTCCTTGATTGTGCCCAATTTCGTCGGATCGACTCTATTATCTTCCATGCTCAACCGATACTCCTCTTCAACCAACCTACTTTTCAAGCCTTAAGATCTATAGTGGTAAATCCTTAGACTTCGGAAAATTCGCTTTGGAAACTCCTGCCTTAGTCTCGCCCAATGCCAAAAACCTTCCATATGGGAAAACTTGAACCAGCTTATAAAAAACCAAAGGCCCCAGGAGCCCAACGACAAAGAAACGCAGCGGCGTGATCGCGATGAACTGACGAGCCATATAGCCGGATGCTAGATGCAAATACATGATCACCATGGCGGCCCTACCTAAGTGAATAAGCGCATCATTGAGAAAGGGAAACTTGGCCAGAATCATGCTTAGTTTACTTAAAAGCAAGGTAAGCACCAGCGGAACGATTAGATTAGTCCCAAAATAATAATATTGGCGATGTTTCATATCCAGCCCATAATCCAGGATTTGATGAGAATAGAGATAGATGAACCCTAAGAAGAGCACTAAGGATAACCCAAAAACTATCTTACGGCGGTTTGGTATTTCCAAGAGTTTCGCTTGCCTGATCACATGACCTAGAGCATAAAAAACTAGGGCATATAGGCCAACATCCGCATTCCAAGGAACAAACACCCCCGTCCAATAACGAGATTCCCAGTAGGCTAAGAAAAAACACCCTGTCACGAAGAGCGCTTTGTAAAGTGATGAGGAAACTTTTCGACATAAGTAATCATAGGCGATTTGCGTCACAAACAAGCAAGTGGTAAACCAAAACGTCGCATAGACGCCTTCCAAAAGACTTCCGCCTAATAAGAAGGGTTTCCAATTGCCACTCAAAAATTGTCCCACAGATTGCCCTCTCCATAGAGTGACACTAACCATCATGAGCGTTAAAAGCAATAAATAGAAGAAGTAAGGGACAAGCAAATGCGTTGCTTTGCGCTGAACATAAGCTAACCATGTTTGATGCGGTTTGAAACGGTAGAGATACCCACTCACCAAGAAAAAGAGTGGCATATGAAACCAAAACATATAGAACGAGTTGTGACTTCCGGAATGTCCCCAAACGACCGTCAAAATTCCGAGGCCTTTTAAGATATCCACCCATTTAACACGCTCGACTTCAGAGCCCATGACGGTTCCCACGATCATTTCCTCCCTTTTTTAGTCACATCTCAGATATTTGCCCTATAAGAATCATTTCATTGTTCATTCGTCTAGTCTATCATACACTCTAGCCATTTGCATAAAAAAGGACTGCTTAGCTAAATGCTAGGCAGCCCTTAATGACCAAACGTCTCTATACTATTGGATGGGACTCTCCCCTGTGATCATCCAGCGTGAATTTAATTTCAAGAGATTGACACGAGCGTGTACAGTCTGCTCATGCTCTTCCCCGACTGTAGCGGCATCTGCTAAGTTATAATCCCTGGCTGTGTAGTGATAATCTGCACGTAGTGTGGCTGTATTTTCATTGGCACTTTCCACGTCGACCCTGTCAAAGGTTATTTGACTAACATCGAGCCCTATGCCTTGAACCAAATATTCCTCCGCTCGTCGTGCATGTTTCTCGAACAAGTCTCCGGTATACGCTTTGGCTAATTTGAGTCGGAAATTCTCCATATCCGTTGATTTCCAAGCTCCGAAAAAGATTCCAATATCTTGCTTATAGTCTGTAATAACTTGTTGTTTTAGTTGACTTAACGCTGCCGTATCCTTGTTGCTTCCGTTTTGCCCCAGGGATAGGACATCCTTTTCTGGCCCTACGGGATTTGACGTTGATAGACTATCCGGAACTGTGTTTAAAATTGAAGGGGTTTGCATTCCGGAAACCGTTTGTACCTTGTCTTGACCACGTAGTTTAGAGATAAAAGACGCTGGGGAACTCGAATTCGTAAGCAACGACATGCCGAGGGTTCCAACTAATACACCGAGAGCTAACGCCAGAGCACCTACAAAATAATTCATTTTACGCATAAAGACCAAAATCTCCTTTAAATGGATTTTATTACTAGTTTGGCCAGTGCAAGAAGATTCTAGACATGCGATTTTTTTATCATCTGATCCACTTTCAGGCTGTTAAAGAAAGAGCAAGGCCTGTCCCTTTAAGGCAGGCCTTGCTCTTTTCTATTCAGTTTTGTGGACTTAAAATGCAACAACTAATCTCAGTTTTCAACCTCGTAAAACAAGGTCACAGTCTACTGATTTAGTTGTCTATTCAATTATTTATTAACTATAGTTATACTTTTCTCAATCATTCCTTTTCATTTATCAAATTTATATATCAATTCTAAGTTTCACTGCTCTTTTCCGAGCGTTTCATTGGTCCAATGTCTCTAATTATCTATAAGTACAAAAGCCCTTTGCACCTAGAAAATAATTCAACGGATCTGTTAGCGTAAACATTACTCTAGTTAAGCTCCATTTCATTCCTATGTTCAATTGCACTATCTGTTGCCCTGAATTATTACCGTTTGGTTGCAAAGGGCGTTGCTCCGTAGACTTTAGAATTAACATCATTGCGTAAGATGTGCGCATCTAGGTCGTGGATTCCTTGGTGGAACTGTTCGATTCGCGTTTTATCTTTGGAGTCAAACGCGTCAATTCCACTGTTGAGAAGCACATCTATATAACCGGTAAAGGTTACTGCTTTGGAAACATTGGCTTCATTTTTAAACTGCTTGTCCAAGAGAGTTTTATGGAACACAATATACTTTTTAATGTCTTGTTCGTTCAACTGCGGACCCGCTGCTGGCCCATAGAGATAACCGTCTACATATTGATGGATGTTCCAGGCTGAACCAAAGACTAATGTCTTAGCATCATTGCTCAGAGCAGCCTCGCCGAAGAACATGGCGACAGACGGTGCTAGGTCAATTAGTTTGGTGTCCGGCTCCCTATATTTACTTTTGGAAACCGTTTCTCCTTGGGGGGGTGTGTTAATGGTAGTGGGTGCTGTAGCTGTTGGCTGAGCCGCTCCAGATGTACCTGTACCTGGTGGTGCCGTACCATTTGGTGCAGTGTCAATTGCGCCGTTGTTCTTTGGGGCCCCAATCGAATCAACGGCAGGGGTTTGAATGACTACTTCTTTGTCCGTGATGGAACTTTGTTGCCTAAAAACCTTCCAGGCACTGGGGCCATATACCCCTGCGGCAACAACAGCACCAGCTAGAACTAACGTTCCTGCTAAAGTTACTATCCTCTTTTTGTCCATTGGTCTCATTGCTCTCTTCCCTCCTTAAATCATTTTTTCATGATGCTACGTTAAAATTTTACCAATTATTAGGAGAAAAGTGTGTCGCTTTTGCTGTAAAGCTTGGCCTATTTTCCGTCCTCAATTTCTGGTAAAATCCAAGATATTACTTAGGGTACATAAATTTCGCGAAGATTAAGCAGCATATCCAAAATATATAGTAAAAACCTCACCTTGTTGTAGGGTGAGGTTTTGATCTAGCCGTCAATATCTGCTTTCCGAACGACTTCTCTCAAATAGTTCATTAGATCTTCCGAAATGTCGCCTCGACGCAAGGCGTAATCGATGGTCGCTTCCACAAAGCCTAGCTTGTCGCCAACGTCATACCGCCGTCCTTCGAATTCATAAGCTAGGATTTCCTGATAACGACCGAGTTCCTTGATCCCATCTGTGAGCTGGATCTCCCCACCCTTCCCTGGTGGAAGAACACCCAAGATATCAAAAATCTCGGGATTTAAGATATACCGTCCCATGATCGCTAAACGAGTGTTAGGCGCATCCTCTGAGCGAGGCTTTTCCACCATATTCTTGGCACGATAAAGCCGATCTACATACCTCTCTCCATCCACGATCCCGTATTTGGACGTATCCTCGAGCGGCACTTCCTGAACCCCTACCATACTTGCTCCATAGCGTTCGTATTGATTCATCATTTGACGGAGAGCAGGAACTTCAGAATAGATGACATCATCCCCCAAGAGGACTGCGAATGGTTCATTTCCGATGAATTTCCGAGCGCTATAGATTGCGTGTCCCAAGCCTAACGCTTCTTTTTGTCGAACGTAATAGATATCCGCCATTCGTGCGACATCCTGAACCAAATCCAGAAGCTCATCTTTCGCATTTTTCTCCAGAAAGGCCTCTAGTTCCATCGAGCGGTCAAAATGGTCTTCGATAGCTCGCTTATTACGCCCCGTGACAATAATGATGTCTTCGATTCCTGACCGAATGGCCTCTTCAACTATGTACTGGATGGTTGGTTTATCCACAATAGGCAGCATCTCTTTTGGTTGAGCCTTGGTGGCTGGCAAAAAACGGGTTCCCAGTCCAGCTGCCGGTATCACTGCTTTGCGAATTTTCCGCATTTCTTCCGCTCTCCTTTATCTCAAAAATTCACAGGTCTTTTTATGTATATAGAAAAACAACCTGACTAATTCCCTATTTTACAAACAGAAAATCATTTCGACGAATGAGGGACAATTACCTTCTTTTTTCCAAAACATTCCTGTTCGAATGATGTATGCTCAAACTTTGTCTAACCATACTAAAATCTATGAAAACATTAAAACGCTTTTTGATTTACGGAATTATTGGTCTTGTCCTCGAGGTCATCTATACAGGTTTGGCCTCCCTGCTTAAAGGAGATTTCAGCATGCAAGGGATGACCTTCTTGGTGATGTTGCCTATTTATGGATTATCTGTGTTTCTTGAACCCTTGCACAACTACTTGCGGTCTCACCCTTGGTGGATACGCGGACTCATCTATTTAGCCACGATCTGGGCGATTGAATTTTCCAGCGGGATTATTCTTGCCTTGATTCTTGGAAACTGTCCTTGGCACTACAGTGATCCCTTAAACGTTAATGGGTATATCACCCTCCGCATGGCCCCCGAATGGTTCCTTGCAGGCCTAGGATTTGAATTCATCCATGATTTCTTAGATACGCTGCCCTTGAAAATCTGACCCTATAAAGAAAACTTGGCTAACGCCAAGCCTGCGAAGGCGGTCGCCTTAGTTGCACTGATGCGCTGGCCAAGGATGGCCGAGTGTCCCTGTAGCCATGGATGGCGAGAAGGGACCCACCTGAAATTTATACTTTCTGATTGATATGACAAAACGCAAGAGCGCATATTGCCCTTGCGTTTTGTCATTTAACTCTCATTTGCTTACTTCTTACTTTCCGCGGTAGGTTCAACCTTTTCTAAAACCTGGTCGACGAGACCGTATTCTTTGGCTTCATCAGCGGTCATGTAATAATCGCGCTCGGTGTCTTTTTCAATTCTTTCTAGTGGTTGCCCGGTTCTCTCTGAAAGGATTTTGTTCATCTTTGACCTAGTACGGAGCAACTGTTTAGCATGAATTTCAATTTCTGTTGCTTGCCCGGAGAGCCCGTGCCCACCGATCAATGGCTGGTGAATCAAGACTTCGGAGTTGGGAAGTGCGACCCTTTTTCCTTTTGTACCCGCTGCCAAGAGGAATGCCCCCATGCTGGCCGCCATTCCGATACAGATCGTACGAACATCTGACCGAATGTACTGCATGGTGTCATAGATGGCCATTCCCGCTGTGATCGAACCACCGGGACTGTTAATATATAGATTGATATCCTTTTCAGGATCTTCGGCCTCAAGGAAGAGCATTTGCGCTACGATAAGGTTAGACACATCATCATCAATTGCCCCTCCGAGAAAAATGATACGGTCTTTGAGCAGACGAGAGTAAATGTCGTAGGAGCGCTCTCCACGATTCGTTTGTTCTACAACCATTGGGACGAGATAACCCATTTATAATTCCCCCTATTCACCTTGATTAATAGTTCTGCATTAACTTAATATATTCTGACCGATTAACTTTATTTTATTACAAAGGTCAGTTAAGGTCAAATGGTTTATTTGCAAACGTAATAATTTCCGCTTTTAATCTACAATTCTACATATTCTTCTTAACCCTCTAGATTTAATGGAATATACTGGTATCATCACCCTGAAAGGTGGCTGATTCAGACGTGGATCAAAACAGGACGCAAATCCCCCGCTATTATCCTTATTATGGAGTTCCTCCCTTAAACCCCAGCATTATTCGCGGTTATAAGCCATCACTTCCAAATGCACCGAATTGTGTTCCTCCAGCCAAACAGAACGTCCCTTTGAACACAACGATCGATCTAGACTATTGGAGATCGTTATCTCCTGCGCTCATTGGTGCAGGCGGGGCGATTTTCCTAAGCTTATTCTCAGGGAATGATCGTTTGATAAAACGCTTTGAAGGGCCCCTGTTTAAACTTACTATCGTAGGATATTCTATCTTTGCTACGATTGCAATTTCTTCTTGCATTTCTGATATCGTGACAGACTCTAAAACTCCCCACGATCACTTAGTCTATCCAATCGGGGGAGCCCTTGTCTCGATTATTTTACTTTTTGCCGCCGATTATCTTTTGCTCTACCGATTCTTTCCCGAAAGTTTCAAAGGGGATGTGGGGGATGACTTTTGGACTCAACTCTTCTCATTCATATATTTGAGCATTACAAGTATTGCTACTGGGAACTTAGGTGACATTATGCCGGCAAATCTTACTGCACGTGCCCTTATCGCCACTGAAATAGCCTTTTACCTGTTTACCATGGCTACAGGAATCCAGCTCCTCCTTGCTCAAAGAATTAAGTAGACTTTTGCAAGCTCCCTGTGTTTTGAAATACTAGGGGGCTTCTTGTAATTTCTAAATTGATTAGCCAACCGAAAACATCTATAGAAAAGCCCTTCGATTTTCATCGAGGGCTCGGAATAAGCCTATGATTTTTACTTCAGTTTACGACTAAACTTGCTGAATAATTCTTTTATCCCTCCGCTTTTCTTTGGTGGTGCTTGGACATTCAGAGTGTTCACAAGATTCCCAGCTCCCCCTTGTTGATTCAGGCCTTGAAAACCCCCTCCTTGAATCATTCCAGGGAAATTCATACCCCGTTTCTGCATAAAGCGTTCCAGCCCTCGCATGGGAAATTGATTTTGTCCCATGAATTGCTGCATAGTTTGGTTGTTTAAGATGTTAAATCCTCTCAACGGCATATACCATTCACCCCCTTGTATCCTATTTTATTCCAATATATTTTGCTTCTCGGCAAACTCAGTATTCTATTTGTCACGACTCTGATACAAAGATAGAAAAAAGGGCCCTGAATGAGCCCTTACTTTTCTTCCAACTTCGATTCTTAAAAGATAACGCCCAAAGCAATCAAGATTAAAATCGCGATCGCAATAATTCCTACACCTATTCCTCTACCAACGGGAGCAACAGGAGCAACTACATGACAACATGCACCGCCACCATATCCGTACATAGCAATACCTCCTTCTTTTAATCTAGAATACTATTCCCATTGCGATAAGAAGCAAAATTATTACAACCACGACTGCAATACCAGCTCCAACACCGCCACCAAAACTAGCTCCGCCGGCTCCAAATGCCATTTTGAATCCCCCCTTCATCCTGAACTTACCTGGTCTTATACAGGATACGCACACCGTAATCGTTTTGTTCCAAATTTTACCAACTATGAAGTGCAAATGAGTGCAAGTTCAGGGACGGTTCTTAAACTTGCATAGATCCGTTGTTTGCTTAAATGAGAAAGACCATTATCCCAGCTCAAGGGATAACGGTCTTTGGTTTTTTTTGCATGTTCTATAATGCTTGTTCTCCAGTGGCACCTGTTCTTATCGTATAGGCATTTTCTATAGCAGATACAAAGATTTTTCCGTCCCCAATTTCCCCAGTTCTTGCCTCTTTGGCAATGACTTGGATGATTTCTTCCACGTATTTGTCCATCACGACGATTTCAATCTTCACCTTTGGAATAAGGTGTACGGTATATTCCACGCCGCGATAAACTTGAGTATGCCCCTTCTGTTTACCACAACCGATCACCTGGGTCACGGTCAAACCGTTAACTCCATGAGTGCCCAACGCATCTTTCACGTTGTCCAGCTTTCCTGGACGAATGATTGCCTCAATTTTTTTCATATTAAACCCCTCCAAATACGATTTTGCAAGCCTATGCAAGTTTGCAAGTTTGGGGACGGTTCTCGACTTGCATTTTCACCGATGCAAGTCTCGAGAACCGTCCCTGACTTGCACCCACACGACTTGCGCGTCTAGATGAATTCTGAATAAGCCGTTTCTCCGTGTAAGGACAAATCCAAGCCTGTTGATTCTTGTTCGTCACTGACTCGCAGTTTCATCACAAGGCCTATGGCTTTTAAAATTATGAATGTGGCTAACACGGTAAACGCCACCGTAATCAAAACACTCACTGCCTGAATCCCCAAAAGTGAAGCATTCCCATAGAAGAGACCATCCGCACCTGCCGAATTGATGGTCTTGGTGGCAAATATCCCCGTTGCCAAGGCTCCCCAAGTCCCGCCAATCCCATGGCAGCCAAAGGCATCCAAGGCATCATCATATCCAAACTTAGCCTTCATCAAGCTGATCGCTAGATAACAAACCGTTCCTCCGACCAAACCGATAAATATGGAGGAGAGCGGAGTTACAAACCCTGCGCCCGGTGTTATTGCTACTAACCCGGCAACCGCACCACTAGCTGCACCCAAGACGGTGGATTTTCCTCTATGAAAGCGTTCCACTACTGCCCAGGCCATTGCTGCAGAAGCTGCGGCTGTATTTGTATTTACAAAAGCCATACCCGCTAAACCATTCGCCCCCAGAGCACTCCCCGCATTAAATCCAAACCAACCAAACCAAAGAAGTCCAGCTCCTAAAACAGTCATTGGGATGTGGTGTGGCGCCATGGATTCTTTGCCCAGTCCTTTACGTTTGCCGAGCAACAGGGCGGCTATCAAGGCAGAGTATCCCGAACTAATATGAACTACATTTCCTCCTGCAAAATCCAAGGCGCCTAGGGTCCTTAAGAAACCACCGACACCCCAGACCCAATGGGCCAACGGATCGTAGACAAAGGTTGCCCACAAAAGAACGAATACGACGAACGCCGGAAAACGCATCCGTTCTGCGATAGAACCACTTATCAAGGCCGGGGTGATGACAGCAAACATCATTTGAAACGCCATAAAGACAATCGCTGGAATAGTTGCTGCGTAATCCGCATTGGGATCTACCCCAACTCCACTCAACCCCAACCAGTTTAAGCTACCAATAATGCCGTGATAGTCCGGCCCAAAGGCCAAAGTATATCCCACTAAAATCCACTGTACAGAGATGATACCGATGACAATCCAACTATGCATGAGGGTACTGAGAACGTTCTTTTTACGTACCATACCACCGTAAAAGAGTGCTAAACCGGGCGTCATAAGAAAAACCAGTGCTGTCGAGATCAAAATAAACCCTGTATCTCCCGTATCCATACTATTCCTCCTCACCAAAATAAATAGCGCTTTGAGCTACTCCTTAGAGTAACTCAAAGCGCCATTGCTTTGCTTTCATTTTGTCTTAACCCATGGGTCTTCGGCTGTGCACACCTTATGTTTGATATTCTAGCACGGAGATAAACATACTTGCAATACCTTTATTGCATGAATCCTGTATACCTTCTAAAATAGCTTACGACGAACTACCCCTCGCCTATTTTTTCCAGAATGACCTTAATCCGCGCACGTTCACGTTCTGCAAACACTCCCCCTTCAAGCCCTTTCATGTAACGCACCAATGCCACCTCGATGATTTCCAGCTCGTGAGCTGTAAACTCGATCATTACTCTCCCCCTTAATTTTTTTTTGCAGAATCCAAACATAAAGTTCTGCTCAAAATTACATATGCGCGTCGATAGACAACAGACCACTAATCTAGGGGATAACTGTTGTCTATACCTCTCCCTTTACTTAATGGGGAAATTGAGCAATAACTGGCACCAGTACCGGCATAATGATGGGGGCATAGACGAAATCCAGGAATAAGAACAAGATTAACCCCACTATCCCACCGATCATGGACCCATTGATCCGGATCCATTGAAGATCGTTCCCCGCCTTCTCTTCGATAAATTGATTGAGGTCCTGATCCGTATATGCAGCAAGGGTCTCCCTAACCATATTCCCGATCATGTCATGTTCATTTTGAATCACTCGACACAAGGTATCCGTGATAAATGAATTCATCGTTTCTTGAAGCACCATGTTTTCTTGAACGTTAACCCAATATTTTTCAACATAAGGATACACCGCCTGATAGAGTGCATTCGGCTCCAAAGGAGTTGAGGGAGAAGCAGCAAGCTCTAATGCTGTCTGCAGGAAACTCTCTAGAAGCCTTTCAAACAAAGCGTCATCCAATACGTCGTTCTTCAACAGCTCAACTTGGGCCGCAAATCCGGGATCAAAACTTAATCTCGCTAGGGAGTTCAGCAAAGTCTCTTTTAGGTTTACACGCAAAGGATGCTTATGGTCTTGAAGATTACGCAAAGTTAGAAGCAACTCCACTTGCAAAGCATCAGCAGCGTCTTCAAGATTTAATCCGTCTGACATCTCTACAAAACCCATCAGGGTGCGTAAAATTGATCCCCCATTGCTTACTTTCTCTTCTTTGATTTCCTCGAGATAACGGAAAATAACCTCACGTGTTTCCCCTTCTGATGCTTTATCCCACAATCCTTCAGCTAACCGATCTAACCCTTGGTCGATATACCCATGTTTTAAAGCCCATCCACTGGCCGCCTGCACCTTTGGCGTTAGCTTCCAAGCCTTCGCTTTAGGACGCAAAAACTCAGCAAGCTTCTCAGCAAGCTGGTCAGATTCCTGTTTTTCTGCATAACGGCGGATATAAGCCACAAGCTTGTCCGTAAGATAAACCGATCCGCCTTGCTTCTCCACGTAGTTAAGAAGGGCATCAGAAAAAGGGATTCCCTCAATCTTCTTGCGAATCACATCCACGCGCAGGAGCTCTTTTTGCACCATGGACGCCACTGCTTCAATGACCTTTTCCCGGTTACGAGGGATCAGGGCAGTATGATAGCCCCAGCCCAACGGCTTCTTGAAAATCGCCGTTACCGCAAACCAATCGGCGATTCCACCCACTAAGGCTGCTTCCGAAACAAAGTATATTAGCCTAATTCCAAAGATATTAGGGTTGAAATGCTCTAACAGCGCCGCAACCAGGAAAAGACCAAAAACAGCGGCTAATGTAATATTTGCCTTTCTTTTATAATTCATCGGAACACCACCCCTAACACGTAGATGATCATTCCAACCAGACCGCCTACTACAGACCCATTAATCCGAATCATCTGCAGGTCGTTACCAGCTTTGTCCTCAATCAGCTCTACGAGCATGTCATTGGTCAGGGGTTCTAACCCTTCACGGACCATTCGTCCAATTGTGTTATGATGATAGCCGATCTGTTTTTCGAGGAAACCTTTAACCCCTTCATCCACTTTCAACCTCAGTTCAAGATTTTGCTCAAATTTTCCTAAGTAACTGTCCCAATTGTTCGTTATCTTAGCAAGAAATCGCTCGCTAAAAGCCAGCGGATTTTCCCTGCTTCCCTTTAACTCCAGGTTTTCCAAGCCCTCATCTAAAGCCTCTAGGATAAAAAGGTTGACACGTTCTTGAAGCGAAGACTTTGTCCTAAGGTCCAACACAAAGCGGAGCAATGAATCCTTCAACCACCGCTCAACCGTACCATCCTGTAATGCAGCCATGATCTTTCCTTGGAGCCCTTGCGCTAGAACAGAGGGTGAGGGAAGAAATTTTCCGACCAATTTTCGCGTGGGATTGTCTCCGCCATACCTTGCCAAGGCTGCTTCCATCATGTCCTGGAGTGCAACACTTACTGAAGGTTGATCCACAAATTCATGAATTGCCCGGCAAATAGCAGTCAACACCCGGTCAACATCTCCGTGTTCCGACGAGAATTGGATAAGCTCAGCAAGAATTTGGGAAATGTTGATACTCTCCAAGTTTTTGTGTAACACGACCGACGCGCATCTCTTTAACTCATCCGGTTCAAGCTGGGAGACCATATCCTCAGCGAGATTGGTTAGTGTGAGATTCACAGTCTTCCGAACGTCCTGTTCAGTAAATATTCTAATTAATACACTGGAAAAATCCCATTCGGACAGTTTTCGGCGGAGGACATCTTGCGAAAGTAATTCATGCTGTACCATATCTGCCAGGGCAGCGAAAATTCGTTCCCGATTCTGAGGAATTATCTCTGTCCGAATTACTTTACTGGGCCGAATTCCCAAGGGGCGTCGAAAAAGCGCGGTTACTGCGAACCAATCAGCAAGCCCCCCGATCATCCCAGCACTACATCCACTGGAGATGAGTCCGCCCACAAAACCAGTATGAAAAGGGTAACTTAACAAAAATCCAAGGGTAATGCCCCCTAGGGTGAGGTTAGCACTCTGGGTATTATTTTTTTCTTTTGCCATTTTTATTCCACCTGCATTTTCCTTGCACGTTCATTCATCCTATTTTAGTCCATTTTCTATTCTTGTACCAGTGGCGGGTGTGCATTTACTTTAATTTTACTGCCAAAGAGTAAAACGATCAGCACTAACAGGGCCGCTCCGGTAACATAAGGTAAGCCCATACCTATTCCGAAAAGGGCTCCGCCGGTCACAGGACCCAAAATTCTCCCTAAACTTGCAAAGGATTGAAAGAGGCCTAGGGAGGCGCCTTGTCCTTGCGTGCTTTGTTTAGTAACGAGACTAGAGCTGGTTGGCACCATCAAGGAATTCCCCACCATAAAGACCACAGTGGACGCTACTAAAAAAATGATGTTCTTATAATCTGCCGATAGAATGATGAGTAAAAGACCCACCGCACATAAGACCGCCCCGGTGTTCACGAGCTTAGCATCTCCAAACTTCTTGACTAATTTGCCAATAAGTCCACCTTGGACAATGACTGCGAAGATACCCAAAATGGCAAATGTGATCCCCATGTCCCGAGGACCGAAGCCCACCTTCGCTGCTGCCAGTAAGGCAAAGGTACTCTCAAACATGGACATGGTAAAGCTCAAGACAAAATTAAAGGCAAAAAGTGCAAACAAGGGGTCTTGCAATACGGCTAAAGTAAGCCTAGGCCTTTTACGGCCCGAAAGGGCTGAGATTGGTTGCTTCAGGGATTCTGGCAGAAATGCCCAAGTGAACGGCATAAGCAATAAAGCCAACCCTCCCGCCACAAAGAAAGGCAAAGAAAAACTGTAGTGACCGAGCAAGCCGCCTAGGGCTGGACCGAAGATCATGCCAAGCCCCATCGCTGCTCCAATCAACCCCATCCCCTTCGAACGTTCCTCACCTTCCGTAATATCCGCTAAATAGGCCATGGCCGTTGGTAGTGTCGCTGAGGAGACCATTCCCGAAAGAGCACGAATTCCAATCAGCAAATATAGATTGTTCACCACCCCGAACATTAGAAAGGTTAGACCATACCCGCTCAGTCCGATAAGAATAACCGGTCGTCTACCTATACGATCGGACAGCCTACCCCAAACGGGTGCGAAAAAAAACTGCATGATGGAATAGGCAGACATAAAGATTCCTAGTGAAAGTGCTCCCCCGCCTAGCTTAGTTACAAAGAATGGAAGGATGGGAATCACGATCCCAAATCCCACCATGACTAGAAACTGAATAATTAGTAAGATTACCATTGGACCCATCAGTTTTTTCCGCATTTAAAAAACTCCTATTTCTTCATATTCTGTTCTAACGTTTGGATTAACAAAGGATTCCAATAAAGAGTCACTCCTTATCTGCTGCTAAACTATCCAGCACAGCGTTCAACTGTTCTAAGGCTTTATTAAGTTCCGCCACTTGAAGGGCATCTAGTTTTTTAAAGATCCGGACAAACTTTGTTTCTCTTTCCTTTTCAAAAGCATTTAAGGGCTCAATTCCTTGAGGAGAGAGTTGGATAAGGACCACTCGACGATCTTCCTCGCTACGAGTTCGTGTAATGAACCCTAACTTATAAAGGCGATCCACAAATCCAGTGACTGCCCCCAACGTAATCCCTAACTGTTGTGCAATATCAGAGGGTGTACAGGTTTCTCTACGTTGCAAATATTTCAGAAACATCATTTGATGCATGGATAATTCGCTCTCTTTAGGCATCAGGTAATATTGATACTTTTTCCAAACCCTCCTAAATAGAAGGTCTGTCTCTTCCATGAGAGCAACTTCTTTTTCTTCGATCACGGGTTATCACTCCTAACTTCTGCAATACAGCTGTTCAAGCGGATTTTATTTACACCGTTCACTCCGTAAGCTGCGTAGACCAAACTTAGGAAAAACTGTTCTTTCATCGGCGGGGCGGGATACAGGACGTCTCCCGCGCCAACTGAGACAAGGTCGCCTGCCACCATCCATGGTTCCGGCGACACTCGGCCATCCTTGGCCAGCGGATGTCGAATTTGGCGGGATCCCGCTTACTTGCATTAGCAGTTTTTCCTCTAGTTTGGTCTGCCGAGCGTAACGGTGGAGCGTCTGTATCGCAACTCTCCTCTCTCCTGCTAAGATTAAGGATCTATTACCGTCCTTATTATAATTCCCATAAATAGTTTATGTCAATTAGTATTTATCTCCTTCTTTTCACTTGACTTAAACCTTCCAAATTGACGCAAAAGACTCAGGTTCGAGTCCTGAGCCTGAGTCTTTTATCTCTTCATTGCCTACTATTCATAGACCTTCTCTTCGGTCAAATGCGCGTTAAGAGCATCCTCTTCGATCCTCCGATGGTTCGGCGTCTGTTTTTGCAATTCCTTATAGTATTCGTGCTGAATGATCAGATCCATCACTTCGTTGGTACCTGTCCAAATCATGATCAAGCGAACATCCCGTAAGAGCCTTTCCACTGGAAATATATTCGTGTAACCAATGCCTCCCATGATCTGCATCGCTTCATTGACGACGAACCAGGCCGTTTCGGTGGCAAATTTCTTGGCCTCAGAAACTAAGCGCCTCCCCTGGGCTGCTGGCACGCCAGAGTCAATGGCTCGAGCGGTTGTGTAGACCAAGGCGCGGGCTGCATCCAGCCGTGTGATGGAGTCCGCCACTTTAAAGCTCACTGCTTGGAAATCCTTGATTGTCTGATTAAATGCCTTGCGCTTAGTACTGTAATCTGCTGCTACTTCCAGCGCGGCCCGGGCCATACCTAATGCTCCAGCCGCACTCGTCATTCTTTCCGGGATCATCATCTGATAGAAGATTTCAGCGGCTCCGTTTTCCTTACCTAAGAGGTTTTCTTTAGGAATACGCACATCCTTGAAAACAACGCGCCCAGCTCCGCCGCCTCTGGTTCCCATGAGTCCGTAAACATGCCCTACTTCTACGCCTGGTCCCCGATCGACGATGAAAGCGCTCATACTTTCATGAGATTTGCCCTCCGGGTTGGTCTTGGCATACACCATAAAATAATCGGCCCCTTCAGCACCTACCACAAAGCGCTTTTGCCCGTTGAGAATGTAATCGTCTCCGTCTCGCACAGCTACCGTAGTGGCCCCAAAGAAATCAGACCCTCCTCGAGGTTCAGTCAGTGCTTCGGCTGTGTAGATTTTTCCCTCTAAGGTAGGTTTTAGATAGCGCCGTTTTAACTCTTCCGATCCGAAGCGAGAAAGCGCCTCCCCGACAATGGAAGGTAGCGAGTAAAGGCAGGCTAGGCTTGTTCCTAAAATTCCGATCTCCTCCAGGACCCCGATCTCATCGACCCAGTTAAGGCCCCGGCCGCCATATTCAGAAGAGAAGCGCAAGCCTAAAAGGTTAGCTTCCCCGAGGTCTTTGATGTATTCGACTGGATAAATTACTTTCTCGGCATCCATATCGAGAATTAATTGCTTGGAAACCTTCTCTTTAACAAAGGAGATCGCTTCATTTTGCAGTTCTTTTTGGGAGTCTGTCAAAAGAAAATTAAACATCGTTTTCCTCCTCGTTTCGTTTCCTTAATAACTCGGTAAATTGTTGATGGTAGTCCATTAATTCCCCTTTTAGCAGGGTGAGTTCTTGGATCTTCTCGTCAAGCTCCTGCAAGCGTTTTTCTCCATAGGCAACGGTTCTCTCCAGTTGGAGCCCCTCTGTGCGGTCAATATCATAAAGATCAAGCATTTCCTTAATTTCGGTCAGAGAAAACCCCAGCCTCTTACCTCGAAGGATTAACGTTAAACGAGCTTTCTCCCGCGGTCCGTATAATCTTTGGCTCATTTTTTCATGATGCAGTGGGGTAAGCAAACCTACTTCCTCGTAATACCGGATGGTCCTTGGAGTAATTAACAGTTCTTGGGCCAAATTCGAAATGCTCATGAATGGTTGTTCTTCGGGCAATAAATACACTTCCTTTCTAGTTCGAACTATAATGTTAGCAATATTCTGACACCAGTTGACGTAAACGTCAAGAGCGTTATTTGTCGAATTATTCTGCCTAGCCTTAATGATCCTTCGTATATATGCCATTACAACAAGGCAGTCCCCTGTTGAGCGAAAAAATCGATACTGAATAATTCTGTTCCTTTTATACGTAAATCTCGGAAAAGTGGGAAGTATAAACACAGCTCTCAATTGAAGGAGGATTCCCATGTGTGACAAAGCATTGATCACTGATCCCTATCGCCAACTGGATGACTATATTGACAGTCTCCCCTACAAAAAAGAAAATCTCATAGCGATCCTTCATCAGGCTCAGGAACTCTTTGGCTACCTACCTGACAAGGTGCAGTGGCATATCGCCCAAAAACTCGACATCCCTTCCGCCAAGGTTTATGGCGTTGTGAGTTTCTACTCCTTTTTTACCATGAAACCCCGGGGAAAACACGTAGCCAATGTTTGCATGGGCACTGCCTGTTTTGTGCGGGGAGCGGAGAAATTACAAGCAGAACTTGAAAAGCAGCTAGGGATTAAAACAGGACAAATTACTTCGGATAATCTCTTTTCCTTAGATTCTCTGCGCTGTATTGGAGCCTGTGGCCTGGCTCCAGTCATGATGGTAGACGGAGAAGTCCATGGGCGCCTTAACGAAGCGGAGGAAATAAAACAGGTTCTGGAAAAATACCGCCCGGAAAACATTCATGAACCTACCGATTCACAGGGAGGTATGAAAATGTAATCTATTTACTAAAGGAAGGGAAGCCAATATGATACTCATAAACGCCGATGCACTTAATGACTTAAAAGCTCAAAGCCGCGTTCTTCTCGAAACACGCCGCGTACTTGACCCTGTCACAACCAAGGATGCTCAAGGTCTTAAACGACACATTATGATCTGTGGGGGAACCGGATGCCATGCCTCGAGCAGTCCTCAAATTGCTAAACTCTTTGAAAAGGAGCTTAAGCAACGAGGATTGTCCGATCAGATTCAAGTTCTCCAAACAGGATGTTTTGGTTTCTGTGAAAAGGGGCCGATTGTTGAGATTCACCCCGACAAGATTCTCTATCTGGAAGTTTCCACCAATGATGTATCCGAAATTATCGAAGAGCACTTCATTCAAGGAAAACTGGTCGAACGTCTTCTCTTTACGGATCCGAACACGGAAAAGCGGATTGCTTCCGACCTACCCTTTTACCATAGCCAGTTGCGCATTGCCCTGCGCAACTGTAGCTACATAGCACCTGAAGATATCCGTGAATATATTGCTGCTGATGGGTATCAAGCTTTATCTAAGGTTCTTTTTGAAATGAATCCTGATTTGGTTATTGACGTACTAAAGAAAAGTGGTCTGCGGGGACGAGGTGGCGGAGGATTTCCCACAGGACTAAAGTGGGAACTAACGCATAAAAGCAAAGCCGATCAGCGGTATATCATTTGTAATGCCGACGAAGGAGATCCAGGTGCCTTTATGGACCGTTCCATCTTGGAAGGGGATCCCCATAGTGTTCTAGAAGCCATGCTCATCGCAGGCGCTACCATCGGCTCATCACAAGGATTTATCTATATCCGGGCGGAATATCCATTAGCCATTCATCGCTTGGAAATCGCTATTAAGCAAGCTCGAGAATACGGTTTACTTGGCAAAGGAATTTTAGGCAGTGATTTTTGTTTTGATGTTGAGATTAAATACGGGGCAGGGGCTTTTGTCTGTGGAGAAGAGACAGCCCTTATTCATTCAATTGAAGGAACTCGGGGGGAGCCTTCCGTCAAACCCCCCTTCCCTGCCCAAAAAGGGTTATGGGGCAAGCCAACCTGTGTCAATAACGTGGAAACATTGGCAAACATCCCCCCCATAATTTTAAAGGGAGCCGACTGGTATGCCGGAATTGGTACGGAAAAAAGCAAAGGAACCAAGGTGTTTGCCTTGGCTGGAAAAGTTAACAATGTAGGACTTGTCGAAGTCCCCATGGGAACGACCCTCCGACAAATTATCTTTGAGATTGGTGGGGGAATCAAACACCATAAAGCCTTTAAAGCCGCGCAAACCGGAGGCCCATCTGGCGGATGTATACCAACCCAGTATTTGGATACCCCTATTGATTATGAATCCTTAATTGCTATTGGCTCCATGATGGGCTCCGGGGGACTTATTGTCATGGATGAAAGTGATTGTATGGTCAATATCGCCAAGTTCTTCCTCGAATTCACGGTGGACGAGTCTTGTGGCCGTTGCACTGCCTGCCGAGTTGGTACCAAACGTCTTCATGAGATTCTCTCCAAAATCACGGAAGGCAAGGGGACACTTGATGATTTGGATCAACTGGAAAAACTAGGCAAGATCATTAAAGACACTTCCCTGTGTGGACTTGGGCAAAGTGCCCCTAATCCCATCCTTTCCACAATTGAATATTTCCGAGACGAATATCTTGCCCATATTGTCGATAAAACCTGTCCGGCTGGAGTTTGTAAGAGCTTGCTAAAGTATCACATCACCGACAAATGCAAAGGGTGTACTCTTTGCACAAAACACTGCCCCGCAGGTTGCATCACAGGCTCAGCTAAGGAGCGTCACATTATCGATGAAGAACGCTGCCTAAAATGTGGTGCATGCATGGAGAAATGTCGATTTGGCGCCATCATTCGCCAATAAGGTATCCTTATAAGGCATCCCTAAAGGAGGAACTCCGGATGGATATTCAACTGACTATTAACGATATACCCCTTACCGTACCAGAAGGAATGTCAATTCTCGACGCAGCCCGAACGATAAACATTGACATTCCAACCTTGTGCTACCTCAATCTTCATGAGATGCGCCTCAATAATCACATCGCTTCCTGCCGAGTGTGCGTGGTCGAAGTTGAGGGTCGACGTAATTTGGCCCCCTCCTGTTCAACCCCAGTAGTCAGTGGCATGGTCGTTAAAACGGATACGCTACGTGCCATCCAGGCCAGACGAACCATGGTTGAACTCCTACTTTCTGACCATCCGAAATCGTGTTTAACCTGTACTAAAAACCTGGATTGTGACCTCCAATCTCTTGCTGCAGATCTAGGCGTGCGGAATATCACCTATGAAGGGGAAGAATCTGAGTTTGAAATCGATAAATCCAGTTTAGCCATTGTCCGAGATCCTAACAAATGTATTCGTTGCCGACGCTGTGAAACGATGTGCAACGATGTTCAAACGGTTGGCGTTTACTCTGCCGTGGGGCGCGGTTTCGAAACGGTGGTTAAAACAGCCTTCGATTTACCTCAACACGACACCTCTTGTACATTCTGTGGACAATGTGTTGCGGTATGTCCAACTGGTGCTTTGATGGAACTGGATCAAGTCGACAAGGTTTGGAAAGCCCTTAACGATACAAACCGCTACGTTATTGTCGAAACGGCACCCGCCGTACGGGTCGCCCTCGGGGAAGGGTTCGGGCTAGAACCAGGGACGATTGTCACTGGCAAAATGGTTGCCGCTCTCCGGAGACTTGGGTTTGACCGTGTCTTCGATACGGAGTTCGGGGCTGACGTGACGATTATGGAGGAAGCCACCGAGCTGATTCACCGTATTGAACACGGCGGACGTCTACCTATTCTCACCAGTTGTTGTCCTGCTTGGGTCAAATTCTTTGAACATCAATTTCCGGATTTATTGGACATCCCCTCAACCTGCAAATCCCCCCATCAAATGTTAGGAGTTTTGTCTAAAAGCTATTATGCAGAGACCTATGGGATCGATCCTAAGAAAATTACCGTTGTCTCAATCATGCCTTGCATTGCCAAAAAATACGAAGCAGCTCGCCCAGAACTGGGGCAAGACCCGGTCACCCCGGATGTGGACATCGTCATCACCACCCGAGAACTTTCACGTATGATTCGGGAGGCTGGCATTCATTTCGATCACCTTAAAGACGAAGAATTTGACCACCCCTTAGGGGAATCCACGGGTGCTGCCGTGGTTTTTGGTACAACTGGCGGTGTGATCGAAGCTGCCCTGCGAACTGCTTATGAGTGGATAACCGGTCAACCGCTGGAGAAAGTGGAATTTGAAGCTCTACGAGGAATGGACGGGATTAAGGAAGCAGTCATCCCGATAAGTGGGCGCGATTTTCGAATTGCGGTCACACACGGCTTAGGTAATGCTCGTACCATCCTAGAAAAGATACAGTCCGGCGATGCCCATTATGATGCCATCGAGATCATGGCCTGTCCCGGGGGCTGCATTGGGGGCGGCGGACAACCTTATCACCATGGCAACCTGGAAATCCTTGAAGCGCGAGCTAACGCCATTTATCAAGAGGACCGCTCCAAGCCCTTGAGAAAATCGCACGAAAACCCGGCAGTCATCGCTCTGTATAAAGATTTCATCGGCGAGCCTTACGGAGAAAAGGCACATCAATTGCTCCACACCAGCTTTACGCAACGTAGGAAAATTTAGTGATTTTCTGCTAAAAAAGGGGCTGTCTCAAAATAGAAATGTGATTTCTAAGAAGAGGCAGCTTCTTTCCACTGCTTAGCCTTTGCTCTTTGGGTGTGATAAAATAAAATAAACAAAATCTATTGGTGGAGGAAATAATGCAACACGAATTCTCGAGAACTGAACTTCTAATAGGAACCAATGGGTTAGAAACGCTTCGCCAGAGCACTGTCATGATTTTTGGAGTCGGGGGGGTCGGCTCATACACCGTGGAAGCACTGGCCCGTGCTGCTGTCGGTCATTTAATTTTAGTTGACTTTGACGAAATTAGTATTACTAATCTTAACCGCCAAATCCATGCTCTCCACTCCACGATCGGCGAAGCCAAAGTTGAGGTCATGAAACGCCGAATTTTGGAGATCAATCCCGAAGCCATGGTCGAAACCATTCGGGAATTCTGCTCCGCCACGAATGCCGATCGACTACTGGATCGAAAGTTAGACTACGTTGTCGATGCCATCGATACCGTTTCTAGCAAAGTAAATTTAGCCAAAGAATGTTCGCTCCGTAAAATTCCCTTGATCTCAAGTATGGGAGCCGGAAACCGTCTTACAGCGGAGAATTATAGAGTAACCGACATTTCCAAGACCAGCGGAGATCCACTGGCTAAGGCAATGCGCAAATTGCTACGCAAAGAAGGTATCACAACAGGGATTAAAGTCGTGTCTTGCCCAGACCTTCCACTCACCCCACTCTCCATGAAAGCCGATTCTCAAAATGACTGCCTCTGTTCGAGCGATGATGAAATCAGTATTGAAAAGCGCCAAATACCTGGAAGCATTTCCTTTGTTCCATCCGTTGTTGGACTGCTGATAGCCGGGGAAGTGATACGAGATCTTTTGCAAGCCGAATAGTTCCTTTTCATTCATTGTAAGGAGTGAGGTTCATACCTCACTCCCTTTTACTTCTATGGCAATGTTGTCACGATTTCTCATTGTTTTATAAACTAGAAAAAAACAGCCGATATCGATCACGATATCCCCGACGCTGAACACTTGTTTTTGCAGTCCCGGAATATCTAGATAAAACCGATCTGCTAAAAAGCTCAGGTGGGTCGTCGATGTCATCAAGCCATGAGTTCCCTGGCCTGCTAGGAGAGCTACACGGATGGTCTCCGGAAGAAAGGAGGGATCCACGGGCATTAATCCTCCGTTCAGGAAGATTACAATAGTATTAAGTAAAATCCCCAAGGTAATCCAGCGTATTCCGGGCAGTGATCTATTCCTCAGGGTAAAAAATAACAATAAAAAATAGGACACTGTATCAAGCGCTGGACTAAGCCAACTGGGACCTAATCCGATTCCTCTAACAGCGGCCCAATAGACGCCACTTTGTATCAATAAAGCCAAAGGGACCAACCAAAATTCTCGCAGGGCGAGTTCTCCTAAGCGGCTCAATTTTCCCCCGCGTAAAAGGCTTATGAATAAAGCAAAAATCAAGGTTTCTATGAGCATACTTCACCTCTTATGCTTCCAAAAATTCGCTTAAGCAATTTGCACTTGCTCAGCACTGACCATTCGGGATGCCGATTCACTGGTAACCACTTTGCAGAAAACTTCCACCAACGCCGGATCTAATTGTGATCCAGCGACTCTTTTCAACTCAACCAGGGCCTCCTCATGTGTACTGCCTTTGCGGTAACTCCGATCGGACGTAATCGCATCATACGTATCTGCCACAGCAATGATCCGGGATTCCAAAGGAATTTCTTCCCCTTTTATTCGATCCGGATACCCCGTCCCATCATAGCGCTCGTGGTGATGACGGACCACTTGTCCTATATCAAACATAAATTTAATCCCTTTGATAATCGTTTGACCAATGACCGGATGGCTGCGAATGGCTTCCCACTCCGAATCCAGCAGTTTCTCCTCTTTATTCAGGATTACTTCGCTGACCCCAATCTTGCCCACATCATGCAACACGGCGGCATATTTAAGAGACTCTATCTTGTCTTCACTCATTTTGATTGCTTCTCCTATAGCTACTGCCAATTTCCCGACTCTAGCAGAATGTCCACTTGTGTACGTGTCCTTCGCTTCCAGTGCCTGGACCAAAGCTTCAACCGTGCTGAGATAATTTTCTCGCATGTCCATATAGAGTTGGAAAGAATGGCGAGAAGCTAAGAGTGGTATAAAGAGTAGGAGAAGTCCCAGTGGACCCCAATTTCTGTAGAGCAAAGCCAATAAAAATCCAAGGGGAACGAGTGCAATAAAATTGGGCATGCCCCAACGCAAATTACTGACCCATATTGACCACGGCGATTTACATAAAATAAATCCTAATGCAATAACCACAATTATGGTGTTAATTGCCATGTAAACAGTTGCCGCAATTATATACAATATAAAGAGTTTAAAATCTGATTGAGACGAAGAAGAATTGAAAAAATTCATAACCCCATATCCTGCAGCTAAGGACAAGACATATTGGGACGCATTAAACACTCGCTTAAAAAGAGGTTGCTCTGAAGCGACCTTACCAAAAATAATCAGGCCCGACAAAGCCATTGCCGTTAGCGTCACTCCTATAGGGAACAAGATCAGTGAAGAAAGGAAAATACAATAACTAACCGTTACATACCCCCCTTTCGGTAGGGCAACGGGTAAGGATTCACTGGCAATCGCAAGCGTCCCAAAGACTAAAAGATTAATCAGCTGTGCCGTATCCCAATCCGTATGGATGATATTCCATACCAAAACTATTGCGCCACAGACAGTTACTAGTGTAAAAAACGGTTTAAATTTCTTCGGTAAACCTTCCATTAGCCACCTCTTATAAATATTGGCCAACTACTTTACAACTAGATTCTCCAGGTTGCTCCACCTGCAAGAACGAGAGTTACGAGAACTGTAATAGCTTTGAATAATTTGCTCATTTGCGGTAAACCTCCTTGATTTTTATTTATCCAAGGGACAGTTTAACCGCTTCGCTCTTATTCCGTTCCGCTGTTTTTTCCGCTTCGCTATGTAGGGAATTAAACCGGGAGCACTTCAAAATCTAATTGTTTAGTAAGTCGGCCAAAGTTAGCAGATTAATCGTTTCTGAGAAACCGTAGTTTCCGATTAACGGCATCGAGGGTTGCCTTAACGACAGCTTCCCGATCATCGTTTCTGACCAAAGCACATCCGGTAAGGGGTTGTTCACCCGTGGGGGCGATCATGGTTATGGAAACTAAAGCAATCTGATGCTTTGCTAATTGAGTAATTACAACATCCTCTGTGACAAAAAGAAATTTATCCAAGGTGAGAGGAGAAAGTGCTTTTATTGTTGCATCTACGAATAAGCGCAACTTGTTGTGAGTTGAGGATGGGCCTTGAGCCAACCCTTCCATAAGCTTGTCTCCCGTTAACAATTCGACCCTAACTTCAGCCATCCCATTAACGGTTCTAAGTGTCACTCCCACCAACTTGGGTCGCGTTGACTCTACGATGGCAGAGGTTCCTTCCTCATCATCTCCTAATTGGGCTACACTGATCTTCTTATGATCAATTTGTAAATCAAATTGAGCCGCTAGGATTGACTCCACATCCCTGACAATCTGCTTAGGAGCTCGTCCTGAACCTGCCAGAATATGAACTTCTTCGATTTCCCCATGACTATTAACATTGATTCGAGCAGCTATCACAGCTTTGATTTGTTTTATCGCCTGCTCCCAATCTTGAGTTGAACTTGTCCCATCTGACATGACGACACTCCTCAGCAATCTAAATGTATCTATTCTCACAATGAACTATTTTCGACGCTCGTCACGGTATTCCTCCCTTCGATTTAGTAAGTGTACCAAAACTTTCATCTTTTTCTCTAAATTTAAACACGAAAGTACAATAAAGCTTGGATTTTTTTCTTTGGACCAAACAGATCCTCAAGGCGCTACTCAACTTCGGGTCGAATAGTGCAAGTTTGGGGACGGTTCTCGGCTTGCATGCAAGCCAAGAACCGTCCCCAAACTTGCACAAACTTGCACGCAAAAAGGGACTGCCTTTTTCAATGAAAGGCAGTCCCTTTTTAAAGGTTCGAGTATTAAATTAATTTGTGCTAATTATTACGCCATGAAGATTTTGAGGTCGTCTTCAACGTTGGTGATGCCAGCAATACCGAAGTTTTCCACTAAGACTTTCGCTACATTAGGGGATAAGAAAGCCGGAAGTGTCGGTCCTAAGTGAATGTTTTTTACGCCCAGGTACAGTAGGGCTAGTAAAACGATAACTGCTTTTTGCTCGTACCAAGCAATGTTATAGGAGATTGGGAGTTGGTTGACATCGTCGAGACCGAACACTTCTTTGAGTTTCAAGGCGATGACTGCTAAAGAATAGGAGTCATTACATTGTCCAGCATCGAGAACTCTCGGAATACCACCGATATCCCCTAAGTTAAGTTTATTATATTTGTATTTTGCACACCCTGCCGTGAGGATCACGGTGTCTTTAGGCAATGCTTCCGCAAAATTAGTGTAGTAGTCACGACTCTTCATGCGGCCATCGCACCCAGCCATGACGAAGAAGCGTTTAATGGCTCCCGTCTTCACAGCATCCACGACTTTGTCAGCAAGCGCTAGGACTTGATTGTGGGCGAATCCCCCGACAATTTCGCCAGTTTCGATTTCAGTCGGTGCCGGACATTTCTTGGCATGTTCGATGAGGGCTGAGAAATCCTTAGCCTTTCCATCTGCTCGGTCAGCGATGTGTTTAATCCCTTCAAAGCCGACAACACCGGTGGTGTAAAGGCGATCTTTATAGGAATCTTTCGGAGGAACAAGGCAGTTGGTGGTCAAGAAAATAGGTCCATTGAAAGAGTCGAATTCTTTGTCTTGTTTGTACCAAGCATTACCGTAGTTCCCCACAAAGTTTTCGTATTTCTTAAAGGCAGGATAATAGTGAGCCGGGAGCATCTCGCCGTGGGTATAGACATCGACGCCGGTTCCTTGGGTTTGGATGAGTAATTCTTCAAGATCTTTCAAATCATGACCGCTGATAAGAATGGCAGGGTTGTTTCTGACCCCGATGTTTACTTTGGTGAGTTCAGGGTTGCCGTAGGTCGTGGTGTTGGCTTTATCCAAAAGGGCCATAACATCGACACCGTATTTCCCTGCTTCTAAGACTAGGGCAACGAGGGCATCAGCTGAGAGCGTATCATCAAGAGTAGCTGCCAGTGCTTTTTCAATGAACGCAAAGATCCCATCTTCTTTATAGGTTAGAGTATAGGCGTGTTCGGCATAAGCAGCAATCCCTTTTAAGCCATAAGTCAGTAATTCTCTGAGTGAACGAACATCTTCGTTTTCGGTCTTTAATACGCCAACAAGTTCAGCTTTCTTTTCGAATTCATCTGCAGACGCAGTCCAAGTTGCGGCATCATTTAAGACTGCTGGAATTGCTCCGCCAGCTTTAATGATTTCTTGCTTGAGTTCTTCACGGAGGGTGAGGCCTTCTTGAATTCGTTCCACAAAACGATTTTTATCGAAATTGGCATTTGTAATCGTACTGAAGAGACTTTCCATAATGAATTTATCGATTTCCGGGCGGACAATGTTCAGCTCACGGGCTTGAACAGCATAAATGGAGATCCCTTTTAAGGTGTAGATCAGAAGGTCTTGCAAATTAGCAACATTTTCGGTTTTTCCGCAGACCCCTCTAAGTGTACAACCCGAACCTTTAGCGGTTTCCTGACATTGATAACAAAACATGCTCATTTCAAATTTCCTCCTAAATTTTATTTAAATATTTTTTGCTTAACTCAACTGCGACTAAGGTTAGTTTAAAGCAATTCTGAGTATGTTACTGTGATTATGAGGATTGGTTTGGTGTGAGAAAAGTCACACCGTATTTTATCGCTAGCTAACCCTCTACCACTTCCATGCACAAATGGGGACGACCATTCGTACAATACATTATACTGGCTTGGCGTCGAGACCCTTTAGGAGCTGGAGGTTCGACGCTACTCAATCAAAGATGAATAGCGAGGGAGAAAAATGGCCAAAAGAGTCTACAAACTAAAACCTGACACTGAAGATCTACGTGACAGAGTTTTTCGGGCTACTCTCTATAAAACCAAACTAGTCCTACCGAAGAGTGTAGACCTCCGGTCCGGTTGTTCACAGGTAGTTGACCAAGGAGAGTTGGGAAGTTGCACTGCCAATGCAATTGCCAGTGGTTTACGAGAATACTGGGAGATCGGAGCAGGTAAACTTACCTTGCTAAGCCGCTTGTGGCTTTATTGGGAAGAGCGAACTATAGAAGGCACAGTAAATGAAGATGCCGGAGCTCTTATACGCGACGGCATGAAAGTCCTGCAACAGATGGGGTGCGCTCCGGAGGCAGATTGGCCTTATGACATCCGAAAGTTCACGCAAACACCGCCTGAGAAGGCTTCCATGGATGCATCAGAGTTTAAAATCTCCGAATATCACAGAGTGACAAACTTGACCACACTCAAGACCGCCTTAGCTGAAGGCTATCCAGTCGTTATTGGTATTAAGGTCTACCAAAGTTTTGAATCCGACCAAGTGGCAAAGAGCGGGATTGTTCCCCTTCCGAAACGCTGGGAGCAATTCTTAGGGGGCCACGCTGTCTTGGCTGTGGGTTATGACGATGCTAAGTTTAAAGGCCAAGGCTTCGTAATTTGCCGAAATTCATGGGGCGAGAACTGGGGAGAAAAAGGTTATTTCTATCTTCCATATGGCTATTTTAATAGCTATGTCACCGATATGTGGACCGGGAAATAGGCAATTAGACAGGACAACAAGTAACAGCCTGTTATGCCGCAAGAAATTAAAGCGAAGGTTCTCGCCCTAAAATGCGAGAACCTTCGCTTAAGTCCGCGTCCACAACAAGGCAGACGCAAGTTCGTGTAGAGTAGAGGCGAGCCTCGTTATTTCCCACTATAAATTAGTTTTACCGCTTGCTCCGCTGCTTCCATCAAGGTTTCCGGGAGAGACGGATGAGCATGAATGGTGTCCGCGATATCTTCCACCGTAGCCCCTAACTTAATGGCCAGTGCTCCCTCGGAAATAAGGCTTGTGGCCTGAGGGCCAAGGATATGCACTCCGAGTATTTTGCCGCTACAAGCCTCAGCAACAATTTTAACCAACCCCTTATTTTCCCCCATGGCCAGAGCCTTACCGCTACTAATGAACTGGGACTTCCCAACAACGATCTTAATCCCCTCGTTTTTAGCCTGTTCTTCAGTAATACCAACGGTAGCTAGCTCCGGTGTAGTATAAATACAGCTGGGCACAACGCTATAGTTCATTTGTTTTTGACCGCCCATGGCATTTACAGCAGCCGCTGATCCTTCTGCAGAAGCAACATGAGCTAGTAAAATACCCCCTATTACATCCCCGATAGCATAAATATGCTGAATATTTGTTTCCATTTTGGAGTTAACCGCAATTTTCTCCCCTTCCATTCGAATCCCTATTTCCTCCAAGCCTAGGTTTTCGCAATCCGGACGCCGTCCCACAGCCACCAGAACTTTGTCCACCTGAATCTTTTTGATCCCTTGCGGTGTCTCTACATTCACCAAGAGGCCCTCTTCAGATTTATTAATTTCAGCCACCTTTGCTTCAGTTAAAATCGCGATTTTTTCCCTGGTCATCATTTTTTTCAAATCGCCACTTACCTCTTCATCGGCGAAAGGCAAAATCCTGTCCCTTGCCTCAACAAGGGTAACCTTGGCACCAAGTTTTTGATAAATACTAGCGAATTCTACACCGATCGCTCCCCCGCCAATGATTAAGAGGCTGGAGGGTATGCTTTCTAAGCTTAACGCATGGTCACTATCCATAATCCATTGCTCATCAGGTTCTAGGCCCGGGATCACGGCCGGCTTGGACCCTGTGGCAATAATGATGTTTCGTGTTCGGAGAATAAGCTGCCCGGACAAGGTGGAAATTGTTACTTCACCTTGTCCAGTAATTCTTCCTGCTCCCTTGAAAATTGAAATCTTGTGGCTCTTCATGAGGAATTCCACACCAGTGTTAAGACGTTTTATAATCGCCTTTTTTCGGTCCAACATTTTTTCCAAAGACACTTCTTCTTGGCCGGTTTCCACCCCGAACTCCTTGGCCTTTTTAACAATCTCGAGCACTTCGGTAGATTTTAACAAGGTCTTGGTGGGGATACATCCCTGATTCAGACAGGTCCCCCCTAAGGCTTCCTTTTCAACAAGCGCTACCTTACCACCTAGGGCGCTCGCTTTGGCGGCGGCGGTATATCCGCCGGGTCCGCCGCCAATAACAATTACATCAAACATCTCGCTCGTCATTTATCTGACTAATCCTCCTGCTCATCCCTCATTTATTTGGTTGGACTAATCGGTTCATACTTGTAGGCCGTGCCATTAATCTCTATGGAACAGGTAATCTCTGCTACTTTGTTCATCATATTCGCCGCCGAACAGTAGACTTGCTCAGCCATTTGTATGGCTTTCGTCACCTTTTCGATCGGAATGCTCTCCCCACTTAACCGATATATCATCTGGATATCGCTAAAAACCATGGGGTGTTCTTTCACCCTATTTCCATTAACTTCAACGTCTAAACGTTCATATGCCACTCTCATTTTATTAAGAATATGGCCAACCTCAATACCTGTGCAACCACCAAGAGACATAAGCATTAAATCCATGGGTCTTGTGCCTTCGTTTTTCCCACCGTAAATATCGGACGCATCCATAGGGACCTTAAATCCATTATTATCAGCACCTACAAATTTCATATTTCCTTCCCAAGTAACGTTTACTTGTGACATAAATTACCTCTCCCTTTTATAAATTACTTTGCTACACAACTTTCTTCGGAGGTTTCTATTCCCTCTTCCACCTTTGTCGTAAGAGAAAGCGTCATAATGAAAGCCCCTAAGACAACCAAGAAAAACGCCAGCCCAAATAGTCCCTTGGTATATAACCAATTGAATCCAATAGCGATGGATAAGAGTGCCAACGCTCCCACGAGAGCCCCAATCAACGCTGCCTTCTTACGAACGGTTGTAAGCGAGCCACCGACTTTGTACTTTCCTGCCTGTTCTATGAGAGTGACTAACACCATGGCCAACATATTGACTGACATTCCGAAGAATACAGGGTGAATGTTGTAATAAAATTTAACGGGATCCCAATGTCCCAGGGCATACCAGCTTAAACCGGAGATGAAGCCTAGGACTAGAGAAGCGGCAGCTGCCCGTTTTGTCCCCAGTGGCCAAAATAGTGCCGCAACTACAGGGGCGAAGGTTGCACCATTTCGCAGGGTCCAGGCAAATACATTCCACCAGGCAGCTTGGTCACTGCGCAGAAAAGCAAGCACAATCATGATTAGAGTCAGCACAACTAAGGACCACTTGGTATAGGTTACTTTTTGATTGTCGCTAAGCGACGGATTAATGGCACCAGTTACGTCACGTCCTAAACTGGTAGCACCCGAAAACTGACACGAAGCTCCCCACCCCAAGGCACAGGCCCAAATACCGAGGAAGAACAACCCAACAAGCGGAGCAGGTAAAACCGTTGCCAGATATTTTGGAATCATAACCATACCATGAGCCCCTCCTGGCAACACGACTTGCGCAGCCAATCCGAAAAGAACTCCAAAGAAGACAAACAAGAAATTTGCGCTAAAGGCCATCAACATACCCTTTCGCCCCTCTTCCGGAGTGCGACAGGATAATGCCATTTGAAAAGCAGCTTGAGCGAGCAATACGTTAATAATAAACGTAGCAAACCAAGAAATAATCACCTGCAGCCCTACATTTGTGGGACTATACATACTCGGATTAATCACTGCCAGATGCTTTAGTCCCTCAATTCCAGGATTTATAAATACGGCTATCCCACCGATGATAAACATGATAAAGAACATAATCGTGTTGGCTGTCTGTGTCATCACCACTGACCACATACCACCGGCCTGTAGATAAATCAGTAGTAGTACTGCCGCAAAGGCAACCGAGATGGTAATGGGGATATTAGTAAAGGCACTGACTGCTGAAGCAAAAGACAATGCTGTAGCTACTGACCACATCGGAAAAGTAAAAGCAGTAATTGCCCCGGCAATCCCCATTGATAGCCGCCCAAAGGTGTCCCCAATCATACCACTGACTGTTACCATCATGCGTCTACGGAACGTTCCAATTAACACCACTGCGATAATTAGAACATGAACCATTTCTGCAATCCCATACCAACCTGCGGATATCCCTTTAAGATACGATAACTCCATAATTGAAATAAACGATGAACCAGAAAACAAGCCTGTAATACATACAAAAACCATCCAAGGCTTAAAATTACGCCCACCCACCCAGTAACTCTCTCCGCTCGTGGCTTTCTTTTTAACAATATTGCCCAAAATAATTAAGATTGTGGTATAGACAAGGGCCAAACCGATAATCCACGCACCATATGAGCTCATAAACCTTCCTCCTCATGATTGCTAAGATAATATTTCCGAAATGAGGGATTTTAAATTAAAAACGTATGACTCCACCACCTTTATAAAGAATGCGCATCCTTGTTCTTGTGAATACTAATGCAACTCCTATGCCATTATTTCTTACCTCCGAAAAAAGCATAAAGAAAACTTGGCTAGCGCCAAGCCTTGCGAAGGCGGCCGCCTTAGTTGCACTGATGCCACCCGAACCTTATACTTTCTGATTGGTACAAAAAAGCACGGTGCCATTATGCACCATGCAACAAGTTTATTTATGATATTATCGTGAAAGTTCCCGCTTACACTAGTTCGCGCGAGTCTCGTTCCTCTTTTGCACCACTTCGTGCATTTTTGCACCGCTTTTTTAGTCGTTATAAGGGATCCCCAAGGACCTGGCTTTACGCAATAAGGTCGTATGGGCTACCCCAAGGACTTCCCCCGCCCGACGCAAACTGGGATACTCCTTCAAGGCCTTTACGATTAACTCGGTTTCAACAATCTCACGGGCCTCCTTTAAAGGAATGAGCTGGTCAATAGCCACTCGAATCGGGCTTGCAGAAAATTTGGCAAATAAAGAGGGAGGCAACTGGTCTGGGAAAATGGCATCCTGTTCGGACATGATCACCAATCGTTCCACTAAGTTAGCAAGTTCTCTGATATTTCCAGGCCAGTTATACTCTTCGAAGAGTTTGCAGACCTCATAGGAAAAGTATTTTTGTAACTGATACTTGTTGTTAACCTTATCCAAAAAATGCTTCGCCAGGGGTAGAATGTCGCTTTTTCGCTCCCGTAACGGCGGTATTTCAATGGGCACAACATTGAGACGATAGTACAAATCTTCTCGAAACTTTTTTTCTGCTACCAAGTTCTCCAAGTTTTTATTAGTGGCTGCCAAAATTCGAATGTTAAGCTTAATGGCAACACGCCCACCGATCCGGTAAATTTCCTGTTCCTGGAGCGCTCGTAATAATTTCACCTGAAGGTTCAAGGGCATGTCGCCCACCTCATCCAACAGTAGAGTTCCTCCGTTGGCTAGTTCCATCATACCGGGTTTTCCTTCCTTGTTAGCCCCGGTAAAAGCTCCCTTCTCATACCCAAACAACTCAGATTCTAGTAGGTTCTCTGGTATCGCTCCACCATTTATTTGGATAAATGGTCCCTCTGCCCTGGGACTGTTTCTGTGAATGGTTCTGGCTATAACCTCTTTACCTACCCCGGACTCACCGGTAATCAGAACTGTGGAATCCACCCCAGATACCTGCAAAGCTTCGTTGACTACCCGTTCCATTGCCGAACTATGGTAGATCAAATCTTTCTGTTCCTTAGCCCTAAGTGATTTCAGTTCTTGTGAAAAACGCGCAGTTTGAAGTTTTAATTGATTCAACTCAGTAAAGTCTCGGATGCTGATAACCACCCTTTCCGGGTGATTTTGTTCATCTAGAACGGGGCTTCCTGTAATCCCTAATTCAGTCAGGTCTTTTCCTTTGTATCTGGCAAAAGCAACTTTTCCTTCTGCCATAACCTGCCGATACACCTGAATGACTAGATCACGACAAACGATGAGGAGCTGTTCTACGGAATCTCCCGTTGGGTCGTCGTGAAAGCCCTGTACCCGAAAGAAACTTTTGTTGACGATCTGAATCAGGCCCTGGCTATCGACCACAATGATGCCGTCATAGGAAGCTTCAATAATGCTCCTCAACTCCTGGTTGCTCTCAAAGGCTTCGGCCAATTTGTGCTCGGTATTTTCCAGTGCTCCATGGACCTTATTAATCAGATCAATCCGAGTTAATACTCCTGTAAGTTTTTGCTTCTTATTAAAAATCAACAGCCTATCTATCGTCTGTTCACAAATATCTTTAAAGCAGGTATCTTCATCAATAATTTGCAGATTAGTATCCATGATTTGGTCAACCCTAGTATCAAAGGTCGCACCCTCTTCAATCGCTTCGATCAAGCGAAAGACCGTTAGGATCCCCACAACATTGCCCTCATCATCCACAATTGGAGCGCAGTTAACCTTAGTTTGCCTGTATAAATGACTGGCATCTAGTAATGTTTTACTACAGTGAAGGGTCCGAGGATTCGCTAGCATAACTTGCTTAACTTTCATAACTTCTCCTCTAATTCAAATTGAACACTTTAATTTCCTCTAATTATAATCCTCGATCTATCCGATGGCAAAAATTAAGACAAAATAAAAACTAGCCCTGTGACACTTTCAGTTATGCTCAGGACTAGTTCCGCCTCAGTTAGAAAGGCTAGCTAAATATTCTTTCTCGGTCATCAACTCATCTAGTTCCTCGGCATTCGCTACTTTGAGTTCAGCAATCCAAGCTTCCCCTTCGGGATCACCGTTCAACTGTTCTGGGGTATCAGTCAGCTGTTCATTGACTCTCAGAATTTCCCCACTTACCGGTGTATAGATTTCTGAAGAGGACTTAACCGACTCGACCAGTGCTATAGAATCCCCGCCTGTGACTTGATCCCCTATCGTCGGAAGTTCCACGAAGACGATATCCCCTAATTGCTTCGCCGCATATTCCGTAATCCCCATGCGAGCAGTTTCCCCTTCAAGCTCTACCCATTGATGTTTTTCGCTATACATTTTCATGTCTTTCTTCCTCCATCTTCTGTTGTGAATAAGCCCCTAATTCTATTGACTCATTGCAATTATCATGCCAAGAAGGATAATTTGCCAGTTTCGAATACATAAAGAATTTCAGAAAACCCACACTATTATTAGACTTTTTTCGAAGGAGATGTTATAGAGAATGGATAAGGAGAAATTAATTACTCGTCTTAACTGGTTTTACAGTCTAGAGCTTAATCAGGTCGATTTCTATACTTCTCAAAGCTCATCCTTTAATAAACGTTACTCAGGTTTAGTCTTTGAGCGCGTCTCCTACATTGAACAGCAACATGTCGATAATATAGCTCATATGATTAAAGAACTTGGAGCAAATCCTAGCCCTTTAGGGGATGTTCTCTCTCCTTTGATCGGGAGTATAGCTGGCAAGATAATTAGCCTCACAGGGTTAGAGGACGTGCTTAAAATCAACATCATGATCGAGAACAAAGCCATGAAGGACTATAAGGAACTGATCAATACCCTCAAACAAAAAGAGCACGGGCATAGCGAACTGATTAAGCAACTTGAGTACAACTTTATCGACGAAAACTTACATACTGAATGGTTTAAAAACAAACTTTCTCAGCTTCAGAGCGACGAGTCTTCCCTAATAAACTAGGGGGGAAGCATGGGGACGGCTCTCTTGCTTCCTTAAAAGGAAGCAAGAGAACCGTCCCCTCGCTTCCCCTATCGTTTCAGTGCTGCCAAATCAAACTTTGGTACGATCCCTTCTTGCATGGCCCGACTAAGTAAGGCAGTAATTGCCTCATACCCTTTTTCACCTAAATTCTCAGAAAACTCATTTACATAAAGATTGATATGAGCGTTCGCTACCTCAGTGGACAACTCTTGGGCGTGTTGGAGCACGTAGTCCTGGGACGCCTTCGGATGTGCCCACGCATATTGGAGTGACGCCCGAATCCAAGTCGCGATAGCCTCCAAATCCATTGACCGACGAGCAATAATCGCGCCCAGTGGAATCGGCAAATGGGTGTCAGACTCCCACCAGCTTCCTAAATCGGCCAGGAGCCTTAGACCATACTCAGGGTAAGTGAAACGTGCCTCGTGGATTACCAGCCCGGCGTCGATTGCCCCATCGCGTACCGCGGGCATAATCTCTTGGAAGGGCATCACCACAATTTCACCAACGCCCCCTGGAACCTGTTGAGCTGCCCACAACCTAAACAGTAAGTAGGCGGTGGAGCGTTCACTCGGTACAGCCACCCGTCGTCCAGCCAGTACCGCTGGTCCCTTATCCGCAGCTGCTTCATTTGATGTCAATACAAGTGGCCCACAACCTCTACCCAACGCACCCCCACAGGGTAGCAACGCGTACTCTGACAGCACCCAAGGTAGTGCTGCGTATGAAATTTTCACCACATCCGGTCCGTTCGAGCCGGCTGCCAAACTATTCGTGATATCTATATCTGCGTAAGTAACGTCAAGCTTCGGTGCCCCTGGTATGAGTCCGTGTACCCAAGCATGAAAAATAAAGGTGTCATTAGGACAAGGTGAGAAGGCGATTTTCATAGTAACTCCTCCAATACTGAGAAAGCTTTTTCCAAAACGTCCAAAGCCTCTTTAATGCGCCATGCATTCTTATCCCGTGGGCCGACCTGGTTTGAGATGGCGCGGATCTCCAAAGCAGGTACTCCATGAATATGGGCTGCTAGGGCAACCCCATACCCCTCCATCGCCTCAGCGGCAACTCCCGGCACCCGTCCGGACCTTTCTGCAGCACTGACAGCCGTACCGGTCGCCGTGGATACCGTGATTATTGGGCCGGTACTGACTGGCAGCTTCGCTTCATGCAAGGCCCCGGTCACTCGATTGACGAGGCTAAGATCAACTTGAACCTTGGTGGAGCCAAAGCCCAACTCATCAAAACTACTAAACCCTTCCAGAGTCTCCACTCCCAGGTCAGCAGCAACAATTTCATCTGCTACCACGAGGGTACCGACCTCAGCTCTACCAGAAAAGCCCCCACCGATACCCGTACTTATCACCAATCTGTATTTACTTGTTGCCAATACCTTCGCTGTGTTCGCTGCGGCCGCCACGGGACCCACACCCGCTACCAAGACGTCTATAGTTTGATTAGCATGTAGCCCACGCAGCACAGCATCCTTTTCTGCTGACACAGCAGTCATGATGAGAATGCGATTTTTATCGGAAACCATTTTATTTTCCCCCACTCCACCGCTTAACTCTATCATAATCAATTCCAAATTGGTCCAGTATTTTCATAACATGATGATTTATCAAGTCTTCTATACTCTGAGGGTGATTATAAAAAGCCGGCATTGGCGGAACCATTCTAACCCCAATTCTTGATAACTTTAGCATATTTTCAATATGGATTGGGCTTAGAGGAGTCTCTCTAGGACTCAATATTAGTTTTCTTCCTTCTTTGATCATTACACCCGCTGTTCTTGAAATGAGATTATCATCATATCCATGAGCTATTGAACTCAGAGTTTTCATACTACAAGGCACAATAACCATTCCATCCGTAATAAAGGATCCGCTCGATGTTTTTGCCCCTAAGTTCTTATTATCATAGACTACAGTAGCTAAACTTTCTATATCCTCTAAGGAATAATTCGTTTCTATCTCCAAATTTTCCTTAGCCCAGTCACTCATAATAAGATGAGTATTCACCTTACCTGTATCTTTTAAGGCCCTCAATAAATTCATTGCGTAAATCGTTCCCGTTGCCCCTGTAACCCCAACTACAATTTCCATGTTTCATCTCCTTCCCCGTATGATTCGTTAATTTTCTCATCTCTTACCCACTTCTGCTGAAGATGACTTATTCCTGATTCCGGTGCGAAAATCCTTCTTTAAACCCTACTTTTGTAGAATCAAGATGTGGGTATAAGTAATACAGGGATGGGATGGGGTGTATATGATCAAGAGAGAATAAATTGATAAGAATAGTTTGTCAATATTAAAGAGCGTTATTCTTTTCAGGAGGATACCCAATCGTTAATTAATCGAACTCTTCATTATAGCTGTTTAGCTGTATAGTTTTATAGCTTTGGTAAACACTACCATAAATATATTTGAGCAGAATTGGAAGGGAACCTCTTGAAGTTGCGAACTTTGTTGTTGCTAAGTGCCTTATCCTTTGGATTATTTGTGGGGGTTACACTGATATCAGCAAGGCTTCCGTCTCCCATACCTGAACAGGCCGTAGCCGGCAAACTCGTCTGGCAAAGGCATAATTGCGTGAGTTGCCACACCCTATTTGGAAATGGCGGGTATGTAGGGGACGATTTAACTCATATCACAGCTAAGGAGACTCCATCATACCTCATTAACTATCTTGTGCAGCCGCCAGTGATGCGCCCCAACAAATATACCCATCACCCAGCACTCGATGAAGCAGATGCAGAGAATTTAGTGCACTACCTGGAGTTTGTTCACACCATACCGACTTTAGGGTGGCCTCCCCAGCGAGAAAAAGTGGAGAAGGACTCATGAAGCTATTTAAGTTATTTTCCTTTAGAGGTAAGGTCGAAAAATCCGTGGGTCAAAAACGGCAATTTATCGCCCAAAAGATCAGCCGTAGGTATTGTTTTTCAGCCGTAAGTTTATTTGCCCTGCAAAGTGTGGTGGCTTTGCTGGGTGCAATGGATTTGGTGATACCCGATTTACCTTCACCGATCCCCTTTGAGTACGGTAGATCAATCCATCTTGCTCTGGCTGACCTTTGGCCCCTCATCGGCACCATGGGTATGGTTTACTTTTTTACCACTGCTGAACTCAATAGGGAGATCTATTCCCCCCGTCTGGCCCGCTGGCAGTATGGGATTGCGATGTTATTTAGCTTATCTATCTTTGGAACCCTGGCTCTGCGGATTGGTAATGGTCGAGAATTTCTTGAAGGATTGCCCATCTTTTATGTTGGCATCTGTTTAGCTCTGGCCCTTGCCTCCTATAACCTTATCCGAACTTTGCTGACGGATAAGAGGAATATAACACCTGCTGCCGCGACAATGACGGTGGGAATTATCTTTCTGCTGCTACTATTGCTGCCGAACACCATAACCTATAGCAATCCGATCACCGATGAAGCAACCAAGTTCTGGGTCGTTCACTTATGGGAGGAAATGGCCTTTGAACTAACATCCGCCGGTTTCATTGCTACCTTCTACATTGTTTCAGGTCTAGCCCCTCGTGCTCAAGTTGAAAAGTGGCTTTATCTGGAGGCCGTTTTGGCTGTCGTCGGAGGCTTGTACGGCACCGGGCATCATTATTACTGGATCGGTTTTCCCTCTATCTGGTTAGTCCTTGGTTCGTTGCTCGGCCTAGTGGAGGTTATTCCCGTAGGCATGTTGGTTCATATGACCTATAAAGGTTTAAAATCCAGTAAAATTAGGAGTAAGAGGGAGAAACTTACCTTATGGTTGCTGCTCAGCAGTGTGTTTTATCATATAACCGGTGCATCCCTTTTAGGCCTGTTTATTTCCATACCCTGGATCAATCTTTACATGCATGGGACGTATATTACATCCGGTCATGCCCATTTGGCCTTATTTGGCACCCTCGGTTTTGCGGTTTTGGCGGGGTGTTATTACGTCCTAAGCCGGGGTAGTGAACCCACCCTCAAAGGCTATCGGGGCGGAGTACTGGCTGTAATTTTACTTAACAGTGGGCTGATCACAATGTCCTCGGCCCTGCTAGTAGCCGGTTTTATGGAGACTTATCTCTGGCGAATCTTAGGTATGGACTTTATGGAGGTGAGTTTGCTCCTTAACCCGTATTTGATTATTCGAGCAATGGGTGGGGCGATGTATACTCTCGGCGACCTATTACTGTTTTGGCATATCTTTAAGGCCTGGCAGGCAACGAAATCTAAGAAATAGCAACGCCACGAAACTTAACGTTATGAGGTCAAGAAATGCAGATTACGATAACGAGCTCGTTCTGGTTGTTTCTCTTAATACTATTGCTAGCCCTTCAGTTGTTCCTAGTACTCATACTTATCATCAAACCAGTTTTACGTTATCTTGTGGGCCAGCAGATCAGCGATTTTGTCGGCAAATTACTTTCGGACAAATACACTCAGAACCTTATGGAAGTGTGGCCAGCCGGAAAACGTATTTCGGTGTTAAACATCCTGGAAAACGGTTTTCGAGCGCAGAGTGGGAAAATCATCACACGGCCTCTCGGTTCTCCTAAGCATTTTCCCGGGTTCGACAACCTTATGTTTGCTCCCCACTTAATGACGAGGCTCTCTTTGCCTGAAAGTGCCCAGCTGAACATGCAGGTAACAATTGGTCCAAAAGCTGACAAGCCGATGGTCATCAATATTCCCATCATGATTGGGGCGATGGCCTATGGTATTGCACTTAGTGAGGAAGCCAAAAGGGCTTTGGCCAGAGCAGCCAAAACCCTGCAAACATCCACGTGTTCCGGAGAAGGTCCTTTTTTACCAGAAGAACGCACGGAAGCAGGAAAATACACCTTGCAAATTTCACGTTGGGCATGGGGGGCAAGAACTCAGGAACAAATTGACTCTGCCGATATGTTGGAAGTTCAAATGGGGCAAGGAGCAGACATGGGTGCTGTTAGTGTAGAGGCCGTAGAATTTCAAGGTCGTGCGCAAGAGCTTTCAGGATTAGCCCCTGATGAACCGGCCATATCCTTTCCAGCACCTCCTGGCATTCAAAAACAAAGCGATTGGCCTAGTTTCATGAAAAGTCTACGTAAACGTTCAAACGGTATCCCTATTGCGTTAAAACTTATGGCAACCGGACATCTGGAGGACGACTTGGCGGCCGCGATCCATTTGGGTTTTGATGCTATCATTATTGATGGTGCGCAAGGCGGCTCCCACGCGACAACCCCGATTAAACAAGATGATTTTGGCATTCCCAGTCTCTTCGCTTTGATTCGCGCCGTGCGTTTTTTAGATAAGCAAGGTGTACGTGACCGGGTAAGTTTGATCGTGGCCGGGGGATATTTTACTCCTGGGGAGTGTCTCAAGGCTATTGCTTTAGGTGCGGATGCCATCTATATGGCGACAGTCCCCCTTCTTTCCCTAACCCATAACCAAGTCAGTAAAGTGATACCTTGGGAACCTCCCACTACATTGGTGTTTTACGATTCCCCTGCCAAAACTAAACTTGATATCGATCAGGCTGCCACAAGTGTGGTCAACACAATAACATCTATGGTTTTAGAAATGGAAGAAGGAATGCGTTCTCTCGGAAAGACATCGTTGAAAGAGCTTAACGCCGATGACCTTGTCGCATTGGATTCTTTGAGCGCCGAAGTTACCGGGGTGAAACGAATCTATTGAGGGAAGCGGAGGGACGGTTCTCTTGCTTCCCCGTTTTGCGGAGACCAAGATGATGATTTCCATGCCATGCGTAAGGGCCAATTAACTGATTAATTGTTAATAGCCCTACCTACATAGAAAAATTCAGAAAGGTTACAATAAAATAATCCTCTACCTGATAAAATATGGGAGTATAAAATGTTAGAAAACGGGAAAATATCAACCAGACAATTTACCTTAATGCTATTTTCTCTTTTGTTAAGTACAATTATGTTTGGTTTACCTCGAATTTTGATTGAACAGAGTAAACAAGACGTTTGGCAAGTAATGCTTATAACGTTAGTTTTAGATGCTTTGCTTGCTATAATTTACTTTATCCTCGGTATGAGGTATCCTCAGCAAACGATGATTCAATACAGCGAGACAATTCTGGGCCCATGGCTGGGCAAGATTACAGGCCTTTTATATGTCCTGTTTTTTGGGTACATGACACTGATAATCTTAAAAACCGTCAGTGAATTTGTTGATACAGTACTCTTGACAGACACTCCAGAACTAGTCATCAATTTTATTCTGCTTTTGGTTAGTCTCTATGCAGTCAATGCCGGGTTAGAGGTAGTTGCAAGGCTGAGCGAAGTCATTGCTCCACTCATGCTTATTCCTTTAATGATCATTTTGACATTTAGCCTGAATCGGGTCGAACTAGGAAATTTGCGACCAGTTTTTCAACATAACGTTTGGGAATTACTAAAGTCTAGCCTTCAACCCATTAGTTGGTATGGGATCTGCATCACAATGGGGATATTTATGGCGTATCATAACAACCCTAAAGAAAGTCTTAAAGCAAAATTGATTGCTATCGGCGGTGTGACCGTTCTGACAATTATGACATTGATGTCCCTAATCACTATTTTCGGTACAAGTTATAGCAACCAACAAATATATCCAGTTTTTCGCCTTGCTCAGATCATTAAAGTTGGTGACTTTTTTGAGCGCATTGAAACTTTAGTAATCATATTTCAGATTGCTGGTGCTTTTGTAGGCCTGGTCATACTCTATTATTCAAGCGTTCTGGGACTAGCTCAGATTTTCAAAATACAAAGGTATCAGACTTTGACGCCATATTTCGGAGTTATCATGCTAATCCTATCGGTGTTTGTATTTAGCAATATTACGGAAATGAATCAGTTTACGGAGTCAATTTTCCCTTACTTGGCTATATTTATCGAAGATTTCCTGATCATGATGTTGCTTATTGTCAGCTTAATTCGTCACGGAATAAAGAAGACATGAATTTGGGGAAAGGGGTAGCGCAAAATTGTTAACGAAACTAAAAAAACTAAGAGAACTAAAGAAATTACCAGCTTTCGGCCAACCGAAAAGAGAGAATGATAACCGTCCTCCCTCTAATAAACCTGAAACTGAAATGAATAAACTTACTTCGCTCTTGACAACCAATCTTACCGTTCTGAAAGAGCGGTTTCAGGGTAGTGTAGATATCGTTTTTCGTGAATTTAAGGTTGGTTTTGACCCCAATAAGAGCGCGGCCCTAATCTATATCGACGGTCTAGTTAAAGTTGAATCGATGAATGCAACTATCTTAAAACCCTTAATGTTTGATTTCACAAGGGAAGAACCATGGCAGGAGCTTAATCAGCATAACTTGCTCACTTTCATCAGGGATTATGCAGTGCCCAATAACAGAGTGCAGGAATTTAGCCAGCTTCAAGATATTATTGACAGCATCTTAAGAGGAAATACGGCTTTGCTCCTTGACGGTTTTAATTCAGCCTTGACTTTCGATAGTAAAGGGTTCGAAGGTCGTGCGATAGAAGAACCAGCTACCGAATCTGTTGTGCGGGGACCCCGGGAAGGCTTTACTGAAAGTCTGGGGGTAAACCTCTCTTTATTACGGCGGAAAATTATTAATGAAAATCTAATTTTAGAACAACTGAATCTGGGGACTCGAACGAGAACAACAGTCTGTTTTGCCTATTTAAGCGGAGTTGTCAACGAAAAATTAGTCAATGAAGTAAGAAACCGTCTACAAAGAATTGATATCGACGGAATTTTCGAAAGCGGGTATATCGAACAATTGATTGAGGATGCGCCAGTCTCAATCTTTCCCACGATTGGTAATACGGAAAAACCGGATATTCTAGCCGCGAAGCTACTAGAAGGACGCATTGGCATCTTAGTAGATGGAACTCCTATTGCCTTGACAGTTCCTTATCTCTTGGTCGAAGCTTTGCAAAGCTCAGAGGATTATTATTCTCGGCCATATTTTGTTACTATTGTTCGCTGGCTTAGGATTGCTTCCATAGTAATTGCTCTTTTCCTTCCGGCAGTGTATATTGCTACCCAGAGTTTTCATCCGGACTTAATTCCGACACCCTTGTTAATTAGCATGGCCAAATCTAGAGAAGGGGTACCTTTCCCTGCATACATAGAGGTTTTTAGCATGGGAATGATCTTTGAAATATTACGGGAGGCCGGAGTTCGCATGCCTCGTCCGATCGGGCAAGCGGTTAGTATTGTCGGGGGCTTAGTAATTGGTGAAGCTGCATCAAAGGCGAACTTGGTCAGTAATACAGTCATTATCTTTGTAGCCTTAACCGGTATCGCCAGTTTCGTCATCCCATCTTTAGGGGATGTTATTCCACTTAGTCGCCTCTTTCTCATGACTTGTGCTTCATTTCTGGGTATATTCGGCCTCTTGATGGGGAGTCTGTTCCTCTTCATTCATTTAATAAAACTACGCTCCTTTGGGATCCCCTACCTGTCCCCTCTGGCTCCAGGAAATCTAGACGATTTGCAGGATGTCCTAGTTAAAGCTCCTACTTGGGCATTGAATACCCGTCCCCGGCTTTTAGGAACCTGGAATTCTATTAGAGGACGCTCAACCAGGCCATCCCCAAAGAAAAAATGAGGTTAAACCATGCAAAAAAGAAAAAGGGTAATCTATTTATTTTTAATCTTAGGGATTCCTTTGTTTATAACCGGTTGTTGGGACCGCAAGGAATTAGAGGGACGCGCAATAGTTACGCTGGTTGCTCTTGACAAAGGAGAAAATAATGAAATCAAATTTTCCGTTCAAATTGCACGCACCTCTGATTCCCAGGCATCAAGTAATGGAGGCAGTTCTGGAGGCGAAAGGTCCAGTGTTATTATGAGTAGCACTGGAGGTACCGTCTTTGATGCCGTAAGAAATCTTATATTAAAGTCTGGGCGCAAATTGTATTATCCGCACAATACTGCTATCATTCTTGGTAATGAGATAGCCAGGGAGGGAATCCTTCCGGTTCTCGATCTTTTCAACCGGGACGCCGAAATGCGTCCACTTACTTGGGTATTAGTCACTCCGGGAGAAGCAGCCGATATCCTTGAAGCTAAATCCACTTTGGAGAGTCTGTCGGCAAAACAGCTTGATATGATGCTTAAAGATTTTGGTGCATCATCAAAAACAGTAGCTACCACACTACTCGACATTATGAAGCAGCTAGCTTACGATTCGCCAGGGGCTGTCCTCAGTAACATTGAACTCGACCCTAATAATCCTAAAAAAACCTTGCTTCTTAACGGTGCTGCGGTCTTCAAGAGAGATAAGCTCATCGGAAGGCTGAATCCTATAGAAACTAGAGGATATTTGTGGAGCCAAGGTAAAGTTAAATCGGGGATAATTACCATTCCCTGCCCGGATGAGGAAAATAAAAAAATTTCCATGGAAATTAAAAGGGCTGACCGGAAAATCGAATCGGATATAAGCGATGGCAAATTGAAATTTACGATTACTGTCAATGTGGAATCTCGTTTGGCTGAGCAGGCGTGTCTACCAGATTTGGGCAATCCAGAGAAGCTTATGGAGTTAAAGAAGAGTCAGTGTGAGGTAATAGAAAAAGAAATCAGGAGCATTGTTGATAAAGCCCAAGAAAAATACGATACCGATATTTTAGGGTTTGGGACTGAGTTAAATCGGAAATTTCCGCAGGAATGGCAAAAAATAAAAGGAAATTGGGCGGAGGAATTCCCAAAGGCTGAAGTGAATATCGTTGTTAATTCAAAAATCACCGATATTGGTTTGGTTAAGAAACCGCTTTAATTGATTTCTGATAGTGCATCCCCATCGCCCTTCTCAACGTGATGGACCGTCTAAGTTTAAGGATAAGAACTGGAAGGATAAGTAGTGAATACTGCTAAAGTTTATTGGCTAAATCTGATAATGCTCTAGCAGACCATCCATTTGTATTACTGCTTCCACTTGCAAGCTAAATAACTCAGATTAACAAGTGCCTCGTTCCTTGAATAGTATGGGTCGAAAACCAGAATTACTATTGTTCAAGGAGGAGGCACTAATGCATATAGTTTCAGCACTCTTTTTGGGTCTTGCCGCAAACCTGGATAACCTTGGAGTGGGTATTAGTTATGGAGTTCAAAAAATCCGTGTTCCTTTTTTTTCTAATTTTTCCATAGCCTTATTATCAGGCATAGTTACAGCCATTTCCGTCTTAACAGGACATCTTCTTAGCCGATATATTGCTGTAGCGGGTGAGCTAGGGGCGTTAATGATTGTTGCCATAGGAATTTGGGTAATGGTACATAAGACATCAACAAGCAATAGTTTACCAGCCGCCATTCCAGTTATGAAGACTTACTCTGTTCCAATCAAGGCTTTGAGTTGTGTTGTCCAAATTACTAAAGAACCTTCTGTCGCTGATTTTGACGCGAATGGTTTTATCTCAACTAAGGAGGCGATGGTTTTAGGTTTAACTTTATCGTTTAACTGTATTGCTACTGGGGTTGGAGCTGGACTTACAGGAATGGACCCTCTTTCATCAGGTATTTCAGTTTTTATCTTTAGTATGATTTCAATTAGCATAGGATACTTGATCGGTTGGAAAACTGCTTCCGATCGATTTGAACATTTGTCCCAGGTGATTTCAGGAGCGGTACTTATTATAATCGGGATTTATGAACTACTTAATTAAAGACGTTGATGCAACGCTAAAGGCCATTAAAACTAGAGATCACTTCTAGAGCAAACGGTACCCTACCCCTGGTTCAGTAATCATATGCCTTGGGCGAGATGGATCGCGCTCCAGCTTGCGCCTAATCTGACCAATATAAACTCGTAAGTACTGTACTTCATTTTCATAAGACGGGCCCCAAACAGTACGAAGTAACGCCCTGTGGGTAATAACCTTACCCGCATTAATCGCTAGATTTTTTACTATTTCATATTCAGTGAGGGTAAGTTTGATTTCGTTATCATCTACTGTGATTCGACGATGTATTAAATCAATGATCAAATCATCAAATTGCAAAACAGGCTGTTCATCGGCTCCTGCAATATGACGCATTGCCGCTCGAATACGGGCTAACAATTCACCCATACCAAAGGGTTTTGTCACATAGTCATCTGCTCCGGCGTCTAGAGCTGCAATCTTATCTGTCTCATGTTCTTTGACTGAAAGAATAATGACGGGCACTTTGGACCATTCCCGTAATTGGCGAACAACGTCTAGTCCGTCAATATCAGGTAAGCCTAAATCTAAAACAACCAAATCCGGGCTGAACTTAGCTACCACATCAAGGCCTTCTTTACCCGTCCCAACATCTTTCACAACATACCCATGCCCAGTCAAGGTCACCCTCAAAAACCGCCGAATTTGTGTTTCATCATCGATAATTAAAATCCGTGGCCCCTTGTTTTCCATCTTATACTCCTTCATTCATAACAGGAACTCTCCCTAGAGATTTACTAGATAAAGGTATTGTAAACGTTATAGTAACTCCACCGAGTTTATTATTCTCGGCCCATATTTCACCACCATGTGCTTCTATGATCCCTTTGCAAATCGCTAACCCCAGCCCCGTTCCACTCACCTGAAGGGGGGAATTGAGGCGATAAAATTTATCGAAGACCTTACTCAAATCCGTCTCCGGGATACCTTGACCCCGATTAGCGACTGCGGTCTCAACCTGCTTTCCTCGTTTCTGGGTAGATACCACTATTTTGCTATCCTGTTCGGAGTACTTGAGCGCATTGTCCAATAAGTTAATAAGTACTTGCTCAATTAAAATAAAGTCTGCCCGTACCAAAGGCAATTCTGGCTGGACGTTTATGTCCAAGGGACGGCTCGTTAAGGCCTCTCCGAGATTATTAACAGCGACACCGATGATATCTTGAAGATCGCACCAATCTTTATTTAATTTTAGCATGCCACTTTCTAACCTTGCCATATCTAACAGATTATTGACAAACCGATTCATTCGTTCAGCGCCATGCAAAATTGTTTGTAATAAATCCTGTTGAGCTTCTGGACTGTATACGGCATTTTGATCCTCGATCAGCCCTGTGACTGCACCAATAATCGAGGCCAGAGGGGTACGCAAATCGTGTGAAAGTGAATTAAAGAGCGCTGTGCGTAGCCGCTCAGACTCTATTAACGTATGGGTTTGTCTTGCTTGTTCTGCTAATTTGATCCTATTGATAGCCATAGCCGCTAACCCAATAAAGGCTTCTAAATAAACGAAGACGTTCAGGATCATTTTGCGCTTCTTGGGCATTAAAACAAATTCCTAAAACCCCTTGAACTCCCTGTTCTGTACTCAGAGGCAAATATAGTGCTGCAGCGGTACCTAAAGTTTCCGTTCCTTTACCCGCTTTTTGTCCTTTATCAAAGACCCAGCTAGCCACTGCTAGTTCACTATTATTTATGAAGCTATTCGATCTAAAACCATTTTTTAATACCAATTTACCTTTTTCATTGGGCAAAAGCAACACAACTTGCCCCTCTAGGGTACCCGCGATATTACTGACAATACTCTCTAAGACGTCATCCAATTTATCGACTGCAGCAATATCTCGACTTAGGGCATAAAGTGCCGAAACTCTATTCTCCCGCTGTCGTGAATAATTGATTTGCTCTTTTAACCGAGCGGATAAAGTCCCGGTCATCAATCCCACCAACATAAAGATCGTAAAACTCAGTAGATAACGTAAATCTGCAACTGTAAACGTAAAAATAGGTGGCACGAAAAAGAAATCAAAGGTTATCACTCCCATTGTGGCAGTAACCACAGCCGGTAATCTTCCCCATCGAGCCGCACTTAATAAAACAGGTAGAAGATAAAGCATTGAAATATTAGCGATTCCTAGAAAGGCACTTATAGGGGTAATGATCAAAGTCATCACTATCATCATTAAAAGAGACGCAAAATAAGGGATAACTGAGAATGAACGCCGTCGTTGAGAACCGCTCCCTCTTTCCTTTCCCCTTTCTGCGTTCGATGTCTGGCTTAGTCCTGCATCTTTACCTTCTTTAAGTCTTTGGATTAACTCTTCAGGTGGTATATCGATGAGCTTAATTTGGGACGCAGTTTCTAGAATCTGGTCAGGAACAGTCTCCCGAACAGTAACCCCTGTAATCTGAGCTATGATATCGTTTAAGGACTCTAAGTGTTGGATATTCAAGGTGGTATAAACGTTAATGCCCGCTGCCAATAATTCTTTAACATCCATGTAACGTTTTTTGTGCCGAGAACCGGTTACATTGGTGTGGGCTAATTCATCGACCAAGACAATTTGAGGGCAACGAGCAAGGATAGCATCTAAGTCCATTTCGCCAAAAACCTTGCCCTTATATTCCTGATGTCTCGTCGGAACAGTTGGTAACCCTGCACGCATCAGTTCAGTATCTGCTCTTTCATGAGTTTCTACGATCCCCACAACCACATCTAGGCCTTCCGACAATTTGTCCTTGGCTGCTTCTAACATAGCATAAGTTTTACCGACCCCTGCGGCTGCCCCTAAGAAAATTGTAAGTTTCCCGTAGCCCTCTTTCTCAAGACTGGCCATCAGTTCATCAGGATCTATTCGATTTTCTTTTACCATTCAAACCTCACCCGATTTATTGCATATCTAAAGCCATATTTAAGCTTAACACATTTACCCTTCGTAGTTTATTGTATCTGCATTTTCATAATCCATGTGAATTTTGCCATGTCCATTCCAGATGTAAATCAATGTCACTATTTTTCAGCCACGACTTTCTTCTGTGGCTCACTTAAATGGTAGGGCACACTGGCAATGACAAAACTTTTATTGAAAAACAACACTGATTTGAGGATCCAACCGGATTGGTTATGCAGAAAATACTGCCACCATTTATGTGTAATAAATTCCGGGATCAGTACCATGATCAATTCATGAGGTTTCATCGATTTTTCTATACCGTCCAAGTAATCCAAAAGAGGTGCCAGAAAGGCACGATAAGGACTAATCGTCATCACTAAAGGGATATTCGGATAATATTTATCCCATCTTGCTCTTAACTTTTCGGATTTTTCTTCATCGAGTACGATATGCACTGCAGTAACGTCATTACTAATTGATGTAGCATATTCTATAGTATTCACAACGACTCTAGTGAACGTTGCAACGGGAACAATCACCTTAATATGCTCAGGATGTTCGCAAATATGGTCATCATCGACTCTTAATTTTTTAGCGATATCTAAATAGTGCTTGTGAATTTTCAGAAGTGTCAAAACCAAGAGCGGTATCAAAACTATTACTATCCAAGCACCATGAACAAACTTTGTTGTTGCTAAAACTAGGAGTACAATTCCGCTCAATGTTGCACCAAATCCGTTGACCATAATATTTGTTCGCCAGCCCGCCTCCTTTGATTTGTACCAGTGAATCACCATCCCAACCTGGGATAACGTAAATGATAAAAAAACTCCTATAGCATAGAGAGGAATTAGAGCATGTGTATCCCCGTGAAAAACAACGAGCAGTACTGCAGAAAAAATCGATAAAGCGACAATACCATTGGAAAAGACCAATTTGTCGCCACGAGCAGAAAACTGGCGTGGCACATATCCATCTTTGGCAATGAGGCTAAAGACTAAAGGGAAATCGTTATAACTCGTGTTTGCTGCGAGGATAAGAATAGCAGCGGTACTTGCCTGTAATAAGTAGTAAAACCACCCTCTACCCGTTAAGAGACGAGCAATTTGTGATATGACCGTCTCGTCAGGATTCGGTGTCACGTGGAGAGTCTGAGCTAAAAAAGTTGCTCCACCGAACAGGAAAACAATAATGATTCCCATGGCTGCAAGGGTCATGGCGGCATTTCGTGAACGGGGTTCTTTAAAATTGGGGACACCGTTACTTATTGCCTCGACCCCTGTTAAGGCTGTACATCCTGAAGAAAATGCTTTTGATAGAATCCAGAGGGTAATATAGGTTTGAGGGGCTGAACCCAACACAAGGTTAATCGGAGCCGAGGGAATCGGTAGCCCAAATGTGCGTTTATAAATACCTATTGCGATTAAAGTAAGAAGAGAAAAAATAAAAATGTACGTGGGCAAAGTAAAGACAGTAGCCGCTTCTTTAATGCCTCTAAGATTTACAATCATTAACACTAAAACGAAAACCAAACATAAAGCTACCGTATGAGGGAGAAGACTGGGGAACGCCGAAGTAATAGCGGCTACACCTGCCGCAATACTCACTGCGACCGTCAGTATATAGTCAATCACGAGAGAAGACCCAGCCACCAACCCAGGGATCTGACCCAAATTGTCTTTAGCAACAATATAGGCTCCTCCACCTGAAGGATAGGCGGAAATAGTTTTGCGATAGGACAAAATGAGCGCAGCTAAAAGCAATAGAATTACTCCAGCGATGGGAAGCGAAAAGGATAGGGCAAAAGCCCCTATCGGTGCTAAAACCCAGAGTATTTCTTCCGAAGCATAGGCTACTGAAGATAGTGCATCCGAGGAATACACCGCTAATGCTTTAATTTTAGTCAATTTCTCATGGGCAAGTGATGAATTATGCAACGGTTTGCCTATGATGATGTTTTTAAGACGAAACATGTTGATCCCCTTTCATAAAGCTAACGAAATTAGCTGATCCTTATCTTACCCTTCTTGAAAATTTTTACTTGGAATGCAGGCTAATTATAAACCTAATACCCATTAAAACAGTGTAAAAATAGAAGTCTAAACCATAAAGAAAAAATAAAGAAATTTTTAGGACCGTAAAAAAATATAAACTGTTTTTTAGCTTTTCCGTTGCTGCTACCTCCGGCTGAACAACCGCAAAATAGTCTCAAATATAGAAACGCCCTCCTACGCCTAATTAAGTACGTCTACACTCAGGGCAATACCTGGTAAGCCTCCAAAGTTGAGTCATGACATACAGCCCCTTTGACAAATCGATGATTATTAAAATCCTAAAGATTAAAAAAGGACCTTCTTTTCTCCGATAATGCCGAAGATAAAAAGCAGGTCCTTCAAAAATATATAGATTCAGTTATTGTAAATCATCCTGAAAACAAAGATGAATTAGAGTTAGGGTTTTCAATGGCGGAGGCGAACTGACACTGTTGAAAACCCTGTATGTCCAATTCTCATCTCCGCCAGTACCAAAGCTAAAAGTTAACTGACTAACGCATCTTTGAAGCTTGCTTCTTGCCCATCCTATGCTTGTACAAAAATCACCCATTGTGATTAAAATAAAATCTAATCACAATGGATGTACTTGTTTGTTAGCGTACTTACAAAGTTGTCACTGATAGTCTACTCTTTTCTATTTTCCGATCAATTGTCCAAGCTGCTGCTCAATGTCTTTACTAACAACAGCCTCTCCGCCGAATAAGGTAGCTCCGGTCATTTTGGCCTTGAGATAATTCATGACCTGATCGGATAAGCTGCCGTCCGCTAGAATAATCGAGGCATTGTGATTTTCTGCATAGACACTTCCTGCCAGGGCATCTGGGAAATTATTTCCTGTGGCTATACAGACACTTTGCCCGGATAAGTTGAAGTATTTTGCTACGGCCAGAGAGGTTTCATAGCGGTCTGCTCCAGCAATTTTCACAATATTCTATTTGTCTAACGAAGTTATCTGAGCGACTTGGCTTTCTACGGTGGCGTTGATGACACCTTCTCCTCCGATGATATAGACTGTCATAATCTCCTATTGTATTGGCGGAGGCGAATCTAAAATCAGCATTTAAATCCGAATCACATCAATTCAGCTGAGGTATAACTAACTAAATTATACTTCAGATCGGAAATTTGTGTTCGAGTTCACTCTCGGTTTTTTATTGTTTCACAATCAACGCGATTCCTTGTCCTCCGCCGATACATAGTGTTGCTAACCCACGATGGGCATTCCTACGCTTCATTTCATACAGCAATGACACGAGTATTCGCGTTCCAGAAGCACCAATGGGGTGACCCAGGGCAATCGCCCCACCGTTAACATTTGTCTTATCTCTATCGAGGTGTAACTCTTTCCCCACTCTCAAAGTTTGTGAAGCAAACGCTTCGTTGGCTTCTATGAGATCGATATCTTCGATTTTTAACCCTGCTTTTTCTAAGGCTTTACGGCTTGCTGGGATGGGGCCTGTTCCCATAATTTTCGGATCTACGCCAGCTGAAGCCCAAGATACTATAGTAGCAAGAGAAGTTAAGCCCAGTTCCTCAGCTTTTTCTTTCGCCATGACAACCACAGCGCCAGCGCCGTCATTAATCCCTGAAGCATTTCCAGCAGTAACGGTTCCATCCTTTTTAAAAGCGGGCCGTAGCTTGGCAAGGGCCTCATAGGTTGCGCCAAAACGGGGAAATTCATCCTGGGAAACAACAACTGGATCTCCTTTACGTTGGGGAATGGATACAGGGACTATTTCTTCATTAAACGTTCCAGCTTTGATGGCAGCCTCCGCACGATTTTGACTCATCACTGAATAATTATCTTGTTCCTCACGGGAGATACCAAACTGCTCCGCAATGTTTTCAGCCGTCACACCCATGTGAATGTTGGAGAAAGCATCTGTTAATCCATCCAAAATCATGGAATCGACAATGGTATCATTACCCATCCTATATCCGGCACGTGCTTTGGGAAGTATATAAGGGGCCATGGTCATACTTTCCATACCACCAGCAATCACAATATCAGCATCCCCGACCATAATGGTCTGCGCAGCACAAACAATTGATTTAATTCCTGATCCGCATAGTTTATTAACCGTCCAGGATGGAACTTCCTGAGGAATTCCGGCCTTTATGGACGCTTGACGTGCTGGATTTTGCCCCTGACCACTCTGTAATACGTTACCCATAATAACCTCGTCAACCTGGTCAGGGGTAATCCCTGCTCTCTTCATAGCTTCTTTGATGACCAGTGCACCTAACTCTGCGGCGTGTATTTGACCTAATGAACCTAAAAAAGAACCGACAGGTGTACGCACCGCACTCACGATGACAACGTCTCTCATTATATCCATCTCCTTCACAATTATTCAATGCTCTCAAATAAACTCAAATTCTAATACGCTTGCCCGATTTAACAAAGCGTCTTGATCGACTCTTTGCGAAAAGTAACTCTGCTTCATATTAGCGACCTTCAAAAACAGGTTTACGTCGTTCTAAAAAGGCTGAACAGCCCTCTGTTTGATCCTGTGTGCTAAATGTCAGTGCGAAAACCTCTGCTTCGTAGGCTTGCGCGCTATCAAGGTCCATGTTCATCCCACGATGGATAGCACTTTTGCTTAACTGTACCGCTGCAGGTGCACGCCCTGCAATTCGGTTCGCAAGCTTTAGTGCTTCTTCCATAAAAGCGTCTAAAGGATAGACGTGATTCACCAAGCCAATCCGATAAGCTTCTTGGGCATCTATAATGTCGCCTGTAAAGAGCAGCTCGCTGGCGAGTCCTGTACCGACTAAGCGGGGTAAACGCTGAGTGCCTCCAAATCCAGCCGTAAGTCCTAGGGTTACTTCTGGTTGACCAAACTTTGCAGTTTCACTCGCTAAACGAAGATCGCAGGACATGGCTAACTCGCACCCACCGCCTAAAGCGAATCCGTTGATGGCGGCGATCACGGGCTGAGGCAGAAGTTCAAGCTTGCGAAAGGTTGCTTGACCTAATTGGCCGAACCGTCGTCCTTCCAGTGCATTTAATTTTTTCATTTGAGCTATGTCTGCGCCTGCGACAAAGGCTTTCTCTCCACTACCTGTAAGTATGACCACTTTAACACTGGAATCCCTCCCTAGCTTATTGAACACAGTGGACAGTTCCGTCAGCGTGTCTGTATTTAAGGCATTTAAGGCTTTCGGTCGATTGATGGTTAGGGCGGCGATAGCACCGTTTTGTTCTACGATTAGATTGGTATACTCCACTCTTTAACCTCCTTGTTATCGCGAATCACTAACAATACTATACTATCTTTTCTTTGCCTGAGAGAGGAATTCCGCCCTAGACCTGATTCAAGATGATTGAATGCGCTCAGAGTCTAGTCTAGGCCTCGTAGTTATAAAAACCACGACCAGATTTACGACCAAGCCAGCCCGCTTTATCGTATTTACGGAGTAACGGGCAGGGGCGATATTTATCGCCTAGACCTTCATGGAGAACCTCCGTAATGGATAAGACTGTATTCAGTAATAATTTTTTCACTACCTCAGGCAATAGTAAAAGATCGCCTCTAAGAATATAGTGATCTAATCACTTGTAATTTTCTAGGACTGCTCACCAAAAATAATGCAATTGATTTTAATTGTTGTGTAATAACACTAATTTGATTTATAACGTCAGCTTGATAAGCAACATCATTACCTAATGTATTCACTTCAGAGTTTACTTTTTCAGTGAAAGAGCGAATATTATTCAAAGTATTCGTGATAATATTTACCGAATTTAAACTTTCTGTGGCTAGTTTTCGGATTTCGCCAGAAACAACTGCGAATCCCCTTCCGCTTTCCCAACTCTCGCTGCTTCAATTGATGCATTTAACCCGATTATATTGGTTTGATTAGATATTCCTTTTATAAAATGCAATATCTAATCGATTGATTTGACTTTTTCCAATGCACTTGTTGACTGGATTGACAGTTTTTTACCAGATGTTATCAATGTAGTATTTACATTTTCCAAAGATTTTACAGTATCCACAATTTGCCCTGTAATTTGTGTTAGATTTTTAGAAGTTAATGCTAAGTCCTCATGATGTTGAATGTTCTCACAAATAATCAAGCCACCAAGTACGCTTCTGGTGTTGCTAAAAATAGGATAAGCTATTCCAATATACGGAAAACCAAATAGTGAAGCGTCCTTTTTAATACTAACCCGTTTTTTGTTACAAATTGCCAAATGCATAACTGAATCCGGAATAGCTTATCACCAGCTTTCAGTTTATGATCAATTTGTTCTCCAGGAATGTAAATATTTTTCCACATCAGCAACTGCAACTACCTGTTTTTGATTAAAAATAGAGTGAATGGCAAAGGCTGTTGTTGTAGCATAATCCAATTGCGTATAATCATTAATATTAGCAGGCAAATATTCGTGAAATATCCTTATAATTTTTTTTATTTTGTCCATGTACTCCTCATCCTTTCATTATCAATACGGATTACTTGATTATTCGTAAGAATCAGAGGCATGTTTCATCGTCTTGAAAAATTCCATATCATGTTTTATCGAAAATTGTTGAAAACCTTTCCGCTACAAGTGAAAAGTTTGCTTGACCATGCTGGTAATCTGCATTTATCTGAATATGCAAACGTTTATGTTCAGCACGACATTCGTTCTCATGCTTATATAACCATCATTTAACGAGATTAGTCTCATTCATATTTATAAAAACCACGACCGGTTTTTCTTCCGAGCCAACCAGCTTTAACGTACTTACGTAGTAAAGGACACGGACGATATTTGTCACCTAATCCTTCATGAAGGACTTCCATAATAGATAGAACGGTGTCCAAGCCGATCAGATCAGCTAATGCTAACGGACCCATAGGGTGGTTCATGCCTAACTTCATAACATTATCAATCGCTTCTACCGTGGCAATACCCTCATATAGAGTATATACCGCTTCATTGAGCATGGGAATTAATATCCGGTTAGCGACAAATCCAGGGGCATCATTGACTTCCACTGGTGTTTTACCCATTTTAAGGCTGAGACTTTCAATCGTTTTATACACTTCATCGCTGGTGGCCAAGCCGCGAATAACCTCAACGAGCTTCATCACTGGAACGGGATTCATAAAGTGCATGCCAATCACTCGATCCGGACGTTTGGTGAATGCTGCTATCTCAGTGATGGGTAATGATGATGTATTGCTCGAAAGTATTGTGTGTTCTGGGCAAATAACGTCGAGTTGTGAGAAAACTTTGGATTTTATGACCATATTTTCCACAGCTGCTTCGATAACTAAGTCGGCTGCTGCTGCGTCTTGCAGGGATGTCGATTTTGTTATGCGACCTAAAGTAACTTCTCGATCTTCAGCAGTAAGTTTTCCTTTTTCGACACTGCGGCTGAGGTTTTTCTGGATGATACCGAGACCCCGCACGACAAATTCATCCTTAATGTCATTTACAATGACAGAGTAACCGGCTTGGGCGGCAACTTGGGCGATTCCTCCCCCCATTTGTCCGGCCCCTATAACCATGATTGTCTTCACTCTTACTCCTCCTTATTTTGACGAATTACAGAGTAAAGATATGGCGACTACCCTACTCAGAGGACACTGCCCTTTCTTAAGAGTAGATGATCGCCATATCGTTGTGTTTAGCGCAAGACTCATACAAAGTATGCTATTAAACTATCAGTTCAAGTGTTTTGAAGTTCCGGACACTTGCAGGTCCTGTCACTCTTTCATAGCAGTTAGATCCGAATTCTGTTTGAGATTGAAAATAGTTGTTGCTTTTATTGAG